>NZ_JANCLX010000004.1:0-169006 GCF_024295805.1 Streptomyces cucumeris
CACCCCGTAGCGGGGTGCGGGCCCTCCGACAGTCCAGTCAGCTGCGTCGCGTCGGCGCGTCAGCCAACGGCCACGCGGACCATGTCGGCCTGCGGGCCCTTCTGACCCTGCGAGATCTCGAACTCCACCCGCTGGCCTTCCTCGAGGGTGCGGTAGCCGTCCATCTGGATCGCGCTGTAGTGGACGAACACGTCCGCACCACCGTCGACCGCGATGAAGCCGTACCCCTTCTCCGCGTTGAACCACTTGACGGTGCCCTGAGCCATTCCTAACTCCCCTATTGCTGGCCCTTTTGCGCAGGACCGCACTCCGCGGACCCGGGTCAGACCTCACCCTCCGGTCAGGGAGGGTGTGCGCCGGAACGCGTCGACCGCCGCTGAATGTATCCGTCCCAACGCCCTCTGCAACAGGTCAATCGGACGAGAATTCTGGGGACGGCCGAAGGTCCAAAAGTGAAGGATTCTCACGAATGTGGGACAACTCGGGCCGGACATAGGGCACTAACTCGACAAATCATGCTCACATTTCGCGCACAACTTGACGAGTTCCGTATGTGGAATCCGGCCTTCAGCCGGTTCGGAATCTGGCCAACTGTATCGCGATTCCACACACGGAATCGCCCCGTCCGTTTTTCTCCGGACGGGGCGATTCCGATGGTGAAGGGGTGATGGGGGGTCAGCAGCCGCCCGCCACCGCCGGGATGATCGAGACCCCGGCACCGTCCGGCGTGGCCGTGGCCAGGCCCTCCGCGAACCGCACATCGTCATCGTTGACGTACACGTTCACGAAGCGGCGCAGCTTGCCGGTGTCGTCCAGCACGCGCGCGGAGATGCCCTGGTGGTTCTTCTCCAGGTCCGCCAGGACCTCGGCGAGGGTCGCGCCCTCGGCGCTGACCTCGGCCTGACCGCCGGTGTAGGTGCGGAGGATGGTCGGAATTCGGACGTTGACGCTCATACGAGTCCAGCCTCTCGGAACGAGTCAAGGGTGGGGCGGATGGTGGCGGAGGGGCCCGTGGTGGGGGCCACCGCGTCGAGGGTCTTCAGGCCGTCGCCGGTGTTGAGGACGACGGTCGTCAGGGCCGGGTCGAGGAGTCCGTCCTCGATCAGCTTCCTGGTCACGCCGACGGTCACCCCGCCCGCGGTCTCCGCGAAGATCCCCTCGGTGCGGGCCAGCAGCTTGATCGCGTCGACGACCTGCTCGTCGGTGACGTCCTCCACGGCACCGCCGGTGCGGCGCGCGATGTCCAGGACGTAGGGGCCGTCCGCCGGGTTGCCGATGGCCAGCGACTTGGCGATGGTGTTCGGCTTCTGCGGGCGCACCACGTCATGACCGGCCTTGAAGGCGGCGGAGACCGGGGAGCAGCCCTCGGCCTGGGCGCCGAAGATCTTGTAGGGGCGGTCCTCGACCAGGCCGAGCTGGATCAGCTCCTTGAGCCCCTTGTCGATCTTGGTGAGCTGGGAGCCCGAGGCGATCGGGACGACGATCTGGTCCGGCAGCCGCCAGCCGAGCTGCTCGCAGATCTCGTAGGCCAGGGTCTTGGAACCCTCGCCGTAGTACGGGCGCAGGTTCACATTGACGAAGCCCCAGCCCTCGCCCGCCGGGTCGCCGATCAGCTCGCTGCAGAAGCGGTTGACGTCGTCGTAGGTGCCCTCGATACCGACCAGGTCACCGCCGTAGACGGCGGCCATGACGACCTTGCCCGCCTCCAGGTCGTGGGGGATGAAGACGCAGGAGCGGAAGCCCGCGCGGGCGGCCGCGGCGCCGACCGCGCCCGCGAGGTTGCCGGTGGAGGAGCAGGAGAGCGTGGTGAAGCCGAAGGCGCGGGCCGCCTGGACGGCGATGGCGACGACCCGGTCCTTGAAGGAGTGGGTCGGGTTGCCGGAGTCGTCCTTGATGTGCAGCTCGCCCGTGACCCCGAGCTCACGGGCGAGGTTGTCGGCCTTGACCAGCTTGGTGAACCCTGGATTGAGGCTGGGCGTGTCCGCCACGTCCGCCGGGACCGGAAGGAGCGGGGCATAGCGCCAGATGTTGTTCGGACCGGCCTCGATCCGCCGGCGGAGCCCCTCCGGGTCGCCGGTCGGCAGCTCGTACGCGATCTCGAGCGGGCCGAAACACGCCGCACACGCGAAGATCGGGCCGAGGTCGAAGCGCTCACCGCACTCGCGACAGGACAGCGCGACGGCGGGGCCGAAGGAGGGCGAGGTGGACGCCGGGGCGGCGGTGTCGGAAGAGGTGGTTGAGCTTTCGACGGATTGCACAGCCATGGAGGCGAGGCCCTTTCTCCTCATCTTCCTCGCGACGCACTTCGCCACGAGACGGAATTGGCACCTTCCCGAGCTGGGAGCCTCGCGGTGAGCACGAGACCAGCTGGAGGGTTGCCGGGGCTTCAACGGGCCGTTCCCTCTGCCCCTCTGGATGAGCGGTATGGCACCGGGCTCCGCCCGGGCGTTTGTCAACGCGATGAGCGCCGTGGAGCCGGGTCGACCCCGACATATGACGGTCATGCGCGCTGTTCAAGACTGTAACCGAAGGCCCGGAGGGTTGAGACAGCCGTCCGAAGCGCGAGATGGATCACAGCTGATCACAAATGATCACAGCAGCAGGGAGACAGACAGGTGCTGGATGAGGTGGAGCGCTGGCTGGAGCACCGCTCCTGGTCGGCCGACGACCGTCCGCTGGACCGCCTGCTGGCCGCCAAGCGCGACACGGGCCGCACCGTGAGCGTGGTGCTGCCCGCGCTGGACGAGGAGGCGACGGTCGGGGAGATCGTCGCGGTGATCCGCCGGGAGCTGATGGACGGGGCGGTGCCGCTGGTCGACGAGCTGGTGGTGCTGGACTCCGGCTCCACCGACCGCACCGCGGAGGTCGCCGCGGCGGCCGGGGCCACGGTGGTCCACCGCGACTCCCTGCTGCCGCGGCTGCCCGCGCTGCCGGGCAAGGGCGAGGTGCTGTGGCGCTCGCTGCTGGCCACCCGTGGCGAGATCGTCTGCTTCATCGACGCCGATCTGCGGGAGTTCGACGCGCGCTTCGTCTCCGGGATCGTCGGACCACTGCTGACCGATCCGGAGGTGCAGCTGGTCAAGGGGATGTACGACCGTCCGCTGGGGGACGCGGCCGGTCAGGGCGGCCGGGTCACCGAGCTGGTCGCCCGTCCGCTGCTCAATCTGCACTGGCCGCTGCTGGCCGGGTTCGTCCAGCCGCTGGGCGGGGAGTACGCGGCACGGCGCTCGCTGCTGGAGCGGCTGCCGTTCCCCGTGGGGTACGGGGTGGAGCTGGGGCTGCTGGTGGACTCGCTGCACACGGTCGGGCTCGACGCACTGGCCCAGGTCGACATCGGTGTGCGCAGACACCGCCACCAGGACGGGCAGGCGCTGGGCCGGATGGCGGCGGCCATCTACCGCACCGCGCAGCTTCGGCTGGCCCGCGGCCATCTGGTGCGGCCGCGGCTGACCCAGTTCGACCGCGGCGAGAACGGCTTCGAGCCGCGGACCTCGGCGGTGGACACCGAGGAGCGGCCGCCGATGATCGAGATCCCGGAGTACGCGGAGCGGCGGGCGGCCTAGGCCGGATGGGGCGGGCCCGGCGCGGCGCCCGGCCGGGTACCCCCTACGGGCCGAGAGACCGCCGCCACGTTTGCGTCGCGCGCCCGCTGGCTAGGCTCGCGACATGGCTGCCCCGCGCACTGCCCAGATCCTCGTCGCCTCCAACCGCGGCCCGGTCTCGTACGCGCTGGGCGAGGACGGTTCGCTCGCCGCCAGGCGCGGTGGCGGCGGGCTGGTCTCCGGTCTCAGCGCGATCGGTCCGGACGCCGGTGCGGTGTGGGTGTGCGCAGCCCTCGGCGACGGCGACCGGGAGGCGGCGCGGCGCGCCGGGAGCGGCCATCTGGACACCGCCGACACCGGCGGGCAGCAGGTGCGGATGCTGGACATCGCGCCGGACGTGTTCGCCGCCGCGTATAACGGGGTGGCCAACTCGGTGCTGTGGTTCGTCCACCACCTGCTCTACCAGACCCCGGTGGAACCGGTCTTCGACGCCGGGGCCGCCGCCCAGTGGGCGGCCTACGAGACGTACAACGCGGCCTTCGCCGACGCGCTCGCCCAGGAGGCGGCCGAGGGCGCGGTGGTGCTGGTGCAGGACTACCACCTGGCGCTGGTGCCGGGGCTGCTCCGGGCCCGCCGCCC
Organism: Streptomyces cucumeris; assembly: GCF_024295805.1. GTDB lineage: Bacteria > Actinomycetota > Actinomycetes > Streptomycetales > Streptomycetaceae > Streptomyces > Streptomyces cucumeris. The sequence goes on from NZ_JANCLX010000004.1 coordinate 4,182, forward strand.
CGATCTGCGGATCGGCCACTTCTCGCACACCCCGTGGGCCCCGCCGGACTACTACCGGCTGCTGCCGGACGACGTGGCGGAGGCGGTGCTGCGCGGGATCCTCGGCGGTGACCGCGCGGCGTTCCTCACCGAGCGCTGGGCCACGGCCTTCGCCGACTGCTGCGCGGCGGTGCTCGGCGCCGAGGTCGTCCGGGACGGCGGTGCCGGTGGCGCGGCCACGGCGGTGCGGTTCGAGGGACGGGAGACCCGGCTCGGGGTGCACGGACTGGGCGCGGACGCGGAGTTCCTGCGGGAGCGGTCGCACGCGGCGGACGTGGACGAACGGCTCAACGCGCTGCGGACCCAGATCGGCGCTGGCCGGAAGACCATCGTCCGGGTGGACCGGACCGAGCTCTCCAAGAACATCGTGCGGGGGCTGCTGGCGTACCGGCGGCTGCTGGAGACCCACCCCGAGTGGCGCGAGCACGTGGTCCACCTGGCGTTCGCCTACCCCTCACGCCAGGACCTCGCCGTCTACCGCGACTACACGGCGCGGGTGCAAGCCGTCGCGGACGAGATCAACGCGGAGTTCGGCACACCGGGCTGGCAGCCGGTCGCCCTGCATGTGAAGGACGACTTCGCCCGTTCGCTGGCCGCCTACCGGCTGGCCGACGTGGCGCTGGTCAACCCGATCCGGGACGGGATGAACCTGGTCGCCAAGGAGGTGCCGGTCGTCTCCGAGCGGGGGTGCGCGCTGGTGCTGTCCCGCGAGGCGGGGGCCTGCGCGGAGCTGGGCGAGGACGCGCTGGTGGTGAACCCGTACGACGTGGAGGGCACGGCGGCGGCGCTGCACGAGGCCCTGCGGATGAGCGACGCCGACCGCGCCGACCGCACCAAGCGCCTCGCCGCGGCGGCCACGGCGCTGCCCCCGCAGAAGTGGTTCCTGGCGCAGCTACAGGCCCTGGAGGCATAGCCCGAGGCGTAGCCCGTCTTGGGCCGTCGTCTCCGCCCGAATGCCCACCCGGCGCGGGAACGGCAGCCCCCCGCCGGCCGGCCCGTAGCACGGCCGGTCCCCGCCGCTCGGACCACCGCGCCCCGGCCCCACCCACGTATGCCCGGCGGCGTGGCTAGGCCGGGTCGGCGGCGGTCGCCAGGGAGTCGAGCAGGGCGACCACGCCCGCCGGGCCGTCGACCACGAGGTCGGCGCGGGCCGCCAGTTCGGTGACCTCCGTACTGCCGCTGCACACCAGGACGCCGCGCAGACCCTCCTCGCGCAGCTTCTCCACGGCGGCGAAGGCGGCCAGATCGCCGAGGTCGTCGCCCGCGTAGAGGACGGTCTCGGCGCCGGTGGCGCGGAGGTACTCGGTGAGGGCGACGCCCTTGTCCATCCCGGACGGTCGCAGCTCCAGCACCAGACGGCCCGGTTCGACGATCAGCCCATGGCGTTCGGCCAGCGCGTGGAGCGGGTCACGGAGCCGTTCGAAGGCGGCGTGCGGATCGTCGGCGCGGCGGGTGTGGACGGCGAACGCGCGCCCCTTGTCCTCGGTCCACAGGCCCCGTCCACCGCCGTGGGCCTCCAGTACCGCGGGGAGCTCCGCCTTGGCGGCGGCGACGCCCGGCGGGGGCGCGGGGGCGGTGAGCCCGCCGTCGGCCGCGTCCCAGCGCTCGGCACCGTAGGCGCCGAGGACCACCAGACCGGCCAGTTCCCCGACCCCGGCGAAGCCGCCGTAGTCCACCGCGATCCGGGCCGGACGGCCGGTGATCACGGCGACGGAGCGCACCAGCGGGGCGAGGCGGGAGAGCGCGGGGACCGCGCCGGGGTGGGCGCGGGCCTGGTCCGGGTCGGGGACGATCTCGGCGAGGGTGCCGTCGAAGTCGAGTCCGACGACGGCGCCGCCGGGCCGCTCCAGGAGGGCGGTGAGGCCCTCGCGTCCGGCGGCCGTGGTCGGTTCGGGAAGGGGGTGGCTGCCCATGCCGGTGACCCTACCCAGCCCGGTGCCCGGTCAGCGGCGCATCCGCCGCTCCTGCCGCACGCGGCGGAGGCGGTTGACGGTGACGGGGTCGTGCTCCAGGGCCCGGGGGTCGTCCAGCAGCGCGTTCAGGAGCTGGTAGTAACGGGTCGGGGAGATGCCGAGGCGTTCGCGTACCGCGCGCTCCTTGGCGCCGGGGCCCGGCCAGCCGCGCCGCTCCAGGGCGAGCACGGCCAGGTCCCGCTCGGACAGCCCACCGGGCTCGGGGTCCGGTCCGTCAGCGGAGTCGGGCCCGTCAACGGAGTCCGGCCCGTCAACGGGGTCCGGTCCGTCCACGGCCTCCGGCCCGTCGGCGGGCTCCGGTTCCGGTCCGGCGTCCCCCGTCACATCCGTCATGTCCCCGCGTTCTCCATCGCGTCGGCCGCACGCTGGATCTCGCCCAGCACGCTCGCCGGGTCTCCGCCCTTGACCACCGTCGAGCCGATCTTCTCCTTGACCAGCTTGCTGACGGCCGCCCAGGAGGTCTTGTCCGACGGGTAGAACTCGGCGCTCTCCAGCTCGTCCAGGAAGCGCCACAGCGACTTGTACTCGCGGTCGTCGAGCATGGTCTCCCGGACGGTGGTGGTCACGGGCAGCAGATCGTACTGGGTGGCGAAGCCGAGCACGTTCTTGTCGCTGTAGACGAAGTCGAGGAAGTCGCCGATCTGTTCGCGGTTGCCGTGGGTGTTGAAGGCCATCAGCCAGTCGGCGACGCCCATCGTCGAGCGGGACTTGCCCTTGCGGCCGGGCAGCGCCGCGGTGCCGTAGCTGATGCCGTGGCCGGATGCCTGCTGCATCAGGGTGGGGTGGCCGTTGAGCATGCCGACCTCACCGCGGGTGAAGGCGTCGAAGACGTCCTGGCGGTTGGTGCGGGCCGGGGAGCCGGGGCCGGTGAGGCCCGGGGCGACCAGCTTGTCCCGCAGCCATTCGAAGGTCTCGATGTTCTCGGTCGAGTCGATGGTGTAGCTGCCGTTGGCGTCGGTGTAGCCGCCACCGCCGCTGAGCATCCACATCATGGTCTCGGCCTGGGTCTCCTCCGGGCCGAGGGGCAGTCCGTACGGGGTGCGCACCCCGATCCCCTTGAGCGCCTCGGCGGCGTCCTTCAGCTCGGCCCAGGTGGTGGGCGCGTCGGTTATCCCGGCCTGGTCGAAGAGCTTCTTGTTGTAGAAGAGCAGCCGGGCGCTGGAGACGAAGGGCAGTCCGTACTGCACCCGGTTCACCTCACCCGCGTGGGCGATCGAGGTGATGAACCCGGCCTGGGTGGGGATGGAGAGCATCTGGTCGGCGCGGTAGAGCTTGCCGTCGGCCGCGTAGTCGGCGTACGCGCCGATCTGCGCGATGTCGGGGGCGTCACCGCTCTTGACCATCTCGGCGACGCGCTTGTCGACCTCGGTCCAGCTGTAGACCTTGACGTCGATCTTGACCTTGGTGCCGTGTTCGGCCTCGTAGGCGCGGGCCATCTTCTCCCACGCCTTCTGGGAGCTGTTGGCGGCGCTGTCGCCGTAGTCGGCCGCGACCACCTTGAGGGTGACCTCACCCCCCGAGCCGCTGCCCCCGCCGCAGCCCGTCAGCACCGGCGCCGTGGCCGCCGCAGCGACTCCAGCCGTCGTCAGACCCAAGAACCGTCGCCGCTGCACCGCTGTTTCCCACCCTGTTGGCTTGATTCATCCCCAGGGGTTCGTCCCCGGAGTCTCCCGGGGTGCGCCCCCGAGGTCGAGCGAGTCTGCCTTGCAAACCTCCACAAGGTCTACACCATGGGCATATCACTTCGGTATCGGGGCCCCGCCTTCCCAGTTCAGGGATGGTCCACACCTATAAGTGGAATGTGCCACGCCGCCACAACTCCCGTACGGCGCACGGAAACAAGGGTCAGAACGCGCCGAAGGCGGGAAGGGGCGAACGGGTCCCTCTTCCGGGGAGAAGCGGCGAGTGGACTAGACCTCTCATGGGGGATCGCGGGAGACTGTTTCCCGTGGAACACGTCATCGCCCTCGATGTGGGCGGCACCGGCATGAAAGCCGCCCTGGTCGGGGCGGACAGCACCCTGCTGTACGAGGCCAGGCGGCCCACCGGACGCGAGCGCGGCCCCGAGGCCGTCGTCGCCGCGATCCTGGACTTCGCCGCGGACCTGCGCGCGGTGGGCGAGGAGCGTTTCGGGCGGCCGCCCTCGGCGGCCGGCGTCGGCGTGCCCGGGGTCCTCGACGAGGCCCGCGGGGTCGCGGTCTTCGCCGCCAACCTCGGCTGGCGGGACGTCCCGCTGCGCGCACTGCTCTCGGAACGGCTGGCCGGGGTCCCGGTCGCACTGAGCCATGACGTCCGGATGGGCGGACTGGCCGAGGGGCGGATAGGAGCGGGCGAGGGCGCCGACCGGTTCCTCTTCGTATCGGTCGGCACCGGGATCGCGGGCGCCATCGGCATCGAGGGCCGGATCGACCCGGGGGCACACGGCTCCTCGGGGGAGATCGGCCATGTGGTGGTACGGCCGGGCGGCCCGGAGTGCGGCTGCGGTCAGCGGGGCTGTCTGGAGACGCTCGCCTCGGCGTCCGCGGTCGGCCGCGCCTGGGCGGCGGCCAGCGGTGACCCGTCGGCCGACGCCGCCGCCTGCGCCGAGGCCGTCGTCGCCGGCGATCCGCGGGCCGAGGCCGTGTGGGGGGAGATGACCGCGGCGCTCGCCGACGGTCTGGTGATCGCCCACACCCTGCTCGACCCCCGGGTGCTGATCATCGGCGGTGGGCTCGCCGAGGCCGGGGAGACCCTGTTCGGCCCGCTGCGCACGGCGGTCGAGAAGCGGCTCACCTTCCAGCCGCTGCCCCATATCGTCCCGGCGGGCCTCGGGGACACCGCCGGATGCCTGGGCGCGGGCCTGCTCGCCTGGGACCTACTCGCCACGGAGGTTTCCGCCTGATGGTGCAGCGAACGGTTCTCACGGGCGCCCGGGTCGCACTGCCGTCGGGGGTGGTGGAGAACGGGCGGGTGACGGTCGAGGGCACCCGTATCGCCGCCACGGACGCGGGGCCGGGCGCGGGCGCCGGGCGGGACACGGATGCCGGACCGGGCGCGGCCGGGTCCGGCGCAGTGCGCGATCTGACCGGCTGCTGGATCGTCCCCGGCTTCATCGACATCCATGTGCACGGCGGCGGTGGCGCATCGTTCTCCGCGGGCACCGCGGAGGAGGCCCTCACCGTCGTCCGCACCCACCGGGCCCACGGCACCACGACCCTGCTCGCCTCCACCGTCACCGGTGACCTGGACGACCTCGCCCGGCAGGCGTCCGTCCTCTCCGAACTGGTCGAACAGGGCGAGCTCGCGGGCATCCACTTCGAGGGGCCGTTCATCTCCCCGCACCGCTGCGGCGCCCACCAGCCCTCGCTGCTGCGCGTCCCCGACCCGGCGGACGTCCGCAAGCTGGTCGACGCGGCCCGCGGCACCGCACGGATGATGACGCTCGCGCCCGAACTGCCCGGCGGCCTTGAGTCCGTCCGGCTGCTCGCCGACAGCGGGATCATCGCGGCCGTCGGTCACACCGACTCCGGCTACGAGGCGACCCGCGAGGCGGTCGACGCGGGCGCCACCGTGGCCACCCACCTGTTCAACGCGATGCCCTCACTGCTGCACCGTGAACCGGGTCCCATCGCCGCGCTGCTGGAGGACGAGCGGGTCACCGTCGAGCTCATCAACGACGGCACCCATCTCCACCCGGCCGTGCTCCAGCTCGCCTTCCACCGCGCGGGCGCCGGTCGCGTCGCGTTCATCACCGACGCCATGGGCGCCGCGGGCATGAGCGACGGGCGCTATCCGCTCGGCCCGATGGAGGTCGAGGTCAGGGACGGGGTGGCGCGGATCAGCGACGGGCCGACGGCCGGTTCGATCGCGGGCTCGACCCTCACCCTCGACCGCGCCTTCCGGCGGGCGGTGACCGTCGACGGGCTGAGCGTCGGCGAGGCGGTGCGGGCGCTGTCCACCACCCCCGCGAAGGTGCTGGGCGTGGACGGCCGGGTCGGCTCGCTGGAGCCCGGCAAGGACGCGGATCTGGTCGTCCTCGGCCCGGACTTCCGGCTCCGCGGCGTGATGCGCCGCGGCACCTGGGTGGTCGATCCCGAAGTGAACTGATATACCCCGGTGTTGAGCCGTCCGGCAGGGGCCGAGGTCTGGGCCGGGGGCCACGGCTTTGGCATGATCGCCTGACGGCGAGCGCCGCTCGTCGCACAGCCGTACGCTTCAGCACAGGAATCTCCGTCCGGCGGGGGGACGGGAGAGGGGATGCCAGGGTGATCCTGACGGTCACGCTCAACACCGCCCTCGACATCACCTACCGGGTGCCGCAGTTGCGCCCGCACACCACCCACCGCGTGACCGACGTCGCCGAACGGCCCGGCGGCAAGGGACTCAATGTGGCCCGGGTGCTGGCCGTGCTCGGCCACGACACCGTCGTCACCGGCTTCGCGGGCGGGGTCACCGGCGCGGTGCTGCGCGAACGCCTCGCCGCCCTCGCCGGATCCGGATCCGCTGCCGGCACCGGCACCGAGCCGCCCCGCGGCCGGATCACCGACGCCCTGGTGCCCATCGCCGGGACCACCCGGCGCACCATCGGCGTCGTCGACGACTCCACGGGCGACACCACCCAGCTCAATGAGCCGGGACCGATCGTCACCACCCCCGAGTGGTCCGCATTCCTCACCGGCTACGCCCGGCTGCTGCGCGAGGCGTCGGCCGTCGCGCTGTGCGGCAGCCTGCCGCCCGGTGTCCCCGTGGGCACCTATGCCCAGCTCATCCGGGAGGCGCACGCGGCGGGGGTGCCCACCCTGCTGGACACCAGCGGGGAGCCGCTGCGCCGCGGGATCGCCGCCCGGCCGCATCTGGTCAAGCCCAACGCCGCGGAGCTGGCGGGACTGACCGGCGCCACCGATCCGCTGCGCGCCGCCCGGGACGCCCGGCGGCGCGGGGCGCGGGCGGTGGCCGCCTCCCTGGGCGCGGACGGCATGCTCGCGGTCACCTCACAGGGCACCTGGCGGGCCCGGACGCCGCTGCGGCTGTCGGGGAATCCGACCGGGGCCGGGGACTCGGCGGTGGCGGGGCTGCTGTCCGGTCTGGTGGAGGAGGTGCCGTGGCCGGACCGGCTGGCCCGCGCGGTGGCCCTGTCCGCGGCGGCGGTGCGGGCCCCGGTGGCGGGCGAGTTCGACCGCGCGGACTACGACGAGCTGCTGGGGCGGGTCGAGGTGACGGAGCACCCGGCAGCGGCGTGACCGGCCGGGTGCCCGGGACCAGGGCGTGTTCCGAAAGGAGCGCCGTCCGCCCGGAGCGCGGGCCCCGCGGCGTCAGGGGGCACCGCACCTCCCGGCGGTAGCCGGGAGAGCGTGCGATCGCACGGCGGAGGGTCGCCCTCGCGGGGGTGCCCCCGGACGGAGTCCGGGGACGGGCCCACTCGGACGAAACACGCCCCGGCGTCCGTCACCCGGTCCGCGTCAGTCGCCCGGCTTCTTGTTGGTCAGCCACATCTGGTCGAGGTTGGCGTTGCACTTGTCGCCCGCCTCACAGGACACCGTGATGGTGTTGGTGCCCGCGTTCAGCTCGACCAGGGACCAGCTATTGGTCCAGCCCTTCTCCCAGTCGCCCTTCGGGCCGTGGGCGAAGTTGTCCATGTTGATCGGACGGGACTGCTTCTGGCCGTTGATCGACAGCGTCATGCTCTGCTTCTCGCCGGGTACGCCGTAGCCCACGTAGAGCCGGTACCCCTTGCCCTTCTTGACGTCCACGCTCCAGCTCGCGGAGGCGCCCGGGGTGTTCAGACCGGCCACGTACTGGCCGCCCGCGGCCTGGGCGCCCTTGATGTCGCCCGCGGCCGCCGCGCCGCCCGCGAGCTGCATCTTCACAGCGTCCTCGGTGGGCAGCTTCTGGTTCGGCCTGGCGGACGGACCGGCGCTCCGGCCCGGCTTCTCGCTCTGCCCGGTGGTCGGCTCGTCGCTCGGCCCGGCCTGGTCGTCCTTGTCGTCGCCGCCATTGGTGATCATCGCGATACCGATACCGACGATGACCACGGCGACCACCGCGATCGCACCGATCAGCAGGCCCCGGTTGTTGGGGCCGCGGCCACCACCACCGCGGCCGCCGGCCGGGGCGGCGGACGGCTGCCGGGGCGCGCCGCCGGGCAGCGTCTCGGGCGCGGCGTAGTGGGCGTTCTGGCGGCCGTAGCCGCCCTGCTGCTGGCCGTAGCCGCCCTGCTGCGGACCGGGCGCCTGCTGGCCGTAGGTGCGCTCGCCCACCGCACGGACCTGGTTGTACGAGGTCCGCGGGACGCCGGGCTGGGCCGGACCGGGATAGCCGTAGCCACCGGTACGGGCACCCGGCTGACCCGGCTGGCCGGACTGCTCGCCCTCGGAGCGGTACAGATAGGCGAACGGGTCGTCGTTCTCCGGTGTGTCCGAGCCGTTGTTGCCGGCCGTCATCCCTCGTCACTCCCCTGTGCATTGGCCTTCGGCGTCACGATGCGTTGCGCCACGACTGCTCATACCAGGGCCGACAGGGCCTCGGCAGGTGGTGCGCTGTCCGGATGGCCAATATTCATGATCGGTTCACTGTCGGCGGCAGGGCCGCATCGGCGCAGCCTACCGTGACAGGGACGTGCTGAGCCCCCGCCCGGGTTCCACCCGGCCGGGACCGGTGGGACACCCGGGGCCTTAACCGGCCCGTCTGCGCTCCTTGGAACGCGACCGCTTCTCCACATACATCCGCTGATCAGCGGATTGCAGTACTTCCTCGGCCGACATTCCACAGCCCGCCCAGCCGATGCCGAAGCTGGCCCCGACCCGGACCGCCCGGCCGTCCACCCGGATCGGCGGGATGATCGCGTTCCGCAGGCGGACGGCGAGGTCCTGGGCGTCGGCCCGGCCGAGCCCGTCGGCGAGCACCACGAACTCGTCACCGCCGAGCCGGGCGACGGTGTCCCCGTCCCGGACGCCGTTGGTCAGCCTGCGGGCGACCTCGATCAGCACCGCGTCGCCCGCGTGGTGGCCGAACCGGTCGTTGATGGACTTGAAGCCGTCGAGGTCGCAGAAGAGCACCGCGAGCCCCTTGTGGCCGTCGTCGACGTCACTGTCCTCATTGGGCGGGACGGTGTGCACATGGCTGTCGAACGGGACGCCGCCCGGGGCGGGCGGACTGCCGAACGCCTCGAACTCGTCGAAACCGTAGAGATGGCCGCCCGGACCGCCCGGGTCTGCCTGGGCGGCGACCACGGCGGGCTCCTCCTCCACCCCGCCCGGCAGCGGCGGGGTGCCGCACAGCCTGCTGCCGAGCCGGGCGCGCAGCTCGGCGCTGTTGGGCAGGCCGGTCAGCGAGTCATGGCTGGCCCGGTGGGCGAGCTGGAGCTCATGCCGCTTGCGCTCCTCGATGTCCTCGACGTGGGTGAGCAGGAAGCGCGGCCCGTCGGCGGCGTCGGCGACGACCGAGTTGCGCAGCGAGACCCAGACGTAGGAGCCGTCCCGGCGGGCGAGGCGCAGCTCGGAGCGGCCCCCTTCGGCGGAGGTGCGCAGCAGGGTGCCGATGTCCTCGGGGTGGACCAGGTCGGAGAAGGAGTAGCGGCGCATCGCGGAGGCCGGGCGGCCCAGCAGCCGGCACAGGGCGTCGTTGGTGCGCAGCAGACGGCCGTGCTGGTCGCCGCCCATCTCGGCGATGGCCATCCCGCTGGGCGCGTACTCGAACGCCTGCCGGAAGCTCTCCTCGCTGGCGCGCAGGGCCTGCTGCTCGCGCTCCAGGCGGAGCAGGGCGCGCTGCATATTGGCGCGCAGCCGGGCGTTGCCGATCGCAATGGCCGCGTGGAAGGCGTACATCTGGAGCGCTTCACGGCCCCAGGCGCCGGGGCGGCGGCCGTTGCGCGGGCGGTCGACGGAGATGACGCCGATCAGCTCACCGCCGGAGGCGCCCGCCGCATAGAGCGGGGCGAACAGCCGGTCCATCGGATGCCATTCGTCGGCGAACCGGGGGGCGGGGCCGGGGGTGTGCCACTGGGGGACGTCGTCGTCGTCGAGGACCCAGCCCTCGGTGTACGGGATGAAGCGCAGATCGCCCCAGCGGTCGCCCATGGAGAGCCTGCGGTCCCAGGAGGTGCGGGAGCCCACCCGCCCCGCCATCAGCGCTTCGGCCCCGGCGCTGCCGCCGACGGCCGCGACCACGAGATCGCCGTCCGGACGGACCAGATTGACGGCCGAGAGCTCATAGCCGAGCCCGGCTATGACCCCGTCCGCGACGGTCTGCAGGGTGTCGGCGAGGCTGCGCGCGGTATTCAGGTCGGCGACCACCTGGTGCAGCTGCCGCAGGGTCGCAAGGCGGATATAGGGCTCCGACTCGGTCTCCATTGCTCGCACTCCCCCGAGACCTCGACAGCAACTCCTGGCTTCTTGTCGTCCGATTGCCACGGCCACTGAATCACAGCGAGCTGCTCACTCGGTACACAGGGTCAACAATTACTGGCTGCTGTGACTCATGTCACAGACCGTGTTCAATCCTTGGCGAGAGGGTGTGGGAGCGCTCCTATCTTTCCGGTCCGCAAATTCCGAAATGACAATGCCTGGTCATCCCTTGCGTTCCCTGGTAACCGGGGCGATGTCCGATCTAGAACCGAAGACCTAGGCCCGCTTTGGGTCCAGAGTCCGATGCGGGCGGGAAGTGTGCGGCGTTAGCGTCGGGACGTGTTCCCGACAACGCCTTCCACTCCCGCGTCCGCCCCTGCCGGGCCCTCCGTCCCCCATGCTGGTGGGGTGAGTGAGGACGATTTCCGGGCCGCGCTGTCCCGCCTGGCCGCGGGCGTGGTGCTGGTGACCGCGCACGACCCCGAGGAGGGGCCACGCGGTGAGGACGTCGGTATGACGGCCACCGCGTTCATGTCCGTGTCGCTCGATCCGCCGCTGGCGATGGTGAGCGTGCGCAACGGCTCCCGGATGGACGACCTGCTGGAGCGGCAGCCGCTCTGGGCGGTCTCGGTCCTGGCGGAAAGTCAGCGGCATATCGCGGGACGTTTCGCGATGAAGGGGCGCATCAGCGACAGACTGCTCTTCGACGACATGCCGGTCGTACGGGGCACGGCGAGCGGGGCGCCGCTGGCCGCGGGCGCGCTGGCCACGCTGGAGTGCCGCACCGAACAGCGGATGACCGCCGGTGACCACACCCTGGTGGTCGGCCGCGTCCTGACGGCGGCCACGCCGACGGGCGCCGAGGGCGGCCCCCTGATGTACTTCCGCGGCCGCTACCGGACGATGGACTGACCCGGGGCCGGGACGACGCGCGACCCGTCAGCCGGAGGGCGCGTTCGGGTGCTTTCCGGTGCCGGGGGTGCTTTCCGGCGCCGGGGCGCGGGTCAGTGCCAGTCGCGGCCGGAGCGGCCGCGCTTGGTGTCGCTCCGCTGCTTCTTCTGCCGCAGCCGCCGCTCATTGATCCCGCGCGGGATCCGGGTGGCCCGGCGCGGCTTCGGCGGCGGCGCGGTGGCCTCCGCGAGCAGCGAGGCCAGCCGCACGGCGGCGGTCTCGCGGTTGCGCCACTGGGAGCGGTGCTCGGACGCCCGTACGGTCACCACGCCGTCGGTCAGCCGTCCGGCCAGCCGCTCCAGCGCGCGCTCCTTCCACACCGGCGGCAGCGCCGTGGTGCGGCCGAGGTCGAAGCGCAGCTCGACCTGGCTGTCGCTGGTGTTGACGTGCTGTCCGCCGGGCCCGGAGGACCGCGAGAAACGCCACATCAGCTCGGCCTCCGGCAGGGAGACCGAGCCACGGATGACATAGGGCGCGGACATGGCCCCATGGTCCCGTGTCCACACGGCCCCCGTCACCTCGTTTTGCGGTCCGTTCCCGGTACGGCGTCCCGGCCCGGCATCAGGATTTGGCAAAGAAAGTAAAGAGAGCTGGAACCCGACACCGCCCTGATGGCGTTGTGGAGGGTGACGGTAGCTTCGTCCGGTACGAAGCCCGACGCTCGGATTCATCGAGACCACGAAAGGGACTCCCCATGGCTGTAAGCCTGTCCAAGGGCGGCAACGTCTCGCTCACCAAGGAGGCACCGGGCCTGACCGCCGTCACGGTCGGCCTCGGCTGGGACGTCCGCACCACCACGGGCACCGACTTCGACCTGGACGCCAGCGCCATCGCGGTGAACACGAACGGCAAGGTCTACTCCGACCAGCACTTCGTGTTCTTCAACAACAAGGCCACCCCGGACCAGACCATCGTCCACACCGGTGACAACGTCACCGGCCAGGGCGAGGGCGACGACGAGCAGATCAACGTCAACCTGGCCGGTCTGCCCGCCGACATCGAGAAGATCGTCTTCCCGGTCTCGATCTACGACGCCGAGTCGCGCAGCCAGAACTTCGGCCAGGTGCGCAACGCGTTCATCCGCATCGTCAACCAGGCGGGCGGCACCGAGATCGCGCGCTACGACCTGAGCGAGGACGCCGCCACCGAGACCGCCATGGTCTTCGGCGAGCTCTACCGCAACGGCGCGGAGTGGAAGTTCCGCGCCGTCGGCCAGGGCTACGCGGCCGGCCTGGCCGGCATCGCCCAGGACTTCGGCGTCAACGTCTGACGTTCCGCCGGAACCACGTGTGCGTAACACGAGGGCCGGATCCCGCTGCAGCGGGATCCGGCCCTCGGCCGTGGTGGCTCAACCGCAAGGAGAACCCCCGTATCTCCCCGCCGGTCGTCATGGGCCGCCCGCCGGGCGGCCCGCCGCCGTCCAGCATGGTGGAGGGCGCGCCGGACGTCATGCGCACAGCGTCCACTGTTATGAGCAGGGAGTCGACGGCACGGCCGCGCCGGGGACGTGGAGGGCCTGCCGCCGGTAGTCGCTGGGCGGTACGCCGTACGCGGTGCGGAAGGCGCGGGTGAAATCGGCGGCGCGGGGGAAGCCCCAGCGGGTGGCGACGGCGTGGACGGGGGTGGCGGCCATCCCCGGATCGCCCAGGTCACGGCGTGCCCGCTCCAGCCGCTGCGAGCGGATCCAGGCCGCCACGGTCTCGTGCTCGCCCTGGAAGAGGCGGTGCAGATAGCTGATCGAGATGTGGTGCGCGGCGGCGATCGACGTCGGCGTCAACTCCGGATCGTGCAGATGCCGTTGCACATGGGCCCGGATGCGCAGCACCAGGCTCCGGGTGCGGGTTTCCGGCGGGAGCGCGCCGTCCGCCTCCAGGGTGTGCGCGAAGAGCGAGGACAGCAGATCGATCACCACCCCGCCCAGCCGGGGCCCGTCGGACGGCAGATAACAACTGGTGTCCGACGAGAGCTGGGTGAGGAACTGCAGGAGCAGGGCGCCGAATCCCTCCCGTCCGGACATTCCGCGGGCGAACAGCCCGTCCATTCTGTTCTGCGGCAGGGGCAGCACGGCCTTGGGGACTTCGATCCCGATCCCCGTGAACTGCTCGGCCCCGTTGGAGGAATAGACCTGGAAAGCCCGTGAGCTGTCGAAGACCTGTATCTCGCGGGCGCCGTACACGGCGTTCTCGTTGTCCCAGGAAATGTGGTTGGTGCCGTGTATCGGAATCCCGATGTGGTACTGCTCGGGGTCGGACTGGCGAATGAGCTTCGTGGTCCGGCGAAAGCGGATGGCCTGGTGGGTCGTGGGCCACACATACACCGCGCCGAGGTCAAGCACCCGCTGCCGCGCCTGGTAGTCCGCCGCATGGGGGCTGTACAGATCCAGTGGCGCATGGGTCCGCCCGACGCGCTCGCACCAGAAGTCGAACCGGTCCGCCCCGTGCAGTCCCTCGGTCCGGAACACGGTCTCGTTCAGCATCCCGCCGCCGCCTCCCCTCATCTCCCGCCCCTGCCCTGGCCAGGGCACCGGGGCGGGTTCCAATCCAGCCGTACCAACTCCATTCGAGTCCATCACAAGGCGGGGACATGACATCGACACGGGCACATTCGGCCTCTGTCACCGGACATGGGGCCACGACGCGCCGCGATGGCCTCCGCCGACGGGAGGAGCCGCGTCCCTACGCGCTGAACGAAGCGGGCGCCACCGTCCGAGCCCGCTCGCGCAGCTCCCGGGCGACTCGGTTCTTCAGATGCGGACGGAGGAGCCCCGCCATCACACGCATACGCTCGTCCGCTCGGCCCGACTGGACCAGCGGGTAGTCGTCCAGGGCCTGGTGCCAGGTCGCGCAGGCGGCCTCCAGATGGCCCACCTGCATCTGACGCTCGGCGAGCATGGCTCGGTGGCGGACACCCGTACGGCGATAGACGCTGTATCGCAGTGCGTCCGACTGCTGCATAGCCGCGATCGACCCGTGGATATCGCCCAGCTCGAAGCGCACCTGACTGATGTGGTAATTCATCGACGCCGGGTCATAGGAGCCGAACGCCTTCTCCCTGGACTCCGCCTTGTCCATGGCCGACTCCGCCTCACGCAGACGCAGCAGAGCCGTCTCACGCTCACCGATCTGCGCCGCGGCATGGGCCTGCTGGCCCGCCAGAAACGCTCGCATCCTGGGCCCGGCCTTGGGCGACGCCGAAGCGGCGGCGTCCGCCAATCGCATGGCCTCGCGGCCGTGGCCGAGGTCGACCGCCTGGACGCTCATCCCGCGTAACGTCGTGCAGTAGGTCAGATGGTCTTCCGAAGCCCCGGCCAGCTCCAACGCCTTGACGTAATACCGCTGCGCCAGGCCGTGCAGCCCCTCATCAACAGCCATCCAACCCGTCAGATAGCAGAGATCGGAGGCGGCCGACATCATCGCCTTGCGCACGGCCTCGGGGGCGTCCGCCTTCAGATAGGGCACGACAGTGTTCACCAGGAACGCCGCCGCCATGGGGCGGGCATGCCGTCCGCCGAATTGGTCGTCCGCTTCGGAGATGCGCTCGGTCATGGCCGTGACCATGTCCACGTCGGCCATTCCGGCCCGCTGGACCCGCCCCTTCCCTGCCGCTTCCATCCGTCCCACGACATCGGGCCAGTGCGGCACGGTCAACGCGACGGAGAAAAGACTCGCGCCAAGGACGCTGCGGCGTGAGGGGTCCATGTCCTGCCTCCCCAAGTCGACCAACCCCTCCACGGTACTCGGGCGGGCGTTCGACTCATCGGCGGTCACGGGGAATCCCGATTCGGCGTGCGTGATCGGGCGGCCCAGTTTCCGGGCGAACGCTTCCAGGATCAGCGGCCGGGTGGCCTCTTTGGGCAGATGCCCGCGAAGCCACTGATGAGCGGAGGGTTCCCGGTACTTCTGCGGTGTACCGCGTTCCGTGCCGATGCGGTTGATCTCCTGGACCCACTGCCGCAACGTCCATCCGGTCGCCCGGAACAACCGCTCCAGACCGGCGTTGGGATCACGCTGACTCACTCGCGCTCAACTCCTCGGCAAAGCACGGCGCTTAAAGCTTTTAAAAGCTGCTGCGCGCATCACCGTACCGCGATGCGTAGCGGACCGGTTGCATAGAGCGAGAGAGCACCCCCGCGGCCGTGGCACCGGCCCGGGGGCATGGTCAACGCCGTAGAGCTGAAGAGGAGCGTCAACATGCGTGAGCGTATCGCCCGGTTCATGGTGCGGTGGCGAGAAACCTTACGGCCCGCCCTCGGGCTCGCGTATCCCGCACATCCCGCGCCCGCACCCGCACCCCTGCGGGAGTACACCACCGCCCCGGTGCGCCTACCCGCCGTTGTCGACCGCGCGGATCCCCCCACGCTGCGCCTGCCGCGTCTCCCTGCCGGGGATCGCTTCCCCATCGCCTGGGACACGGACCCGGTTCCGCTGTACGTCCTCCGGCACGAGCACCTACGGACGCTGGGGGCTCGGTGAGCACCGCGCGGCCCCGACCGGGCCAGGAAGCCTATGACACCGCCACGGGACGTGTAGGCGTCCTCCAGGCCATCTGCGACGCCAAAGAGCTCATCTTCGACCACCGGATGCCGGGCCCGCGCGTCGCATTCCTCCGCCCCATGAGAGGTGGACAGGAGTGGACGACCGACTTCCAGAACGTCACGTTCCCCGAGGGAGCACGAGCGCGTTCCGACGCCGAGGACGAGGGCGGCACACCAGGCTGGACCACGAAGGGAACACCGTCATGACAGCAGTAGCCAACGATCAGCGGACCGGCCGATCACTGGTCAGCGAGGAACTGTTCGACAGCATCGCCCACTTCGTGGCCGTCCACGACGCACAGCCCTGGGAGCGCGCCGAGCGGATCGCCGACCAGGCCATCGCGTTCATCGCCACAGCGGCGACAGCGAGCACGGCCATGGTGCCGTCCGACGACGTGGACCTGGGCTTACACGCGTTCATCCTGCACACCCAGGAGTACGCGCGGTTCTGCCACGCGCACGCCGGTCGCTACCTGCACCACAATCCCGCTCCCGGCGGACCCGGGCGGACTCTGGAAGCGGTCACCACCGGTGCCCATGCCATGAAGGCGGCAGGCTTCATGGTCGTCGACGCCCTGTGGACCGTGCGGGGCGAGAACGCCGCCCAGTGCGATTCCGACTGCGGACGGCCGTACGGGCAGTCGGAGTAGTCTCCGGCCGGTGACATAGGACGGGCCGGCCCTCAACCTGGACCGGGGGTCGGCCCGTTTCGTGAGAGGACCGGATCCATGGCCGCCGTCGAAGCACCGTACGAGATCCCCGCCGACGTCTCGGCGGCGCTGGATCCCCACGAGCGGCGGCTGGTGCTCGATCGGCGGGGATCGACCGTCTGGGACGTCGGGACGGAGCGGGGACGGTACGCCGTGAAGCTCGGGTATCCCAGCGTGCCGCACGCATGGACCGCGTTGGCCCCCGCCCGTGAGGGGGTCGTCCTGCGGCAGCTCGGCCGCGGAGAGGTGAGCTACGGCGACTGGGAGCACGGGACCTGGAACGTACAGCCCTGGCACCAGGGCATCAGCCTGTACGACAGGTGGCGGCCGCACCGTGCCGAAGGGGCCTCGTCCGAACCCGACCTCGCCGACGCGCTCTCCTGCGCGCGGGCCGTGGCCGCCCTGCACGCCACGGGATGGGTGCACGGGGACGTCCAGCCCGCGCACTTGATCATCGGGGCGGGCGGGACGGCGCTCATCGATCTCGCCCTGGCGCACGGTGGGGAGGTCCCGGCCGCCTATGACTTCCGCTACCGGGGCTGTCTGGTCCACTACGAGAGTCCGGAGATCTCGCGGAGCGTGCTGGAGACCGGCACGGCCACTCCGAGTACGGCGTCGGACGTCTACGCGCTCGGCGCCTCGCTCTTCATCAGCGCCACGGGGCTGCGTCATGTCCCGTATCCCGACGACGCGAGCCGCGCGGAACAGCGGCAGGCCATCGTGGACGGACCGCATCGGCCGGTGGACGTACCCGGGGTGCTCGGCGGGCTCATCGAGGCCATGCTGAGCCCGGACCCCGCCGACCGGCCGACGAGTGGCGAGGTCTGTGCGATATTGAGCGACGCGCGGTGAGCCCACCTGATCGCCACTCCGGCGGACAGCGATGTCCGCCGGGTCAGAACTCGCTGGTGTCCAGGTCGAATCCGAGGGGTTCGGGCAGGGAGAGCGGCTGGGAGAGGTCGACCTCGACCTTGCGGGTGTAGCGCGTCCCGGTCGGCAGACTGTGCAGGACCGCCTGTCCCCGCCCACGGTCGATCAGCAGATAGAACGGGATACCCGACCGGGCATACCCGCGCAGCTTCGGCCCGCGGTCGTTGTCGGCGGTCGAGGGTGAGGTGACCTCGCCGACGAGCATCGCGGGACCGGGGGCGTGGTACTCGAGGGCGTCACTGAAACTGCCCTTCGGCGCGACGACCAGATCGGGAACCACTCTGCCCGCGGGGGAGGCGCCGGGCACGAGCAGTCCGATGCCGGTGTAGCGCCCCAGGTCCTTCCGGTGGTCCCGCACCTGACCGGACACTTCCGACACGATCTCTTCGTGCTCCCCATTCGCCGGAGGCACCACGTGGATCTCCCCTTCGATCAGTTCCACGCGCCACCCCTCTGGAGCTGCCGCGCTCAACGCCTCGAAGGCGTCCTCGACCGATGAGGTGGCGCACCCGCCGCCTCCCGTGTGGGGTGCACGCTCGGGAGCCGTCAGTGCCACGGTGGACCTCCTTCGTACGGAGCGACGATTCCAGCGTAGGCGAGTGACCGTGACCGACTGGATCGCATGCCACCCGAATGGGTGATGGACAGGGTGCCTCCCTGCCCCGTGACCTCGCGCCGAGCCCCCATGCGCAGGTGGTCCGCGTCTGCCGCGCAGACGGCGGCAGGCGCCCGGGAGCGCGGGGCCCGGTCCGCGTCCGACAGCGCGTCAACCAAATAAACTACGGGGTCAAACGAATGCGCCATCCCGTGATCCGGTGGGCGCGCCCGGGGGATCGCCGGGGGTGAAACCCCCGGTGGGGGCTGAAAGGTGCCACCCGGGGGCGGGTGATCCGGATGTCGATGGGGCGATAAGTCGCCATACTCCGGGCGCCGTTACGCATCAGAAGCTGACCGATTTCGCCCCTGTATCAACAAGCCCAAGTCAAATCCTTGTTACGGACCTGTCAGAACCGGTCGTTCGGTGACAGTCTCTGCTCGACCTCGCCACGCGCATCGGCAAACGCGTCGGTAAGGCCGTACCTCACGCACCACTCCTGCTGTACCGGACGGTCCACCCACGGCTGTCCGAACCCCCTACACAGGGCCACGAACCGGTGGCCCCCAAGCAAGGAGACCGAGTGAGACCCAACGCTTCCTCCCCCCGCAGACGGACCGTCCGTGCGGCGGCGTTCATCGCCTCCGCCGCCATGGTGGTCATCGGTGTCCAGACCGGCCAGGCCAGCGCCCAGCCGGACCGCGCGGACCAGGCAGGGGCGTCCGCGCTCCAGCTCAGCGCCGCGCAGCGGACCACCGCGATCAAGGCGGCACAGGCCGACGCCTCCGCGCAGGCGGAGTCCCTCGGACTCGGGGCCAAGGAGAAGCTCCTCGTCCGCGATGTCATCAAGGACGCGGACGGGACCGTCCACACCCGCTACGAGCGCACCTACGCGGGACTGCCCGTGCTCGGCGGTGACCTGGTGGTCCATGAGAAGAAGAGCGGCAAGCGCTCCGTCACCAAGGCGACCGGCGCGCGGATCGCGGTGGACAGCACCACGGCGGGCATATCGGCCGCCACCGCCGAGAAGGCCGCGCTGAAGACGGCGCTGAAGGCCGCGAAGGGCGCGGCCGACTCGGACGACCCGCGGCGCACCCGTTCGCCGCGCAAGGTGATCTGGGCGGCCACCGGCGAGCCCGTGCTGGCCTGGGAGACCGTCGTCACCGGCACCCAGCACGACGGCACCCCCAGCGAGCTGCACATCATCACCGACGCCACGACCGGCAAGCGGCTGTTCCAGGACGAGGCCGTGGAGACCGGCACCGGAACCAGCCAGTACAGCGGCACGGTGTCACTGGGCACCACCCGCAGCGGGTCCGGCTACACCCTGAACGACGGCACCCGCGGCAGCCACAAGACCTACGACCTGAAGCAGGGCACCTCGGGCACCGGCACCCTGTTCACCGACGCGGACGACCGCTGGGGCGGCGGACGGCAGACCGCGGGGGTGGACGCCCACTACGGCGCCGGGCAGACCTGGGACTTCTACAAGAAGGTGCTGGGCCGTAACGGCATCCGCAACGACGGCGTCGGCTCGTACTCCCGCGTCCACTACGGCAACAACTACGTGAACGCGTTCTGGCAGGACTCCTGCTTCTGCATGACCTACGGCGACGGTTCGGGCAACGCCAACCCGCTGACCTCGCTGGACGTGGCCGGTCACGAGATGACCCACGGTGTCACCGCGGCCACCGCCAAGCTCAACTACAGCGGCGAGTCCGGCGGTCTCAACGAGGCCACCTCCGACATCCTCGCCACCGCCGTCGAGTTCTACTCGACCAACTCCGCCGACCCCGGTGACTACCTCATCGGCGAGAAGATCGACATCAACGGTGACGGCACCCCGCTGCGCTACCAGGACAAGCCCAGCAAGGACGGCGCCTCCAAGGACTACTGGTCCTCCTCGCTCGGCGGGATCGACGTGCACTACTCCTCCGGGCCCGCCAACCACTTCTTCTACCTGCTGTCCGAGGGCAGCGGCGCGAAGACCATCAACGGCGTGAGCTACAACAGCCCGACGTACGACGGCTCCAGGATCACCGGGATCGGCCGGGACAAGGCCGTCCGGATCTGGTACCGGGCGCTGACCACGTACCTGACCTCCACCTCGAAGTACGCCCAGGCCCGCACCGCCACCCTCAGCGCGGCGCGTGACCTCTACGGCTCCACCTCCACCGAGTACAAGACGGTCGCGGCGGCCTGGACCGCGATCAACGTCCGGTGAGAAACGGCTGACAGCGCGACGCGGACCGCACCGGAAAACCGGTGCGGTCCGTTCCTGTCGTCACCGTTGATCGGCACTTACGCTGCTCCCATGACTCAACAGGTACGCGGCGTGGTGGCCCCCGGAAAAGGCGAGAAGGTCAGGATCGAGACGATCGTGATCCCCGACCCCGGCCCCGGCGAGGCCGTGGTGCGGGTCCAGGCGTGCGGTGTCTGCCACACCGATCTGCACTACCGGGAAGGCGGTATCAACGACGACTTCCCCTTCCTGCTCGGCCATGAGGCGGCCGGGACCGTGGAGTCCGTCGGCGAAGGGGTCACCGAGGTGGCGCCCGGCGACTTCGTGGTGCTCAACTGGCGGGCGGTCTGCGGTGAGTGCCGCGCCTGCCGCCGCGGCCGTCCCTGGTACTGCTTCAACACCCACAACGCGTCGCAGCCCATGACGCTGACCGACGGCACCGCGCTGACGCCCGCGCTCGGCATCGGCGCGTTCGCCGAGAAGACGCTGGTGGCGGCCGGGCAGTGCACCAAGGTGGACCCGGAGGCATCGGCCGCCGCCGCGGGGCTGCTCGGCTGCGGGGTGATGGCCGGGATCGGCGCCGCGATCAACACCGGCGCGGTCGGGCGCGGCGACTCGGTCGCCGTCATCGGCTGCGGCGGCGTGGGCGCCGCGGCGGTCACCGGGGCCCGGCTGGCCGCCGCCGCGAAGATCATCGCAGTGGATGTGGACGACCGGAAGCTGGAGTGGGCGCGCGGGCTCGGTGCCACCCACACCCTCAACGCCACCGAGGGCGACGTGGTGGAGCGGATCCGCGAGCTGACCGACGGCAACGGCGCCGATGTGGTGATCGAGGCGGTCGGCCGCCCCGAGACCTACCGGCAGGCGTTCTACGCCCGGGACCTGGCCGGGACCGTGGTGCTGGTCGGCGTCCCGACCCCGGAGATGAAGCTGGAGCTGCCGCTGCTGGACGTCTTCGGGCGCGGCGGCGCACTCAAGTCCTCCTGGTACGGCGACTGTCTGCCGTCCCGTGACTTCCCCATGCTGATCGACCTCTACCGGCAGGGCCGGCTCGACCTGGACGCGTTCGTCAGCGAGACCATCGGCCTGGACGACATCGAGGAGGCGTTCGCCAGGATGCACCGCGGTGAGGTCCTCCGTTCGGTGGTGACGCTCTGATGACCCCTCCCCCCGTACGCATCGACCACCTCGTGACCTCCGGCACCTTCTCGCTGGACGGCGGCACCTGGGAGGTGGACAACAACGTCTGGCTCGTCGGCGACGACCACGAGGTCTATGTCATCGACGCCGCCCATGACGCGGATGCCATCGTCGAGGCCATCGGCGGCCGCAGGCTGCTGGGCATCATCTGCACCCACGGCCATGACGACCACATCGACGCCGCCCCGGCCGTCGCCGACCGCACCGGCGCGCCGATCCTGCTGCACCCGGAGGACGAGGTGCTGTGGCGGATGCGCCATCCGGACCGGACGCCGGACAAGCCGCTGGCCGACGGGGACGTGCTCACCGTCGGCGGGACCCAGCTACGGGTGCTGCACACCCCGGGCCACTCCCCCGGCGCGGTCTGTCTGCACGCCCCCGCGCTGACCACGGTGTTCTCCGGGGACACGCTCTTCCAGGGCGGTCCGGGGGCGACCGGGCGCTCGTACTCGTCCTTCCCGACGATCATCGAGTCGATCCGGGAACGGCTGCTGGCGCTGCCGCCGCAGACCGTCGTGCGTACCGGGCACGGCGATCCGACCACGATCGCCGACGAGGCCCCGCACCTGGACGAGTGGATCGCCCGCGGCCGGGCATCTCCCGGCCCATGACACCATCGACGGCGTGATCGACCTGGGCTACTCCCTCTCCCGCCGCTTCCCGGACCCGCCGCAGACGGACTACCGGAGCGCGGACCAGCGTGCGCTGCGCCACGATCTCTTCTGCGGCGACGTCTATCTCGCCGACACCCGCGAGGACCGTGAGGTGTCCACCGCCTGGGGCTGGGTTCCGGTGCTCGACTTCGCCTGGGCGCTGTGCGACATCGTGGAGCGGCTCGACCGGGATCCCCGGGGCAGCCGCTCGGCCACCCCCGTCCACGCGGAGCTGGACTTCACCGAGTCCACCGACCGGCTGCTCTTCGAGCGGCGGTTCGGCTGGGTGGACATCACCGCCGACTGGGTCCCGGCCGGGGAGCCGCCGCTGTCCTTCAACCACACGGCGCTGCGCCGGGAGGCCCGCGACTTCCTGCACGATGTGATCGCCGACCTCGTGGACATGCATGAGGGCCTGGACGACAACCCCGTGGTGTGGGACCTCCAGTCCCGATTCCCCCGGGTCTGATCCGCCTCCCGCAGCAGCTTGACTTCAACCTTTGTTGAAGTCGGAGGCTCATCGGGCAGGGGCACCGATCATCCGGTGCGCCACCGGCCCTTGGGAGAGCGCCATGCACGCCGTACGACTGCACGCCTTCGGTCCCGCCGAGAACCTGGTCCTGGAGGAGACCGAGGACCCCGAGCCCGGTCCCGGCCAGGTGCGGATCGCGGTCGCCGCGGCCGGGGTGCACCTCCTGGACACCGCGCTGCGCGCCGGGATGACCAGCGCCGTGCACACCGCCCCCGCACTGCCCACCGTCCCGGGCCGGGAGGTCGCGGGCACGGTGGACGCGCTCGGCGAGGGCACCGACCCGGCCTGGCTGGGCAAGCGGGTCGTCGCCCATCTGGGCATGGTCCCCGGCGGCTACGCCGAACGGGCCGTGGTCGCCGCCGGGAAGCTGCACGAACTGCCGGACGGACTGGACGAGGCGGAGGCCGTCGCCATGATCGGTACCGGCCGCACCACCATGGGCATCCTGCAGTTCGCGGAGCCGGCCCCGGACGATGTGGTGATCGTGACCTCGGCGGCGGGCGGGATCGGCCAGTTGCTCGTCCAGTACGCGAGGAACGCGGGCGCCACCGTCGTCGGACTCGCGGGCGGGGCGGCCAAGGTGGCGCGCGTCCGGGAGCTGGGTGCCGGGATCGCCGAGGACTACGACGACCCGGCGTGGCCCGGACGGGTGCGGACCGCGCTGGCCGGGCGGACGGCCACGGTGCTCTTCGACGGGGTGGGCGGGGAGCGGGCGCGGGCCGGCATCGGCCTCCTGGGCCGGGGCGGACGCCATCTGGTCTTCGGCTGGTCCTCGACGGGGCTGACCGGCGGCGGCCCGCTGGAGCTGGACGAACGGGAGCTCGCCGAGCGCGGGATCACCTCCGTCCCGGTGCTGGGCCCGCCGATGCTGGAGCGGGCCGGTGGCCCGGACCCGCTGCGCACGCTGGAGGAGCGGTCGCTCGCGGAGGCCGCCGCCGGACGGATGGTCCCGGCGGTGCAGCGGTTCCCGCTCGCCGAGGCCGCCGCCGCGCACCGGGCGCTGGAGACCCGCGCCACGATGGGAAAGGTCGTCCTCATCCCCTGAACCGGCTACCGGGGAAAGGGCATTCCCCGGCGCCCGGATATCCGTGCCGAGTTGCCGCCTGGCGGGGGTCCAGGCGGCGGCTCAGAAACTAGCAGCGCAGGGAAAGCACCCGCGATCTCAAGTCAAAGAATTCGATCTCGGACGCACTCCGCCGGTCCCCGGCAGCACCATGGGCCCCGGTGCCCACCGCATGTCACGCCCCGTCCCACTCCCGTTCCGCCCCGCTCCGGCCTGTGCCCGTGCCCGCCACGGAGGGATCTATCAAACGTCTATAGCCGGTGCGGACCGGAGAATAGAGCGGTGATGGGCGCGTATTCCATGCTGGTACCACGGCACCGCTGTCGGCGCCCGCAGGGAAACCGGGGAGGAAGCATGGGAAACGACACGACGGAGATCCTCGCCAGAATGGAACGCGACTACACGGCCTGGCTGGAGCAGGGCGGGCTCAGCCATATGGTGAGTCTGGACGGTCGCGATCTGGCCGACCCGGCGGTATTCGCCGAGGTGATCAGTGAACTCGCCCTGGCGGCGCACCGGGCGGAGTACACCGGGTCGCTCGCGGGCCAGTCGCTGATGAGCGACGCCAGCGCCCGCTGGGCCAGTCTGGTGGCGCTCTTCATCAACGCCGTGCACAACGACACCCTCGACGCGCTGCGCGCCGAGACCTCCGTGATGGCCGCCAGCCTCGACGGAGGCCATGCGGGCGGCTGCGGCTGAACCACCGCGCGCACCGTGAGACGGCGTCGGCGGCCACCGCGCGGTGGCCGCCGACCGGGGTTCAGGCCACCAGCGCGGGACCGGGGAAGCCGGTCAGCTCCGGCTCGGCGGCGTCCTGCTCCCGGGCGAACTGCCGGACCAGGAAACGGAACCGGTACTCCAGGCGGTCCCCCTCGGCCGAGAGCTCCAGCAGCCGTGCGGTGGTGAGGGAGTCGAGCGCGTTCTCCGCGCTGGCCTCGGACCAGCGCAGCTCGGCCGCCGCGTCCCGGGCGGTGAAGGCCGCCGCGAACCGGTGGGCCAGCGCGCGGAAGGCGTGCCGTGCGTCGGCGGCCAGCCGGACGTGGCTGCGGCGCAGCGCGGCCCGCACATCGAGGCTGCCGAGGGAGAGTTCGCCCAGCAGCCGGTCCACCGGCCCGAGCCGGTTGGCCAGATGGGCCAGCCGCCACTGCGGCTGGGCGGCCAGCCGGGCCGCGCAGATCCGCAGCGCCAGCGGCAGTCCGTCGCAGCGCTCCACGATCCGCCCGGCCGCCTCGGGCTCCGCCGCGACCCGTTCGGATCCGGCGACCGCGGCCAGCAGCCCGCACGCCTCCACCGCGTCCAACGGGCCGAGTCTGACCAGCCGTACGCCCTCCACCGAGGTGAGCGGGGAGTGGCTGGTGACCAGGGTGCGGCAGCCGTCGCCGACCGCGAGCAGCGGGCGGACCTGGCGGTCCTCCACCGCGTTGTCCAGGACGACCAGGGCGCGGCGGCCCGCGAGCCGGCTGCGGTAGAGCTGGGCCCGCTCGTCCAGCGCGGCGGGCAGATCGTGAGGACCGGCGCCCAGGGCGCGCAGGAACCAGCCGAGTACGTCCGAGGGGTCCTTGGGGCTGCCGTCCTCGGCGCGCAGATCGGCGTAGAGCTGGCCGTGCGGAAAGGCGCGGCGACAGCGGTGGGCGGCGTGCACCGCCAGTGCGGAGGTGCCGGTGCCGGGGGCGCCGGTGAGCACGATGCCGCCGGTGCCGTGCGGATCGGCCAGGGCGGTGCCGAGTTCGGCGAGCGGCTGGGCGCGGCCGGAGAAGTCGGCGATGTCCGGCGGCAGCATGGCGGGGACCAGCCCGGCCCAGATGTCCGCCGGGGGCGGCGCGACGGCGGACGCGAGGGCGGCTCCCCTCCCGGGCCCCCGCCCCGCCGGACCCGGTTCCTCCCCGGCCCGCGGTCCGGCGCCGAGGGTGACGGCCTTCGGCGCGGCGGCCGGTCCGGTCACCTCACCGGTGAGCAGCTCCCGGTGCAGACGGCGCAGGGCGGACCCGGGGTCCACGCCCAGTTCGTCACGGAGCGCCCGGCGCCCCCGCTCGTACACGGCCAGCGCGTCGGCCTGCCGGTCGCAGCGGTACAGCGCGGTCATCAACTGGCAGCGCAGGGTCTCCCGGAGGGGGTGCTCGGCGACCAGCCGGGTCAGCTCGGGAACGGACTGGGCGTGGCGGCCCAGGGCGAGTTCGGCTTCGATCCGGTTCTGTACGGCGGCGAGCCGGGCCTCCTCCAGACGCGGCAGTTCGGCCTCGCTGAGCCGGCCGGTGACATCGGAGAGGGCGGGGCCGCGCCACAGCGCGAGGGCAGCGGTCAGCCGGTCGGCCGCGGTGGCGTAGTGGCCTCCGGTCAGCGCGGTACGGCCCTGTTCTGCCAGCCGCCGGAACTCGTCCCAGTCGTAGCGGGCGTCGCCGGTGTCCATCGCGTAGCCGCTGCCCCGGCGGTCGGTGCGCAGCCAGGGGCCGCAGCGCTTCCGCAGCCGGGAGACATAGGTGTAGAGCTGCGCGGTACGGGTCGGCGGCGGGGTGGGGCCCCACAGCAGTTCGCTGAGCCGGTCGTCGGAGAGCACCCGGCCGCCGGAGAGCAGCAGGGCGGCGAGGACGGTGCGCTGTTTGGCCCCCTCGACCGGTACCGCCGAACCGTCCACCCGGACCTGCACCGGGCCGAGGATCCGGAACTCCACGTGCGGCGGGCGCTCCTGACCATCACATTCCAGCCGCAAAGCTGCACTCCTCCAGGCTTGAGCCTGTCAGCATCCTGACAGTTCGCTGAGTCTGACGGCCGCGCCGATCGTGTCGGATCCGTACTCCTGCCCGGGGTTCCGGGTCAGTCTGCTGACCGGTCCGGAGAGCGACAGCGCGGCGATCACCCGGCCGCCGGGCCCGCGGACGGGCGCGGCGACGGTGGCCATGGCGGGTTCCCAGCCGCCGAAGCTCTGGGCCCAGCCGCGGCGGCGGACCCCGGAGAGCATGCCGGCGCTGAACCGGGCGCCGCGCAACCCCTCGTACAGCAGCTCGGGCTCCTCCCAGGCCAGCAGCACCTGGGCGACCGCACCCGACTTCAGCGGGAAGGCGCTGCCGACCGGCACGGTGTCGGCCCCGGTGCCGAGCGCTTCGGAAGCGGCCACGCACACCCGCAGTTCACCGCGGCGGCGGTAGAGCCGGACGCTGGCGCCGGTGCGCTCGCGCAGTGCGGTGAGCACGGGTTCCGCGGTGAGCAGCAGCCGGTCGTGGCGCGCCTCGACGACCATGTCGCCCAGGCGCGGGCCGAGTGCGAACCGCCCGTCGCGGTCCCGGGCGACCAGCCGCAGCCGTTCCAGGGCGAGGGCCAGCCGGTGCACGGTGGGCCGCTTGAGACCGGTGGCGGAGACCAGGGTGGCCAGGGTGGCCGGACCGCTCTCCAACACGCCCAGCAGCAGTGACGCCTTGTCCAGTACGCCGACGCCGCTCTCCAGCCGGGGCGGGCCGGGCCGGACGGCACCGGCCGCCCGCCGCGCGGCCGGGTCCACTGTGGTTGTCATCGTCAAGGTGGCCATGGCAGTCGTCCTCAGCCGAGGTGGGCGGCCAGCGCGCGGAGGACCGCCTCCCGCTGCTGGACGAGGTAGAAGTGGTCTCCGGGCAGCACCGTGAGGTCGAACCCGGCGGGGGCCACCGCGGCCCAGGCCCGCACATCGGCCACGGAGACGCGGGGGTCGCGGTCGCCGACGAGGCCGGTGACGGGGCAGCCGACCGGGACCGGGGGACGCGGTCCGTAGGTGCCCACGGCCTTGAAGTCGGCCCGGAGCGCGGGCAGGACCAGGGCGCGCAGCTCCGGATGGTCCAGCAGCGCGGTGTCGGTGCCGCCGATGCCGCGGATCTCCTCCAGCAGCGCCTCATCGCCGCGGAGGTAGGTGTCCTTGGGGGTGACCTGGTGGGGTGCCTTGCGGGCGGAGACGACGAGCGCGTCGAGGCGGATACCGTGTCCGCTCTCCAGCCGCAGCGCCACCTCGTAGCCGACCGAGGAGCCCATGCTGTGGCCGAACAGGGTCAGCGGGGTGTCGGTGAACGGCAGCAGCGCGGCG
The DNA here is from genome assembly GCF_024295805.1 of Streptomyces cucumeris. Lineage (GTDB taxonomy): Bacteria > Actinomycetota > Actinomycetes > Streptomycetales > Streptomycetaceae > Streptomyces > Streptomyces cucumeris. Next base: position 31,970 of record NZ_JANCLX010000004.1, read on the forward strand.
GTCACTTCGTCGGCGAGCCGCTCGACGCTGTCGATGGCCGGTTCCTCAAGACGCTCCTGGCGGCCGGGATAGCGCGTGGTGAGGACCTCCACACCGGAGGGGAGCGTCCCGTCGGCGGCCGCCCGTCCCCAGCCGTGGAAGAAGCCCGCCGAGCCGCCCGCGTGGGGCAGACAGACCAGCCTTCTGCGGACCGCCCCGGCCGGGGCGTACCTGCGGAACCACCTGCTGTCGACACCGATGGCCATCGTCTGCTCGCCTCCCCGCACGGGAATTGACGGGATTCACCCTACGGATCGGTCCGCCCGGATTCCCCTGGTCTTTTCTAGCGGCGTGAGTCGGCGTCCGGCAACGCGGCTTCATGAACCTGCCAGCGGGTTGCGGAAAACCAGAAAAGGGGGTTCATCTTCGGCTGCCGGGGGATTGCGAGAGCAGCAGTCCCAGTTCAGCGGCGCGCACTCCGGCTTGAAATCTCGAGGTGGCACCTAACAGCGCCATTATTTCGGCCACATATCTTCGGTAGGTACGGACCGACATGGCCAGTTCCCGGGCGGCGACGTCATCGGTGACCCCGGCGCGCAGCCGTTCCAGGATCTGCTGGGCGATCTCGGTACGGCCCTTGTCACCGAAGTCGATGCGGTCCGAGACCACCACGGCGTTGCGCCACACCCCGTCGAAGAGGGCCAGCAGCGGCCGGATCACCCCGCCGGAGCGGATGACCGACGCCCGGCGGCCGACCGCGGAATCGGCGCAGACCAGGGCGCGTTCATGGTCGGCGATCACGGCGGCCAGGGCGGGGATCCGGGCGACCCGGGTCTCCACCCGGGGCTCGCCGACATGGCCGCTGACGAACCGCCAGTCGAGGGTGGCCGGGGTGCACAGCAGCCGCACGGTCAGCTCCTCGTGGCCGTCGGCGGCCAGGAGTACGGTGAGCGCCTGGTGGACGGCGCGGGAATAGCCGGGCTCGGCGGCGAGCACCACATCAACGCGCGTAGTGGCGTCGGAGACCAGTTGTGCCGCGGTGTCCACCGCGGTGTCCTGGCCCTCGATGACATCGACCGTGGCGCCCTGGTGCATCCGGTCGCGGCGGCGTACGACGGTGGAGGCCAGCAGCGCGCTGACTTCCAGGAGTTCCTGCTCGAATTCATCGCCGACATCGACCGATTCCAGGCCGAGTTCCGGCCGACTGGTGCCGTGCGCCCGTTCGGGCATCACCGATGACACACCACTCACCCCCGTGTGAGTCGTCGTTCAGCGGACGGCGCCGCCGAACCCCTCTTCAGCTCCGTGTCCCCCCGCGCCGGTGCGGCGCCTCAGTCGTTGGACGACAGCAGCCCCAGTTCGACCGCCCGTACCCCCGCCTGGAAGCGGGAACTGGCGCCGAGACCGCGCATGATCTCGGCGACATGGCGGCGGTAGGTACGCAGGGACACCTCGACCTCGCGGGCCGCCACATCGTCGGTGTAGCCCTGGCAGAGCCGCTCCAGGATGCGGCGGGCGGACTCGGTCCGCAGCCGCTCGCTGATCCACTCGTGCTCGGCCGGCTGGACGGCGCCGCCCCAGGCGCCGGCGAACAGCAGGTCCAGCGCGCGGACCAGGGCCGGGTCCTCGATGACCGAGACCACTTCCTCACCGCCGCGCTCCAGCCGGGACCGCACCATGGCCACCCGGCCGTCCACGATCAGGGTTTCGGCCACGGCCTCGGTGACCCGGAGCTGCACATGGGCGCCACCGCGTTCGGCAACGGTCCGTACGGCGGACTCCCCCAGCGATTCGGGAGTGCACAGCAGCCGGGCGGGAATGCGCTTGCGGCCGCCCGCGGTGAGCCGTCCGACGGCGGCGCCGACCGCCTTGGCGCGGTCACCGCCCTCCGGCAGGGCCGCGCTGACACCGTGCCGGGCCTGGCTGATGAGCACCTCGACGGCGTTGGCGACGACCGCTTCATCGCGTTCGAGGGTGACGATGGAGTTCCGGGCGGCGGTACGCCGATGCAGATTCACCGTCGACTCGATCAACTCGCGGGCCTGGAGCAGCGCTTCTTCCACGCTGTCGGCCGTTCTCGAGGAATCGGATGCCTTCGATGGACCTGTCATGCCTACCCCCGAGACGTTTCGACGAACAGCGCTGCCCACGGCATGTCGATCGACCAGGAGTGACCCAGCGGTTGACCCTTGAATGTATTGCTGGTGACCAGGGTCCGACCCAACGGGAATCGCCTGAACATCCGAGCGGAACTCCGTGAACGGGAAAAGCTGCGAAGCACGGAACACTTCACCAAGCGGCTCGGGGCCGAGATTAGTTTGAGCGGTGTACGGCAGTCAACGCACCGGAAACGGTCAAGAGTCGGCAAAGTCCGCTTCTTATGGGTCACTTCACGTTCATCCGGGCGGAGGCGCGCCCGCCGTGTCAGCAACTTGCGCCGCCCAACCGGAAACTCGCCCCTATTTCGCCCCATGCCGATCACGCTACGCACCGCTCTCGCGACCTTCGGCTACCATCACGCCTCTCTCTGTCCTGTTGCTGCCACCTCCGGAGCATTCGCGGGGTCAAGCCCACGGTAAAGTCCGGCCATCGCACAATTGCTCCGGTGTTCCGGCGGATGCGGAATAGAGGAATCTATACAAGCGTCCTCCGGATTTCCCATCCGCCGTCGCCCAGCGTCCACCAGCGCGTCGCCCGCACGTCACCGGCCGCTTCGGCCAGCGGTTCGGGCCGCACCGGGGCGTCCACGCTCAGCGCCACCACGGCGTCCTCGCCCGGCGCCGTCCTGGCCAGCCGCATCGCGGCGATGTTCACCCCGGCCGCGCCCAGCGCGGCGCCGAGCGCGCCCAGCACACCGGTCCGGTCCGGACAGCGGAAGAACACCGCCTCCCCGCCCAGCGGGAAGTCGATCGGCAGCCCGAAGATCTCCACCAGCAGCGCCCGGCCGCCGGGTTCGGTGAGCGTGCCGGTCACCGACGCCTCGGAGCCATCGGCGAAGACCGCCCGCAGCGTGACCGCCGAGCGGTAGCCCAGCGCGTCCGGGCCGGTGGTGGCGACCGCCTCCAGCCCCCGTCCGGCGGCCAGCGCCGGGGCGTTCACATACGACACACCGCCCTCCACCGGACCGGTCAACGCGCCCTTGAGCGCGCCCAGTTCCAGCACTCGCACATCATGGCCGGCGATCTCCCCACGGCCCACCGCCTCCAGCCGCCCCGGCAGCCGTCCGGTGGCCGCGACCAGCAGTCCCGCCAGCCGCTCCGTGAGCACCAGCCATGGCGCGAGATCCGGGGCGATGACCCCGGCCCGCACATTGACCGCCTCCGGCAGCAGCGCCCCGGCCAGCGCCCGCCGCACCGAGCCGGCCACCGACACCCCCGCCCGCTCCTGGGCCTCGGCGGTGCCCGCCCCCAGATGCGGGGTGACCACCACCGAGTCCAGCTCGAACAGCGGTGACTCCGGGCATGGTTCGACGGCGAACACATCGATGCCCGCCGCGGCCACCCGCCCCTCCTTGAGCGCCGCGTACAGCTCCGCCTCGTCCACGATGCCGCCACGGGCCGCGTTGACGATCCGCACCCCGGGTCTGACCCGGTGCAGCGCCTCGAACCCCAGCAGTCCGGTGGTCTCCGGGGTGCGGGGCAGATGGACCGAGATCAGCTCGGACCGCTCCAGCAGTTCCTCCAGCGGCACCAGCGTCACGCCCTCCTGGGCCGCGTGGGCGGGCTGGACATACGGGTCGTAGGCGATGACATCCATCTCGAACGCCCGCATCCGCCGGGCCACCAGGGTGCCGATCCGGCCCAGCCCCAGCAGGCCGAGCGTCTTGCCCGCCAGCTCCACCCCGGAGAACCGGGAGCGCTGCCACTGTCCCGCCTTGAGCGCCGCGTCGGCCTGCGGGATGTTGCGGGCCACCGCCACCAGCAGTCCCACCGCCAGCTCCGCCGCGCTCACCACATTGGAGGTGGGGGCGTTGACCACCATCACCCCGGCCGCGGACGCCGCGGGCACGTCGACGTTGTCGAGGCCCACCCCGGCCCGGCCGATCACCCGCAGCCGGTCCGCGGCGGCCAGGGCCTCGGCGTCCATCCGGGTCGCGCTGCGGATCAGCACCGCATCGGCTCCGGGGAGCGCGGCGAGCAGCGCCGCACGGTCGGCCCCGGCGCAGTGGCGCACCTCCACGCCCGGCCCGAGCGCGTCCACGGTGGCGGGCGACAGCTCCTCGGCGATCAGTACGACGGGCCGGTGGACCACGGGCTCGTCCATGGCTTGCCTCCTCCAACGACTCCTGCTGGGACAACTCCTGGCATCACGGTGACCTCCAAGGCCGGGGCGGGGCGCTCAGCCGACGCCCGCGACCAGCCGCTCCGCCGGGACCGGCGGCACCGGCGGCTCGCCGTCCCCCTCCAGGGGGGCGTAGTGCTCGGCCACCCACTCCGGGTCGTAGACCGAGTCGAGATAGCGGTCGCCCTGGTCGGGCGCGATGGCCACCGCGGTGAGCCGCTCCCCGCCCGGCCGTGCGGCCAGCCAGCGCCGCGCACCGCTCACCACCGTCCCGGTGGAACCGCCGAAGAGGAAACCGCGGCGGGCCATCGTCCGGCAGGTCTCGATGGTCTCCCGCTCCTCCACCAGCACCACGTCGTCGACCAGTCCGGTGTCCAGCAGCGGCGGGCGCACCCCGGCGCCGAGCCCCGGGATCAGCCGCCGCGCGGGCGGACCGCCGAAGGTCACCGAGCCGACCGAGTCCACCGCCACCACCGTCACCGACCGGCGGTGCTCCCAGAACCAGCGGGCGCAGCCCATCAGGGTGCCGGTGGTGCCCGCGCCGACGAACAGCACGTCCAGCGCCGGGAACTGGGCGGCGATGGCGGGGGCCGTGGTGCGGTAGTGCGCCGACCAGTTGTGCGGGTTGGTGTACTGGTTGAGCCAGACGTAGCGGGGGTCGTAGGCCACCAGCCGCTGGACGTAGTCCATCCGCGCGCCGAGCAGTCCCCGGGTCCGGTCCGGACGGCTGATGGTGAGCACCTGGGCGCCGAAGGACTGCATCTGGCGGCGGCTGGCGGGGTTGCAGCGCGAGTCGGTGACACAGAGGAAGCCGTAGCCCCGGCTGGCCGCGATCATGCTGAGCGCGATACCGAGGTTGCCGGAGGAGGACTCGACGATGACCGAACCCGGGGTCAGCGCCCCGTCGCGTTCGGCGGCGAGCACCATCTCCCGGGCGGCCTTCAGCTTCACCGATCCGGCGAAGTTGAAGCTCTCGCACTTGAGGAAGACAGGGAGGTCGCACACCGCGGCGAGATCCACATAGAGGTCCTCCATGTTGATCTCGTGCGGGGCTTGGATTACGGGCACGTCATCACCGCGATTCGTTGGGAGCGCCGCTGTCCGGCGCTTACGAGCCGGCCCGCCCGTAGCGGCTGAGCTCGTGGAAGAAACCGTCCACCACCGACAACTCGCCCGCGCGGGCCAGCCGGTCGTGGACGAAGCGGCCGAGGGCGATGTCGAGTACGCCCAGGCCGAACGGGGAGAACACCAGCGGCCGGTCGGCGGGCAGCTCCACCCGGCCCTCCAGTACGTCGTACAGGGTCCCGGCGATGAAGTCCCGGTTGCCGGTGAGCTGTTCCACCAGGTGCGGGGAGGTGTCCGCCTTCAGACAGTGGTCCACATCGTCGACGACGTTGGTGGCGCCGAGCAGGATCTCGGGGGCCAGATCGCGCAGCGAGACATTGAGCACCAGCGGGTTGTGGGCGAACCAGGCCGGGTCGTGGATATGCGGGGCGCCCGCCACCGTCGCGAACACCACCAGATCGCTGGCCCCGATCAGCTCCCGCGCGGAGCCGTGCACCACCGAGGGGGCGGCGCCGGGCCGCGCGCCGAGGTATCCGGCGAAGCCCTGTGCGTGCTGGTCGGACAGGTCGAAGACACCGACCTCGTCGAAGCTCCAGCCGGTCTCCACCAGATAGGTGTGGATGTAGCGGGCGATCAGCCCGGTGCCGATGAAACCGATCCGCCGCGGCCGCTCGCCCCGGCTGAGCCGGTCGGCGGCCAGCGCCGCGGAGGCCGCGGTGCGCGCGGCGGAGATGATCGAGGACTCCAGGCAGGCGAACGGATAGCCGGTGTCATGGTCGTTGAGGATCAGGACGGCCGAGGCGCGCGGAATACCCGCGGCCACGTTCTCCGGGAAGCTGGAGATCCACTTCAGTCCGTCGGTGGGCCGCTCACCGCCGACCGAGGCCGGCAGCGCGATGATCCGCGAGCCGGGCCGGTCGGGGAAGCGCAAGAAATACGACGGCGGATTGACCGTCCGCTCCGCGCCGTGCAGCCGGTAGACCTCCTCGACCAGCTCCAGGACCTGCTTCTCGTGGCCCGAGAGCACGTGGTCCACCTGGGCTCCGGAGATGACGGCGAACGGCGGCACGCCGGACCGCTGGGACATGTTGGGCTCCATCCATTGCATCGGTGGTGACGGTCGGTCGGTGGGGACGGGGTGGCTCAGGCCGGGCCGGGGACCCGTACCGGATCGCCGAGCACCACGGCGATCTCGCGCTCCCCCTCGTAGGGTTCGCGGCTGTGCGCCATCCGCAGGTTGTCCACGACCATCAGGTCCCCGGGCCGCCAGGGCTCCCGCAGGGTGTGCTTCTCGTAGACACCGTTGATGGCCAGCACGGTGTCCTCGGTGATGGCGCCGCCGTCCCCGTAACGGCTGTTGAACGGCAGTCCGTCCGCGCCGAACTCGAAGGTCAGGTACTCGCGGACGACCGGGTCCAGCGTCCATTCGTTGAGGAACGCGATCTGGTTGAACCAGCCGCGGCGGCCGTCGGCCGGATGGCGCAGCACCGCGGCCGAGCGCTGCCGGGTGCGCAGATCGCCGCCCGGCAGCCATGCGGTCCCGATGCCCCACCGGGCGCAGTACGCCTCGATGGCCGCGCGGTCCGCGGCGCCGAAGGACTCCTCGCGCCCCACGCCCACGGTGTCGGTGTAACTGCGCTCCAGCCGCCAGCCGGTGCGCTCGAACCGTTCCACCAGCGCCGGGTCCAGCGCCTCCAGCACCGTCCGGGAGTCGGCCACCCCGGTGATCCCGCCGGAGGCGGGCGCGGTGAGGCAGCCGAAGAGCAGGGTGGCGGGCACCTCACGGCGGTAGCTCAGCTCGTGATGCATACACATCGGCTGGTCGGGGGGCCACTCCGAGGAGGAGTACACCCCCTCAGCGAGCCGCCGCCGGGTGGCGAACCCCTCCCGTTCGTCCATCACCTCCTCCAGCAGCTCCCGGCCGACACGGCCCACCGCGGCCGCGTCGGCCAGGCCCAGACCGCGCACCAGCACCGCGCCGTGTGCGGCGACGGCCGCGCGCAGCGCGGTGCGGTGGGCGGCGGCCCAAGCGGCGGGGTCGGCGGGCGGCGGCCCGTCGAGCCGGAGGACGGCGGGGCGGTCGGCGAGGACCTCCACCGGGGGGAGCGGGGCGTGCACGGCCATCGTCGGGGTCCTCACGTCTCGGGGGCGGCGTCGACCAGCGCGGCCAGGTCGGCCAGTACGGGCATGCGGTGGAGGTCCTTCAGGGTGAACCGGCGCTCCATCGAGACGATCAGCCGCACCGCGGTGAGCGAGGTGCCGCCCCGGTCGAAGAAGTTCTCGGTGCGTCCGATCTCCTCGGCGGGCACCTTCAGCACCTCGGCCCAGGCGCGCGCCAGCCGCTGTTCGGTGCGGGTGCGCGGGGGCTCGTGGCCGGTACCGCCGCCGCTGTCACCGAGTTCGGCGGCCAGGGCGCGCAGCGCCTTCTTGTCGGTCTTGCCGTTGCCGGTGAGCGGCAGCCGCTCCAGCCGTTCGATCCGGCGCGGCACCATATAGCCGGGCAGTACCCGGGCCAGCCGTTCGCGCAGCGCCTCGGCGGGTTCGGTGGAGCCGGACTCGAAGGCCACGAGCTGCTTCCCGGCGTCCGGGGTCTCCACGACCACCACCGCGCCGTCCCGCACCCCGGGCAGCCGCAGGAGCTGGTTCTCGATCTCGCCGATCTCGATCCGGAACCCCCGGATCTTGACCTGGGCGTCCCGGCGGCCGAGGAACTCCAGTTTCCCGTCCGGCAGCCAGCGGCCGAAGTCACCGGAGCGGTAGAGCCGCTCACCGGGCCGGTGGGGGTCGGTGGTGAACGCCTGGGCGGTGCGCTCGGGGTCGTTGACGTAGCCGCGGCCGACGCAGATCCCGGAGAACACGATCTCGCCGGGGGCGCCGAGCGGCACCGGCCGGAGCCGTTCGTCCACCACGTACACGGTGACGTTGCCGACCGGCGGGCCCAGCGGTACGGAGTCCCGTGCGGGGACCGCCGTCATCACCTCGTGGTTGGTGTCGTCGCTGGTCTCCGTGAGCCCGTAGGCGTTCATCAGGGCGATCCGCGGGAAGCGGGCGAACCAGCGGACGGTCAGCTCCTTCTTCAGCGCCTCGCCGGTCACGGACACACAGCGCAGCGCGGGCAGTTCGCGCGGCCGGGTCTCCAGCCGGGAGAGCACCACCTCCAGATAGGAGGGCACCGCCTGGAGCACCGCGACCTCACCGCGCTCGATGGTGTCGAGGTAGCGGTCGACGTCGAGGACGGCCTCCTGCTCGACGATGAGCGTGCGGCCGCCGGCCACCAGTGCCGCCACGAGCTGCCACAGCGAGATGTCGAAGGACTGCGGGGCGGTCTGCGCCACCACCTGGCCCTCGGTGATCGACTGGTCGTCGATCTTGGCGTAGAGGTGATTGACGAAGCCGCCGTGTTCGCACATCGCGCCCTTGGGCTCACCGGTGGAGCCCGAGGTGAAGTAGAGGTACGCCAGCCGCTCGGGTCCGATGGCGAGCCCGGGGTCGGTGTCCGGGTGGCCCTCGGCGCACGCGTCCTGGACGGTCAGCAGCTCCGTGCCCGCGGGCGCGGCCTGCCGGAGGTGGCCGGGGCCGCCGGGTTCGGTGAGCACCAGACGGCATCCGGCACGGGTCAGGGTGCGGCCCATCCGGTCGGCGGGCGCGCCCGGTTCGACGGGCAGATACGCGGCCCCGGCCTTGAACACCCCGATCACCGCGGCCATCCAGTCCAGGTTCCGTTCGGTGACCACCGCGACCACGGCCTCCTCGCCGAGGCCGCGGGCGAGCACCGCGTGGGCGATCCGGTTGGCGCGCGCGTTGAGCCCCGCGTAGGTCAGGCTCCGTCCGGCGTACACGGCCGCGATGTCGTCCGGGCGGACGGCCACCTGCTCCTCGAACAGCTCGTGGAACCGCCGGTCGGGCAGCGTCCGTTCGGGGCCGGACATGCCGGTGAGCTGGTGGTGCAGCTCCTCCTCGGAGAGCAGGGTGCGGGCCCGGCAGGACGTGTCGGGCTCGGTGGCCAGCCGCGCCAGCGCGGTCAGGTAGTAGCCCGCGACCCGGTCCGCCGCGGCGCCGTCCAGCACATCGGTGCGGTGCCGCAGCCGCAGCTCGGCGCGGCCGGGGGCCAGATGGAGGGAGACGGTGAGCACCACCGGGGAGCCCTCGGCGGGGATGTACCGGCCGTCGCCGAGGTCGAGCACCGTCTCGTACGGCGCCTCGTCCGGCCGGGGCGCCACCGAGCCGCGCAGCAGCTCCCGCCAGCTCTCGTCACCGGCCATGACCCGCACCCCGAGGGGGACGGTCTCGCCGTGGGCCACCCAGCCGGTGGTGAGCTCCCGTTCGCCGCTGAGCGCGGCGAGCACCACGGTGTGCGCGGCCAGCGCCACGGTCTGCCAGCCGCAGCCGGAGCGGCGGGCCCGCAGCCGCGCGGCGGCCAGCAGCCGCGCCGGGAGCGGCCGGGAGACCGTGGCGGTGTGTCCGGCGGCCGGACCGGTCGCCGACGACCAGCGGGGCACGGTCCGTACGGGTCCTGCGCTCATGACGGGGTCCTCTCCAGCCGGCCGCCGGCGACGGCCGTGACATCCTCGGGAACGGCCACCGGGGCGGCCGCGAAGGGGGCGTCCGAGACGCCGTCCCACGCGGTGCCGCGCACCGCCGCCACGAACGCCGAGACCCGCTCGGCGCCCCAGAAGCCCTCCCGCCCGTGCACGAAGTACGGCACCCCGAAGGCGTCGTCCTGGTACGCGGCGGCCAGACAGGCCACGCCCCTGGCGCGCAGCCGCTCGTCGTCCACGGCGTCCGCGACGCCCGGGTCCAGGCCCAGTTCGTCCGCGATGAGGGTGATGGTGGCCCGGTCCGCGAGGTCCAGTCCGCGGTTCCAGCGCGCCCGGTAGGCGGCGGCCACGAACTCCCGTCCCCGGCCCGCCTCCTCGGCGGCCAGATAGGCCAGGTGCGAGACCTCCCAGTGCGGTGCCCGGTCCACCGGCCAGGTCACCTGCCAGCCGCGGGCGTGGGCCCAGCGGCGTGCGTCGCGCAGGATGTAGAAATTCTTGGCCCGCGACATCGGGACCACGGGCAGGGTGATGCCCTCATCGGCCAGCAGCTTCTCGGACGCGGCGTCCGGCTCCCAGTACGGGATCCACTCGATGGCGTCCAGGACGTCCGGGTAGCGCTCGCTCAGGTCCCGGTAGGCGAACCACGAGTACGGGCTGCGCAGCGAGAAGTACCAGCGGGGCTGTCGGTTCCGGCGGCTCACAGCACGATCCCCCCGTCGATGTGGACCACGGATCCGGTGATGTACGCGGCGCGGTCCCCCGCCAGGAAGGCCACCAGCTCGGCGACCTCCTCCGGGGTGCCCATACGGCCGAGGGTGACGCCCGCGAGGGCCTTGTCGCGTGCGGTGTCGCCGACGGCCGCCACCATGTCGGTGTCGATGAAGCCGGGCGCCACCACGTTGACGCGGACGCCGTAGCGGCCGATCTCCTTGGCCAGGGAACGGGAGAAGCCGATGATCCCGGCCTTGGAGGCCGCGTAGTTGGTCTGGGTGGCGTTGCCGTGCACCCCCGCCACCGAGGAGATGTTGACCAGGGCGCCGGAGCGCCGCTTCATCATGGAGAAGGCGACCGAGCGGCAGACGTGGAAGACGCCGTCGAGGTTGGTGCCCACCACCGCGCGCCAGTCGTCGTCGCTCATCATCACCATCGCCTTGTCGCGGGTGATCCCGGCGGAGGTGACACCGACCGCGACCGGGCCCAGCTCCCGTTCGGTGTGCGCCACCCAGGCCCGTACCGCGTCCGGGTCGGACACATCCACCCGCTCGGCCAGCACCCGGGCGCCCAGCGCCTCGGCCTCCTTGGCGAGGAGTTCGGCGGCCTCGGGCCGGGAGTGGTAGCAGAAGCCGACGTCATAGCCGTCCTGGGCCAGCCGCAGCACCGTGGCCCGGCCGATCCCGCGGGATCCGCCGCTGATCAGCGCCACCGGTCTGGTCCCGTCCGGCCGTCGCTCGTCCTGGGTCATGAAGTCGCCTCCTTCAGCGCACCGGCCGGCCGGAAGGCCATCACCATGCGCGCCACGGACATCACCGGGCGGGAGCCGCAGCGGCTCTCGCCCTCGAAGATCACCGAGTCGCCGAGCGAACGCGCCACGGTGACGCGGTGCTCGATCAACTCGCCGGGGTGGACGGGGCCGTGGAACTCCGCGTCGGCCACCGAGCCGAACAGCATCACCTGGCCGCGGGTCGCGGGGGCACCGGCCGAGGCCAGCAGCCCGGCGGCCTGGCCCCAGGACTCGATCACCAGCGAGGAGGGGTAGGCCGTTCCGGTGCCGGGGGTCAGCCCGGCGTACCAGGGCTCGTTGAGGGTGACGGCCTTGACCGCGGTCACGCTCCGTCCGGGGACCAGTTCCAGCACCCGGTCCACCAGAAGCATCGGATAGCGGTGCGGCAGCAGCCCGGTCAGCTCGGGGCCGTCGGGGGCGGCTGTTCGGCCACCGTCCGCGGGCCGGTAGCGCAGCCGTACCGAGGCGGCGTCACCGCGCGGGGTCACGGCGGTGGCCGCGCAGCGCCAGCCGTCGTCCCGGCGGCGCCAGGTCAGCGTGAGGTCGAGGGTGTCGCCCGGGTAGACCGCGCCGCCGAACCGCGCCGAGTCCACGGCCCCCAGGGCGACCGGTCCGGGCGCGGTGGCGAGCGCCGCCCGGTGGGCGCATTCCACGACACACACCCCGGGGAAGATCGGGAAGTCCGGATAGTGGCCCGCGAACACCGGCTCCGCGGCGTCGATGTCCACCCGTGCCACGGCCTTCCCGCCGTCCGGCCCGGACACCACGCGCACCCCGGCGGCCACCGGGCTCACGCCGTTCATGACGCCACCAGCCGCAGTACGGCACAGGCCAGCGAACCGTCGCGGTCCGCGGAGGTCACCACCGCGAGCCGCCCGGCCGCCTCGTCCGACAGCGCCGCGGTGGCCAGCAGGAAGGCGATCTGGAAGGTGGCGGAGGCGGCCGAGACATCACCGAGCCGCCCCACCGGCGGCACCCGGTCCACCGTCTCCGCGCCGAACAGCGCGGTCAGCGTGGCGCGTTCGTCCCGGCCGAGCCGCCCGTGGGCGTCGCCGGGGCTCGCGGCCCACACCTCCCCGGGCCGGGCGCCCGCCGCCTCCAGCGCGGAGGCCACACACGCCTCCAGCGCCGGCCGCACCCGGTCGCCGGTGGCCACCCGGGTGCGTACGGACAGGATCTCGGCGAGCGGCGGGCGGCCGGGACTGACCGTGTCGGGGCGCTGCATCAGCAGCACCGCGGCCCCCTCGCCCAGCGCCACATGGTCCTCGCCCCGGCTGTGCCGCTCCAGCCAGTAGCGGGCCCGGGAGTACTCCTCGGCGGCGGCGCACAGCACCGACTCCGCCCGGTCCGACGCCAGCAGCCGGGCCGAGTAGTGGAGGGCGGCGAGTCCGGCCGTACGGCCCCCGGCGAGCGTGGTGTTGGGGCCCCGGATGCCGTACCAGATGGAGCACTGTCCGGCCGCGCAGTTCATCACCGCGTTGGGCATCACGGCCGGGTCCACGTCGAACGGCGCGTCCCCCTCCAGGGAGGTGCGGGTGAAGTCCATCATCGACTCGGCGCTGCCGGTGGTGGTGCCGAGCACCAGACCGGCCCGTTCCCCGGTCTCCCGCTCCCGGTCCGCCCCCGGCTGGTCCAGCAGCCCGCCCACCGCGCTGACCGCCAGACCGGTCACCCGGTCCATCGAGCGGGTGCCCCGTTTGCCGAGCGCCTGCCGGGTCTCGAAACCCGGCACCAGATGGGCCGTTCCCACCGGCACCCGCCAGCGGGCGGTGTCCACCGGGGCACCGGTCGCACGGCCCGAGCGGACCCCGTCCACCAGCGCCGCGGTGCCCAGACCGTAGGGGGAGACCGCCGACCACGCGGAGATCACCGGTGGCGCGGCCGGTGCGGCGCCACGCATACGGCCGCTCATACCGCCGCTCGCTTCGGGCTGCTGAGCGCGGCGGTGGTGGCCTCGTCGAGGGTGGCCATCGCCCACTGGTTGGGGGCGTGTTCCCGCAGGTAGCCATGGGTGATGGTGCCGGTGGCGGTGTGCACGAGCTCTCCGCCGCGGATGACGTAGCAGTCCATCCGGGCGGTGTAGAGCAGGCTCTTGAAGACGTCCTCGATGGTGTAGACGGTGTAGAGCTCCTCCTCCATCACCGTCTCGTCCAGCAGCCGGATCCGGGACTGGGTGACGACCGGGATCCAGCCGCGCGAGTCCAGGACGTGCTTGATGGGCAGCCCCCGGTCGGCGAGGAACAGGTCCTCGGCCTCCTCCATCACACGCAGGAAGCCGGACATCTGCACCCGCTCGTTGAAGTGGCAGTAGAAGTACGGCATCCGCCAGCGCCAGCCGAACGCGTTGTCCTCACCGATCAGCCGGGCCAGCACCGGATCGGTGGTGCCGGTGGTCCCCCGGCCCTCGGCGAGGGCGCCGTACGGACGCGGGGTGACCCCCAGCTCCAGGCGGTCGCCGGTGCCCAGCCGCGGTACGGCGAACCGGCCGAGCCCGGCGGGGTACTCCTCGGACGGGGCGATATGGCCGTCGATACGCAGCGCCACCCGCACCGTGGAGCCGGCGCACTTGATCCGCTGCCCGTCGCGCTCGACGAACTGGTTGACGGTGAAGGTGAACTCGGTGGCGCCGTCCTTGGTGGCGGGCACCACCTCCGCCTCCACCTCGTCGTCCACGGCCAGCAGCGCGCCGAGCCGGGAGCGCAGCTCCACCACCTCGAAACCGAGTCCGTACCGCCGGTACAGCTCGCCCACCGGCAGTCCGGCGGTGCGGAAGTGGTGCAGCACCGCGGCCTCGGACACGTAGTTGATGTGCTTGAAGCCGATGGCGTAGCTGATGTTGTTGCCTTCGAACACCGGCCGCAGCCGTACGGTGGTCGGGGCGTCCAGCAGGGCCGACACGGCCGGATCTGACACCGGGCCCATCGCAGTCTCCTTCGGTTCCAGGGGTCGTTTCCGGATTCAGGTGCCGACGGGGTACGCGCCGCTGCCGCTCCGGGCGCGCTCGGCGGGTCCGTCGAGGACGTCGTGGACGGCGCCGGTGAACCACACGGGGTCCGCCAGCATCGGGAAGTGGCCGCCGCCGGTGCGGATCGACTCCCGGCCGCGCGGCAGCGCGGCGGCGAGCGTCCGGGCCTCGGCGGCGTCGGCGGTGGTGTCCCGGTCGCCACCGATCACCAGACACGGGGTGCCGATGGTGTGCACCGGGACCAGCGGGGTGCTCAGGTACGCGTCCAGGAAGCGCAGCCAGCCGTAGGGACCGACGAACTCGCACAGCCGCTGGGCGATATCGGCCCGCAGGGCCGGGTCGATCGGCCGATTACCGGACTGCAGCCGTACTCCCTCGGCCATGGTGGCGGGGAAGGACGCCAGCAGCGGCGCGATCATCGCCCAGGGGAAGTCGTCCGCCGACGGCCGGTAGAACGGGTTCACCAGCACCGCTCCGGCCACCCCCGGCGGGTCCCCGGCCACCGCGCGGCGGCCGAGCAGCTCCAGCAGCGGCATCGAGGCGAAGGAGTGGGCGACCACCAGATCGGCGCCGCCGGGCACCGCGGCGAGCACCTCCGCCAGCAGCGCGGCGGAGTCCCGCTCATGCCGCCAGCCGGCGATCCCCGCGCTGCCCCAGGGCAGTTCGGGCGCGTGGACCTCCACATCGGGACGCCAGTGGGCGGCGCAGGCGGACCAGATGGCTCCGCTGTTGCCCAGTCCGTGCAGCAGGACGACTCGTCTCACGCCGGTTCCTCCACGGGGAGGGCCGGATGGGGCGCATGGCGGGTCAGGGGCCCGGCCGGGGGCGTGGCCGGTGCTTCATCCGGTGCTTCGGCCGGTGCTTCGGCCGGGAGGACCGGGCGTACCGCCGGGCGGAAGACCGTGGCCGTCGCCTCCGCACCGGCGCCGCCCAGCAGCGCGTGGACCGGGCCGGTCCGGCCGGCGTCGGCCCAGCCGACGGCCGCCGCGCACTGGAGCAGCCCCAGCGCCCCGGAGCATTCGCCCCAGTCCGTCAGTCCGGCCGTCTCCGCCCCGGACGGGACGAGCGCCGGATCGGGGCACAGCCACAGCCCGCCGCCCCCGTCCGGTGCCGCCGCGGTCAACCGGGCGGCGGCGTCGCGGAGTTCCGCGGTGCGCACCACGGGGCCGAGCAGCAGCCGGGGCGCCGCACCGCCCACCGCGTCGGTGCTCCCCTCCGCGTCCGTCCGGCTGACCACCACGGCCGCGCCGCCGTCCACCACCGGGCCGCCGGCCAGCCGCCGGGTGATCTCGTTGTCCGGTTCGACGCCGATCACCAGCATGTGGTCGGCCCGTCCGGACCGCAGGGTCAGCCGGGCCCAGCGCAGGGCATCCAGACCGGAGGTGACGCCGTTGCACACCGAGAGGTTGGGGCCGCGCAGCACGAAGCGGATCGCGGTCTCGGAGGCGATGATGTTGCTGGAGGCGTTGGGGGTGTCCATCGCGCTCAGCGCGGCGGTGGTCTCCCGCGCGATGGTCTCCACCGCCCGGCAGACGGTGTCGGCGTTGCCCAGGTTGGAGCTGACCACCACACCCACCCGGCCGCCGGGGACCCGGAGGCCGTGCGGGCCGAGCAGTCCGGCGTCCCGCAGCGCAGCGTCGGCCGCGCACAGTCCGAGCTGGGTGGCCCGGTCCTTGAAGCGCAGCCCCTTCTTGCCGATCAGCTCGGCGGGGCACACCGGTCCGGCACCGGCCACCGCGCCGCGCAGCAGCCCGGCCGGGTCGCCGATACCCGGCAGCACCACGCCCGTCCCGGTGATCGCCGTCCCCGTCATGCCGCACCCGCCACGATCGCGACGGCGTTGACGCCGCCGAAGCCGAACCCGTTGATCTGCGCCACCCGTACCGGGGTGGTGAGGGGGGCGCCGCGGACCAGCCGCAGCCCCTCGCCCTCCGGCAGCGGATCGGTGAGATGGGCGATCGGGGGCACCCGGCCGCCCGCCACCGACGCCAGCGCCACGATCAGGCTCATCAGCCCGGCGGAGCCGGAGGTGTGGCCGGTCAGCGATTTGATCCCGGTGAAGGCGGGCCGTGCGCCGCCGAACACTCCGGCCATCACCTCGGCCTCGGTACGGTCGTTCAGCGGGGTGCCGGTGGCGTGCAGCACCACCAGGTCGATGTCCTCGGGACGGCTGCCCGCCGCCGCCTGCGCCCGTTCCACGGAGGCCCGCACCCCGGCCGCGTCCGGCGCGGTCTGGTGGTGGGCGTCGCAGTTGACCGCGACCGAACGCAGCCAGCCGCGCACCGGGCGGTCCGCCACCGGCTCCCGGCGCAGCACCACGGCCGCGGCGCCCTCGCCGAGGATGGTGCCGCGGCGGGCGCGGTCGAAGGGCCGGACGACATCGGGCGGATCGAACTGCACCCGGTCGGCCAGGCCGAACATGGACTCCGTCACGGTGTCGCAGCCCGCCACCACCACCGTGTCGCTCTCGCCCTGTTCCAGCAGGTCCCAGCCGAGCGCCAGCGCGTAGAGCGAGGCAGAACAGGCGCCCGCGAAGGTGTGGGTGTCATACGCGCCGAAGCGGCGGCGCAGCGCCGGGCCGAAGTCCAGGTCCCCGGCGGCGAACGGAACTCCGTCGCGCCACCACAGCTCCAGTGAGCGCAGTTCGCGCAGCCCGGTGCCGACGAGCACCGGGATACCGCCGAGGTCCTCGGGGAGCCCGGCGTCGGCGGCGGCCTGGCGGACCGCCTCCAGCAGGAAGCGGGTGGCCCGGCCGGGTTCATCCGTGCCGTCACCGCCGGAGCGGTCCTCGATCTCGAAGAGCTGCCGGGCGGTGAAGCGTTCGCGGTCGAACCCGCGCAGCGGTCCGAGGCCGCTGCGGCCCTCGCACAGCGCGTCGAAGATCTGCCCGGGGTCGTCCCCGATACTGGCGACCGCGCCGACGCCGGTGATCGCATAGCTCATGAGGCGCTCCCGGCGAGCGGCCGCTGTCCGGCACCGGCACCGGCGCCGCCCTCGTACTTGCCCAGGATCACGATGGCGTTGTTGCCGCCAAAGGCCAGTCCGTTGTTCTGCACCACCCGCAGATCGGCGTCCACGGCCCGGTTGGGCACACAGTCGATCTCACAGGCCGGGTCGGTGGTGGTGTGGTTGATGGTCGGCGGGATGAAGCCGTGGGTGATGGCCAGGCCGCAGGCGATGGCGCCCAGCGCGCTGGCCGCGCCCATGGTGTGGCCGAGCATCGACTTCAGCGAGATGGTGCGCGGGGTGGCTGCCCCGAACACCTCGCGGATGGCGCGGGATTCGGTGATGTCATTGGCCTTGGTGCCGGTGCCGTGGGCGGAGATCAGATCGACCTCCTCCGGTTTCACCCCGGCGTTCTCCAGGGCGATGCCCATACAGGCGGCGACGCTGGACCCCTTCGGCGCGACCTGGTGGTACGCATCGCAGTTGAGGCCGTAGCCGAGCACCTCGGCGTAGATCCGGGCACCGCGCGCCAGCGCCGACTCCAGGCTCTCCAGCACCAGCACCCCGGAGCCCTCGCCGGTGAGGATGCCCTTGCGGTCGACGTCGAAGGGCTGGCAGCACTCGGGGGCGATGGTGCCCAGCCGGTAGAAACCGGTGAAGGTCTTGCGGCACATGGCGTCCGCGCCGCCGCACAGCGCGAACTCCACCTCACCGGAGCTCACCGCGTCGAAGCCGTAGCCGATCGCGTAGTTGCCCGCGGAGCAGGCGGTCGCGATGGTCAGCGCCTCGACATCGGTGAGCTGGAGCTCCTGCGCGATGGTGGTGGACAGCCGGGCGGCCGGGACCCGGCGCACGGTCTGCCGGTCCATCCGCTCGGGTCCTTCGGCGACATCGGTCTCCACGAGCTGGTCGAGTTCGAAGGACTCACCGTCGGTGGTGCCGACGGAGATCAGCCCGCGCCGTCCGGCGAGCCATTCGGGGTCCAGACCCGCGTCCCGCACCGCCATCCGGGCCGCCGCGACGGCGAACCGGCTGGCCCGTCCCAGCTCCCGGACCGGGGTACGGGTGATCCACTCCTGTGGATCGAATCCCCTGACCTCGCATCCGTTGACGTGCGCGAAACCCTCGACGTCGAACACCGAGATGGGGCTGACCCCGCTGCGCCCCTCCCGGAGGCTCCGGGTGAACTCGTCGGCGCCTATACCGATACTGGAAATGACGCCGAAACCGGTGAGGACCACACGGCGTTTCACCGCCGCGGCACCGGGACGTGAATCGGACATGGTGACTTCCCTTTTGACTCGGCGGCCACGGGCCGGTTACCGGCTGGGGGCCTCCGCCACGACCTGGTAGACCTTCTCCAGATTCACCATCTCGCTCAGCTCCGACTGATCGATGGTGATCTTGAACTCCTTCTCCAGGGAGGCGAGGATCTCGATCGCCCGGAGGGAGTCGGCACCGTGGTCGTCGATGAAGAGGCTGGTGTCGGTGACCTCGTCCTCTTCCAGTTCGAGAATGTCGCAGACGATCTCCTTGATCGTCGCCTGGCGCTCCGCCGTGATCGTGGCCATGGTGGTTCTCTCCTCGTGGTGATGCTGATGGGAGTGGGGCTTACGGGGGACGGCGTCCGGGACGCCGTCAGGACGCGTTCGCGGCCATGGCCTCGGCGAGGCTGCGCGGACGCATATCGGTCCAGTTCTCGTTGATGTGGTCGAGGCATTCCTGACGGGCCGCCGGTCCGTGCACGGACTTCCAGCCGTCCGGGATCTCGGCGAAGACGGGCCACAGGGAATGCTGGCCCTCATCGTTCACCAGTACGTGGTAGGTGGCCTCGTCGTCCTCGAATGGATTAGCCATCTGCTTCCCCTTCCAGGGGCTCGCCCATTTCGGCTCGACCATAGGCAGCCGTGATTACGGGCCACAAGCGTCTTCGGGAACGAGCGGGGAGAAGCGCGTCAGAGATTCCAATGAGAAGAATTCGATAAAGCGTTGCCAACGGAGCGGCCCCTGCTTTCGGCCGCCGCGGGCACAGGGAAAAGGGGCGTTCGCCGCCGCGCGGTCACCGGACGGTCCGTCCGGCCGTCACCCATCCCGCCCGGCCCACCACTCAGGGTGACACCGGGCCATCAAGAAATTCTCGGCCCCGGGCCGTCGGCCGGGCCCCGCGCGGTACCGTGACCGCGCCAACCGCCGTCCACCGCACGGGAGTCCACCGATGTCGCGGTCGCTGCTCCGTCCGCTGCCCCGCCCCGGCGCGACCCGGACCCTGCTGTGCCTGAGCTTCTGCGGTGGCGGCACCGCCTCCTTCCGGCCCTGGGCCGAAGCCCTGCCGCCGGACGTGGAGTTGGTGCTGTACTGCTACCCCGGACGCGAAGGCCGATACACGGTTCCTTTCGCGGCCGACTGGAACGCGCTCCTCACGGACGCGCTGGACGCCGTCCGCACGGTCGCCGCCGAACGCCCGTACCTGCTGCTGGGGCACAGCATGGGCGCCTGGGTCGCGTTCGACCTCACCTGCCGGCTGGAGGCCGGCGCGGGCACTCCGCCGCGCACACTGATCGCCTCCGGCGCCGACTCCCCCGTCCGCTGGGCCGAGAAGCGCCGCGAGACCCCCACCTCGGCCGACACCGATGAGGAACTCCTCACCTGGATGAGCACGGTGGGCCAGCTCTCGGACGCCGTGCTCGCCGAACCCGAGCTGCGCGCGATGGCCGTCGAGGTGTTCCGCGCCGATCTGCTCGCCTCCGACGGCTACCGCTACCGCGAGGGCGTCACGGTGCGCACCCCGCTCCAGGTGCTGTACGGCGCGGAGGACGACCTCGAGGACCCGGCGAAGGGCTGGCGGCCGCTGGCCGCCGGGGAGTTCCGCGCGGATGTGCTGCCGGGCGGCCACTTCTACACCCCGGAGGTCTGGGCCCGGCTGCCCGAGGCCGTCGCGGCCCTGCACCCGGCCGCGGCCGGGAACCGCGGATGATCCGGCGGGGGGCCGGAGGCCGGCGGTCCCGGGAAACCCGGTTGAGGCCGGGTAGGGACCCGGCTACCGTGCCCGGTGTGATGAGCCCCGAGTCGGACAGAACCGAGCCGCCGGTCACCCGGCGGCGGGTCATGCGCTGACCGAACACCGACGCTCGGTCCGCGAGCTCCTCCGAGCTGCCTCCGAGCTGCCGACGTCGGTTCCCGCTCCGGTGACCGGACGACTTCCGCGCGTCCGGCCCTTCCGCTGCCCACGCCACCTTCCGGTGCCATGGGCGGCGCCGCCCGGCGCGCGGACGCCCCCATCCGCGTCCGCACTCACCGGAGCCGATTCCTTGCCCGTGTTCCTGCATGTCCTGGGCCTCGCCGTATTCGCCCAGGGCACCTCCGAGTTCATGCTGTCCGGCCTCGTCCCGGGCATCGCCCATGACCTGTCCGTGTCCGTCGGCGCCGCCGCCGGGCTGACCTCCGCCTATGCCATCGGGATGATCGTGGGCGCGCCGGTGATGGCCGCCTGGAGCGCGCGGTGGCCACGCCGCCGCGCGCTGGCGGGCTTCCTGGCCGCGTTCGTCGTCGTCCATGTCCTGGGCGCCCTGACCACGGACTTCACGGTGCTGTTCGCCACCCGGGTCATCGCCGCCGTCGCCAACGCCGGTTTCCTGGCGGTGGCGATGTCCGTCGCCACCGCCCTCGTCCCCCCGGCGCTGCATACGCGCGCCACCGCCGTGCTGCTGTCCGGGGTCACGCTGTCCTGTGTGGCCGGGGTGCCCGCGGGGGCGCTGCTCGGTGAACGGTCCGGCTGGCGCGCGGTGTTCTGGGCCGTCGCCGTCCTCTGTCTGCCCGCGCTGGCGCTGGTGTTCCGGCGGGCCCCCGCCGATGCGGCACCGCACGGGGAGGTACCGGTCCGCCGCGAGGTCCCGGTCCGCCGGGAGGTACGGGCCCTGCGGGCGCGCCCGGTGCGACAAGCGCTGGTGCTCGCGGCCACGGTCAACGGCGCCACGTTCGCCACCTTCGCCTATCTCGCCGTCATCGCCACCGACGTGGCCGGGCTGCCCGGCGGCGCGGTCCCGGCCCTGCTCGCCGCGTTCGGCGCGGGTGCGTTCGCCGGTGTCACGGTGGCGGGCCGCCGCGGCGGATGGGGCCGCGGACTCTTCCTCGCGATGGGCGCGCTGCCCATCGGCTGGGCGGTCCTCGCGCTGACCGGCTCGCACCCCGTACCGCTGATGGTGATGGCGGTGGTGCAGGGCGGTCTGTCCTTCGGTGTCGGATCGGCGCTGGTTGCCCGGGTGATGCGGACCGCGTCCTCCGAAGCGCCTTCCCTGAGCGGTGCGTTCGCCACCGTCGCGCTGAACGTCGGTGCGTTCGCCGGTCCCCTGGCGGCCGAGGCGGCTGCCGGGGCGCTCGGGGACTACCGGGGCGCGGTGTGGCTCAGCGCGGCCCTGTCCGCGACGGCCGCCGCCGTCCTGGCGGTGTCCCGCGCCACCGGTCCCGCGTAGCAGGACTCCTGGTCTTTCCGCTGCTCACAGCCGTGTTAGCCGGATGTTAGCGACGCGGAAGCCGCGCGGTTCGAAGGGTTAGCGGTGCGGCAGTGTCCCGATAGCGGGCCCGGCCAGAGTGGATGTCGTACCGAGGAGAACGACAACACCAACCGTCCCGGGGGGAACCGAAATGAGCGCCAGCACCACTGTCCGCACCGTCCGTCGCCGCAGCCTGCGCGTGGCCGCCGCGGCCCTGATCGCCGCCGCCGGTCTGTCACTGACCGCCTGCAACAACAACGAGGCCAACGCCTCCAAGCCCGCAGGCCAGTCGGACACGGCCGCCGCCGGATCCGCGAGCTCGGGCTCCGCGGGCGGCGCGCAGGGCTCCGCCCCTGAGGCCGACGCCGGTACCAAGGCCGGCGGCAAGGCCGGGGCGTCCGTCCAGCGCTGCCACACCTCCGGTCTGACGGCCGCGTTCGCCACCGGCGAGGACGCGGCCCCGGACCCGGAGGCGGGCGGTTCGACGACGACCAGCATCGTGCTGACCAACAAGAGCGGCCGCACCTGCAGGATCGGTGGCTTCCCGGGAGTGGACCTCAAGACCGAGAACGGCGGTGAGAGCTGGTCGCTGCAGCGCTCCTCGGCGAAGTTCGGCGCGATCACCCTGGGCCCCGGTGAAAGCACCGACTTCACCCTCAACGTCGCCCTGGCCGAGGAGGACGCGGAGGACGGCTTCTGGGCTCCCGCCCACGTGTCCGTCACCCCGCCCAACGAGACCTCCTCGCTGACCGTGGAGTGGCCGTGGGGCGCGCTCGTCGACCAGCGCGGCGCCACCCACCCGGCCACCTTCGTCAACCCCATCGGCTGACCACCCCGGCACGCACCGCCCCGGACGGGGGCCGAAGACCCTCCGGGCAGGACCAGCCCGGAGAACGCGGAAAACAGAGAAGGAGACAACCATGAAGTCGTGGCGTTCTCGTATCGGCGTAGGACTCGCTGTCGGTGCGGCGGCTATCGCCATCCCGCTGACCGCCACCACCGCCTCCGCGGCCCCGCCCCCCGGCGACGGCTGGGTCCCCGTCGGCGCCCTGAAGTACCCCTCGAAGGCGGCGTGTGAGGCGGCGGAACTCCCGCAGGCCCAGGCCAACGGCTACCACGAGGTGTGGTGCGACGACAGCGAGACCATCATGCCCATCTACAGCCGCTGACCACTCTCCACCCGGCGGGACACCGCCCGCCGACACCCCCGCGATGAAGGTCCGCTGCCCCGGTGTGTGCCACCGGGGCAGCGGACCTTCCGCGTTCACGGAACCGCGCCGCCGCCGAGCGCGCGCCGGCGGATCGCCCGCAGCATGGAACGCCGGGTGAGGCCGCTCCCGGCCCGGATGGCCAGCCAGTACGGCCGGAACCGGCGCCGGGTGCGCTCGTCGGTGGCGTACACCCGGGTCTCCGTACTGAGCACACCGCCGCCGAAGCGCACGTTCATCACCACCTTCAGCAGCCCCGGTTCGGCGCACTCCCGGACCACCTCCAGCGCGCTCCCCTCGGGCCGGGCCCGGCCGTCCTCCAGCGTGTCCACGCCGACGAACAGCACCTCGCCCTCCCCGGCGCGCACGGTCTCCCCCATCCCGCCCAGGAAGTCCCCGACGATCCGCCGCTCCCGCCCCACATCGGCCCGTGTCAGCGCCACCAGCGTCCGCGCCACCGGCGCCTCCGCCCAGGTGGTCTCCCACACCGCCCGCATCACCACCCCGGCGGACGCCGCCACACACACCCGGTGGACCTCCCGGAAGTGCCACCGCGGCAGCAGCCGGTCCAATTCCGTACGACCGTCGAGATCGTGCGCATCCATCGGCATCTCCCGGGACGGTGAATACGACTACCCGGAAGTCGTCCCACGGCATCCGCATTCCCGTCCACGCCATATCGAATTCTGCGATGTCGTATCAGGGCTTGAGCAGGCGGCTGGTGAATCCGTCGCGGACGAGCGATGTGTAGGCGGTATGAACGTCCTCCGGAACGTCCTGCTCGATGGCGAATCCGAGCCGGGGGTACTCGATGACCCGCTGGAGGTCTCCCACGAGCTGGTCGGTGACGAGCCACTCGTCACCGATGTGCTTGAGGTAGTCGTCGAAGTCCAGCGGTGCGGACGCGCAGATCACCTCGACCTCGGGCCACATCCGGCGAGCTGTGGCGAAGGATCGCCGCTCCATATAGGGCATGGAGATCAGCATCACCGTGCGTGGTGTGATCCCGGCGGACGCCAGGACCTCACGGGAGAAGGTGATGTTCTGGCCTGTGTTCCGGGCCTTCGGCTCAAGGAGGATCGTGCTCTCCGGAACGCCGAGTTCGATGGCGTGCTCGCGGAATCGGACGGCTTCGCCTCGGGGAAACCGGTCCGGAGCCGTGGGATTGGGCCCACCGGTGAACACCAGTGACGGGAAGAGCCCGGCCGCGTAGAGCTGGGCGCAGAAGGCCGGGACGCCCAGATCGTGGCTGCCCAGGCCGATGGCTACGTCTGCCGGACGGATCTGGTGATGCATCCGGTGGTAGTCCCAGATGCATTCGGCCCACTGCCGATGCTGCCCGGTCAGAGCGCGCTGGTCGTCCGTCACACGCATTCTCCTCTCCCTGATAACCGTTGCCAGGGGCCGGAGGCCCCTCGGCCATCGTCGATGAGGCGCTGCCCACTCTCCGGGAGCCTGGGCGGAAACAGGACGGTTCATTGCCGAATCTCAGGGGGCGTGGAACGTGGCCCAGGTGGTTCGGCCTTGGTGGCTCACACCCCAGCCGCTTGCCAGAACTGCGACCAGGTACACACCACGGCCGGACTCATCTTCCTCATCAGGGTGGTTCAGTTCGGCCGGGGCCGGACTCCCGTCCGTGACCTCGATCCGAAGCTCGTCCTCGCAGTGCCGCATCCGGAGGCTCACGATCCCGTGTCCGTGCTTGATGGCGTTCGTGACCAGTTCGGAGATGACCACCCGCACATCCTCCGCAAGCGTGTCGGCGATTTCCCACAGCCGGAGGAGCGCGGCGGCGATACATCGTGTCTGGGCGACACAGAACGGGTCTGGGGGCATGACGACTTCTAAGGCGCGCGTGGCCTCGGCGGCAGTCGTGACGACAGGCCCACCGGAATGTTCGAGGGCCGGACGCACGGTGCCCGCCGCGTCGGATGTGCCAACGGAGGAGTTCATATGAGTGCTTCCGCTCGTCGAGTGACTGACTCGATGAGCGAACAGGGTCACGGGAACGATCGACATGGGGTCGGTGGTCCCGAGGTGGTCAAGGTGGTCAAAGATCGTCCGAGTAGTGCACCGACCGGCGAGCGGATTTGCCCAACCGGGTGACGTTGCGCTACTTACTGCACACCATCCGTCAGTTGGGCGCTAGGTTGGCCCTGTTCGTGCCCGAGGCCATCGACCAGATCGGGCCGGACGGCGTGGTCGGATATCGCTTACGTGGCGGGGGCGCACGATGACGCGGGAGCGGAACGAGCGGCTGGTCGCCCTCCTTCAGGAAGCCGACTGGTCACGAGCCCAGACGGCGGCCGCGTACAACCGTGTCGCCGTCGAGACGCTGAACGGCGAGGTCCGTGAGAACTCCAGGATCGGTCGCTCTCATGTGAGCATGTGGGTGAGCGGGGTCCAGCCATCGGGGATCGCGCCCGCCATCCTGTGCCAGACGTTGTCCCGTCGTCTGAAGCGTGAGATCACGTACCGGGATATCGGGATCGCAGCCAGCACCTCACCGGCTCATGGGACGCTGGACTGGCGCATCGATCCGTTGATCGCGCTGAGTGATTTGGGGAGTGGCGTGGACTCGGACCGGCGTCAGCTGCTGGCGGACGGGGTGTACTCCGCAGCGGCCTTGGTCCTGCCGGACGAGACGTGGTGGGATGCCATGTCCCGGCCCCCGTCGAAGGAGTCGGTAAAGGCACACCGCGTCGGTCGCGGGGACGTCGAGACCGTACGGGAGCTGACTCTGGGCTTCTCACGTATGGACCAGCGGCGCGGAGGCGGCCACGGCAGGCGGGCAGTCGACGCGTATCTCCGGCATGAGGCTCACGACTTGCTCCAGGGGCGGTTCACCGACGACGCGACTCGGCGCGCGATGTTCGCCGCGTCCGCCGAGCTGGCATATGTATCGGGCTGGATGGCCTTCGACAACAGCGAGAACGGGGTGGCGCTCCAGCGCTTCAACACCGCCGTGAAGCTGGCCGCCCGGTCCGGTGACGCACCGCTGAGTGGGCACATCCTGCGTGCCATGGCGCATCAGGCGCTCGACATGGGTTTCCGGCGCGAAGCCCTGCAGATCGCACAGGCTTCGGTACGTGGTGAGCGGTACGCGGCCGCGACGCCGCGCGAGCGAGCACTCCTCGGGGTGGTGCATGCGCGGACCCTGGCAGCGACCGGACAGCGGCACGCCGCGGTACGGGCCCTGCTGCGCGCGAATGACGACTTGTCCCATGCCCACGACGGGATCAGAGAGCCGGACCGGACGTTCTTCTTCGGCGAGGCGTCCTTGGCACATGAGACCGCGTGCACCCTCCGAGACCTTGGCGATCACCAGCGGGCGATCAAGGAGTTCCGACGCTCGGTGCGCACGCGTGGTGCGGCCTTCCGGCGGACTCATGCGATCACCCTCGGCTACCTGGGTGCCACGCAGATCGCCCAGGGCAGCGTCGAGGAAGCGTGCGCCACATGGACCAGTGTCCTGGACGCCATGGAAGATGGGATCCATTCCGGCCGGGCCCGGCAGCGGGTCGTCGAGATGCGCTCGCTGCTGTCGCCCTACCGCAAGCGGGGCATTCCCGCAGTAGGTGCGCTCGACGCCCGTGCGGCCTCGTGCCTGATGCACCTGGCGTGACCGCATGTGTCGTGGGGACCGAGGCGAAAGGCTGAGGCAATGGTGTTGGAGATCAGGGCGATCGGGAAAGTCGTCGAGGGCCGCACCGAGGTCGCCGACGACTACTGGGGCGGGGTCGAGTCGGTGATTCAGCTCGACGAGGGTGAGTTCCCGCCCGATGCCGTGCGGGGCTTGGAGGAGTTCTCCCATCTCGTTGTCGTGTGGCACTTCGACCAGGCGTCTCCCGATGACGTCGAGTACCACGCTCGCAGCCCACGCGGGAACACCCGATGGCCCGCGACGGGGACATTCGCCCACCGGAACCACCGGCGCCCCAACCAGCTCGCGCAGAGCTTCCCGCGGCTGGTCAAGGCCGACGGGCTGAGGCTGCACGTGGCCGACCTGGACGCCGTCGTCGGCACCAAGATCTATGACCTCTCGCCGTACTTCGAGGAGATGGGTCCCCGCGGTGCGTTGCACCAGCCCGCATGGCCGGGCGAGATGCTGAAGGACTACTGGGCGCACAGGCCCTGATCCACGAGTCCGCGGCTGACGGGGAGAGAGATGGCATCCATGGGCAGGGACAGCGGACGCGGGCGCCGGTACGGGTCGTGGCGCGTCGTCGTGCGGGGCGGGTGCGGGGGTGCGGCGGGGCTGGCCGTGGTGGGCGGGGTGGCCGTCGGGGACGCGGCCGGATGGGTGGCCGCGTTATCGATGGTGGTGGCCGTCGGGGCCACGCTGGTGACGGTCGGCTGGTGGCCGCGGACCCGGGCGCGGCTCGGGGTGGTGGCGGCGGTGGTGGCCGTGGTCTCCGGGGTGGCGACGGTGCTCACCGGGGACGCCGGGGAGGACTCGCCCGTCGGGGTGCTGATGCTGGTGGAGTTCGCTGCGGTCACGGCGCTGGTGTTCGTGGTGGCCCGGTTCGCGCCCGCCCCGCAGGGGGTGCCGCTGGTGCTGCTGCTGTCGGCCGCCGGGTCCACGGTGATCCTGCGGGTGGGGGCGTACGGGTCGTTCCTGGAGGCGTTCGGGCAGTGCGCGTTCATGGGGCTCGGGGCGATCGGCGCCGTCCTGGTCGGGGGGTATCTGCGGGCGCTGGACGTGCGGCGGCTGAACTCGGTGCGGGTGGCGCGGCGCAGCCAGCGGCTGGAACTCGCCCGCGATCTGCATGACTTCGTCGCCCATGACGTCTCCGGCATCGTGGTGCTCGCGCAGGCGGCGCAGCTCGTGGGGGCCCAGCAGCCGGACCGGCTGATGCCGCTGCTGCGGCAGATCGAGGAGGCCGGTCAGCAGGCGCTGCGGTCGATGGACCGCACGGTGCGGATGCTCGGCGACAGCGACACCGCGGGCGGCGAGGCGGCGGAGGACCGGCCGCGGGCCTACGGTCTGGAGGACATCACCGACGTGGTGGAGCGGTTCCGCTCCTCGGGGCGGGCCGAGGTGCGGCTCGAACTGGAGCTGACCGCCGAGGCGATCGGCCGGGTGCCGCGCGAGGTGGCGAGCACCGCGCACCGGATGGTGGTGGAGGCGCTCACCAACGTCCGCCGGCACGCCCGTACGGCGGCCAGCGTCCGGGTGCGGATCGCGCTGGAGCGAAGCGGCAGGGCGCTGTCCGTGAGCGTGGTCAACGGCGCCGAGGCGATCAGTTCGGGCTCCGGCGGCCATGTGGCCGAGGACGGCCGCCGGGGCGGCACCGGGCTGCTGGGGCTGACCGAGCGGATCGAGGCGCTGGGCGGCACGCTCAGCGCGGGGCCGGAGCCGCGGGGTGGGTGGCGGACGGCCGCCGTTCTGCCGCTCGCCGACGCCGGTAGTACGCCACGGTGACGAAGCCCAGCAGCGGGCCCCAGGCCAGCAGCGGCGCGTAACAGGCGGTCTGGAGCCAGTAGAGCGGGCCGTACGGATCGCTGATCTCCGCCAGGTTCTCCGGCGCGTTCCAGGTGAACGCGCCGAGGATGGTGATGGAGGTGACCGCGAGCGCGCCCAGCGAGGCCGGGATCACCGCGCACAGCACGGGGATCCGCCGACCGCCCAGGAAGGGGATCCAGCGCGGCACCGTCTCGCCCCACGGCTGGATCAGCCCCAGGGTGAGCAGTCCGAGCGCCTCCGCGAACACGCTCAGCGCGATGACGTACAGCGTCATCCAGCCCGGGAAGTGGCTCTCGTGCAGGTCCGAGGTGGAGGCGAAGCCCAGGGGTACACCGAATCCCATCGCGCACCGCCACAGCCCGGTGGGCAGCAGGGTGAACGGCACGGTGTGCGCGGCCCAGCGGGCCGGCCGGGAGGGCCGCGAGGGGCGGGGGGACGGGGCGCCGTCCGCGTCGGCGCGGGGCGGCGGGGACGCCAGGTCCCGTTCGGCGCTCATCGTCATGGTGTCCTCCGTCGTTCCGCCGGTCCGCGCTCAGCGTGACGGAGCGGGACGGGTCGGCACATCCGCCGTTCGGCAGGTCACGGCGGGCCGGGGACGGGGACCGGATGTGCCGTTCGGCAGAGCCCGTTCCGGGCACGGCGCACCGGATTCGGCCACGGAATTCCACCCGTATTTCCGTCGTCCGGCCGCTCGACCCGTGGCCCCGAATAGCACGGCTTTCCGCACCCGGCAATTCCACTTCGACGTCTGTGATAGCCCCGCCCCGGGGCGCAGAACGCCACCTACCGTATATCCGGTGGACACGATGATGATCGACGTCTCGCATATCTCGAAGCGATTCGGGACGATGACCGCGCTCGACGATGTGAGCCTCGCGGTGCCGCGGGGCTCGGTCCTGGGTCTGCTCGGCCACAACGGTGCCGGGAAGACCACCCTGGTCAGCATTCTCGCCACGCTGACCCGCCCCTCCTCCGGACGGGCCCGGGTCGCCGGGCTCGATGTGACCGGACGCGCCGAGGAGGTGCGCCGCCTCATCGGACTCACCGGCCAGTACGCGTCCGTGGACGAGACGCTCCCCGGGCGCGCCAATCTGATCCTGCTGGCCCGGCTGCTGGGCGCCACGCGCGCGGAGGCGGCCGGGCGGGCGGATGAACTGCTGGAGCTGTTCGACCTCACCGGCGCCGGACGCCGCAACGCCAGGAACTACTCCGGCGGGATGCGGCGGCGGCTGGACCTCGCGGCCAGTCTGGTCGGCCGCCCCGAGGTGATCTTCCTCGACGAACCGACCACCGGACTGGACCCGGTGGCCCGCCGCGGGCTCTGGGAGATCGTGGAGCGCCTGGTGAAGGACGGCACCACGGTCCTGCTGACCACGCAGTACCTGGAGGAGGCCGATACGCTCGCGGACTCCATCACCGTCCTGGCCGAGGGCCGGGTCATCGCCTCGGGCACCGCGGCCGAGCTGAAGGAACGGGTGGGGCGGCGCAGCGTCTCCGTCACCCTGCGCCGGGCCGAGGACCGCGCCCGTACCGTCGAGGCGCTGCGCCGGGCCGCCCTGGTACCGGCCCATGACGAGGACGGGCTCGTCCTCACGGTGCCGGTGGCCGACTCCACGGACATCGCGGTGGTGGTCCGGGCGGTCGACGAGGCCGGTACGGACATGGCGGGGCTCGCGTTCTCCGAACCGACCCTCGACGACGTGTACCTGGCGCTGAACCACCCCACGGCCGCGCACCACGCCACGGCCGCCGCCACCGCCGCCACCACCGGCCATCCGACCGAGGCAGGGACGTCCTCATGAGCATCACCGCCGACCATCCGCGCTCCCCCGCGAACGCCGGGACGACGACGGGGTCCGGGGCCGCGCCGCCGCGCTTCCGCGGTTCGAGCGCGCTACGGCAGATCCAGGTGCTCTCCGGGCGGTCGCTGCGGGCGCTGCGCGAACCGGCCCTGGTGCTGCCGGGCATCCTGGAGCCGATCCTGATGCTGACCGTCTTCAGCCAGGTGTTCCGGAGCGTGTCGCAGACGCAGTCGTTCCCGGCGGGCGTCAGCTATATCGACTACCTGCTGCCCGCGTTCCTCATCACCAGCGCGGTGAGCGCGGGGCTGAAGTCGGGGGTGGCGCTGACCACCGAGCTGAACAACGGGATCGTCGCCCGCTTCAAGTCCATGCCGATCCACACCGGCACCATCCTTATCGGCCGCAGCATCGCCGACACCGTGCTGAACGCGGTGAACATGGTGGTGATGCTGGTGGCCGGAGCCCTGGTGTTCGGCTACGGCCCGGCGGGCGGAGTGCTGGGCTCCCTGGGGGCGCTGCTGGTGGCGGTGGTCCTCGGCTGGTCGCTGGGCTGGGTGTTCATGGCGCTGTCGGCGTGGCTGCGCAAACCGGAGGCGATGCAGCCGGTGGGCGGCATGGTCAACATGGTGCTGCTGTTCGCCTCCAACGCCTTCGTGCCGACCGATGGACTGCCGTCCTGGCTGCGGGCGTTCGCCGAGGTGAACCCGATGTCCCATGCCATCACCGCGGCGCGGGACCTGGCGCTGGGCGATCCGGACGCCGGTACGGTGCTGGCCACCTTCGGCATCTGCGCGGTGGTCGTGGCCGTCATCGCCCCGCTGGCCATCCGCAACTTCCGCCGCGCGAGCTGAGCCGGGAACTTCAGGGAAGGTCCGTGAGCCCCGGACGGCCGCCGACGCGGTCATCCGGGGCTCATGGCCGTTGGAGGGGCTCACAGCCGTCCGCAGCGCTTGCAGCGGCCCCGGCGGCGCAGGTGGTAGGCGAGGGTGGCGGCGGCCAGCGCGGCCCCCCACAGCGGCCAGAACATCTCCGGCACGGTGGTGCCCCAGTCCTCGCTCTGGTTGTCGAACTTCCCCTGGATCTCCAGCCGGATGTACATCACCCCGGCGATCGTGATCAGCAGCGCCACCAGCGAGGCCGGGACGATGGCCAGCAGCGGCGGCACCCGCTTCCCCCGCAGCCCCACCATCCAGCGCGGGAACACCTCGCCCCAGCGCCGCACCAGGCCGAGGGTCAGCAGCGCGCCGAGGGCGCCGAGGGTGGCGAGACCGGCCCCCCAGTACCAGAGGTGGTCCTCCTTGCCCTCCTCCCACAGTTCGTCGGAGATGCCCAGTGGAATGCCCAGGGCCCAGGCCCAGCGGGTGCTGGCGTACACGAACGGGACGATCACGGCGATCCGTACGGCCTTGCGGCCCCAGCGGGCCGCCGCCTCCGGGCTGGTCCAGCCCGGCTCCCCGTCGGTGCGCCCGCACGAGCCGCAGGCGTCCCGCAGCCGCCGCTGATAGGCCAGCGCCGTGACCGCCATCAGCCCCGCACCGGCGACCAGGAAGAACTGGTTGAGCACCGTCCAGTTGATGGCACCGAAGCGGAGCATCAGCGCATAGGCGACATTGCCCAGCAGCCGGAAGTCGGCGAACGCGGCGAGCGCCACGGCGACGAAACACCAGGTGTAGCCCAGCAGCAGGTTCCGCGGCACCCGGCGCCGGCCCGGGAGCGCCATCAGCAGCGCCACGGCCGCGCTGGGCAGCAGCAGCGCGGCCAGTACCGGGGCCAGGGTGGACGCCGGGGTGTGCTCGAAGGCCGAGTACTCCGGGTTGGCGTCCTCCGCGCCGAACGGGAAACCCCCGCCGCCCAGCGCCCAGTAGACGTTGGCCAGGCCGTAGAGGAAGAGCGCGGCCGCGGCCGCGTAGCCGACCCGCTCCGGCCGGCGGAAGCGGGAGCGGGCGGTCGCCCGGACCTCCGGCGGCCCCCCGTCCCTGTTCGCCACCTGGGTCATGCGCTGTCCCTCCACTGCCGAATGCCCGATTACCCGGTCAGGATCGCCGTCCGGAGCGGCCTTCCACATCTGCCGATCGGGAGATTTCCTCCCGGCCGCTCCACACCGGAACCCCGGAAAAGGAACGGTGCTCCCGGGCATACGCCCGGGAGCACCGGCCAAAAGGGGGAAAGGCCCGCCGTGGGAAGCGATCTCAGCAGGTGACGAGGCCCTCGTAACGGCTTGCCTGGAAGATGGCCGCGTTGGCGTGGCCGACCTGCCCCGGCGCCAGGGTCATACAGCTGCTGAAGTAGTTGTTGTTGAAGTCGACCTTGACCTTCTGGGTGGTCGAGCAGTTGTTGGTGACATCCACCATGATCGTGACCAGGTAGGTGACATCGGCCTTGACGCAACTGGGGGCCGCGGCACGGGTGGTGGACGGGGCCGCCTGGGCGGCGCCCTGGGTGGCACCGACGAGGGCCATCGCGCTGATCGCGGTGGCGGCGGCAGCGGCTATTTTCTTCATGATTTCTCCTGGGGAAATGAATGGGTCAGGGAATGACGTCCATTGACCCGAAAGCTACCCGAACGAATACTCGAAGTAATTCCTGGTTCAGGAAATTCGATCCAGGATCTCCCGCACCACACGGCCGATTTCGGCCAGCGGTCCGGGCTGGAGGAGCTGCCGGTGTTCGCAGTCCACCTCATGGGTCGTCATCCCCCCGTCGACGTACGGGGTGAGCCGGTCGGTCCAGCTCGCCACCTTGCCCGCGGGGTCACCGGGGAAGTCCTCGGACTCGGTGGCCACGAACAGCGTCACGTCGCCGTCGTAGACCCCGGGCTCATGGCCGAGCGTCAGCTCCCAGTTGTTGTTGTTGACCCGGCCGATACGGAGGATGTCCCGCTCCTCGAAGGTGGCCAGGGCGCTGCCCTCGGCCCGCAGCACCTCCATGACCGCCGCGTACTCCAGCGGGCCGGTCCCGAACGCCCTCGGGTCGTGTCCGGCGAAGTCCAGCAGCACCGCCAGCACCTTCTGTTCGTCCGCCGCCACGAACGCGTCGTCGAACTCCTCGCGCGGCATGGGCGGCTGGTCGAGGTTGGCCAGCAGTCCGACCTCCTCGCCCTCCCGGCGCAGCCGGACCGCCATCTCATGGGCCACCAGCGCCCCCATCGACCAGCCCAGCAGGTGGTACGGGCCGTGCGGCCGGATGGCGCGGATCTGCTCGACGTAGTCCGCCGCCATCTCCGCGATCGAGCCGGGCAGTGGCTCCTCGCGGGCCACACCACGGGCCTGGATGCCGTAGACCGGCTGGTCGGCGGGGAGGTGGCGGAGCAGCCCCGCGTACATCCAGCTCACACCGCCGACCGGGTGCACACAGAACAGCGGCGGCCGGTCCCCGGCGGTGCGCAGCGGCAGCACCACCTCGAAGCCGGTGTCACCGCCCGCGGAGTCCCCCTGGCCCATCAGCGCGATCAGTTCGGCCACCGTGGGGGCCTGGAAGACGGCCCGGTTGGAGACCTCCGCGCCGAACACCGCGCGGATCCGGCTGACGAGCTGGATGGAGA
Source organism: Streptomyces cucumeris (assembly GCF_024295805.1). Taxonomy (GTDB): domain Bacteria; phylum Actinomycetota; class Actinomycetes; order Streptomycetales; family Streptomycetaceae; genus Streptomyces; species Streptomyces cucumeris. The sequence goes on from NZ_JANCLX010000004.1 coordinate 65,753, forward strand.
CGATGCTGTCGCCGCCGAGCTCGAAGAAGTTGTCGTCGATCCCGACCCTCGGCACCCGCAGCAGTTCGGCGAAGAGCGAGCACAGCAGCTCCTCACGGGGGGTGCGCGGTCCGCGGCCGGCACCGGCGGACGATCCGAAATCGGGCACCGGCAGCGCCGTACGGTCCACCTTGCCGTTGGGGGTGAGCGGCAGCGCGGCGAGGGTGACGAAGGCGTCCGGCACCATGTACTCCGGCAGCGCCGCGGCCACCCGCTCACGCACCGCCCGGACGTCCACCTCGCCCCGGCCCGCCGTGGGCACCAGGTACGCCACCAGCTTCTTGGCGCCCGGCCGGTCCTCCTGGACCACCACCGTCACCTGGGCGACCTCCGGACCGGCGGCCACCGCGGCCTCGATCTCGCCGAGTTCGATCCGCAGACCGCGGATCTTCACCTGGTGATCGGCCCGGCCGACGAACTCCACCCGCCCCCCGTCGTCCCAGCGCACCAGGTCACCGGTGCGGTACATCCGGGAGCCGGGCGGTCCGTACGGATCGGCGGTGAACCGCTCGGCCGTGAGGCCGGGCAGATCCGCGTAGCCGCGCGCCACTCCGGCGCCCGCCACGTACAGTTCGCCCACCACGCCCGGCAGGGCGAGCCCCAGCCGCTCGTCCAGGACATAGACCCGCATCCGGTCCATGGCCCGGCCGATCGGCACGGTCTCCCCCGTCCGGTACGCATCGCGCACGGGATGGCAGGTGGCGAAGGTGGTGGTCTCGGTGGGTCCGTAGACATGCACCAGACCGGTGTCCGGGCAGGCGTCCAGCACCCGCCGGAAGGCACCGGGCGACACCTGCTCACCGCCGGTCCACACCTGCGCCAGACCGGCGAAGCAGCCCGGGTCCTCCTCGGCCATCAGGTTGAACAGTGCGGTGGTCAGGAACACCGCGGTCAGCCCGTCCCGTTCGGCGTGGCCGCGCAGCCGGGCCGCGTCGAGCTGCCCCGGCGCGGCCACCACGGCGGTACCACCGCCGAGCAGCGGCGCCCACAGCTCGTACGTCGAGGCGTCGAAGGCGTGCGGCGAGTGCACCAGCACCCGGTCGTGCGCCCCGCCCCGCCACCGGCCGTCGGCGGCCAGCGCCACCACGTCCGCATGGCTGACGGCGATGCCCTTGGGCCTGCCCGTGGAACCGGAGGTGTACATCAGATAGGCCAACTGGCCCGCCAGCAGTGGTACGTCCGGGTTGTCCGCGCCACCGCCGGCCGCACCGTCCGGCCCGGCTCCGTCACCGTCTCCGTCCACCACCAGCACCCGCGCGGTGTGGGTGAACTCCACCCCGGCCATGGCCCGGTCGGTCAGCAGCACGCCCGCGCGGGTCTCCGCCACGATGGTCTCCAGCCGCGCCCTCGGCGCGCGGGAGTCCAGCGGTACATACGCCGCTCCCGCCTTGAGCACGGCGAGCGTGGCGACCACCAGCTCCACCGAACGCTCCTGGAGGAGTGCCACCCGGTCGTCGGGCCGGACCCCCAGCGCGATGAGGCGGTGGGCCAGGACATTGGCGCGGGCGTTGAGTCCGGCGTAGTCGAGACTCACCCCGTCCGCGATCACGGCGATGGCCCCAGGGGTGTTCACCGCACGTGCCTCGAAGTGCGAGACCACCGTGCCCGCCGGAACCGTGTCCTCCTCCGTCCCGGGCAGCAGCCGCGCCCGCTCGTCGGCCGACATCAGCCCCAGCCGGGCCAGCGGCCGTTCCGGATCGGCGACCGCCGCCGTCAGCAGCCGCACCAGCCGCCCGGCCATGGTCTCGACCGTCGTCCGGTCGAAGAGCGCGGCGTTGAACTCGATCCCCGCGCCCAGCACCGGACCTGAGCCATCCGTCCCCGGCTCCTCGCTGAAGCCGAAGGTCAGGTCGAACTTGGCGCGTGCGGAGTCCAGCGGGTACGGCACGGCCGTAAGACCCGGCAGCTCCAGATCGGCGCTCTCGTTGTTCTGGTAGCTGATCGCCACCTGGAACAGCGGGTTGCGGGACAGCGAACGGACCGGGCTCAGCTCCTCCACCAGCCGCTCGAACGGCACGTCCTGGTGGGCGAAGGCCGCGAGGTCCGCCGTCCTCACCCGCTCCACCAGCTCCCGGAAACCGGGGTCGCCGGAGGTGTCGGTGCGCAGCACCAGCGTGTTGACGAAGAAGCCGACCAGATCCTCCAGCGCCGCGTCGGTCCGGCCCGCCACCACCGTGCCCAGCGGGATGTCCGTCCCCCCGCCGAGCCGGGTCAGCAGTGCGGACACCGCCGCCTGGAACACCATGAACAGACTCGCCCCGGTGCGCCGGGCCAGCCCGGTGAGCCCGGCGGCCAGCCCCTCGGGCAGGACGACCGGCACCGTACCGCCGCTCGCCCCGGCCCCGGCGGTGCGCTGCCGGTCCAGCGGCAGGCCCAGCTCCTCGGGCAGTCCGGCCAGGGTCCGCCGCCAGTGGTCGAGCTGCCGCCCGACCGCACTGTCCGGATCGTCCTCGCTGCCCAGGGTCCGCCGCTGCCACAGGGCGTAGTCGGCGTACTGGACGGGCAGCGGCGGAAACTGCGGCGCCCGCCCCTCGCACCGGGCGCGGTAGCCGGTGCCCAGGTCGCGGACGAGCGGGGCCAGCGATCCGCCGTCCCCGGCGATGTGGTGCAGCACCAACAGCAGGACGTGCTCGTCGGGCGCCAGCCGCAGCAGCCGGGCCCGCAGCGGGATGTCGGCCGCCAGGTCGAAGTCCCGCCGCGCCTCGGCCTCCAGGGTCCGGTCGAGCCCCGCCCGGCCGGTGTCGGTCACCTCCAGGGCGAGGGTCACCTCACCGGGCGCCAGGACGTGCTGGGACGGTACGCCGTCGGACACCGGGAAGACGGTCCGCAGGCTCTCGTGCCGGGTCACCACGTCCGCGAGCGCGGCGCGCAGCGCGGCGGCGTCCAGCTCGCCCCGCAGGGTCACCGCGAGCGGGATGTTGTAGCCGCCACCGCCCTCGACCTGGTTGATGAACCACAGCCTGCGCTGGGCGTAGGACAGCGGGACCACCGACGGCCGGTCCACCGGGCGCAGTTCCTCGCGTGCCCCGCCGGCCCCGGCCAGCCGTCCGGCCAGGGCGGCGACGGTCGGCGCCTCGAAGACGGCCCGCACCGGGAGTTCGGCGGCCAGCTCGGTGCGGATCCGGTTGACCAGCCGGGTCGCCAGCAGCGAATGGCCGCCGAGGTCGAAGAAGCCGTCGTCGATCCCGGGCGGCTCGATCCCCAGCACCTCCGCGAAGAGTCCGCACAGGGTCTCCTCGCTGGGGTCGCGGGGCGCGCGCCGCTCCCCGGCCGCGCCGTACTCCGGCACCGGCAGGGCCTTGCGGTCCAGTTTGCCGTTCGACGTCAGCGGCAGGGCGTCCAGCACCACGACGGCCGCGGGGACCATATAGCCGGGCAGTTCATCCGCGAGGTGGCCGCGCAGCGCGGCGGGGGTGACGGACGGACCGGCCACCGCGTAGCCGACGAGCCTGCGGTCACCGGGACGGTCCTCCCGGACCACCACGGCGGCCTGCTCGACGGCGGGGTGTCCGGCGAGCCGGGTCTCGATCTCGCCGAGTTCGATCCGGAAGCCCCGGATCTTCACCTGGTCATCGGCGCGGCCCACGAACTCCAACTGACCGTCCGCCCGCCAGCGCGCCACATCCCCCGTGCGATACATCCGCGACCCGGACGGGCCGAACGGATCCGCGGTGAACCGCTCCGCCGTCAGCGCCGCCCGCCGCAGATAACCCCGCGCAAGACCCGGACCCGCCACATACAGCTCACCCGCCACCCCCGGCGGAGCCAGCCGCAACGCACCGTCCAGCACATAGGCCCGGGTGCCGGGCAGGGGTGTGCCGATTGGCGGAAGCCCGGTGTCGGCGCTCAGCGCACCGCTGGTGGTCACCATGACGGTGGACTCCGTCGGGCCGTAGGCGTTCACCATCCGGCGCCCCGGCGCCCACCGCTCCACCAGCTCCGCCGGGCACGCCTCACCGCCCACCACCAGACACCGGAAGTCCGGCAGTCCGGTGGCGGGGACGGTCGCGAGGGCGGCCGGGGGGATCAGGGCATGGGTCACCCGACGGGAGGCGAGCACGTCGGCGAGGGGTTCACCCGCGAGCGGACCGGGCTCCGGAACGACCAGCGTGGCACCGGCCGTCAGCGCCATGCACAGCTCCAGCACCGAGGCATCGAAACTCGGCGAGGAGAACTGCAACACCCGGCTCTCCGCCGTCACCACGAACCGCTCCCGCTCAGCCGCCGCAAAAGCAGCGAGCCCACGGTGCGAGACCACCACACCCTTGGGCACACCCGTCGAACCCGAGGTGTAGATGACATACGCCGGAGCGTCGAGCGCCACCGCCACCTCGGGCGCGGCGACCGACAACTCCTCGTCCCCATCGAGCAGCACGACGGTGTGGCCGTCGGGCACCACACCCGCATACGCCTCCGTGGTCAGCACCACCACCGGACGGGCGTCATCCAGCATGAACGCCACCCGCTCCGCCGGATAATCCGGATCCACCGGCAGATACGCCGCACCCACCCGCATCACCGCAAGCGACGCCACCACCGACTCCACCGAACGCCCCAACACCAGGGCCACCACATCCTCCGCACCCACACCCGCCACGGCCAACCGCCCCGCAAGCACCCCCGCACACGCATCCAACTCCGCATACGACAACGCCACCCCGGCCGACTCCACCGCCACCGCATCCGGCGACACCGCCACCCGCTCCGCGAACAACTCCGGGAACGTCGCCGGTGCGACGGCGCCACCGGTATCGGTCCACCGTGCCAGCCGGTCCCGTTCCTCCGCCGACAGCGGATCGACGGCGGCCACCGGTCGCTCCGGGTCCTCGGCGAACGCCTCCAGCAGCCGTACCAGCCGCTCCCCGAGCGCCCGTGCCTCCGTCGCGTCGAAGAGGTCGGGGCGGTGGTCCAGTTTGAGGGTGAGGGCGTGCGCGGTGTCGGTGACGGCGAGCTGGAGCGGATAGTGCGTACCGTCCTGGATCTCGGCGTCCACGACCCCGAGTCCCTGGGCGGCCTCGGCAAGACCGCCGGAGTCCACCGGGAAGTTCTCGAAGGCGGTCGAGGTGTCGAACAGCGCCCCGCCGACGTCCACCAGCCGCTGGATGTCGGTGAGCCCCAGGTACTTGTGCGGCATCAGGTCGAGCTGCCGGTCCTGGAGCCGGGTCGCCACGTCCAGCAGGGTGTCCCCGCGCTCGACGGTCACCCGCACCGGGAGGGTGTTGATGAACAGGCCCACCATGGTCTCGACGCCGGGGAGTTCGGCGGGCCGGCCGTTCACCGTCTCGCCGAACAGCACATCGTCCCGGCCGGTGGCGGAGCACAGCAGCAGTCCCCACGCGGCCTGCACCACGGTGTTCTTGGTCAGCCCGTGGCGGCGGGCGCGCGCGGTGAGCGCCGCCACGGCCTCCGCCGTCAGCGCGCCCTCCCACGCCTCGGACCGCACCGGGCGGCGGCCCGGGTCGGCGGGGGCGACGAGGGTCGGCTCGTCCACCCCGGCCAGCGCGGTGCGCCAGGCGTCCTCGGCGGCCGGCCGGTCCTGTGCGGCCAGCCAGGCCAGGTGGTCGCGGTACGGGGTCACCTCGGGCAGCCCCGAGGCGTCACCGCGCCGTCCGTACAGCTCGAACAGCTCGGCCATCACCAGCGGTCCGGACCAGCCGTCGAGCAGGATGTGGTGGTTGGTGAAGAGCAGCCGGTGGGCGTCCTCGCCGAGCCGGACCAGGGTGAACCGCAGCAGCGGGGGCCGCCGCAGATCGAACCGGGCGGCCAGGTCGTCGGCGAGCAGCCGGTCCAGCGCCGCGGCGCGTCCGGCCTCGTCCAGTCCGCTGAGGTCCACCTCGGTCCAGGGCGGTTCCACCGTGTGCGGAATCGTCTGGAGGGACTGTCCTCGGGCACCGGTGCGGAAGGCGGCGCGCAGGTTGTCATGGCGGCGCAGCACCGTGCGGGCGGCGTCGCGCAGGACGGCGGGGTCCAGCTCACCGCGCAGGTCCAGCGCCATCTGGACGTTGTAGACATCGGCCCCGCGCTCGTCGTAGAGGGCATGGAAGAGCAGCCCCTCCTGGAGCGGGGAGAGCGGGAGGACATCGGCCAGACCGCCGGGGTGCGCGGCCTCCAGCCGGTCGATCTCGTCCTGGCCGAGGTCGGCCAGCGGCAGATCGGATGGGGTGAGTCCACCGCCCTCGGGGCGTCCGGCGTGTGCCACCAGGGCGCGCAGCGCGCGGAACCAGGCGCGGGCCAGCTCCCGTACGTCGGACTCCTCCAGCAGCCGGGTGGGATACACCCAGTTGGCCACCAGGCGCGGGCCGTCGGGGTGACTGACGGCGGTCGCGGTGAGGTCGAGGGTGTGCGGCAGAGGCATGGCCGCGTCGGCGACGGACGACAGGTCGCCCGCGGCCTCCGGCTCCTCCAGGACCTCCGTGTCCGGTGCCTCGCCCAGCCGTCCCAGGTAGTTGAAGCCGATCTGGGGTTCGGCGAACCGGCCGAGGGCGCGGGCGGTCTGCGGGTTGAGATGGCGCAGCAGACCGTAGCCGACGCCGTTGTCGGGGATGGCGCGCAGCCGTTCCTTGACCCGTTTGAGCGCACCGCCGACGGCCGGGCCGGCGGCGGCGAGCTCCGCCGCGGTGAGCTCGCCCGCGTCCAGCCGTACCGGGTAGAGGCTGGTGAACCAGCCGACCGTACGGGACAGATCGGCGCCCGGCACGATCTCCTCGCGGCCGTGGCCCTCGAGGTCGATCAGCACCTCCGGGCCCGCTCCGCGTCCGGTGGCGCGCCGCCATCCGGCGACGGCGAGGGCGAGCGCGGTGAGCAGCACGTCGTTGACCCCGGCGCGGAACGCGGCGGGCACCCGGCCCAGCAGCGGTCCGGTCACCTCGGCGGGAAGGGTGAAGCGCAGCATGGCCGCGGTGCCCATGGTGTCGCGGGCCGGGTCCAGCGGTTCATCGGTCAGCAGGGGGTCGGGGCCGGTGAGGGTCTGCCGCCACAGCGCCACCTCGCGCATCCGCTCCGGCTCCCCGGCGGCCTCGGTGAGCTGCCGGGACCAGCGGCGGAAGGAGGTGCCGACGGGGTCGAGGGCGACCGGACGTCCCGCGCGCAGCGTGTCCAGGGCGGCCTGGAGATCGGGCAGCAGGATCCGCCAGGACACCCCGTCGACCACCAGGTGGTGGGCGATGACGGCAAGCTGGCCGGGGGCGTCGGGTCCGGCGTCGAACCACACGGCCCGCACCATCCGGCCCTCGTCGGGGGCGAGTTCGCCCTGGGCGGCGGCGATCTCCTCGGCGGCCCGGGCGTCGAGCCCGTCCTCGGTGAGCCCGGCGCGCACCAGCGCGGCGGCGTCCACCCGGCGCAGACAGTCCCCGGCCCGTACGGCGCCGGGCGGCGCGGTCTCCAGCGACCAGCCGATGTCGTCCGCGATCCGGGTCAGGGTCATCCGCAGCGCGTCATGGTGGTCCAGGACCGCCTGGAGCGCGGTGCGCACGGTGTCCAGGGTGGTGCCGGACGGTACCGGCATCGACATGGTCTGGTTGAACTGGTCGATGGTGCCGCCGCGTTCACGCAGCCAGTGGATGATCGGGGTGAGCGGGACCTCGCCGACGCCGTCGGAGACGGGCGCCCCGGCGGCCGCTCCCCCGGTGGTGTCGGGCACGGCGACGGCCGCGGCCAGCGCGGCCACCGTACGGTGCGCGAACACATCGCGCGGGCTGAACCGCAGCCCCTCCGCACGGGCCCGGCTGACGAGCTGGATGGAGATGATGCTGTCGCCGCCCAGCTCGAAGAAGCTGTCGTCGACCCCGACCGACGCGACGCCCAGCACCTCGGCGAAGAGCGCGCACAGCGTCTCCTCGGCCGGGGTGCGCGGCGCCCGGTCGCCCTCCCCCTCCGTGCCGAACTCCGGTGCGGGCAGCGCCCGGTGATCCAGCTTGCCGTTGACGGTCAGCGGCAGCGCGTCGAGGGTGACGAACGCGGCCGGGACCATATGGTCCGGCAGCGCGGCGGCCGCGTGGTCCCGCAGCGCGCCCGCGTCCGCCGTACGGCCCGCGGCGGGCACCACATAGGCGGCCAGCAGCCGGTGGCCCGGCCGGTCCTCGCGGACCCGCACCGCCACCTGGCCGACCGCCGGATGTCCGGCGAGCACGGCCTCGATCTCACCGGGTTCGATACGGAAGCCGCGGATCTTCACCTGGTCGTCGGCGCGCCCCAGGTATTCGAGCTGTCCGTCCGGACCCCGGCGGGCCAGATCGCCCGAGCGGTACATCCGGCTCCCGGGCGGGCCGTAGGGGTCGGCCACGAAGCGGCCCGCGGTGAGGTCCGGGCGGCCGAGGTAGCCACGGGCCGGTCCGGCCCCGGCGATGTACATCTCGCCCGGCGCGCCGGGCAGCACCGGCCGCAGCGCGGTGTCCAGGAGGTGCACCCGCAGATCGGGGATGGCCTCGCCGATGACACTGCCGGCCGCGGCGGCGGCGCCCGCCCGGTCCAGGGCGGCATGGCTGACGTGCACGGTGGTCTCGGTGATCCCGTACATGTTGACCAGCCGGGGCGCGGTGTCGTCGTGCCGCCGGTACCACTCCTCCAGCCGCCGCGGGTCCAGCGCCTCACCGCCGAAGACGACGGTGCGCAGGGCCAGTTGGTCGCCGAGGGCAGGGTTGTCCCAGTCGGCGGCCATGAGCTGGTGGAAGGCGGACGGCGTCTGGCTGAGCACGGTGACCCGCTCGCGGACCAGCAGTTCCAGGAAGGCTTCGGGGGAACGGCTGACGGCGTGGTCGACCACGACCAGCCGTCCGCCGTGCAGCAGCGGGCCCCAGATCTCCCACACCGAGAAGTCGAAGGCGTAGGAGTGGAACATCGTCCACACGTCGTCCGGGCCGAAGCCGAACCAGGGGTCGGTGGCGGTGAACAGCCGCACCACATTGCGGTGCGGGACCACCACACCCTTGGGGCGGCCGGTGGAACCCGAGGTGTAGATGACGTACGCCGGGGAGTCCGGGGTGAGGGCCGCGGTGCGGTCGGCGTCGGTGGGGTCGGTGGCGGGGCGCCCGGCCAGCTCCGCCCGGACCGCCGGGTCGTCCAGGGCCAGGACCGGCACCCCCGCGGGCAGCGTCTCCGGTGCGGCGCCGGTGGTGGTGACCACCAGCGCGGGCGCCGCGTCGCCGACCATGTAGGCCAGCCGGTCGGCCGGGTAGTCCGGGTCGAGCGGCAGATAGGCCGCGCCCGACTTGAGGACGGCCAGCAGCGCCACGACGGTCTCCGCCGAGCGCGGCAGCGCCAGCGCCACCAGCCGCTCGGGTCCGGCGCCATGGGCGATCAGCTCGTGGGCCAGCCGGTTGGCGCGCGCGTTCAGTTCGGCATAGCCGAGCGCGGTGTCCCCGTACACCACGGCGGTGGCGTCGGGGCCGGCCGCGGCGGTGGCCTCGAAGACCTCGGTGAGGGTGCGCGCCCCGGCCTCGGCGACGAGCGCCCCGGCCTCGGCGAGAGGTTCGCCGGACTCGGCCGTCCGCTCTTCTGCGGTGCGCAGATCGATCCGTCCGACGGGCGTGGCGGGGTCGGCGGCGAACGCCTCCAGCACCCGCAGATACCGCCCGGCCAGGGTCCGGACCTCCGCCGCGTCCAGCAGGTCGGGGCGGTGGGACCAGGTGAGGGTCAGTTCGTCCCCGCGCTGGGCGGCCAGCAGCCCCAGCGGGTAGTGCACCGCGTCCCGGACGTCGGCGTCGACGACCCCGAGGTCACGGGCGGTGGACTCCAGGGTCTCCGCGTCCACGGGATAGTTCTCGAACACCACCAGGGTGTCGAAGAGTTCACCGGTGCCGGTGAGCTTCTGGAGGTCGGCCAGGCCCAGGTACTGGTGGGCCAGCAGCCCGGACTGCCGGGTCTGGAGCCGGGTGGCCGCCTCGGCGAGGCTCTCCCCGGGCCGGGTGTCCACCCGTACCGGCAGGGTGTTGATGAACAGCCCGATCATGGATTCCACACCGGGCAGCTCCGGCGGGCGTCCGGACACCGTCGAGCCGAACACCACGTCCTCGCGGCCGGTGAGCGCGCCGAGCACCACACCCCACGCGGTCTGCACCAGGGTGTTGACGGTCAGCCCGTGCGTCCGGGCGGCGGTCAGCAGCCCGGCGCTCAGCTCCGCGGGCAGCTCCTGGGTCCAGCGCTCCGGCGCGGCGGGGGCACGGTCCGCGGGGGCGTCGCCCCGCAGCAGCGTCGGTTCGGTGACCCCGTCCAGCGCGGCCCGCCAGGCATCCTCGGACACCGTGCGGTCCCGCGCCGCCAGCCAGGCCAGATAGTCGCGGTACGGAACGGCCGGGGGCAGCCCGGTGTCCTCGCCGCCGCGCCCGTACAGCTCGAACAGCTCCCCGATGAGCAGCGGCATCGACCAGCCGTCCACCGCGATGTGGTGCACGGTGAGCACGAAGCGATGCCGGTCCGCGCCGAGCCGGACCAGGGTGCAGCGCAGCAGCGGGGGCACGGTCGGATCGAACCGCTCGGCGCGGTCGGCGGCCAGCAGCCGGTCCAGTTCCGCCCCTTGCGCCTCGCCGTCGAGACCGCCGAGGTCCACCTCGGTCCAGGGCACCTCGGCCTCGCGGGGCACGACCTGGAGGGCGTGGCCGGACGCGGAGGTGAGGAACGCGGCGCGCAGATTGGCGTGGCGGCGCAGCAGGGTGCCGGTGGCGGTGCGCAGGGCCGCCACATCCAGCGGGCCGTGGAGTTCCAGGGCGGACTGGATGGTGTAGACGTCGGGCGCCGACTCGTCGTAGACGGAGTGGAACAGCAGTCCCTGCTGGAGCGGGGAGAGCGGCAGGACGTCGGCGAGGCCACCGGGTGCCGCAGCCAGCCGGTCGATCTCGTCCTGTCCGATGGCCACCAGCGGCAGATCGGAGGGGGTGAGCCCGCCCGCGTCCGGCCGATCGGCGGCCACGGCCAGGGCGCGCAGCGCGTCGAACCACAGCCGGGCGACCTCGCCGACCTCCGCCTCGGTGAGCAGTTCGGCGGAGAAGGTCCAGGAGGCCACCAGCCGCCGGCCGTCGGGGTAGTCCAGGGCGGCGGCGTTGACCTCCAGGGCGTAGCCCAGGGGCATCGCGGGGTCGCCCGCCCCGGTGAGGTCGCGCACCGTCACGGTGTCGGCGGCGGCCGCGTCACCGGCGTCCGCCTCGCCCATCCGGCCCAGGTAGTTGAAGCCGATCTGGGGTTCGGCGAAGGCGGCCAGCTCCGGGCCGGTCCCGGGGTTGAGGTGGCGCAGCAGCCCGTAGCCGAGCCCCTTGCCGGGGATGGCGCGTAGCTGCTCCTTGACGGTCTTCAGGGCGGTGTCCAGGGCCCGGCCGCCGGTCCACAGCTCGTCCTCCGGCAGTGCGCCGGGGTCCAGGGCCACCGGGAAGAGGCTGGTGAACCAGCCGACGGTACGGGAGAGGTCGATGCCCTCGGCGATCTCCTCGCGGCCGTGGCCCTCCAGGCCGACCAGCACCGCCGAACCGTCGCCCCGGCCGCGCTCGCGCCGCCAGCGGGCGACGGCCAGCGCGAGACCGGTGAGCAGCACCTCGTTGATCCCGGTGTGGTACGCGGCGGGCACCCGGCCCAGCAGCGGTTCGGCCACCTCGGCGGGCAGGGTGAGCGTCAACTGCCGTGCCGCGCCGATCACATCGCGGACCGGGTCCAGCGGCCGGTCGGTGAGCGCGGGGTCCTCGGTGGCGGCGATCGCGCGCCACAGCGGGAGTTCGGCGACACGCTCCGGCGTGGTGGCGTTCTCGGCCAAAGCCTGTGTCCAGCGGCGGAACGAGGTGCCCACCGGCTCCAGTTCGGGGGTCTTGCCGTCGGTGAGCGCGTCGAACGCCGCCTCCAGATCGGGCAGCAGCACCCGCCAGGAGACCCCGTCCACGACCAGGTGGTGGGCGATCACGGTGAGCCGTCCCGGGGCTGCCCCGGCGTCGTACCAGACGGCCTGGAGCATCCGGCCGTCCTCCGGGGCCAGCCGCCCCATGGCGGCGAGCAGTTCGTCCGCGTCGTCGGGGTCCTCGGTGCGGCGGACGCAGTCCTCCGCCCGTACGGCGCCCACCGGGGCCACGGTGAGGGCCCAGTCGGCGCCGGGGGCGCGGGTGAGCCGCAACCGCAGCGCGTCGTGCCGGTCCAGCAGCGCCTGGACGGCGGCCCGTATCCGCTCCTCGTCCAGCCCGGCCGGGACCGGCAGGGTCATGGTCTGGTTGAACGCGTCCACCGGACCGCCGCGGGCCTGCTGCCAGCGCATGATCGGGGTGGGCACGACCTCGCCGACACCGTCCTCGGCCCGCACGGCGGGCTGCCGGGGGCCGGGGTCCAGGGCGGCGAGCCGGGCCACCGTGCGGTGCTCGAAGATCTCCCGCAGGGTGATCTCCACACCCGCCTTGCGGGCGCGGTGGGCGAGCTGGATCGAGGAGATGCTGTCCCCGCCCCGTTCGAAGAAGCTGTCGTGGACACCGACCCAGTCCACCCCCAGCACCTCGGCGAACAGCCCGCACAGCGCCCTCTCGCGCTCGGTGCGCGGTGCGCCGCCGCCCTCCGCCGCCACGGACTCGGGCATGGCGGGCCGGGCGGTCACCAGCCGGGCCCGGTCCTCGGGGGTGAAGGCCGGTACGGACCCGGCGGGCCGCCCCGGATCCTCGGCGAACGCGGCCAGGACGGCGAGGAAGCGGTCCAGGATCTCCCGTCCGGCGCCGTCCGCGAACAGGTCGGGGCGGTGGTCCAGCCGGACCGTCATCCGCTCGCCGCGGACCGTGCCCTCCAGGTTGAGGGTGTAGTGGGTGGCGTCCACGGTGGTGGCGGCCACCGCCCCGATGCCCTCGGCGGAGTTCTTCAGGGTGTCGGTGTCGATCGGGTAGTTGGCGAAGATGGTGATGGCGTCGAACAGCTCGCCGCCGCCGACCAGTTGCTGGATCTCCGCCAGCCCCAGGTGCTTGTACGCGATGAGTTCGCTCTGCCGGTCCTGGAGCCCGCGCATGAGCTCGGCCAGCGGCCGCTGCGGATCGATGCGCAGCCGCACCGGCAGGGTGTTGATGAACAGCCCCACCATGGACTCCACCCCCGGCAGCTCCGGGGGCCGGCCCGAGACGGTCTCGCCGAACACCACGTCGTCCCGGCCGGTCAGCCCGGCCAGCACCAGCCCCCAGGCGGTCTGCACCACGCTGTTGAGCGTCAGCCCGTGGGCGCGGGCCCGCCGCGCGAGTCGCGCCGACAGCTCCGCGTCCACCTCCTCGATCAGCGTGGCGGGCAGCGCCGGGCCGCGCGCCGGATCGGGCGGCGCCACCAGCGTCGGCCCGTCCAGACCGGCCAGCGCGTCCCGCCACGCCTCCTCCGCCTCACCCCGGTCCTGCCGGGCCAGCCAGGCCAGGTAGTCGCGGTAGGGGGCGACCGGCGGCAGCGCCGTCTCGTCGCCGCCGCTGGTGTAGAGGGCCATCAACTCGCCCAGCACCAGCGGCATGGACCAGCCGTCCAGCAGGATGTGGTGGGCGGTGAAGACGAACCGGTACTCGGCGTCGGCCAGCCGCACCAGCGAGAACCGCAGCGGCGGACGGGCCAGGTCGAACCGGCGGGTGCGGTCCGCCTCCAGCAGCCGGGCGAGCTCCGCCTCCCGGTCCGCGTCGGCGACCTCGCGCAGATCGTGCGCGGACCAGTCGGGTCCGGCCTCGCGCAGGATCACCTGCACCGGCTCCCCGCTGGTGCGGTTGCGGAAGCTGGCCCGCAGGTTGTCATGGCGCCGCAGCACCGTCGCCACGGCGTCGCGCAGCCGTCCGGCGTCCACGTCCCGGCGCAGGTCGAGGGCCATCTGGATGACGTAGACATCCGCGCTGTGCTCCTCGTAGAGGGCGTGGAAGAGCATGCCCTTCTGGAGCGGGGACAGCGGCCACACGTCCACGAAGCCCGGCTTCGTCACTTCGCTGTGTCCTTTCATCTCTAGAGCCCACTCTCGAACGCGTCGATCTCGTCCTGCGACAGCGACAGCAGGGAGAGGTCGGACGGGGTGAAGCCGCCCGCCTCGGGGCGTTCGGCGTGTGTGACCAGGGCGCGCAGCCCCTCGAACCAGTAGTCGGCCACTTGGCGGACCTCGTCCTCCGCCAGCAGGTCGCCCGGCCAGGACCAGATGGCCACCAGCCGCACCCCGTCGGGGCGGTCCTGGGCGACGGCGCTGACACCGAGGGCGTGGGCCAGCGGCAGGGCGGGGTCACCGCCGGAGCCGAGGGTCTCGGTGGCCTCCGGCGGTGCGGCCCAGTCCTCGGCCCGTACCGCCGCGGGGTCCACCGCCGGGAACCGGCCGAGGTAGTTGAAGCCGATCTGCGGGGCGGGGAGCGCGGCAAGCTCCGGACCGTGCTCGGGGTGGAGATGGCGCAGCAGCCCGTAGCCGAGCCCCTTGTCGGGCAGGGCTCGCAACTGCTCCTTGACCGCCTTGAGCGCGGTGCCCAGCGCCGCGCCCCCGGTGCGCAGATCCTCCCCGGACACCGGCCCGGGGTCGACGGCGACCGGGTACAGGCTGGTGAACCAGCCGACCGTACGGGACAGGTCGAGCCCCTCGGCGATCTCCTCGCGGCCGTGGCCCTCCAGACCGATCAGCACCGCCGACCCGTCGCCCCGGCCGCGCTCCCGCCGCCAGCGGGCCACCGCCAGCGCCAGACCGGTCAGCAGGACGTCGTCCACCCCGGCGTTGAAAGCGGCGGGCACCGTGCCCAGCAGCGGTCCGGCCACCTCGGCCGGCAGCGTCACGGTGAAGCTGCGGGCGCTGCCCACCACATCGCGGGCCGGGTCCAGCGGACGGTCCGCGAGCGCCGGGTCGTCGGTGGCCAGCACCGCACGCCACCGCTCCAGTTCAGCGGTGCGCGGCCCGGCCGTGGCCTGCTCGGCCAGCAGCCGCGCCCAGCGGCGGAAGGAGGTGCCCACCGGGGCGAGCCGGACGTCCTCCCCGGCGGTCACCGCCCGCCACGCGGTCTTCAGGTCCTCCTGGAGGACCCGCCAGGACACCCCGTCCACGGCCAGGTGGTGCACCACGAGCAGCAGCCGCCCGGGGCGGTCATGCCCGGCGTCGAACCACACGACCCGCACCAGTTCGCCGTCCTCGGGGGACAGTTCGCCCTGGACCCGGGTCTGTTCCGCGGCGACCCGTCCGATCAGCTCGGACGGCGCCACTCCGGTGATGTCCACCCGGCTGGTCAGCTGGGCCGCCTCCACCGCGCCCTTGGGCGCGATCTCCAGCCGCGGTCCGGCCCCGCCACCCGCGGGCAGCACCCTCGCCCGCAGCATGTCGTGGTGGTCCAGGACGGCCTGGAGGGCGGCGGCGAGCAGGCTCTCGGAGCAGTCCGCGGGCACCTGCACCAGACTCGCCTGGTGCACGGTGCCGGTCGGCCCGCCCCGTTCGTAGAGGTCCAGCATCACCGGGGTGAGCGGCAGTTCACCGAGGGCGTCCTCGGGCGCCTCACCGGGGGCGGCGGCCGTCTCCTCACGGGCGACCCGGGCCAGCGCCCGGACCGTCTTGTGCCGGAACACCTCCCGCAGGCTGATCAGCAGCCCGGCCTTACGCGCCTTGCTGGCGAGCTGGATGGAGACGATGCTGTCGCCGCCCAGCTCGAAGAAGTCGTCGTCCGGACCGACCTCCTCGACACCCAGCACCTCGCGGAAGAGCGCGGTCAGCAGCTCCTCGCGGGAGCCGCCGGTGTCCTCCCCGACGCCGGTGTCCTCCCTGACGCCGATGTCCTCCGCGGCCCCGGCCACGGCCCCGGTGCGGGCGCGGGCCTCCAGCTCCGGGCGCACCGCGGCCCACCAGCGGGCGGGCGCGTCGTCCCCGAGCTCTCCGAGCGGGCTGTCCGGTGCGGCGGCCATGGCCTCCAGCACCCCGCGCAGCGCGGCCATCAGCCCCTCGATCTCGGTGGCGGTGAACAGATCGGGCCGGTAGCCGAGCCGGCAGTGCAGCCCGGCGCCGTCCAGACCGGCGTCCAGCGTGAGCGGGTAGTGGGTGGCGTCGTTCATCTCCACGTCCACCGCGCGCACCCGGCCGTCGTCCTCGCCGCCGAACCCGGCGCCGTCGGTGGGCACGTTCTGGAACACCAGCAGGGTGTCGAAGAGTTCACCGTGGCCGGTCTCGCGGCGCAGCTCCACCAGTCGGACGTGCTCATGGGGCAGCAGCGCGGTCTGCCGGTCCCACAGCCCGCGCAGCAGCGCGGCCGGCGATGCGGCCGGATCGATACGCACCCGCACCGGGACGGTGTTGATGAACAGCCCCACCATCCGCTCGACCCCCGCCACCTTCGGCGGCCGTCCGGCCACCGTGGTGCCGAAGACCACGTCCTCGGAGCCGGTGATCCGGCTGAGCAGCAGCCCCCACGCGGCCTGGACGACGGTGTTCATGGTCACCCCGAGCCGCTGGGCGGTGGCGGTGAGCGCGGACACCAGCGCCTTCGGCAGATGGGCGGAGACCTTCTCCGTCATCACCGGCAGCCGGTCAGGATCGGCGGGCGCCAGCAGGGTGGGTCCGGTCAGCCCCGCCAGCTCCGCGCGCCAGGCGGCCCGGGTGGTTTCCCGGTCCTGGGCGGTGAGCCAGCGCAGATACTCGCGGTACGGACGGGCCGGGGGAAGCTGTGAACCGTCGCCCTCCGCCGCGTACAGCCGCATCAGCTCGTCCAGCAGCACGGGCGTGGACCAGCCGTCGAGCAGCAGGTGGTGCCAGGTGAGCACCAGCCGGTGGCGGCCGGTGGCCAGCCGCACCAGGGTGCAGCGCAGCAGTGGCGGCCGGGCCGGGTCGAAGCGATGGGCGCGGTCCTCGGCCATCACCCGGGCCAGCTCCGCGGCCCGCTCCGGCTCGGGGAGCCCGCTCAGATCCCTTTCGGACCAGGGCAGTTCCCCTTCGGCCAGCACGATCTGCACCGGCTGGGCCAGCCCGTCATGGGCGAATCCGGCGCGCAGGTTCTCATGACGGCGCAGCAGCCCCGCCACGGCCGCCCGCAGCGCCCCCGGGTCCGGCTCGCCCTCCAGGTCCAGACCGAACTGCACGGTGTAGACGTCGAGTTCGGCCTCGCTGTAGAGGGAGTGGAAGAGCAGCCCCTCCTGGAGCGGTGCCAGCGGCAGGACGTCCACCAGGTCCGGATGGGCCCGCTCCAGGGTGTCCACCTCGCCCTGGGTCAGGGAGACCAGCGGGAAGTCGGACGGGGAGCGGCCCCCGGCACCGGTGGCCGAGGCCAGCGCCTCCAGGGCGGTCCGCCAGCCGTCGGCCAGCTCCCGCACCTCGTCCCCGGCCAGCAGATCGCCCGCCCAGGTCCAGCGGGCGGCCGGCTCCTCACCGTCCGCCGTCCACTCGATGTCCAGCGCGTACGGCAGCGGGGCGTCCGGCGCGCCGAGCGGGGTGGCCACGGCAGCGCCGGGGGTGACCCGGATCTGCGGTGCGGCGAACCCGGCGAACACCGCAGCAGTCTGCGGGTTGAGATGGCGCAGCAGACCGTAGCCGACCCCGTGGTCGGGCACCGCGGCCAGCTCTTCCTTGATCCGCTTCAGTGCGGCGCCCGGCTCCCGGCCGTCGCCGGTGTCCAGGCGGACCGGGCGGGTGGCGGTGAACGGGCCCACGGTGCCGGACAGTTCCTCCGGGGCGCGGCCGCGGCCATCCGCCGCGAGGTCCAGCAGCAGCCCGGCCGGGGCGGGCCGGCCGTGCCGGTCGCGCCACGCGGCCACCGCGAGGGCCAGCGCGGTCAGCAGCACCGTGTCGGGGTCGGTGGCGAACCGCCGGGAGATCTCGGTGAGCGCCGCGGCGGGCAGGGCCGTCTCCAGGGTGCGGGCGGTGGCCGTGAGGTCGCGGGAGGGGTCCGGGGTGCGGGCGCCCAGCGGGGTGTCCCCCGCGCCCAGCACCCCGGTCCACACCGCCACTTCCCCGATCCGGGCCGGGTCCACGGCCTCGGCGGCCAGCCGCTCGGCCCAGGTGCGGAAGCCAGTGGCCACCGGGGGGAGCTCCGGGCTCCGGCCCTCGTCTGCCGCCCGCCACGCCGCCTCCAGACCGTCCAGCAGCACCGGCCAGGAACCGGGGTCGGCCGCGAGCTGGTGGACGACCAGCAGCAGCCGGTGGACGGCGCCGGGTCCGGCGTCGAACCACACCGCCTGGACCACCACACCGCGCTCCGGGGCGAGCCGGGCGCGGGCGGCCGCGGCCTCCTCCCGTACGGCGGCGTCCAGCGGTTCGCCGGTCAGCTCCCGGGCGTCGACCCGGGTGAGCGCGTCGGCGGCGGACACCGCGCCGCGCGGCAGGGTCTGAAGGCTCCACACGTGGTCGCCCACCTGCCGGGTGAGCCGCAGCCGCAGGGTGTCGTGATGGTCCAGCAGCGCCTGGAGCGCGCCGGCCGGTCCGTCCCCGCCGGTCGCCGTCCGCGTCACCAGGCCGTGGCGGCCGAGGTGGTCGGCCGGGCCGCCGGTGCGCAGCACATGCAGGGCGGGGGTCAGCGGGATCTCGCCGACCCCGGCGTCCGGGGCGGTCCGGTCCGGTTCCCCGGTGGCCACCGCCGCCGCGGCCAGCTCCTCGACCGTACGGTGACGCAGCACATCGGCGGCGGTGAACTCCAGCCCCGCCTCCAGGGCCCGGCTGACGAGCTGGATGGAGACGATGCTGTCGCCGCCCAGCTCGAAGAAGCCGTCGTCCGGGCCGACCCGCTCCACTCCGAGGAGTTCGCCGATCAGCGCGCACAGCAGCCGTTCCTTGGCGTCGCGCGGCTCCCGGCCGCCGCCCCCGCCCAGCCGCGGTTCGGGCAGCGCGGCCCGGTCCACCTTGCCGTTGGCGGTCAGCGGCAGCTCGTCCAGCGTCATCAGCGCGGCCGGCACCATGTACGCGGGCAGCCGCGCCGCCAGATGGGCGCGCAGCGCCTCCGGGCCCGGCGGCCTGCCGCCCCTGGCCACCGCGTAGCCGATGAGCCGGTCGCGGCCGTGTTCATCGGGGCGTACGGCCACCGCGGCGCGGTCCACCTTCGGATGTGCCGCCAACGCCGCTTCGATCTCGCCGAGTTCGATGCGGAAGCCGCGGACCTTGACCTGGTCGTCGGCGCGGCCGACGAACTCCAGCTCGCCGTCGTCGCGCCAGCGGACGACGTCCCCGGTACGGTACAGCCGCTCGCCCGGTCCGCCGAACGGATCGGCGACGAACCGCTCGGCGGTCAGCACCGGCCGGTTCAGATAGCCGCGGGCCAGTCCGGCCCCGGCGATGTACAGCTCACCGGCGACCCCGGCCGGGACCGGGGCCAGCCGGTCGTCCAGGACGTAGACGCGGGTGTTCCACACCGGGCGGCCGATGGGCGCGCGCACCGCCCCGGCCAGCGGACGGCTCAGGGTGGCCGCCACGGTGGCCTCACTGGGCCCGTAGGCGTTGACCATCCGGCGCCCGGCCGACCAGCGCGCCACCTGGTCCGGGGCGCACGGCTCCCCGCCGACGGCCACCGTGCGCAGGGCGGGCAGATCGGTGTCGGGCACGGTGGCCAGGGCGCCCGCGGTCAACTGGAAGTGGGTGATGTCCCGGTCGCGCAGCAGCGCGGCCAGTTCGGCGCCCACGGGCGCGCCGTGGCCGTCCGGCAGCACCAGCGCGGCCCCGCTGAGCAGGGTCATCGCCAGATCGGCCAGCGAGACGTCGAAACTGGGCGAAACGGCTTGCAGCACCCGGCTGTCGGCGTCGAGACCGAAGGTCTCCCGGTGGGCACCGGCCATGGACGCGATCCCGGTGTGCGGGACCACGACGCCCTTGGGACGGCCGGTGGAACCGGAGGTGTAGATGATGTACGCGGGGTGGGCCACGTCCAGCGGCCGCACCCGGTCGGTGTCGGCCGGGTCGCCGTCGGCCGCGGCGGCCAGCTCCACGAGGGTCCGGTCCGCGTCGACGACCAGCGGCTCCGGTCCGGTGGCCGTCCCGATCCGCTCGGCCTCGGCCGCGGTGGTGAGCACCAGCGCGGGCCGGGCGTCCCGGGCGATGAACGCGATCCGCTCATCCGGGTAGCCGGGGTCCACCGGCAGATACGCCGCCCCCGCCTTCAGCACGCCCAGGGTGACCGCGAGCCAGTCCAGCGACCGGGGCACGGCCACCGCGACCGGGTCCTCGGGGCCCGCGCCCCGCGCCATGAGCAGCCGGGCCCACCGGTTGGCGCGCGCGTTCAGCTCCGCGTAGGTCAGGCTCCCGGCGTCCGCGACCACGGCGGTGCGCCCGGGGGTGCGGGCGGTCTGCGCCGCGAACAGCTCCGGGAACGTGGCCGGTCCGGCCTCGTGCGTGGTGTGGTTCCACTCGACGAGCACCCGCTGCCGCTCCGCGCCGCGCAGCAGCTCCACGCCGCCCACCGGTTGCCGCGGATCCTCCGCGACGGCGGCGAGCACGGCGCCGAACCGCGCCGCCAGGGACTCCACGGTGGTGTGGTCGAACAGCTCGGTGCGGTAGGTGATCTGGCCGCGCAGCCCGGCGGGCGCACCGTCCGCGTCGAATGTCTCGCCCAGCTCCACCCCGAGGTCCACCTTGGCCGAGGTCAGCTCGAACGCGGCCGGGGAGGCGGTGAGTCCGGGCAGCTCCAGCCGCGGGGCGGCGTTGTTCTGGAACGCCAGGAACACCTGGAACAGCGGGCTGTGGGCGCTCCCGCGGTCGGTGCCGAGCGCGTCGACCAGCTTCTCGAACGGCACGTCCTGGTGGGCGTAGGCCGCCAGGTCCGCGGTCCGGACCCGGTCCAGCAGCTCCCCGAAGCCCGGGTCGCCGCTGAGGTCGGTGCGCAGCACCAGGGTGTTGACGAAGAACCCGACGAGGTCCTCCAGCGCCTCGTCCGCGCGTCCGGCCACGGCGGTGCCGATGGGGATGTCGTCCCCGGCGCCCAGCCGGTGCAGCAGGGTGGCGAGTCCGGCCTGGACCACCATGAACAGGCTGACCTGGTGCTCACGGGCCAGTCCTGCCAGCCGTGCGTGCAGTTCAGCGCTGTACGTGAACTCCACCACCCCGCCCTCGTGGCCGGGTTCGGCAGGACGCGGCCGGTCGGTGGGCAGGGCCAGTTCGGCGGGGGCGCCGTCGAGGGCGTCCCGCCAGAAGCCGAGCTGCCGGGAGACCAGGCTCTCCGGATCGTCCTCCGCGCCGAGGAGAGTGCGCTGCCACAGGGTGTAGTCGGCGTACTGGACGGGCAGCGGGGTGAACTCCGGGGCGTGGCCCCTCACCCGGGCCGCGTAGGCGGTGGACAGATCGCGGGCCAGCGGGGCGTTGGACCATCCGTCGCTCGCGATGTGGTGGACGGTCAACAGCAGGACGTGCTCGTCCTCGGCCACCGCGAACAGCTCGGCGCGCAGCGGGAGCTCGGCGGCCAGGTCGAAGCCGCGCGCCGCGGCCTCGCGCAGCGCACCGGCGAGCCCGTCCGCGGGCACATCCGCCGTCCGGAGCGGGACGGTGATCTCCTCCGGGGCCAGCACCTGCTGACGGGGCCGCCCCTGGGTCTCGGGGAAGACGGTCCGCAGACTTTCGTGGCGGCTGAGCACATCGCCGAGCGCGGCGCGCAGCGCCTCCCGGTCCAGGGTGCCGCGCAGCCGGATCGCGATCGGCACGTTGTAGGTGCCGCTCGGACCGTGCAGCCGGCCCAGGAACCACAGCCGCCGCTGGGCGGAGGACAGTGGGATCTCCGCGGGCCGCGCGGCCGGGACCAGCGCCGGGCGCGTGCCGCCGGTGTCCGCCAGCCGCCGGGCCAGCAGCCGCGCGGTGGGCGCCTCGAACACCGCCCGGACGTCCACCTCCGCGCCGAAGGCCGAGCGGACCCGGCTCAGCAGCCGCACCGCGCTGAGCGAATTGCCGCCGAGCGCGAAGAAGTCGTCGTCCACGCCGACGCCGGGCAGCTCCAGCACCCGGGCGAACAGCCCGCACAGGATCTCCTCGCGCGGATCGCCCGGCGCCCGCGCGGCCGTGTCCCCGGAGCGGAACTCCGGCTCCGGCAGCGCCGCCCGGTCCAGTTTGCCGTGCGTGGTCAGCGGCAGCGCGTCCAGCACCACCACCGCGTCCGGGACCATGTACGCGGGCAGCGTCCGGCCCGTCCATGCGCGCACCGCGTCGCCGTCCAGGGTCCGCCCCGGACGCGCGGTGGCGTAGGCGACCAGCCGCCGGGTCCCGGGGCTGTCCTCGCGGACCACCACGGCCTGCGCGGCCACGTCCGGATGGGACGCGACGGCCGCGGCCACCTCGCCGGGTTCGATGCGGTGGCCGTGCAGCTTCACCTGGTCGTCGGCGCGCCCGGCGAACACCAGGTTGCCGTCGGGCAGCCGCCGGGCCAGATCGCCGGTGCGGTACATCCGGCTCCCGGCCCGGCCGTACGGATCGGCGGTGAACCGTTCGGCGGTCAGCGCGGGGCGGCCCAGATAGCCGCGGGCCAGTGCGGTCCCGGCGATGTACAGCTCGCCCACCACCCCGGCGGGCACCGGCCGCAGCGCGGCGTCCAGGACATAGGCCCGCACATTGCCCTGCGGACGGCCCATCGGCACCGGCCCGCCGGGCAGTTCCTCCCCCGGCGCGATCCGGTACTCGGTGCAGTTCACGGTGGCCTCGGTGGGCCCGTAGACGTTCCACACGGTGGCCGCCGGATGGCGCTCCCGCCACTCCGCCAGCGCCTCCCCCATCAGCGCCTCACCGCCGAGCAGCAGCTCCCGGGCGGGCGAGAAACCGTCGGGCAGCGCGCCCAGCAGCGGCAGATGGCTCGGGGTGGCCTTCAGGAACGTCACCGGGGTGTCCGTCAGCCGGGCCGCCACCGGGTCGTTCTCCTCCAGCGCCCCGACGAGCACCGTGCCACCGGTCATCAGCGGGGTGAACAGGGCGGTGACGGTGAGGTCGAAGGAGACCGGCGAGTGCAGCAGCGCCGCCCCGGCCGCGCCGGAGTACGTCCGCGCGGTCCACGCCAGGTAGTCGGCGACCGAACGGTGCGCCACCACCACGCCCTTGGGGCGTCCGGTGGAGCCGGAGGTGTAGATGACATACGCGGGGTGGTCCGGGCCGAGCGGGGCCGTACGGTCGCCGTCGGCCGGCGCGTCCGAGGGCAGCGCGGCGAGGGCCGCGGCCGTCCCCGGGTCGTCCAGCACCACCCGTTCCACCGTGTCCCCGGGCAGCGCGGCGGCCGACTCCGCGGTGGTCACCAGCAGCACCGGGGCGCTGTCGGTGAGCATGTGGCCGATCCGCCCGGCCGGGTACGCCGGGTCCACCGGGACGTACGCGGCACCGGACTTCACCACCGCGAGCAGTGCGACGACCAGGTCGGCCGAGCGCTCCATCGCCACCGCCACCAGCCGCTCGGGACCGGCGCCACGCGCGATCAGCTCATGCGCCAGCCGGTTGGCACGGGCGTCCAGCTCGGCGTACGACAGCGTGGTGGCGCCGTGGACCAGCGCGGTCGCCTCCGGTGTCCGGGCCACCTGCGCCTCGAACAGCTCCGGCAGCGTCCGCTCCGTGGCCGGGAGTTCGGGCCCGGCCCACTGGGACTCCAGCAGCGCCCGCTCCTCCGAGCCGAGCAGATCGACCCGGCCGACCGGCAGATCGGGAGTGGCGGCGATGGTCTCCAGCAGCCGCCGCATCCGCCGGGTGACGGCGGTGGCGGTGTCCGCGTCGATGAGATCGGGGCGGTGGTACCAGTGCAGCGCCGTCCGCCGCTCGTCCGCCATCACCACCATGCCCAGCGGGTAGTGGTTGTCGCCCTTGGTGTCCACCTCGGACAGGGTCAGTCCGTGCACCGGTCCGCCGGAGCCGTCCGCGCCGTCGGAGGGGAAGTTCTCGAAGACCACGGCGGTGTCGAAGAGGGTGCCCAGACCCGTGAGCCGCTGGAGGTCGGCAAGCCCCAGATAGTGGTGGCCCAGCAGGCCGACCCGCCCCTCCTGGACCCGGACGAGGGTCTCCAGCAGGGTGGCGGCGGGGTCGATCCGCACCCGTACCGGCACGGTGTTGCTGAACAGCCCCACCATGGACTCCACCCCCGGCAGCTCCGGCGGGCGGCCCGAGACGGTCTCGCCGAACAGCACGTCGTCCCGGCCGGTCAGCCCGGCCAGCACCAGCCCCCACGCGCCCTGCACCACCGCGTTCATGGTCAGGCCATGGCGGCGGGCGAGCGCGCCCAGCGCGGCGGTCAGCTCCGCGGGCAGCTCATCGGTGATCCGGCCGGGCAGGACGGCCGTCCGGCCTGCCGCGTCCGGCGCCACCAGCGTCGGCGCCTCCACCCCGGCCAGCGCGGCGCGCCAGGCGTCCTCCGCCGCGCCCCGGTCCTGCCGGGACAGCCAGGCCAGGTAGTCGCGGTACGGGACGACCGGCGGCAGCGCCGCGTCCTCGCCGCCGCTGCCGTACAGCGCGAACAGCTCACTCGCCAGCACCGGCGCCGACCAGCCGTCCAGCAGCAGGTGGTGGGCGGCGAACAGCAGCCGGTGGGTGTGCTCACCGAGCCGGATCAGGGTGAAGCGCAGCAGCGGCGGACGCTCCGGATCGAAGCGGTGGGCCCGCTCCGCGCGCAGCAGCCGGTCCAGTTCGGCGGTGCGCGCGTCCTCGTCGAGACCGCTGAGGTCGATCTCGTTCCAGGGCAGTGCGGCCTCGTCCGGGATGAGCTGCAACGGCCGTCCGTCGGCGGTGCGGTGGAATCCGGCGCGCAGGGTGTCATGGCGGCGCAGCAGCCCGCTCACGGCGGCGCGCAGCGCGCCGGTGTCCAGCGCACCGGACACATCGACAGCGAGCCGGGTGATGTAGACGTCCTCGGCGTCCCGGTCATACGCGGTGTGGAAGAGCAGCCCCTCCTGGAGCGGGGAGAGCGGCAGGACATCGGTGAGTCCGGGCTGGGCGGCGGCCAGCCGGTCGATCTCGGTCTGGTCCAGCTCCACCAGCGGCAGATCGGACGGGCTGAGCCCGCCGCCACCGGGCCGCCCGGCGTGTGCCACCAGCGCCTCCAGCGCGGTGAACCAGCCGCGCGCCACCTCCGCCACCTCGTCCTCGGTGAGCAGCTCACCCGGCCAGGTCCAGGTGGCCGACAGCCGCGGGCCGTCGGCGTGGGTCTCGGTGACCGCGTTGACGGTGAGCGCGTACGGCAGCGGGGTGGCCGCGTCCGCGCCGCCGCCCAGACCGCCCCCGGGGCCGTCCGTGTCGTCGGCGGTGCCGATCCGGCCCAGGTAGTTGAAGCCGATCTGCGGTGCGGCGTACGTCGCCAGGGTCACGGCGGTACGCGGGTTGAGGTAGCGCAGCAGCCCGTAGCCGATGCCGTGGTCCGGGACCGCCCGGAGCTGCTCCTTGACCCGCTTCAGCGCCCCGGCCAACTCCGCTCCGGCGGCGGACACCTGGTCACCGGGGACCGTCCCCGGGTCCAGCCGCACCGGGTAGAGGCTGGTGAACCAGCCGACCGTACGGGACAGATCGGCGCCCGGCACGATCTCCTCACGGCCGTGGCCCTCCAGGCCGACCAGCACCGAGGAGGTGTCCCCGCGGCC
This sequence comes from Streptomyces cucumeris, assembly GCF_024295805.1. Taxonomy (GTDB): domain Bacteria; phylum Actinomycetota; class Actinomycetes; order Streptomycetales; family Streptomycetaceae; genus Streptomyces; species Streptomyces cucumeris. The sequence goes on from NZ_JANCLX010000004.1 coordinate 91,199, forward strand.
GTGGCGGCGCCGCCAGTCGGCCACGGCCAGCGCCAGCGCGGTCAGCAGGACGTCGTTGACCTCGGCGCGGAACGCGGCGGGCACCGGTCCCAGCAGCGGTCCGGTCACCTCGGCGGGCAGCCGCAGGGTCAGATGTCCGGCGGTGGCCAGGGTGTCCCGGGCCGGGTCCAGCGGACGTGCGGTCAGCGCCGGGTCACCACCCTCCAGCACCCCGCGCCACAGCGGCAGTTCCCGCATCCGCTCCGGCTCCGAGGCGGCGGCCGTCAGGGCCCGCGCCCAGGCGCGGAAGGAGGTGCCCACCGGCTCGGGGACAAAGCGGCGGCCGGTGGCGGCGGCCTCCAGCGCGGCGGTCAGCTCGGGCAGCAGGATGCGCCAGGAGACCCCGTCCACCGCCAGGTGGTGGATCACCAGCAGCAGCCGCCCCGGCCGCTCCGGGCCCGCGTCACACCACACCGCCTGCACCATCCGGCCCTCGCCGGGCGCCAGCCGGGACTGCGCGGCGCCGGACTCCTCGGCGGTCAGCGCCGCCAGGGCGGTGTCGTCCAGACCGGGGGTGTCCACCCGCCGCAGACAGTCCTCGGCGCGCACCGCTCCGCGCGGCGCCACCTCCAGGGTCCATTCGCCGATGTCCTCGATGCGGTGCAGCCGCAGCCGCAGTGCGTCATGGTGGTCCAGCAGCGTCTGGAGCACCTGGCCGACGCGCTCGGTGTCGAGCCCCGCGGGGACGGGGACGGGCATCGCCTGGTTGAACTGGTCGACCGGACCGCCGTGTTCACTGAACCAGTGGATGATCGGGGTGAGCGGCACCCCGCCGATCCCGTCCGAGGGCGCGGTGCGCCGTGCGGGGGCCTTGCCCTCGGTGGCCACCCGGGCCAGCGCCTCCACCGTCTTGTGGGTGAAGACATCACGGGGGCTGAACCGCAGTCCGGCCTTGCGGGCCCGGCTGATGAGCTGGATCGAGCCGATGCTGTCGCCACCGAGCTCGAAGAAGGACTGGTCCGCGCCGACCCGTTCCACCCCCAGCACCTCGGCGAAGAGCGCGCACAGCAGCTTCTCGCGGTCGGTGGCCGGTTCGCGTCCGGTGTCGTCGGCGCCGAAGTCGGGCGCGGGCAGGGCCTTGCGGTCGAGTTTGCCGTTGACCATGAGCGGCAGCGCGGCCAGCGGGATGAACAGCGCCGGGACCATGTACGCGGGCAGCAGCCCGGCGACGTGGTCGTGCAGCGCCCCGGCCGCGGGCGTCGCACCCGGCGCGGGGACGACGTACGCCACGAGCTGCCGTACGCCCGGCTGGGACTCGTGGACCACCACGGCCGCGCCGTCCAGTTCCGCGTGGCGGGCGAGCACCGCCTCGATCTCGCCGAGTTCGATCCGGAAGCCCCGGATCTTCACCTGGTCATCGGCGCGGCCCACGAACTCCAACTGACCGTCCGCCCGCCAGCGCGCCACATCCCCGGTGCGATACATCCGCGAGCCTGCCGGACCGAAGGGGTCGGCGGTGAACCGCTCCGCGGTCAGCGCCGCCCGCCGCAGATAGCCACGCGCAAGACCCGGACCCGCCACATACAGCTCACCGGCCACCCCCGGCGGAGCCAGCCGCAACGCACCGTCCAGCACATAGGCCCGCGTGCCATGGACCGGTGCGCCGATCGGCGGTGTTCCGGCGCCGACGGTCAGCGGTTCGCTCATCGACACGGCGACGGTGGACTCGGTCGGCCCGTAGGCATTCACCATCCGGCGCCCCGGCGCCCACCGCTCCACCAGCTCCGCCGGACAGGCGTCACCACCGACGATCAGGCAGTGGAAGTCCGGCAGTCCGGCCTCGGGAACGCTCGCCAGCGCGGCGGGCGGAATCAGGGCATGGGTCACCCCGCGGGAGGCGAGCACGTCGGCGAGCGCCTCCCCCGCGAGCGGACCGGGCTCCGGAACGACCAGTGTGGCACCGGCCGTCAGCGCCATGCACAGCTCCAGCACCGAGGCATCGAAACTCGGCGAGGAGAACTGCAACACCCGGCTCTCCGCCGTCACCGCGAACCGCTCCCGCTCAGCCGCAGCAAAAGCAGCGAGCCCACGGTGCGAGACAACAACCCCCTTGGGCACACCCGTCGAACCCGACGTGTAGATGACATACGCCGGAGCATCCAACGCCGCCGCCACCTCAGGCGCGGCGACCGACAACTCCTCGTCCCCATCGAGCAGCACGACCGTGTGACCGTCGGGCACCACACCCGCATACGCCTCCGTGGTCAGCACCACCACCGGACGGGCGTCATCCAGCATGAACGCCACCCGCTCCGCCGGATAATCCGGATCCACCGGCAGATACGCCGCACCCACCCGCATCACCGCAAGCGACGCCACCACCGACTCCACCGAACGCCCCAACACCAGAGCGACCACATCCTCCGCGCCCACACCCGCCGCGGCCAACCGCCCCGCCAACGCCCCCGCACGCGCATCCAGCTCCGCATACGACAACGCCACCCCGGCCGACTCCACCGCCACCGCATCCGGCGACACCGCCACCCGCTCCGCGAACAACTCCGGGAACGTCGCCGGTGCGATCACACGGTCCGTGGTCCGGCCGCCGCCCAGCTCCCGGAGCTCGTCGTCGGAGAGCAGCGCGATCCGTCCGGCCGGGCGGTCCGGCTCGTCGACCAGCGTGCGCAGGATGCGCACCAGCCGTTCGCCCGCGACCGCGACCTCGGCCTTCTCGAAGAGGTCGGGACGGTAGTTGAGGACCAGCCGCAGCCGTCCCTCGAAGACATGCGCCACCAGGCACAGCGGATAGTGGTTGGCGTCCAGTACGTCGAAGCCGTCGATCCGCAGCTCGCCCGCGAGTGCCCGCAGTGACTCCAGGTCGAAGGGGAAGTTCTCGAACGCCACGTAGGTGTCGAAGAGTTCGCTGTGCCCGGCCAGCCGGTGGATCTCGCTCATCCCCAGGTGCTGGAACGGCATCAGCTCCATGTGTTCGCGCTGGAGCCCGGCGAGCGCGTCGGCCAGCGGGGTGGCCGGGTCGATCCGCATCCGCACCGGCAGCGTGTTGATCAGCATGCCGACCATCCGCTCCACCCCCGCCACCTCCGGCGGGCGGCCGGAGACGACCGTGCCGAAGGTGACGTCGTCCCGCCCGGTCAGCGCGGCCAGCAGCAGCGCCCAGGCGCCGTGCACGGCGGTGGAGAAGGTCAGGTCACGGCCGCGCAGCCGGGCCGACAGCGCCTCGGTCTCCGCCTCCGTCAGCTCCAGCGCGAGCTGTTCGGGGTGGACGACCGCACGGCCCGGGTCGGCCGGGGCCAGCCGGGTGGGTGCGTCGACGCCCTCCAGCGCCTGCTTCCACACCTTCCCGGCCCGGCTGTCGTCCTGACCGGCCAGCCACGCCAGATGGTCGCGGAACGGGGTGACGGCGGGCAGCGCGGCGGTGTCGCCCCCGCTGCCGTACAGCTCGAACAGCTCACCCAGCAGCACCGAGGTGGACCAGCCGTCCAGCAGGATGTGGTGGAAGGTGCACAGCAGCCGGTAGGCGCCGTCGCCGAGCCGCACCAGCAGGAACCGCATCAGCGGCGGCCGGGACAGATCGAAGCGGTGGGCCTTCTCGGCGGACTGCAACCGCTCCAGCTCCGCGGTGCGCGCCGCCGCGCCGAACCCGCCCAGGTCGGCCTCGGCCCAGGGCAGTTCGACCTCCCGGGAGACCACCTGCACCGGACGGCTCTGCTTGGGGTGCAGAAAGCCGACGCGCAGATTGGCGTGGCGGCGCAGCAGGGCCGCGGCGCTCTCCCGCAGCGCGGCCACGTCCAGCGTCCCGCCCAGGTCGAGGACGACCTGCACGGTGTAGACGTCATGGCCCTTCTCGTCGTACAGCGCGTGGAAGAGCAGCCCCTCCTGGAGGGGCGACAGGGGAAGGATGTCCTCGGGGCCCGACTTCGTCATTGCAGCGTCCTCCACTCGGCTTCCAGGCCGTCGATCTCGTCTTGGGATAGCTCCACCAGCGCCAGGTCCGACGGTGCGTAGCCGCCCGCCTCCGGCTCCTCGGCGTGGTCGGCCAGCGCGCGCAGCGCGCGGAACCAGCCGTCGGCCAGTTCGCGGACATCGGCGTCGGACAGCAGCCGGCCGGGCCAGGTCCAGGAGGCCAGCAGCCGGTGGCCGTCCGGGTGCCGGTGGGCGATCGCGTTCAGCTCCACCACGTGCGACAGGGGCTGGTGCGGATCGCCGTCACCGAGCACGGCGTCGGATTCGGCGGCGGGGGTCCAGTCCGCCGGGGCGGAGCCGGGCGCGTCGGCGCGGCCCAGGTAGTTGAAGAGCAGATGCGGGGTGGCGAGTCCGGCGAGCCGGGACCGGGCCGTGGGGTCGAGGTGGCGCAGCCGTCCGTAGTCCGCGCCCTCACCGGGCAGGGCGCGAAGCTGTTCCTTGACGGCGCGCAGCGCCGCCCCGGCCGCCGGTCCGCCGGACCACAGTCCGGCCCAGTCGCCGTCGGCCACACCGGGGTCGAGCCGGGCGGGGTGGATGCCGGTGAACCAGCCGACGGTACGGGTGAGGTCGAGGCCGTCGCCGGAGTCGTGGCGGCCGTGGCCCTCCAGGTCCACCAGCGCGCCGGGGCCGCCGGGCCGTCCGCGCCGGGCCCGCCAGTCGGCGACGGCGAGGGCGAAGGCGGTGACCAGCACCTCGTGCACGGTGGCGCGCAGCGCGGTGGGCACGGTGGTCAGCAGGGGCTCGGTGCGGTCGGCGGGCAGGGTCATGGTCAGCCGCCGGGCCGTCCCGGCGGTGTCGGTGGCCGGGTCCAGCGGGGTGTCCACCAGTCCGGGTGCGGGCCGCCGCAGGGTCCCGGCCCAGGTCCCGGTTTCGGCATCATCGGTGGTCCGGTCGGCCAGGGCGGTGGCCCAGTGGCGCAACGAGGTGGTGGCGGCCGGGAGTCCGGGTGCGCGGCCGTCACCGGCGGCCTCCCAGGCGGTGCGCAGATCTGCCAGCAGGATCGGCCAGGACACCCCGTCCACCGCGAGGTGGTGGACGGCGAACAGCAGCCGTCCGGGGGCGCCGGGACCGGCGTCGCACCAGACGAGCTGGGCCATCACCCCGGCCTCCGGGTCCAGCCGCCGCCAGGCGGCGTGTGCCTCCTCGGTGACGGTGGCGCGCAGCGCAGCGGCGTCCTGACCGGCCACCCCGACCCGCCGGACCAGGTCCCGCGCGGCCACGGCGCCGCGTTCGGCGATCCGGTACGTCCAGCCGTCGCCATCCCGCCGGGCGCGCATCCGCAGCGCATCATGGTGGTCCAGGACGGCGGCGAGGGCGGTGGTGAAGCGGTCGCCGTCGCCCGCACCGGGCGGCACCCGGGTGAGGGTGGTCTGGTGGAACGAGGTGAACGGGCCGCCGGGTCCGCCCCGTTCCTCCAGCCAGCGCATCATGGGCGTGGCCGGGAGCTCCCCGGTGGCGCCGACGGCCGTCCCGGGCGCGGGGGCCGCGGCGGGGCCGTCGTCCGGGAGCGCGGCGGCGATCCGGGCCACCGTCTTGTGCTCGAAGACATCCTTGGGCGCGAGGTCCAGGCCCATCCGGCGGGCCCGGGCCACCAGTTGGATGGAGACGATGCTGTCGCCGCCCAGTTCGAAGAAGGAGTCGTCCGGGCCGACCCGGGCCACCCCCAGCACCTCGGCGAACAGCCCGGCGAGCGCCTCCTCGCGCGGGGTGCGCGGTGCCCCGGAGGCGCCGTCGTCGTCCCGTTCGCCGGTGTCCGGGGCGGGCAGTGCCCGGGTGTCCAGCTTGCCGTTGGGGGTGAGCGGCAGCTCCGCCAGCGCCACGAACGCGCCGGGCACCATATGGTCGGGCAGCACTCCGGCGGTGTGCTCGCGCAGCTCCGCCGCGTCCACCGCCGCGCCCGGCGCGGCCACCGTGTAGCCGACGAGCCTGCGCAGCCCCGGCTGGTCCTCGCGGACCACCACCGCGGCCCGCGCCACGGCGGGGTGGCGGCGCAGCACGGCCTCGATCTCACCGGGTTCGATCCGGTAGCCGCGCAGCTTCACCTGGTCGTCCACGCGGCCGAGGTAGTCGAGCACCCCGTCCGGCCGCCAGCGGGCCAGATCGCCCGAGCGGTACATCCGGGCGCCGGGGGCGCCGTAGGGGTCGGCGACGAACCGTTCCGCGGTCCGGCCGGGGCGGCGCAGATAGCCGCGGGCGAGCTGGCCGCCCGCGATGTACAGCTCACCGGGGACCCCGGGCGGTACCGGCCGCAGCGCGCCGTCCAGTACGTACACCGCCGTGTTCGCCATCGGCCGGCCGATCGGCACCGGTCCGGCCGGGATCTCCTCGCCCGGGCCGATGCGGTGTGCCACACAGCCGACGGTGGCCTCGGTGGGCCCGTACTCGTTGACGACGGCGGCGCCGGGCCGCTGCTCCCGCCACTGCGCCACCACCTCACCGAGCAGCGCCTCACCGCCGACGACCAGGTCACCGGTGGGCGAGAACTCCTCGGGGAGCACACCGAGCAGTCCGAGGTGGGACGGGGTGGCCTTGAGGAAACCGGGCCGGGGCGCGCCGTCGCCGGGACCCTCCAGCGCGGTGACCCGTATCCGGCCGCCGCTGATCAGCGGCGCGTACAGGGCCGTGACGGTCAGGTCGAAGGAGACGGGTGAGTGCAGCAGCGCGCTCTCGGCCACCGACGGGTAGCGCTCCCGGGCGCAGTCCAGGTACACCGCCACCGAACGGTGTGCCACCACCACGCCCTTGGGGCGGCCGGTGGAGCCGGAGGTGTAGATGACGTAGGCGGGGTGGTCGGCGGTGAGCGGGGCGCGGCGGTCGGCGTCGCACGGGTCCCGCTCCACCGTCCCCGTGGTGCGGGACACATCCAGCACCGGCAGTCCGCCGTCCACCGCCGCGGCGGTGGACGGGGTGGTGAGCACCAGCGCAGGAGCCGCGTCGGTGAGCATGTGGGCGATGCGCTCGGCCGGGTAGCCGGGGTCCACCGGGACGTACGCGGCACCGGACTTGACCACCGCGAGCAGCGCCACCACCAGTTCGGCCGAGCGCGGCAGCACCACGCCCACCAGCCGCTCGGGTCCGGCGCCGCGCGCGATCAGCTCATGGGCCAGCCGGTTGGCCCGCGCGTTCAGTTCGGTGTAGCGGTAGGTGACCGCGCCCTCGACCAGGGCGGGCGCGTCCGGGGTACGGGCGGCCTGGGCCTGGAACAGCTCGGGCAGCAGGGCGCGCGGGGCCACGGCGGGGGCCTGGTTGAAGCCGTACAGCACCTGTTCGCGTTCGGCGGCGGTGAGCAGTCCGACGGTGCTGAGCGGCTGATCCGGTGCGGCGGTCACCGTCTCCAGCAGCCGGACGAACCGGTCGGCCATCCGCTCGACGGTGTCCCGGTCGAACAGGTCGGTGGCGTACTCCAGCCGTCCGTCGATCCCGGTGGCGGCGCCCCGGTCGGCAGCCCGCTCATCCAGGCCGAACAGCAGGTCGATCTTGGTGACTCCGGGGTCCACCTGCTGCGGGGTGGCGGTCAGTCCGGGCAGTTCCAGGGTGGACTCGGATGGTGTCTGCACATCCATCATCACCTGGAACAGCGGATTGCGGGACAGTGAGCGCTCCGGGTTGAGCGCCTCCACCAGCCGTTCGAACGGCACGTCCTGGTGGGCGTGGGCGGCCAGCGCCATCTCCCGGCTGCGGTCCAGGAGTTCACCGAACGCGGGGTCACCGCTGAGGTCGTTGCGGAACACCACGGTGTTCACGAAACAGCCGATGAGGTCGTCCAGCGCCGGATCGGTGCGCCCGGCCACCGCGCTGCCCAGGGGGATGTCGTCGCCCGCGCCCAGTTTGCCGAGCAGCACGGCCACCGCGCTCTGGAAGACCATGAACAGACTGGCGCCGTGCGCGCGGGCCAAGCCCGCCAGCCGCTCATGCAGTCCGGCGCCGATGGCGAACCGCACGATGTCACCGCGCTGGCTGAGCACGGGCGGCCGGGGCCGGTCGGTCGGCAGCGACAGCTCCTCCGGCAGCCCCTCCAGGGCGCGTGTCCAGTAGGCGAGCTGGCGGGCCAGCGGGCTGTCCGGGTCGTCCTCGTCGCCGAGCACACCGTGCTGCCACAGCGTGTAATCGGGGTACTGCACGGCCATCGGTGTGAACGCGGGCGCCTGCCCCGCCGCCCGTGCGGTGTACGCCCGGCCCAGGTCGCGGGCGAGCGGGGCGAGCGAGAGGCCGTCGGCCACGATGTGGTGCAGCACCACCAGCAGCACATGCTCCCCGGGGCCGAGCACCAGCAGCCGGGGCCGCACCGCCGGCCCGGCCGCCAGGTCGAACCCCTCGGCCACCACGGCGGCCACGGTGGCGTCCAGCGTGTCCTCGGTGGCCTCGGTGGCCGTCAGCACCACCCGCGCGTCCGCCTCGGCGGGGGTGAGGACGTGCTGCCGGGGGCGGCCGTCGGTGTCGGGGAAGACGGTGCGCAGGCTTTCGTGGCGGGCCAGTACGTCGGACAGCGCACGGCCCAGCGCGGCCCGGTCCAGCCGTCCGGACAGCCGCAGCGCGAGCCCCATGTTGTAGGCGCCGGTGGGGCCTTGGAGCCGGTTCATGAACCACAGCCGCTGCTGGGTGAGGGACAACGGCAGTTCGACGGGGCGCGCCATCGGCGTCAGAGCGGCCCGCGCCCCGTCGGCGCCCTCCAGCCGGGTCGCCAGCCGGGCCACGGTCGGCGCCTCGAAGACGGTGCGCACCGACAGCTCGGCGCCCAGGGTCTCGCGGATCCGGCCGAGCAGCCGGATGGCGGAGAGCGAGTGGCCGCCACGTTCGAAGAAGTCGTCGTCCACACCGACGCGTTCGGTCTTCAGCACCTCGGCGACCAGGGCGCACAGCGCCTCTTCCCGCGGGGTGCGCGGGGCACGGTAGGGCGCCCGCGCGGCCTCCGGGGCCGGTGGCGCGGGCGCGGCCACCGGCGCGGTCCAGCCCTCGGGCAGCGGCAGGTCCAGCGCGCCGACGGTGTCGCCGGGGTCCGCGTCGGCCAGGGTGGCCAGGAAGTCCACCAGCCGCTGCCGGTGACCGGCGACCGCGTCGTGGTCGTACAGATCGGCGTTGGCGTGGAAGTCGATGAGGAAGCCGTCGCCCGGCTCCCGGTTGTCCACCACCAGCGACAGATCCTCCTCCGGGCCGATGGAGAAGCCGCGCACGGTGGACGGACGGCCCGCGAAGGTCAGCGGGGTGCCGTACATGATGAGGTTGATCTCCGGGCCCCACAGCCGTTTGCACGCCCCCACCCGGCGCAGATCGCGGTGCACGTCCTCGTAGCGGTAGCGCTGGTGGCGCAGCACCTCGTGGAGTTCACGGCTGACGGAGGCCAGCAGCGCGGCCACCGTGGTGTCCGGGCCGACCCCGGTGCGCAGCGGAAGCGCGTTGGACACCATGCCGGGGGTCCGCCGGGCGGCCTGGCCGGGGCGGGCGGCCACCGCCAGACCCAGCACCACATCGGTGGCGCCGGTGAGCCGGTGCAGATACGCGGCGATGGCGGCGACCGTCACGGCCGGCCAGCTCACCCCGGTCTCCCGGCCCAGCGCCCGCAGTCCCTCCGCGGTCTTGGCGGGCACCTCCCCGGCCAGCCGTACATGGTCGGTGGGCACCCGGTCCGGCCGCGGTGCCAGGCTCACCGGCTCGCCGAGCCCGGCCAGCCGTCCGGTCCAGAACTCCCGGTCCTGCGCGAACCGTTCGGACTCCCGGTACGCCACGTCCTGGGCCACCAGGTCGCGCACCGAGCCGAAGGGGCCGCGCGACGGCTCCTCCCCGGCCACCAGCGCGGTGTACACCTCGGCGACCCGGGCCACGATCAGCGACCAGCTGTAGCCGTCCACGATGGCGTGGTGCACCCGGCTGAACCAGATGTACCGGTCCTCGGCGAGGGTGATCAGCCCGAACGTGAACAGCGGCCCCGCGGACAGGTCCACCGGGGCCGCCACCCGCGCGAGCATCCACTCCTCCGCCTCCGCGGAAGGATCGGCCGCGCCACTGACGTCGAGCGTGTGCAACGGCCAGTCCACGGCCTCCTGGACGATCTGGCGCGGTCCCCCGTCACCGGGTACGAACCGCAGCCGCAGGGTGTCGGCCTCGTCCACGGTGCGCCGCAGCGCGGTCTCGAACAGCGCGGTGTCGACCGGACCGGAGATCTCGACGCATTCGGCGATGCTGTACATCGGGTTGTCCGGATTCACCTGCTGGGCGAGCCACATTCCGGACTGGGCGGCCGTCAGCGGCACATGGGGACCATTCTGATCGGCCATTGCCATTCACCTCGATTGGGTAGGCTCATCGATCGGGCCCAACCCTACGGAGCTTCGGGAACGGCCCCACGGGCTCATGAAAAACTTGAAATCGCCGAGAAACGCATATCGAAGAATGCGTATCGCGCTGTACCGGCGGCGGGCCGGACCGCTACCGTCGCCCGGCTCCCCCGGCATGGACGAATGCCCCGGCCACCAGCGTGGCCAGGGCATTCCTACGGCGCCAGAAGGCGGTGGTTCAGCCGGTGGCCGGGGTCAGCGCCACCGGCAGGCTGCTGTAGCCGTGCAGGAAGTTGGAGTGGATCGGCCGGCCCGGTCCCGTCAACTCCGCGGCCGCCACGAATGAGCGCAGCGCGGTGAGCATCGCATGGATTTCCGCACGCCCCAGATAAGCGCCGAGACAGAAGTGCGGACCGTATCCGAACGACACATGCTTGTTGGGCGTGCGGCCCAGATCGAATACCTCGGGTGCGGTGAACACCTCCTCGTCGTAATTGGCCGAGGTGTTCCACAGGGTGGCGATGTCCCCCGCCCTGATCCGCTGACCGCCGACCTCGGTGTCCACCACCGCCCGTCGTCCGAAGTGCATGGCCGGGGTGACCCAGCGCAGCACCTCCTCCACGGCGCTGTCCACGGAGACCTCACCGTCGCGCAGCCGCCGCCACTGCGCCGGGTGCCCGATCAGCTCCCGCATCCCGCAGATCATCGACAGCCTGCTGGTCTCGTCACCGCCCAGGATCAGGCTGTAGCAGTTGAAGACGATCTCCTCCTCGGTGAGCGGTTCACCGTCGACCGCCGCCGTGGCCAGGACGCTGATCACGTCCCCGGTGGGCTCCTCGCGCCGCTCCTCGGCCAGTTCGGCGAAGTACAGCAGCAGTTCGTTGCGGGCCACCAGTGAGTCCTGGACGCTCTGCCCCGCCTCCTCCGCGCTCAGCGCCTGTTTGGTGAGGCTGAGCAGATAGCCCCGGTCGGACTCCGGGACCCCGAGCAGATCGGCGATGGTGGCCATCGGGATGTGCTCGGCCACGTCCTGGGCGAAGTCGCACGCGCCACGTTCGACGGCGGTGCGCACCAGCCGCTCGGTGCGCCGCCGCACACCCGCCACCACCCGCTCCAGCACCCGGGGCGCGAACGCCTTGAGCAGCAGGTTGCGGATCTCGCGGTGGCGGACCCCGTCGGTGACCGCGAGCATCTTGCCGCTCGCGGAGTCACCGCCCTGGAGCAGGGTGGTGAGGACGTTGCCCTGCTCCGAGGTGAAGGCGCGGTTGTCACGGTAGACCGCCATCACGTCCCGGTGGCGGGAGAGCACCCAGAAGCCGGGCATCAGCCCCTCGGTGGGATGCCAGTGGACCGGGCTCTCCTGCCGGAACCGGCGCCACATCGGCACCAGTTCACGGTCCAGGAAGGTCTGCGGATCGGTGAGGTCGACCTCGCCGGGAGCGGGGCCGGGGCCTGGGCCGGGGCCCGTGAGTTCCGGCCCGTCGAGGGTGGCGACGGCGTCGTGCGGCTGACCGGACATCCCGCGCCTACCCCTCGCGCCGGGTCATCGACACCAGCACCTTGCGGTCCCCGGTGAACGGACGGCGCCCATGCGTGGTGAGGATGTTGTCGATCATGATCAGATCACCGTCCTCCCACCGCTCGGCCAGGGTCGTGGCGGTGTACGCGTCCAGGATCACGGCCAGTTCCTCCGCGGTGATCGGCGTGCCGTCGCCCACATAGGCGTTGCGCGGCAGCCCGTCCTCGCCGCAGATCTCCAGCAGCCCCTCGCGGACCGCCTCCGGCAGCGCGTGGACATGGAACAGATGCGCCTGGTTGAACCACACCCGGCGCCCGGTGAGGGGGTGTTCCACCACCGCCGGACGGCGCTGCCGGGTGCGCAGCACCTCGCCGTCCCACTCCGCCTCGATGCCGTGCTCGGCGCAGTAGCGGTCCACCTGCGCCCGGTCGTCGGTCTGGAACCCCTCCTGCCAGGACAGCCCCATCCCGGTGCGGTAGGTGCGGGTGTAGAGCACCCCGTGCTCCTCGAACCGCGCCACCAGCTCCCCGGGCAGCCGGTCCAGCACCGCGCCGCTGTCCGCCACCGGTGTCTCCCCGCCGGTGGCCGCCGCCTTGGCGCAGTACAGGAAGAGGTTGTGCGGCCAGTTGTGGGAGTACGCGCTCTCGTTGTGCTGCGGAATGGACTGGTCGGCCGGGTACTCGGTCGAGGTGTAGACATTGCCCTTGACCCGGCTGCGCGGGGTGGAGCGCTCGTTGTACTCCAGCGTCCGGCCGCCGATCAGCTCGGCGAGCCCCGCGAGTTCGTCCTGTTCGCCCAGGCCCAGGTTCTTCACCATCACCGCGGCGTGGTCCAGCATCGCCGCCCGCAGCCCATCCAGGTTGGCGGCGATCCACCCCGGTCCGTCACCCCCGTGCCGCGGGGTGACCCGGACCAGTCGGGTGCCGTGGTGTTCCAGCAGGTCGACGTCGGCGTCCTCGAAATACTTCTCCGTCATTCCTTCTCCACCTCCAGGCTGAAGCCGTCGATGCTCACGTGGTCGACCGGATCGCCGGCCGCGTACTCGTAGGCGTTCAGGAACGGTCCGCCGGAGACCGGCTGGGTGAACCGTCCGAGCGCGTTGTTCAGCAGCCGGGTGTCCAGCACCGTGGCGTACTGCCCGCCCGCGTGCTCGGTCCCGCGCTGGTACCGGCCGAGCCAGCCGTAGTCGTAGTCACCCGGCAGGTTGTCCGGGACGTGGTCGGGGTCCACCGTGCCGTCGGCGGTGAGCGGTTCGCCGTACGGGCCGTAGCGGTACACCCCGCCCCGCTGGTGTCCGTCGTCCCCGGCGACGGCGAACACATCGCCGCGCACGGTCGGATAGCTCCAGCTCGTGCGGGCCCCGTCCACGGCACCCTTGCGCACCTGCACCACCCCGCCGGGCAGGGCCACCACCCGGGCCAGCACCCGCTGGTCGGCGCGGAGCACGAAGTCGATGTCCGGGTCGGTCAGCGAGGTGTGTCCGTAGAGCTGTCCGGTGTCACCGGCGCCGGTCGAGCTCCGCCGGACCAGATGGTCGGCGGTGTCCGACGCGTAGACCACCTCGGCCGGGTCCTTGCCCGTGAGCTTCGTCCCCAGGTAGCGCTCGGCCGCGTCGTGGCGCTGCGCCACCGTGGCGCCGCCCTGCCGGTAGCCGGTCATATGGCCGTTGGGCGCGTAGGTCACCCCGCTCACCGGGGTGTCGCCGGTGGTGGCGAGCAGCCGGTCGGCTGCGTCGTAGCAGTAGCCGGTCTCCGTGGTGCCGTCCGCCGTGCGGTCGGTCAGCCGCAGCCGGTTGCCGTTGTCCCCGGCGCCCTTCGCGGTGCCGTCGGGGCAGCCCGTGGGCGCGGTGGCGAAGTCGTAGCCGTAGTGATGTCCGGTCACCCAGGCATCCACCAGCCGGCCCGCCGCGTCGTAGCGGTAGTCGGGCCCGCCCTTCCGGCCGCCCCCGCCCGCGGTGGACTCATCGGTCACCACACCCGAGCGGGCGCGGCTCACCGTGCTCGGCAGCTCGCGGCCGTCGGCCATGGTCCAGTCCTTGGCGGTGATCCGGCCCGCGGCGTCCCGGCGCACCGCCAGCTCCGAGCCGTTGCCGTACGACACCTTCGCTATCCGGCCGCCCTCGTCCAGCGCGACCGTGGCCAGGGTCCGGCCGTCCAGCGCGACACCGGTCTCCCGGCCCGCGTCGTCGTACCGCACCGTCTTCACCTGCGCGCGGTCGCCGGGCGGGGTGGAGGTCTCGCGCACCATCCGTCCGGCCCGGTCGTAGCGGGTGTCGGTACGGACGCCCTGGACATCGGTGAGCCGCACGGTCCGCCCGAGCAGATCGACCGTGTACACCAGATCGCCCCCGGGCTCGGACGCCCTGGTGGTCAGCGGGTCCCCGCCGTACGCGGTGTCGTAGGTGATGGTGCGCGCCGGGGCGTCGTCATTGCCGGGCACGTGCATGGCCAGGATCTGGCCGCGCTTCCCGTAGTCCACACAGGCCCACTTCGGCCCGCCGAAGTTCACCGCGACCGGCAGCCCACGGGTGTTGTAGACGAACTTCTCGGCCCGCGGTCCGCCCTCGGCCGGTGCCGCCGAGGTGACGGCCTTCGGCAGCCCCGCCTGCGGCAGCGGATCGTCCCCGTCGGTGCACGGGTTGTCGGCCTTCTCGTCCGCGCCGTAGTACGTGTACGTCTGCCGCGCACCGCTGGGCATCACCTTGGCGGTGGGCCGGAACATCTCGTCGTAGGAGTAGCCGGTCCTGAGCTTCAGCCCCTTGGGGTCGGTGACGGTCGCCACCGGTATGCCCATCTCGTTGAGCTGGGTCTCCACCGTCCGGTCCGGCACTCCGTCGGAGCCCGCGGTGACGGTGGTCATGCCGGCGGCGCCGTACGTCGTGGTCTCCGACGGCACCTTCGCGCAGCCGTCCGGGGCCGGGGTCACCAGCCGCCCGTCGTCGGCGAAGCACTTCCGCGGGCCGGGGCCGAAGGTGCCGACGGGACGGCCCGCCTCGTCGTGCACCGTGGTGGTCAGCCGCCCGGCGGCGTCGAGCCGGGTGGCGGGGCCGCCGTCCGCGGTCCAGGTGGTGCGCACGGTACGGCCCGTGGCATCGGTGTCGGCGCTGACCAGGCCCGCGGGGTCGTACGCCACCGTGCGGACTCCTCGCAGCCCGGCCACCTCGATCCGGGTGGAGCCGGAGCCGTAGCGGTAGGTGCGCTCGGGGCGGTCGGATCCGCCGTCCGCGGAGCCGGTGGGCTCGGGGCCCTCCAGCCGTGTGGCCTGCCGGGCCGTATCGGCGTAGCCGAGGCGGTAGTTGGCGGTGGTGTGGTCGCGGCGGTCCGGATCGGCCGCGATCCAGTCCATCACCAGCGGGGTGCGGACATCGGTGAGCCGGTGGTCGGCGGTGTAGCCGAAGTCGGTGGTCTCCTCACCGGGGTTGACGATGCGGGCCAGCTTCCCGGCCGCGTAGCGGAGCTGGGTGGTGCCCACGCCCGGTACGGTGACGGCGCAGACGAAGCCTTGCGGGGCGTGGTCGTCGGCACAGGTCTCATCGCCCGCGTAGGCGAACGTCAGCCCCGCGTCCTCGGCCGCCTTCGCCGCCGTACGCCGGGCGGTGTCGCCAGTGCCCTTGGTCTTGCGCTTGCCCTTCGGTGCGGCGAGCGGCGCGGACCCTCCGGAGGCGGTGGCGCCCTGGCTCAGCGGGTCCGCAACACCGTTGACAGCCCCCGGCGCGCCCGCCGATGTCGTCGTACCCGCGCCCGGCGCGCCGGCGTCCGCGCCCAGCGGGAGCGCACCGTCCCCGGTGCCCTCCTTGAGCGCGCTTGCGCCCTGCGCACCCGTGGCGGCCGGGGTCACGCTCCAGCCGGGCGGCAGTACGGCGCCGTCGGGCGACAGCCACGACGAGGGCACCGGCAGAGCGCCCTTGCCGGACCGCTCGGCCCACAGGGCCACCTGGCCGCCCTTCGCGGGCCGTTGGTACTCCATCCGGACCCGGTAGGTGTGACCGGCCTTCAACTGGCGGACCGCCCCGAACCGCGGTGCCGGTCCGCCCTTCTCGCCCGTCCAGTCGTCCACGACCGGTCTGCCGTCCAGCCAGATCCGCACCCCGCCGTCGTAGACGCCGCCCAGGCGGTAGCCGCCCGAATCGGGCACGCGCAACTGCCCGGTCCAGCGCGCCCGGAACCGGTCGCCGGACGCGGCCTGCGGCCACGGCGCCCGGTCGCCGCCCCAGCCGAACGAGGGCTGGGTGTCGGTCCGCACGGCCGCCGGGTCCTCCTTGCCGCCGATACCGCTGCCGGAGGTGCCGGTGTAGTACCTGCCGGTGAGTCCCGTCTCGGCGGTGGCCAGCGAGTCATAGGTGAAGGTGGCGCCCAGCGGCCCAGCCGGGGTGGCGGCCTGCGGAGTGGCCACGGAGGCTGTGGCGTTGCCGTTGGCCAGGTTCACCGACACCGGGCCGAGGGTGTCGGCGGGCACCGGCCCGTCGGCCGCCTGTGCGCCGAGCCGCAGGTCCACCGCCAGGGAGCGAGCCGGGGCGTCGGCGGTCACCGTGTCACCCGCGCGGTCCCTGGCCCGTACCGTCCAGCGGTACCGCTCCCCGTCCTTGAGCAGGCCGTCCGGCACCGTCCAGCGCGGGGTCCGCAGCCAGCCGGAGGAGACGGTCTGCCCGGTGCGCGGGGAGTCACCGGTGCCGATCACGAACTCGTAGGCGGCGCCGCCGGAGACGCGTGCGGCGCTGAGCACCGGACGGCGGGCGGCCGTGGTCACCCCGTCGGCGGGCGCGGCGGGTTTCGGCGCCGCGGTGGCGCCCCGCCCATCCGACTTCCCGCCCGGAGCGCCGCTGTTGTCGAACGTCCCGGCGGGCCAGGCCGGCCGCACCGGGTCCCCGGCCTCCGCCGCCATCAGGGCCACGTCCGAGGGGGACCCGTGTGCGGCGCGGCCCAGCCAGTCCGGGGCCGCCGAGGCCAGGGTGCCGCTCGCGATCATCGCCACGGAAGCGGTCACGGACACCGCACATGCCGCCGCCACTCTGAGTGTTCTGGTGCGAGCCATGCTCAGTCACCACTCCAACCTGAAAAGCACCGCACGGGGCCGCACGGCGTCGAGAGGGGGGTCCGGCCGTGTCATAGGAGTCACCTCGGGCCCGCGACACCGCCTGGCGGCATGCTCCCAACCGCCTCCACGGCCCCAAAGCCCTTAACGAAACTTTCGATACGGGCCCGCGGACCGTCCCGGTGCGGAGAGTGTGCTCTTCCGGCTACGGTGAGTGTCGTGACCACCCGTATCCTGCTGGCCGATGACCAGGACACCGTCCGGATCGGCTTCCGGCTGATCATCGACTCACAACCGGACATGGAGGTCGTGGGGGAGGCCGGGGACGGTCTGGAGGCCGTCGAACTCGCCCGCAAACTACGGCCGGACGTGGTGCTCGCCGACATCCGGATGCCGCGGATGAACGGGCTCGAGGTCACCCGGCTGCTCACCGGCCCCGGGGTCGAGGACCCAATCAAGGTGATCGTGGTGACCACCTTCGACCTGGACGAGTACGTCCACACCGCGCTGCGCAACGGCGCCTGCGGCTTCCTCCTCAAGCGCTCAGGACCCACCCTGCTGGTGGAGGCGATCCGGGCGGCGATGGCCGGGGACGCCATGATCAGCCCTTCGGTGACGGTCCGTCTGCTGCGCCAGTTCCAGGAGCCGGAGAAGCCACGGGCCAAGCAGCCGCTCGAGGCGCTGACCGAACGCGAGGTGGAGATCGCGGGGCTGGTCGCCCAGGGGATGACCAACGCCGAGATCGCGGGCGAGCTGTTCATCTCGGCCGGCACGGTCAAGACCCATATCGCCAACGTCCAGCGGAAGTTGGACGTCCGGAACCGGGTCGGGATCGCCGCCTGGGTCTGGGACAGCG
The DNA here is from genome assembly GCF_024295805.1 of Streptomyces cucumeris. Lineage (GTDB taxonomy): Bacteria > Actinomycetota > Actinomycetes > Streptomycetales > Streptomycetaceae > Streptomyces > Streptomyces cucumeris. Next base: position 108,840 of record NZ_JANCLX010000004.1, read on the forward strand.
ACCGCGTCGGCTGACCGCCCGCCGACTTAACCGTCGGTTGTGTTCGCTGCACCTTCCTGCCATCCACACCCTGTGGACAGACGGCGCCGGATCGGCTTCCCCTCGCAGGACCCCGGGATCACCCCCGCCAACGGACAAGGGCCCGGCCCCCGTTGTGCGGGGGACCCGGGCCCTAAGGCGTGCCAGGAGGAGTCAGGCGGCGCAGACGCCTTTCATGCTGTCGATAAGAGCCAGTACGGCACGGGCCGACGGCAGGATCATGCGCCCTTCGCGGGTGAGCTGGGCGCCGGTGGAATCGCGAGTGAAGAGCTTTGTACCGAGCATTTGTTCCAGGCACTTGATCTGATAGCTGATGGCGGGCTGTGAATAACCGAGGACCTTCGCCGCCTGATCCATACGGCCTATCTCCGCTATAGAGACGAAGGCGCGAAACTCCCGCTCGTGCATTTTGCCCCCTGTCCGATTCGGCTGCCTTCTGGGCTGCCGAGAACCGGTTCCACAGCACCGGTCATCCGATCTGTCCCACCCATATCAACGTAACTGATCTCGCATGGCAACAGCCGGTGCAGGAAGCTGCAATGCGGTGCGCCGCACTATGGGTAGGACCGCCCCGCGGTGCCTCGTCGGGGGAATTTTCGAGGCACCGCGGGAGTCTTTTCGGTGTTTCCGCGACACGTTCCGGAAGAGCGGAACGCACGGTTCGTCACCGCCGGAGTCTCACTCCTGGGTGACCGCCCTCAGCACATTCAGCCGGGCCCCTCGCCGGGCCGGTCCCAGCGAGGCCAGCATTCCGATCAGCGCGGCACCCGCCAGATAGACCGCCATCAGCGCCCAGGGAAGCGACAGACTGCTCACGCCCTGGGACTTCATCGAGCGGGCCACCGCCAGACCGAGTCCGGAGCCGACCAGTACGCCGAGCACCGCGCCGAAGAGCGAGATGACCACCGACTCCGTCATGATCATGCGGATGGTCTGCCCCCGGCCGAGCCCGATGGCGCGCAGCGCGCCCAGCTCCTTCGTCCGCTCCATCACCGACAGCGCCAGGGTGTTGACGATGCCCAGCACCGCGATGATCATCGCGACCGCGAGGAGCGCCTGCACCACGTTGAGCATCATGTCGAAGCCGTCGTTGAACTTCTGCGCGACCTGCTCCTTGGACTGCACCGTCACCTCGGGGCTGTCCCGCAGCGCCTTCTCCACCCGCGGCTGCACCGAGTCGGCCGAGGCACCCGGCGCCAGCTTGATGTACGCCTGCGACGGCTGGGCGTAGCGGAAGCCCTTCGTGGCGTCGGCCCAGGGCACCACCACACTGTTGGCCAGCGCCATCTCCGCGAAGGTGCCCGCCAGCCGGTAGCTGCGCCGCTCCCCGCGCTGGAGCTGGACGGTGACCTTGTCACCGACCTTCACCCCGCGGTCCTTCGCGGTGTTCTTGTTCATCAGCACCGAACCGGGGGCGAGTTCACCGATCGACCCGGTCTCGGCCCGCAGGCTCAGCAGCCCGCGCGCCGCCTTCCAGTCCTCCCACGAGGAGACGGTCTGGGTGGCGCCGCCGACCTTCGCGGTGTCGAACGAGGCGCCCGCCGCCGCGTCCACCCCGTCGATCCCGCGCACCGCGCGCAGCGCCGCCGGGTCGATGGAGGCAGACATACCCGCCCCGGTGTCGCCCATGGCGACCAGTTCGGCCTTCAGCTTGCCGGAGATCTCGTTGTTGACGCTGTCCTTCGCCGACGCGGCCACCGTACTGAGCGTGGTGACCAGCGCGACGCCGATCATCAGGGCCGAGGCGGTGATCGCGGTCCGCCGCGGATTACGGGCCGAGTTGCGCCGTCCGAGCTGGCCCGGGAGCGAACGGGAGAACATCCCGCCCAGCAGCCACACCGCGGGTCTGCTGATCAGCGGCGTGAGCAGCGCGACCCCGATGAAGGCCAGCAGCACCCCGGGCAGAACGGCGGAGACCGCCGCGTCGCCCGAGCCCATCAGCCCGGTGAGCAGCAGCCCCGCGCCCAGCACCAGCAGGATCGAACCGGTCCAGGTCTGCTTGCGGTGCCTGCGGTCCGGGGCCGCGGCGGCGCGGATCACCGCGATCGGCGGCACCTTCGCGGCGCGCAGCGCCGGGAACAGCGCGGCCAGCATCGTCACCCCGACGCCCACCACCAGCGATACGATCACCGCGCTCGCGGGCACCGCGAGATCGGCGACCTCCAGACCCGCCATGGTGTCCGCCAGCAGCGAGGCGCCCAGCGCCCCGAGGCCGACCCCGAGCCCGAGGCCGACGCCCGCCGCGACCAGCCCGATGAGCATCGACTCCAGCAGCACCGAGCCGATCATCTGGCGGCGGCTGGCGCCCAGCGCCCGCAGCAGCGCCAGCTCCCGCATCCGCTGGGCGATGATGATGGAGAAGGTGTTGATGATCAGGAAGACGCCCACCAGCACGGCCACGGCGGCGAAACCCAGCAGCACCTGGGTGACCAGGTCCAGGACGTCCCGCGAGCGGTCGGCCGACTCCTTCGACAGCTCCTCACCGGTGCGCACCTCGAAACCGGCGCCCAGTTCCTTCTTCAGCGCGCTCTGCACGGAGGCGGCGCCGGCGCCGGAGTCGAGGGTCACGGTGACGGCCGAGTACTCACCGCTCCCGCCCAGCATCAGCTTCTGCGCCACCGGTTCGGTGAACGCGACCGTCTGCTCACCGCCGATGGAGTCCCGGTCACCGGAGTACCCGAAGACACCCGCGACGGTGAACGTCCGCTTCGGCTCCCCGGTCAGCACCGCGATGGTGTCGCCGACCGCGAAGTGGCCCTTCTCGGCGAGCCCCGCGTTGATCGCCACCTCGCCCGGCTTCACGGGGGCGTGCCCCTCGCGCAGCTTCAGCAGCGAGGTCTCCCCGGTCCAGCTCCTGCCGTACCGGGGGCCGCCGGTGGACGGGACCACCTTGCCGTCCGCGCCGAGCGCCCGCGCGCCCTCGACCCGTACCTCCCCGGCGGCCTTGCCGACCCCGGAGACGTCCGCGACCTCGCGCACCGTCGCCCGGTCCAGCCCCACCGGCGCACTGGCCGCGTCGCCGACCCCGGCGTCGACCCGCGGTTTCGCGGCGACCTGGAGATCGATGTCGTCGTACGCGCCCGCGAACTGGGCGTCGAACGAACGGCCCAGGGTGTCCTGGAGGACGAAGGCGCCGGAGACGAAGGTGACGCCCAGCACCACCGCGAGCCCCGACAGCAGCAGTCTGAGCTTGCGCGAGAGCACGCTCTTGAGAGTCGCCTTGAACATCAGGCCACCTTCTCCAGCGTGTCGATCTTCTTCATCATGTCGAGCACGGTCTCGGCGGTCGGTTCGGTGATCTCGCCGACGACCTGGCCGTCGGCGAAGAAGACCACCCGGTCCGCGTAGGAGGCGGCGTTGGGGTCATGGGTGACCATCACGATCGTCTGGCCCAGCGCCCGCACCGAGTCCCGCAGGAAACGCAGCACCTCGGCCCCGGCCCGTGAGTCCAGATTGCCGGTCGGCTCATCCGCGAAGATCACCTCGGGCTGGGACACCAGCGCCCGCGCGCACGCCACCCGCTGCTGTTGGCCACCGGACAGCTCCGACGGCAGATGCCCCAGCCGTTCGCTGAGCCCCACCGTGTCGATCACCCGTTGGAGCCACTCCGGCGACGGCTTCCGTTTCGCGATGGCGAGCGGCAGCAGGATGTTCTCCTCCGCGGTCAGCATCGGCAGCAAATTGAATTGCTGGAAAATAAATCCGATGCGCTCTCTGCGAAGGCGGGTCAACTCCTTGTCGCTCATTCCGTTGACCTTCATGTCGGCGATGTACACATCGCCTTCGGTCACCGAGTCGAGACCGGCGATGCAGTGCATCAAGGTCGACTTGCCGGAACCCGAGGGTCCCATGATCGCGGTGAATTGACCCCGGCGCAGTTCCACATCCACCCCTCGCAGGGCGGCGACTTGCGCATCGCCCGTGCCATAGGTCTTGTGGACGTTCACCGCTCGGGCGGCCAGTTCCGTATCCGTCGAAATCGTCGCGCTCACGCGGCTCACTCTCCCTGTGCCGGGCGGTGCTTACGCTGTCGAGCCGAGACTAGGACGGGCCCGGGGGCGGCCACCTCTGCCGAATGGCAGAGATCGGGGCGGAGTTGACGCCAGGGGTGCGCTTCGAAGTCTTTGCATCACACCTGTGCGGACCGGAGGCCGGACCTAGGGTCCGGGGAGCAGGAGCGCCGACCGGACAGCGCCTACCGGACAGTCGAGGGGGACGGCATGGCCGCCACACGGACACTCTCCAAATACTGGATGCTCACCAACGAGTTCACCCAGAATCCCTATCCGGTACTGGAACACGTCCGTGAGGAACGCCCGGTCTGCGAGATCGCCCTCCCCGACGGCGGCCGCGCCTGGGTGGTGACCCGCTACGACGACGCGCGGGCCGCGCTCGCCGACCCCCGCCTCAGCCGCGACATCCACGTTCACTACCAGTTGATGTCCCGCCGCTCAGGGCGCACCCTCACCCCTCCCCCCGAGGAGGCCAACCACCTGGCCAACCTCGAACCGCCGCGCCACACCCCGCTGCGCAAGGCCATCAGCTTCGCCTTCACCCCGCGCCGCGCCGAGGCGCTGCGACCGCGGATCGTGGAGATCGCGGACCAACTCCTCGACCGGCTGGCCGCCCGTGCCCGCCCCGACCTGATCGCGGGCTACGCCGACCCGCTGCCCGTCATCGTCATCGCCGAGCTGATGGGCGTCCCCGCCGACGCCTGGCCGGACTTCCTGCGCTGGTCCCAGGCGCTGCGGACGTTCTCCCCGACCGACACCTCGGGGGTCCTGGACCGCAACATCCAGGACCTGTCGGCGTATATGTCCTCGCTCATCGCGGCGAAGGAGCGGGAACCGGGCGAGGACCTGCTGTCCTCCCTCATCCACGCCGACGCCGAGCGGCGGCTGACCCCCACCGAGATCCTCTCCACCGGCTTCGCCCTGATGACCGGCGGCAACGACACCACAGCGAGTCTTGTCGGCGGGGTCATCGCCGCCCTGCTCACCCACCCCGGGGAACGGGAGCGGCTGCTCGCCGAACCGGGCCGCTGGGGCGCCGCGATGGACGAACTGATCCGCTACGTCAGCCCGATCAGCAACGCCCTCCAGCGCGTGACCACGGGCCCCGTGGAACTCGGCGGCGTCACCATCCCGGCCGGCGAGGTCGTCATCATCTCGGTGATGTCCACCAACCGCGACCGCGGCCAGTTCCCCGACCACCCCGACGACCTCGACCTGGACCGCGCCAAACCGGCCCATCTGAGCTTCGGCTTCGGCATCCACTACTGCTCCGGGGCCCATCTGGCGAAGATCATCACCGAGATCGGCGCCCGACGGCTCTTCGAGCGCTTCCCCGAGGTGCGGCTGGCGGTCGAGCCGTCCGCACTGCGCTACCAGCAGAACGTGGTGGTGCGCCCGCTGGAGGCGCTGCCGGTCACCTGGTGAACCGGGTGACCGGCAGCGGTTCCGCGGTCACTTGGACTTGGGAACGGTGGAGGCGACGTCATCGAGCACGGCGTCCGTCACCAGACCGGTGTCCTCCAGCACCTCCATATGGTCGTTCACCGTGGCGTTGGTCTGCGTGGCCAGCCGCCGGATCAGGGAGTTCTTGGTGGCGGCGCGGACCTGGGCGATGACGATGAAGATCTTGCCGTGCGAGGCACGCAGCAGGTCCACGAAGAGCTGGTCGAACTTCTCGCCGTCGGCCTCCTTCAACTGCTGCACCCAGGCCTGCTGTTCGGCACTGGCCTCGTCGGGCAGCGGCACATTGAGGGTCTTGGCGGTCTCACGGGTGAGCTGATCCAGCTTGCTGTGTCCGTCCAGCAGGTGCATCCCGGCCCGCTTGATGGCCTCACCCGCGGCCTGACTCTGGGCCATCCGCCCGGCGGGGATCTCCCACAGCCCGGCCTGCCGGACCTTGACCAGGAACGTCTTGTCCAGTTCGGTCAGCGCCCCGGACCCGGAGGCGGCGGCCGTTCCGGCGTCCTGCGCGGACGGCACGGTCCCCGCCACCGAACCCTCCTCGCTGTCACTCTTCGAGATCCACACGGCCACCCCGGCGACGATCGCCACCATGGCGACCACGGCGGCCAGGATCCGGCTGCGGGGAAAGGCGGAGCCGTGGTGTCGCGCGTTCCGGGCGTGATTCATCATGCCTCCTGGGGGCGCAACGGCCCGTCGGGAGAGCCGTGGCCGTGCTGCGGGGATCAGCGGTACGACTGAGGTACGGCAGGCACAGATCTTTGCACTCAGCAAAAGCCGGTCTTCGTCATCTGCGCTCAAGATGCGCCCACAGGCGGCGCTTGTGCCTTAAAATCCCGGCCCGCGCGGCACGGTGCGTGGCGACGGGACGCTCACGGCGGGGTGTTGTGGCCGCGCCCCACGGGACCGTCACGACAACGCGACACCGCGTATGACGTCAGCGGCGAACGTGCCCCAGGGCAGGTCCGCACGGTCCCGCCTGGCTCGCGACGCCTGGCCCGCGACGTCGCCGCGTTGTCGGGGGCGTCCTCGCGGGGGTGCCCCTGCCACCGTGCGAGCGCACGCTCCCCCGGCTACCGCCGGGAGGTGCCCCCTTTGAAACCGCGGGCCGATCCAACGCGACGTCGCGGACACGCCCTGGCGACGACCCCTGCCGCACGGAATACCGCGACCGCACCCCCGCACCACCCGCGGTATGTTCGCGACGGCCCGCGGCCCGCGCCGGCATGGCCGCGAGGCCCGTTGCCGCGAGGGCCCCGCACCACGTTCACCAACCGGCGACTCTTCGCCGCTCCCCCCGCCCGCCGGAGGGCTCGCCCGAGGGCTCACCGCCGGCCTCCGTGAAGGCTTGCAACGCCTCGATCAGACCGCGCCGCTGCCCCGCGGGCATCGCTGCCACGATGCCCGTGAGCTCGCCCTTACGCCGCTCGGTGACCTCCTCCACCGTGCGCCGCCCGGTATCCGTCAGCGAGATCACGCTGGTCCGCCGGTCCACCTCCGAGGCCCCGCGGGCCACCACCCCGGCCGCCGCCAGCCGGTCGATCATCCGCATCGCCGTGGAGGGCTGCACCCCCAGTTCCTCGGCCAGCCGGGACAGGCTGAGCGGTCCACGGTTCTCCAGCGCCACCAGCATCCGGAACTGCGGCAGGGTCAGCGTCTCCTCCACCGCCGCCAACGACCGCGCCGACACCGCGACCAGCAGCCGGGAGGCGATCAACAAGGCGTGCACCATGGCCTCGATATCGGACTCAGGAACGGGCGAACTCGTCGGCATAGGCCCTTTCTACCCCGGCCCCGCCGGAATTGCGGTGGCCGAACGGCCCCTGCTGTGCCACCCTGCGCCTATGTTCCGCACGACGTCCCGCCCAGCGAACCAGCCCGGGAGCCATGCCGCGTAGGCCGCCGGCAGCGGTACGGGCCGCCCTCAGTCACCACCCCCGCCATCCGCACCCCCCGCGCTACTCGGTCGTCGACGGGGTCTCCGCGGCGACACTCGGCGAGATCCACCGCCTGGAGCGGGCCCGTGGCAAACCCGGCGTGGTCGCCCGGGACCTGGCGTCGTGGAGACAGCAGGCGGCACAGGTGACCCGCCGGGCCGGACCCGGCACCCCCGATCCGCCGTGTCCGTGCTGTGAGCCGGACCCCGAGGGCCGCCCCGGTCTGGAACGTGTCCTGGGCGCCCTCTCCCGCCGAGCCCGGCGCGAACTCGCCGCCGTGGTGGAGCCGGTGGACGGCAGAGTGCTGACCACCACATACGGACCGCCACCCGACATCCCCGGGTGGTGGGAGCGGCGCTACTGACCGCCTCGGATCAGCCGGTACATCCTCGGCACATCACCAGCCATCAACCTCCGGCCGATGGCGATACGGCCGGGCCCGTGGGGCGTCGGGCTCCGCCACGCCTCCCACCGGCTCTGCCGCGCGTGCCCCGGCCCCATGCGTACCCATCCCGGCAGTCCATACGGCTACGTACCTGCCGACCTCCGTCCCGAAAGGCCCCGCCCATGCCTGCCTTCTCCGCGCCCGACGGCACCGAACTCGCCTACGACATCCTGGGCGACGGGCCCCCGCTGATCGTCCTCCCCGGCGGTCCGATGCAGGACCCGGCCTACCTGGGCGACCTCGGCGGTCTCTCCGCCCACCACCGGCTGATCACACCGCACCTCCGCGGTACGGGCCGTTCGGCCACCCCGCACGACCCCGCCACCTACCGCTGCGACCGCCTCGTCCCGGACGTCGAAGCCCTCCGCGCCCACCTCGGCCTCGACCACGTCGATCTGCTCGCCCACTCCGCCGGCACCAACCTGGCCATCCGCTACGCGGAACACCATCCGGACCGCGTCCGCAAACTGGCCCTGATCACCCCGAGCCCCATGGCACTCGGCATCACCATCACACCCGAGATCCGCCGTGAAACGGCCCTCCTCCGCCAGGACGAACCCTGGTTCCCGACGGCGTTCGCCGCCCTGGAGGCGATCACCTCCGGAAAGGCCACCGCCGACTCCTGGCAGGCCATCGCCCCGTTCCGGTACGGCCACTGGGACGCCACCGCCCAGGCCCACCAAGCCGCCGAGGCCACGCAGCGCAACGACGAGGCCGCCGCCGTCTACGGCTCCGAAGGTGCCTTCTCCCCCGACACCACCCGCACCGCCCTCACCGGCTTCCACCAGCCGGTACTGCTCCTCGCCGGGGAGTACGACCTCAACTCCCCGCCCGCCTCCGTGGCGGCTCTGGCCGACCTCTTCCCCACCCCGCACCTCACGACCCAGCCCGCCACGGCCCACTTCCCGTGGCTGGACGACCCGTTCCGTTTCCTGTCCACCACCACGTCCTTCCTAGCCTGACAGGCCCTCACAACCCTTCGCGTAGTGGTCCTGACGACACACCTGCAACCGCCGTTCGTTCTCGCGGTCAGCGCCTTCCCTCTGTGCCGCCAGCATGACCGCGCCCAAGAACAGGACGATCACCACCTGGCTCCAGACGATCGCCACGTGCCCCGCCCTGGCGGCCATCGCCCCCGCCACGACGGCGATGGCCGCCAGCACCGCCACCTTCAGGACATAGGGCCCGGCCGGGTCCCCGACGTCCTCGGGATCCCAGGAGCCGAACCACCAATTGAGGGAGATCGCGGCCAAGGCCACCAACTCGTAAAACGCGAGAGCGAGGGCAAGACACCCCATACCGCTTCGTTCCGCCATGATCCGAGCACACCACCACACACCCCGCGGCACATGAGTACGCGTACTCATCCCCCCGCACCGGACCGGAAGGTCCGGCGGTACGTCTGCGGGCTCACACCGATGGCGGCGTGGAGCCGCTGCCGCAGGGAGGCGCCGGTGCCGAGTCCGGACCGCCGGGCGACGAGGTCGACAGGCCAGTCGGTGGTCTCCAGGAAGTGGCGCGCAAGGTCCACGCGTTGCCGGGTGAGCCACTGACCGGGTGTCGTGCCGACCTCATCGCGGAAGCGGCGGCTGAAGGTGCGCACGCTCATATTGGCGTGCGCGGCCAGCCCGGCCACCGCGAGCGGTTCCGACAGCCGCCGCGCGGCCCACGCCCGGGTGGCCGCGGTGCTGCCGGTGGCCGGTTCGGGGACGGGACGCCGGATGTACTGCGCCTGACCGCCCTCCCGCCATGGGGGTACGACACAGGAGCGGGCGACCTCGTTGGCCACATGACTGCCGTGGTCGCGGCGGACGATGTGCAGACACAGGTCGACACCGGCGGCCACCCCCGCCGAGGTGAGGACGTCCCCGTCGTCGACGTACAGCACGTCGGGGTCGATACGGGCGGTGGTGAACATCCTCTGGAGCCGGTCGGCCTCACGCCAGTGGGTGGTGGCGGGACGGCCGTCGAGCAGTCCGGCGGCGGCCAGTACGTAGGTCCCGGTGCAGATCGCGACGATCCTCGTCCCCGGCCGCACGGCGGCCAGCGCCTCCCGCAGTGGCTCGGGCAGCCAGCCCTCCTCCCGTATGGGCCCCAGCCGGTGGGAGGGCGGGACGACCACGGTGTCGACGGTGGCCAGCAAGGAGGCGTCATGGGAGACAGCGAGGTCGTAGTCGGCCTCGGCCCGCACAGGGCCACCGTCCAGGCTGCACGTGGTCACGGAGTAGAGCGGATTGCCGTCACCGTCACGGGCGGCGTCGAAGATACGGGCGGGAATGCCCAGCTCGAAGGGGACGACGCCGTCCAGGGCCAGAACACCGACACGATGCATGGCCGGATCCTTTCAGGGCGTGACCGTCAGCCCACCACCGCGGGCCACGGCACCCGGGCAGTGTGGGCCCGGCACTGCCGTCCCACCTCGCCCCGGAGAAGGAACACCACCCATGCCTCAGCCCGTAGACACCCCTCCGACCATGCGCGCCGTCTCCCAGGACCGGGCCGGAACCCCCGACGTCCTCACGGTCGTCGAGACGGCACGACCGGAACCGGGCCGGGGCGAGATCCTGGTCCGCGTGCACGCGGCGGGTGTCAACCCCGCCGACTGGAAGACGCGCGAGCGCGGTGTGTTCGCCGACGGAACACCCCTCCCCTTCACCCTCGGCTTCGACGTGTCCGGAGTCGTCACGTCCGTCGGCGCGGGCGTGACGGTGTTCCGACCCGGCGACGAGGTGTTCGGCATGCCCCGCTTCCCGCATCCGGCGGGCGCGTACGCCGAGTACGTCACCGCCCCGGCCCGGCACTTCGCCCCACGCCCCCGCGGTCTCGACCACACCCAGGCCGGCGCCCTGCCGCTGGCCGCGCTCACCGCCTGGCAGGCCCTGGTGGACACCGCCGCCGTCCGGCCCGGTCAGCGCGTCCTGATCCACGCGGGCGCCGGCGGCGTCGGCCACCTGGCCGTCCAGATCGCCAAGGCCCGTGGCGCGTACGTCATCGCCACCGCCAGCGCGGCCAAACACGACCTCGTACGCGCCCTGGGCGCCGACGAACTCATCGACTACCGCACCCAGGACATCGCCGCCACCGTTCGCGACGTCGACGTCGTCCTCGACAGCGTCGGCGCCGCCACCTGGTCCCGTTCGCTGCGCACGCTCCGCCGCGGAGGCACACTCGTCTCGATCCTCCCCCTCGACGACACCTTCCCCTCCCGGCAGGCCGAGGAGGCCGGGGTCCGGGCGGTGTTCATGCTCGTCGAACCGGACCAGCAGGGCCTCCGTGAGATCAGCGCCCTGATCGAGGACGGCCGTCTCCGCGTGATCGTCGATGCCGTCTTCGCCCTCGAACAAGCCGCACAGGCCCATGTGTTGGGCGAAACGGGTCGCACCACGGGCAAGATCGTCCTGACCCCCGTCCCCACCCCGTAACACCCCTGGCGGTGAGGCGCTCAAAAACCAGTGGAGCGGCGTCGCTGCGCGCCATTACCGTGCTGCCGGACCAAGCCGCCTAGCCAAGGGCATGCCGTTGTACACCGTGTGAGAACCCCCCGAGAGCTGATCTGTCGCGCGTCGCGCCCTGTGCGCCGCGCTGCTTCTTGCTGCGGACTTCTCACTGAAACCGGTGTACTTCTGTGCTCACCACCTGGTTCGTCATGCCCACCTGCCTGCCGATCGTCCTCCGCCGGTGCCACACCTGCGCCGCCTCCGCGAGCTCTGGGCGCTCCGGGCGCTCCGGGCGCTTCCGGGCGAGCGGAAAATTCCGCGTCAACGCCAACCACAAGCTCATCGACGCCTGGCTGCTCGTGCTCTGCACCACCTGCGGGGAAACGGCGAAGCTGACGCTCCTGGAGCGGACGCACGTGCGCTCCGTGCGACCCGAACTGCTGGACCGGCTGCATGACAACGACCTCGGCCTGACAGCCGAACTGCTCCAGGACCCCGCCGTACTGCGCCGCAATCGCATCGCCCTCGACTGGAACGACGCCTGGCGTCTCGACACCGGCGGATCGGACCACCTGGACCAGGAGGTGATCGACGTCTCGGTCCGCTTCACGGCGCGGATCCCGGTCCGCCCGACGCGGCTGATCGCCGAGGGCTGCGGTCTCTCACGGGCCGGGGTCGAGAAACTGATCACCGAAGGGAAGCTCGTCTCGGCCGTCCGGCTGAGCGGCAAGCTCTCCGACGACTTCACCTTCACGCTCAAGCGCTGAGCGCCCGCTGAACCAGGCCCTGTCCGGCGGGTGTTGCCGGACAGGCCAAGGCTCAGGAGGACATCGCGGCCCGTTCGCCCTCGCTGCGGAGAACACAGAACTCATTGCCCTCGGGGTCCGCGAGAACGGCCCAGCCCGCACCATCGCTCTCCCGGCGATCGGCGACCAGGGTGGCACCGAGACCGAGCAGCCTCTCGATCTCCTCCTCGCGCGAGGTCTTCGGACGCAGACACAGATGGAGCCTGTTCTTGACCGTCTTCGGCTCCGGAACCTGGTTGAAGTACAGGTTCGGCCCCTCCGGCAGCATCACCTCGGTCTCCCGCGAACCCGGCTCGTCCTCCGGATGCAGCGGACAACCGACCACCTCGCTCCAGAACCGGGCCAACCCATAGGCATCCGCACAGTCGATCGCCACGTTCTCCACCACTGAAACCATGCGCCCGAGCCTGCCCCAGGCACCGCCCGGCCTGCCACCCCGGACTGAGTACCTCGACGAGAGCGGCTGAGTACGCGAACAGATCCGGGCCGGACGGCAGCCGTCCTAACCTCGCGCCATGAGTGATCACGGGGGAAACGACAGACCGAGCCCGCAGACCGAGACGGGGCACGCCGCCGCGCAGCCAGGCATACCCAACCTGGTACCGCGAGCTCTCGGCGTCCTCGTGCTGTGGCTGGTGGGAGGGGCGTTGTTCCTGTTGAACCGGTTTCTCCCCCTGGGCACGGCCGACTGCGACTACGAACAGCACGCCGCCTGCGACCCGTCCACGCTGGACCTCGCCATGGCCATCCCGGACATCACCATCCCCCTGGCCGTACTGGCGGGCACCTGGGGCCTCTTCTCCCGCCGCCCCGGCGTCGCCCCGCTCGCGTGGATCTCCTCGATCCTCGCCATCATCACGTCCACCGGCGCCGCGTTCGCCATCGCGACGTAAGCCACCCGCTGGCATCCTCTACACCGAGGGAGGAGCCATGGCACTGGTACGCAAGGGCGCGCGGCGCATCGTCGTCGACGGCACGGCCTACCGCTGGCGACTGCGGCACAGGCCGACCTACCTCCAGGGCCTCGCCTGGTCACCGTGCACCTACGCGGTCGAGCATGCGGACGCCCCAGGAACAACCCTCGTGGTCACCACCAACCAGCCACATCCGAGCAACTGGCCCGGCCGAGCGGCGAAGCCCACGCTGCCGTCCGACGTCGCCGAGGCCATTCGACGCGCTCTCGACACCGGCTGGTCCCCCACACTTCCGGGGCCTCCCTTCCACCTCGACCAGTCCACCGGCTTCACTCCATCGCCCTGAACGCCGGGCGCGGCGTCTGGGGTGTGCGCCCGAAGTCTGGCCGGTGGGTGGTGACGTCGGTGCGCCGACAGCCGCTGACGTCTGTCGCCGTCGATGCCGAGCGAGTCTCCTGAACACCCCGGAACCGTTCCGGGCTGTCGTTTAACCGGTTCCACGTGACGGTGCATGGGTGCGAGACTGCCTGGCGTGTCTCGACCTGACCTCTCAGAGCTTGATTACCTGCGGGAGATCGAGCGTCTGGCCAGGGTGGTGACCACCGCGGCGTCTGCCGAGGGCCACCTGTCCTATGAGCCTGACCCGGACGACGCCACGCCACTGCAGCGCGCCGTCAACGCACTCGCACGCGAAATCCGGCACTACCACTTTCCCGGCGACGGCTGCCTGCCCGAGGAGGACCGGCCCACGGTGCGGCTGGCCGGCGTGATGGTGCTCCGGCCGAATTCCCTGCCGTCCGGCATGGAGGAGACCTACGAGGAGGCGTGCGCTCGCCTCGGTGTCGAGGCTCGAGCCGAGGGCTGGGCCCTGTGGAACACCTGGGGCAAGGGCGGGGCGAGGGTCACCATGGTGGTCTCATCGGTCGACACGACAGAGGGCCTGTTGGCGAACTGGGCGCGAGGCAGGCCCGTGTACCCGGTGACCCCAGTCCCCTCCCAGATAGCTCGAGTCCAACAGGGATGGGCCGGCCCCATGACGTTCTCCCCCTTCGGCGCCGAGCAACTGGGCCTCGCAGGACAGTGACCGACGCGGGAATGGTGCCCGCGTGGAGAGGACTGAGTTGTTCAGCGAGGAGTTGCGGGTTCTGTACGGATGGGAGGTACTGACAGAGACGGCGCAACAGTTCAAAGAACACATGATTCAATGACCAGATGGTGGAGAACGGTACATTCCTGGGACCGTTGGAACTGGCGGGCGCCCATTGGGGAATCGGGGACGCCACACGACCGGATACCCACTGGGTGGAGTTCAGCCCGGACGGGCTCCACCAGCGCGAGCCAGACTCCGAGGGACGCTTGATCCCGTGGTCCAGGATCATGACCGGCATCTGGTTCACCTGGGGCAAGCGCTCCTGGAACACGAACAGCAGGGGCATGTACACGCCGACGGGGATGGTCGCCGGGCGCGACGGCGGCTGGATGCACATGACACTGCGCCACCCGTACGAGGACTACCGGCTGCGCTTCGACCAGCACACACGCCCGTACCAGGCGGTGGACGCCCTCCGGCTGGAGTACCTGCTGCGGCAGCTCATCGACGAGGGAAAGCTGCATCTCCTCGGCGACCCGGAATGGGTGGGCCAAGCCGTGGCGCACCTGGCCGACGGGAAAACCAGCTGGAATACGCGCCGTGCGCTGCGGCGAGTGGCGGCGGAAGCCCTGGCAGCGGCCGGCCCGGGCAGCCCCTGACCGCCCACCCCCGAGCTCTGCGGTCCCCATCGCCGTCAGTCAGAGACGTCAGAAGCCCCGGACGAAAGATCGTCCGGGGCTTCTTCCCTGCTCAGACACAGAGCCGACTGTCGGGTTCGAACCGACGACCTTCGCTTTACAAGTTCGCTCACGGGCCGGACCGCCTCAGGCTTGGCTGGACCTAACTGGCGACTTAGCGGTGGCTTCGATGCACCGGCTGCCGCCGACGTCCGCCGTCGTTGATGTCACTTGGTGATGTCAGAACGTCAGTCGAGCAGTACCCTGCAAGCGGCCTTGCGTCGGTCGGTGTGAACTCTTCCCCACAGCGCCGACCCGTTGTGGAGGGGACCAGCCCGTTCGAGCCGGGCCAGGGAGGGGAGCCCCGATCGTGGGAGCTGATACCCGCCATCGGTCTCGTCTGAACGCCTGTGAACAGCCCTGAATGAGACGGAAACTGAGACGGGCTGCCCCTCCCGCTCGTGGACGAAGAACGAACCCCGCTCGCACGACGCCAATGCCGTGACATCCGCTCCCTGCCCACGCGAGATAGGCCGCACCTCGTACTGCTCCCCCGTGTGCTCCCGGACCAACGCCCACAGTCGTTCGCACGTTGACCCGCCTCCGCTTGCTCCCGCAGCCGCCATCGCCCTCCCTCGTGGTCGGCCACGCTGCCCCTGCCGCCGGCTCGAGCCGCAGGTGTGAGACGTGATGGCCAACTGGTGTGTACGTGTCGCGCGCCGGGGCCATCAGCCCAGGTACGGATGGTCTCGGTGTTCCAGGAAGTGCTGCAGCCGCAGCCGCTGGGTGTGGTGCATGGCGAGACTGTCCAACGCCTCGGGTGCGACAAAGCGCAGCTCCGTCGACTCGTCCGAGATGGCCAGATGTCCACCGACCACCCGGGCCGTGAAGCACACGTTGAACTGTCGGCGCACCTCACCGTCGGTGTACGCAATGACGTGGCGTGGGTCGGTGTACGTGCCGACGAGACCTGTGATCTCGACGTCCAGCCCAGTCTCTTCCTTGACCTCGCGGACCGCCGTACCCGGCAGTGAGTCGGACATCTCCATGCCGCCGCCCGGAAGCGCCCAGAGGTCGTTGTCCCGGCGGCGCTGGAGGAGAATCCGTCCCTCCTCGTCGGTGACGACAGCAGAGGCAGCCACTACCAAGCTGTTCGGCTCAGGCGCATCCGGGTCGTCGTAGTACTCGGTCCGTGCCATGGTCAGTTGTCCCCTACCGGTGTCGCTGTCGCCCACACCCCGTCGAAGCTGGCGGCGTAGGTGTCGAACATGCCGCCTACCCCGCTCCGCCGCAGATGCCACACCGGGGCAGCAAAGGCGTTCACGCCCCAGACATGGGCATTGACCAACGCCTGATCATCGGCGCGGTAGATCGAGTTGTAGAGCGTCGTGGCATGCGTACGCACCTCGATGCCCTGCGTCCCGATCAAGGAGCGGTAGTGCATGAGCGCGAGACGGCACCGGGACTCGATCCCGTGGCCGAACTCCTCCTCCTCGCCCCGCAACCGGACGTTCTCACTGTCGGCGTCACCGATGGCGATGCGGACCGCGCAGCCTTCAGCAGCACGCTCCCGCAAGAGATCGTTGAGCCGGGGGTACGCCTCATGCAGGAAGACAGCGGCGTACACCAGGACATCGATCTGTTCACGGGCCTCGGACAGCATGTCCACGAACACAGACACCGGGATGTCCGCCCGCTGGTCGTACAACGCGACCAGTTCGGGGCTGACCGCGCGGGCGGGTCGCGGCTGGCGGAGCGATGGCCATAGTGCGTGCACGTCTTCTCCCAGGGTTTCAGCCGCCTTCATGGCCGTGGTCCGGCGCGGCGTACGCCCGAGATTCACCCATCGCTTAACGGACTTGGGGTCCACCTCGACCTTCTCCGCGAGGGTGGCGTACGTCCAGCAACCGGCCGCCATGGCGGCACGTAACCTTTCGTTCGGCATCCGAGTCTCTCCCTGCTTCCGGGGACGGCACCAGGGACGTTCTACACGGCGCGGGACGTCCCGAAGTGGGATTCGGCGGTGGTTCCCACGTCCTGGCGAACGGCCGGAGGATGCGTTCCATGGGCACCGACAACGCTCTCCAAGCAGCTGTGGACGTCGACCGGATCACGCCAGCGATCAACCGCGCCCTGGCAGCGCAGACGACACCTCCCCCGTGCGAGGAACTGGTCGAGCTGCGCCAAACACTCCAAGGGCACATCCAAGGGCTCTTGCCCTTGGTGGAGCGACAGGTTGAGCTCATGGACCGAGCCACGGTGGCCTGGTACGAGCGGCGGTGCCGCCTGAACACCCTTTCGCGCAAGGCTGCCCAGGGGCTCGGTGCCGGTGCGCAGCCCACTCATGAGCACCTGCGGAGCTTGGCGTACGCCTGCACGTTCCTCCTGGAGAACTCCGGTCTCATCCAGGAGCCGGCCCAGTGACCACATGGCGGACAGTGCCCCGTACCCGTCGGGAGCCTCGGGATCCGCAGCAACAAGATCGCCCGGGGAGAGGCATGGACCAGCCCGACCACATCATCCTGTCCTGCGCACGGAGTCCTCAGCAGGTGGCACGGCTTCGACACCTCGGCGCCACACACTTACGACGGTGGGGGCTCGGCGCCCACGTGGAGACGGCTGAGCTGCTCATCAGCGAGCTGGTCACCAACGCCGTGCGCTACGGAGAGGCGGAGGAGCTCGGCTTCTCCCTCTTCCACCAGAAGGGCGAAGTCCACATCGAGGTCAGCGACGGCGCTCCCGGTCGCCCCAAGGTCAGACATCCCGCCCCTGGAGAGGAAAGCGGCAGAGGGATGCTCATCGTCGACGCGCTCGCCGACGACTGGGGGACCAGCCACGACGGTACGAGGACGTGGTGCAAACTCACCTAGCACCCCGCCCGCCACCGGCGGGACAGCGTGCACCCGCGTTGATGTCACCTGCTAGATGTCAGAAGCCCCGGACGAAAGATCGTCCGGGGCTTCTTCCCTGCTCAAACACAGAGCCGACTGTCGGGTTCGAACCGACGACCTTCGCTTTACAAGAGCGGTGCTCTACCAGCTGAGCTAAGTCGGCATCCCCAGCAGTGTACCCATCCCGAAGCGATGATCCATTCGAAAATTCTCACGCTTCGACTAGAGACAGATCACCCCTGCTCGGGATAGCGTCGCGCCAATCCACATGTGTGGAACAACCCACCTTTACTCGGATCGTCCGGCACGTTCCTGCCGGTGAAGGGATCAGATCGCCATGGCTACGGTCACGTACGACAAGGCCACCCGGGTGTACCCGGGGACCGAGAAGCCCGCCGTCGACCAGCTCGACATCGCCATCGAGGACGGTGAATTCCTCGTTCTCGTGGGACCGTCCGGCTGTGGGAAGTCCACCTCGCTGCGGATGCTCGCGGGGCTCGAGGACGTCAACGGGGGCGCGATCCGGATCGGTGACCGGGATGTCACCCACCTGCCGCCGAAGGACCGGGACATCGCCATGGTGTTCCAGAACTACGCGCTGTACCCGCATATGACCGTCGCGCAGAACATGGGCTTCGCGCTCAAGATCGCCGGCGTCAACAAGACCGAGATCCGGCAGAAGGTCGAGGACGCGGCCAAGATCCTCGACCTCACCGAGTACCTGGAGCGCAAGCCCAAGGCGCTCTCCGGTGGTCAGCGGCAGCGTGTGGCGATGGGGCGCGCGATCGTGCGGGAGCCGCAGGTGTTCCTCATGGACGAGCCGCTGTCCAACCTGGACGCCAAGCTGCGCGTACAGACCCGTACGCAGATCGCGAGCCTCCAGCGGCGCCTGGGGATCACCACCGTCTACGTCACCCACGACCAGGTCGAGGCCATGACGATGGGCGACCGGGTGGCGGTGCTGAAGGACGGGCTGCTCCAGCAGGTCGACTCGCCGCGCAACATGTACGACCGCCCCAACAACCTCTTCGTCGCGGGCTTCATCGGCTCCCCCGCCATGAACCTGATCGAGGTGCCGATCACCGACGGCGGTGTGAAGTTCGGCAACAGCGTGGTCCCGGTCAGCCGTGAGGCGCTCAGCGCCGCCGCCGACAAGGGTGACCGCACGGTGACCGTGGGTGTCCGGCCCGAGCACTTCGATGTGGTCGAGCAGAACGGCGCCGCCGCCAAGGCCCTGGTCAAGGAGTCCGCGGACGCCCCGGCCGGGCTCGCCGTGACCGTCAACGTGGTCGAGGAGCTCGGCGCCGACGGTTATGTCTACGGCACCGTCGAGGTCGGCGGCGAGGTCAGGGACCTGGTCGTGCGCGTCAACGGCCGCCAGGTGCCGGAGAAGGGCGCCCAGCTCCACGTCGTGCCGCGGCCGGGCGAGATCCACGTCTTCTCGACGTCCACCGGGGAGCGGCTCAGCGACTGAGCCCGCCCCGCAGGGGAGTTCAGAGGGAGTTCACGGCGCCGTCCGTCCGCTCATGCGGGCGGGCGGCGCCGTCGTCATGAGGTCCCTACGGGTCGCGTTGTCGATAAATCACCGACAATCTCGGCATTTTGGACAGGGTCGTCAATGCCCGGGCTCGCAAACGTGGTATTCCGTCACCCACTTCAGTGACGGAATGTCGCCAAATCGTCGCTCCTCGCTACGATCGCCGCGTACCGCAAGTCCCGACCGACCCGCGAGGAACACCTCCGTGAACACCGCAGCCCGCCGCATCGGCCGAACGCTCGCCCTCGTCCTCCCCGTCGTCCTCGTCCTCTCCGGGACGCTCGCGGTCACCCGCGTCCCGTGGGCCTCACCGAGCTCCGAGTCACAGGTGCTCACCGCCTCCGCCGACCGCGCGTCCACCCAGGCGACCCGCCGGGCCGCCCACGAGGTGCTGCGCGACCGGTTGCTCACCGAGCTCCAGGAGAAGGACCCGGCGGTGGCCCTCACCCACCTCCAGGTGGCCACCAACGAGCGGCCGTCCCTCGCCAAGCACTGCGCGTCCATCGCCCGTGCGCTCGGCCGCGCCGCCGTGGCCAAGTACGGCGGCACCGCGCGGGCCCAGGCGTACGCCCGCCCTGTGTGCGACACCTCGTTCGCCTCCGGCATCACCCAGGCGTACCGCTGACCGCGCCCCCTTCTCCAGCTCCGCCTGCGGCGGTCCCGGCACCGCATATGGTGCGGTCCATGACCGTTGACGACGACCGCAGGCACGGGCACCACCCACACGCCGCGCGGCCCACCCAAGCCGTCGTCCTGGCCGGAGGCCAGGGCTCGCGGCTGCGCCCGTACACCGACGACCGTCCCAAGCCGATGGTCGAGATCCCGGGCACCGGGACCCCGATCATCGGCCACCAGCTCGCCTGGCTGGCCGCCGAGGGCGTCACCGACGCCGTCGTCTCCTGCGGCCACCTCGCCGCCGTCCTCCAGGACTGGCTGGAGTCGGCGGAGCTGCCGCTGCGGGTGACGACCGTCGTCGAGAAGGAGCCGCTGGGCCGCGGCGGCGGCCTGAAGTTCGCCGCCGCCTCGCTGCCGCATCCGGACCAGCCCTGGTACGCCACCAACGGCGACATCTGGACCCGGTTCTCGCTCCGCGACATGGCGGACTTCCACCACGAGCGCGGCGCGGTCGCCACCCTGGCGCTGGCACGCCCGCGGATTCCGTGGGGTGTGGTGGAGACGGACGAGTTCGGCCACGTCCTCGACTTCATCGAGGCGCCGCCGTCCCCGTACCTCATCAACGCGGGGGTGTACGTCTTCTCCGCCGAGTTCACCTCGCTGCTGCCGAACCGCGGCGACCACGAGCGCACCACCTTCCCCCGGCTCGCGCGCGAACGCCGCCTGGCGGGCTTCCCGCTGCCGCACGGGGCGTACTGGCGGGCGATCGACACCGCGAAGGACCTCACGGAGGCGGCCAAGGAACTGGCCGCCGGCCCGGCCCCGCACGGCCACGCCCCGCTGAGCTCCTCGCCGCCCATCCCGAGCGGCGGCTGAGGCCGGCCGCACGCCGGGGACCGGGAACGCGCGCCGGAGGTCTGACGAGGGGACCTGACTAACCGTCCGCCGGGCCCGCTCCGCCCCGGGGCAACGCGCCCTCACGCTCCAGCGTGCTCAGCCACTGCGTGACCACGGTCTCGATGAACGCGTCGGTGACCTCGCCGCGGTCGAAGAAGAGCCGGGCGAGGACCGGCCCGTAGAGCAGCGTGTACTCGTCGTCGGTGATCTGCACGCCGGAGGGCTCCAGCAGCCCGTTGAGCGCCGCGCGGCGGTCCTGGCCGATGCGGACGAGGGCCTGGGCGCTGTCGGGGTCGTGGTCGGACTGGGCGATGACGGCCAGCACCGCGGTACGGGTGGCCGGGTCGCTGATGCCGTCGCGCAGGCTCGTCAGCCAGGCGGTGGCCACGGTCCGCACATCGCCGCCCCGCTCGGGGTAGCCGCCCACGTCCGGGCCCTCCAGGATCAGATCGAAGAGGAGCGCGGCCCGGGTGGGCCAGTGGCGGTAGAGGGTCTGCCGGGTGACCTCGGCGCGCTCGGCCAGCAGCGCGTAGGTCAGCCCGGTCGGGCCGACCTCGGGCAGCAGGGCGCGGGCGACGGTCAGGACGCGGCCGCGGGTGCGCTGCACCCGCGGGTTGTCCGGGGTCGGCTGACGGCGGTGGAGGGGCGGCTGCATGGGCGCCATCCTAACCTTGAATCATACGCATCGTGTGATTCAAGCCATACGGTACGGCCCGTACGCCGTGCGGGGGCGCTGGACGGCGCCGTCCGCACCGACGCGGCGCGCCCCCGGGCGCCCATGCCGAGGGCCCGCACCGGACAACGGTGCGGGCCCCTGGCCGCGCGGCGCACCCGGACGGCCGGACCGGGGTGCCTCGTATGCCCTCAGTTCTCAGCCGCCGCCCAGCAGGCCGCCCAGGCCGCCGCCGCCCTCGCCACCACCCTCGCCGTAGCCGCCGGAGCCGCTGTCCTCCTCCGGAGCGCCCTCCGGTTCGCCGCCGGTCGTGCCGCCTCCGGCGCCACCGCTCAGCGACGGCGGGCTCATCGTCGTCCGCGGGGCGACGGGTGCCCGGCCCGGGGACTGCGGGGTGACGCGGGCACCGGGCTGGGACTGGCTCGGGCTGCCCGAGTCGTCTATGGTCCCGGTCGCGTTCGCCTCGCCCGGGTCGGTGGGCGACGCCGAGCGGGACGGGCTCGGGCTCGTCCGCCGGCGCTCGCTCGGGGACGGGGAGCCGCTGGCGTCGACCGGACCGCGCGCACCGCCGCGCGGGCTCTCCATCGACTTCCGCGGCACCGGCGAGCCCGGCACGCTGTTCGTCGGGATGTCCCTCGGCTCCGGCGCCCGCACCGTCTCGGAGGACCGCACGGCGCCGCCCAGCGACGAGCCGACCAGCAGCGTCAGCCCCGCCACGACCAGCGCCATCACGGAGCCCCGGCGCAGCACCCGGCGCCGCAGGTCCCACAGCTCGGCGCGCGGGCCGAGCCGCCGCCACGCCTCGCCCGCGAGACGGGCGTCGGCCGAGTACACCGGGGCGCCCGCGATGACCAGGGGGCTCCAGGCGGCGAGGTAGATGATGTCCGGGGCGTCGTAGACGGGGACCGTACGCCAGCTCACGGTCAGGATCAGGGCGGCCGAGAGCAGCGCGCCGAAGGCCGCCGCCAGCCGCTGCCACAGCCCCAGGATGGTGAGCACGCCCACCACGATCTGGAGGAACGCCACCGTCAGCCCGGCGCCCACCGGGTGCGCGAGCGCCAGCTCACGCAGCGGTTCGGCGATCGGCCAGGGGTGCAGCGAACGCAGCCAGGTGACCATCGAGCCGCGCTCGCCGCCGTCGAAGTAGACGGGGTCGGAGAGCTTGCCCATTCCGGCGTAGACGGAGATGAGGCCGAGGAAGATGCGGAGCGGGAGGAGGACGATGCCCAGGTTCATCCGCCGCCCGGGGTAGTAGGCGTGGCGCACCGAGTCCGCGTGACGGCGCGGGCGCGGCGCGGCGGTCTGCCGGGGCGCGTCCTGCTCGTCGTACCGGTCGCCGGTGCGGCCCGGGGCGCGGTCCTGGTCGGACGACTCCCCCGCGCGCGGCGGGCGTTGTCCGCCCCCGGCTCCGGCCCGCGGCACCGATTCCGTCCGCGGGCTGCGCGGTCCGATGACGGTGGGCGTGCCCTCGTCGAGTGCGATCCGCGGCAGCACCTGGGTGGCGCCCATGTCGCCGCCCCGGCCGCGGCCCTCGGACAGGCCGTCCTCGGAATACCGCACGGCCTGGAGGAGCCGGGTCGCCGCGGTGTCACCGCCGGGCCGGGTGCGACCGCTCCACACCACCGGCGGACGGCGCCGGGCCGGAGCGGGAACGCGGGTGAACCGGGCCGTGCCCGCCAGTGCGCGGCTCACCACCGGGGCGCTGAGCTGCACCCGGAAGCTGGGGGCGTTGACGGCGACCTGCGCCGGATCGCATGGCACCTTGGCCATGGTCAGCTGAGGCTCGTCGTCGAATCCCGGCGCGCGTCCCGCCAGCGGCCTGCGGGCTTTTCTGGTCTCCACACTCAACTAACCGAGTGACGGACGGGAAAGACACTGGCCGTGACCGTCTTGTGGTGTCCGAGGCCCGTCAAGTCAAGATCGTCGAGCGGGAGAAGCGGAGGCGGCGCGGTACGGAGCACCGCGCCGCCTGCGTCTCCGTGCCCGGCGCGTCCCCGTCCCGCCACGCGCCCCTGAGCAGCGCCGCACGCCCCACGCCTCAGCCCTCAGAGGCAGTACACCGCCCCGGCCGCCCGTAAGGGACACGCACCGCCGCACCGTGCACGGTGGGCCGACGGGCCCAGCACCCCGGCCGCACCGCTCGGCCGCCGCCGGCGGTGGAAAGCGTCACCCCACGCACGGACCCCGCAGCCGACCGATCCCAGCCGGGGCCGGCGGCCGGACGTCCGGTCGGCGTCACACCGTCAGGCAGGGCATGTGTGCCGGCAGCCGGCCACGCCGGCCGACGGCAGGGAGGGCACCGGCGCACGGCCGCGTGGGGCAACCAGCCGCAGCCGGGGTGGGCCCCGCAAGCCCGCGCGGCATGCGTCGCCCCCGGCAACCCGCCCGGCCACGGTCCCACCGGGCAGGGCACCCGGACGGGACCGCTCGACCGGCCTGGGCGAAGACCCGCCCGCCGGGCGCGCGGGATCGTACGCGGCCGACTGCGCCCCGGCCGATCGACCGGCCGTGGCCTCCGGGCCGCGCGCGCATCGCGCATACCGTGCACACCAGCGGCAGGGCCCGTGGGCGGGATCCGCCCACGGGCCTCGTACGTTCCGCTGCCGTCGGGCTATCGGCGGCGGCGGGACACCTCGTAGAGGACCACGCCCGCCGCGACACCGGCGTTCAGGGACTCCGCACCGCCCGGCATCGGGATCCGGACGCGGACGTCACAGGTC
This sequence comes from Streptomyces cucumeris, assembly GCF_024295805.1. Classification (GTDB taxonomy): domain Bacteria; phylum Actinomycetota; class Actinomycetes; order Streptomycetales; family Streptomycetaceae; genus Streptomyces; species Streptomyces cucumeris. Next base: position 132,992 of record NZ_JANCLX010000004.1, read on the forward strand.
TCGCCGACCAGCCGCGACAGGCCCTTGCCCTCGCTGCCCACGACGATCACGACCGGGCCGTCCAGCACCTCCAGGTCCTGGAGCTCGACCTCGCCGTCGGCGGCCAGGCCGATCACCGTGAGCCCGGCCTTCTGGTAGGACTCCAGGGCGCGGGTGAGGTTGGTCGCGCGCGCCACCGGGGTGCGGGCGGCGGTGCCCGCGGAGGTCTTCCAGGCGCCCGCGGTCATCCCGGCCGCACGCCGCTCCGGCACCACCACACCGTGGCCGCCGAAGGCGGACACCGAACGCACCACGGCACCCAGGTTCCGCGGGTCGGTGACCCCGTCGAGCGCGACGATCAGCGGGTCCTCGCCGTCGTCGAAGGCGGCGGCGCTCAGGTCCTCGGGGTGGGCGTACTCGTACGCCGGAACCTGGAGCACCAGGCCCTGGTGGTTCAGCCCGTTGGTCATCCGGTCCAGCTCCGGGCGGGGGGCCTCCATCAGGTGGATGCCGCCGCGGTCCCCGGCCAGCTTCAGCGCCTCGCGCACCCGCTCGTCGCTGTCGATGAACTGCTGGACGTAGAGCATGGTCGCCGGAACGCCCTCGCGCAGCGCCTCGACCACCGGGTTACGGCCCACCACCAGCTCATTGGTGCCCTTGCCGCCGCCCCGGCGCTGGGGCGGGCGTCCCGTGGTCTTGCGGGCGCGGGCGTTGGCGATGCGCTGCTTGGCATGGCCCTTGCGCATCTCGGCGGGCGGGGTGGGGCCCTTGCCCTCGAGCGCCCGGCGCCGCTTGCCGCCGCTGCCGACCGTCGCACCCTTCTTGTTCGAGGTGCGTCGGTTCCTGCGCTGGCTGTTGCCGGCCATGAATGTCACCTATCTCTTCACTGCTCAGCGCTGCGCGGCAAGCGGAAAACGTATGTACGGTCATCAGTGTGCCGCCCGGCGCACCGGGCGGCACAAAGTGGGAGGTCAGGAACGGGCGGATACGGGGCGCGCGCGGCGCCTCAGCGGTTGCCCAGCTCCCACCGCGGCCCCGACGGGGTGTCCTCGATCACCAGCCCCGACTGCTGGAGCTGATCGCGGATCGCGTCCGCCGTCGCGTAGTCCTTGCGGGTCCGTGCGGCCTGCCGCTGCTCCAGGACCAGCCGGACCAGCGAGTCGACCACACCGTGCAAATCCTCGCCGCGGTCCGAGCCGCCCGACCAGCGCTCATCGAGCGGGTCCAGGCCCAGGACGCCCAGCATGGCCCGCACCTCGGCCAGCCGTGCGACGGCCGACTCCTTGTCGTCCGCGGTCAGGGCGGAGTTGCCCTGCCGGACGGTGGTGTGGACGACCGCGAGCGCCTGCGGCACCCCCAGGTCGTCGTCCATCGCCTCGGCGAAGGCGGGCGGCACCTCGGACGCGGGAGCGACCGTCTTCCCCGCCTTTTCCGTCACCCGCTGGATGAAGCCCTCGATCCGCGCGAACGCGGACTCGGCCTCGCGCAGGGCCTCCTCGCTGTACTCGATCATGGACCGGTAGTGCGGGGTGCCCAGGTAGTAGCGGAGCACGATGGGGCGCCAGCGCTTGACCATCTCGGAGACCAGCACCGAGTTGCCGAGCGACTTGCTCATCTTCTCGCCGCTCATGGTCACCCACGCGTTGTGCGCCCAGTACGCGGCGAAGTCGTCGCCGAACGCCTTGGCCTGCGCGATCTCGTTCTCATGGTGCGGAAAGATCAGGTCGATACCGCCGCCGTGGATGTCGAAGGCCCGGCCGAGGTACTTGTGCGCCATCGCCGAGCACTCCAGGTGCCAGCCCGGACGGCCGCGGCCCCAGGGCGTCTCCCAGCTCGGCTCGCCGGGCTTGGCCGACTTCCACATGGCGAAGTCGCGCTGGTCGCGCTTACCGGTCTCGCCCTCGCCGGAGGGCTGGCGCAGCCCGTCCAGCTCCTGGTTGGAGAGCCGGAGGTACTCGGGGAACGAGCGCACGTCGAAGTAGACGTTGCCCTCGGCGACATAGGCGTGACCCCGGTCGATCAGGGTCCGCATCATCTCGATCATCTCGGGGATGTGCCCGGTGGCCCGCGGCTCGTAGGTGGCGGGCAGGCAGCCGAGGGCGTCGTAGGCGCTGTTGAAGGCGCGCTCGTTCTCGTAGCCGATCGCCCACCACGGACGGCCCTGCTCGACCGACTTGGCGATGATCTTGTCGTCGATGTCCGTGACGTTCCGGATGAACGTGACGTCGTAGCCGCGGTGCAGGAACCAGCGGCGCATGATGTCGAAGTTCAGATTGGACCGGACGTGACCGATGTGCGGAGCGGCCTGCACGGTCGCGCCACACAGGTAGATCGAGACGCAGCCCGGCGTGAGCGGGGTGAAGTCACGGATCTGCCGGGCGCTGGTGTCGTACAGGCGAATAGTCACGCATCAAGGGTAGTGGGAAGGCGGGAGTGCCTTGCGCCCGATCCACCCAGGGACACAGAAGCGTGACACTTGGGACGCCCCGGGCCGGTTCAGAGGCTGCCGACGATCTTGCGGGGCGTGATCCGCACCACGATCCGCTCGGCGTCCTGCCCGGACGCCGGGTTGAACTCGGCGTAGGGCTTGCCCGTGTACTTCACCGACAGTTCGTCGATCAGCTCTTTGCCGCCCGCGGTGGTGTACGCCGCGGTGCCGCGGATCTCCGCGTAGGTGTACGGGGCGTCGGCGGGCTGGACCAGGACCGAGACCCGCGGATCCCGGTCGATGTTCTTCTGCTTCCGCCGCCCCATGGTGGTCGAGAACAGCAGCTCGTCCCCGTCACGCTTCACCCAGACCGGTGAAAGCTGAGAGCTGCCGTCGGGCTGGACGGTGCCGACGACGATGAAGACGGGGCTGTCGAGGAGCTGCTTGAGGCTCTCGGAGAGTGCGGTGGCCACGGCGGATCCTTCCCTCACGACCCTCACGAGGGGTCGTTCACGGTGGGCTGGGCTGACGGAGCACGGACGGAAGCGGGTCGCGGGTACCCGCTTCCGTACGTACCCAACGCACCGTCAAAGGTCAGCACCGTCTCCGGGAACAGGGCCCGTACGGACCACCAGCGCGGTGGCGACCGCCGCCAGCCCCTCGGCCCGGCCGGTCAGCCCGAGGCCGTCGGTCGTGGTGCCGGACACCGAGACGGGGGCGCCGACCGCGGCCGACAGCGCCTCGACCGCCTCGTCACGGCGCTTGCCGATCTTGGGGCGGACACCGATCACCTGGATCGCCACATTGCCGATCCCGAACCCGGCCGCCCGTACGATCCGGGCCGCCTCGGCGAGCAGCGTGACCCCGGCGGCACCGGACCACTCGGGGCGGTCGGTGCCGAAGTGGGCGCCGAGGTCGCCGAGGCCGGCGGCGGAGAAGAGCGCGTCACAGGCGGCGTGGGCGGCCACGTCACCGTCGGAGTGCCCGGCCAGGCCGTACTCCTCGCCCTCCCACAGCAGACCCGCGCACCACAGCTCGCGGCCCCGCTCGAAGGCGTGCACATCGGTGCCGATGCCCACCAGGGGCAGTCCCGCCGGCGGCCGGGGGGTCTCAGAAGCCATCGTTGGCCCTCCTGCGCGCGAGAACCGCCTCGGCCAGCACCAGGTCCAGCGGGCGGGTCACCTTGAACGCCTCCTCGTGGCCGGGGACGACCACGACCTCGACACCGAGCCGCTCGACCATGCCCGCGTCGTCCGTCGCCCCGTCGCCCGCCAGGACGATCTTCTCGTGGGCTTCGGCCAGCGTCGCGCGGTCGAAGCCCTGCGGGGTCTGGACGGCGCGCAGCCGGGCGCGCTCGGGGGTGCCGACGACCGGCTCGGGCTCGCCGGCCCGCTCACCGGTGCGCGGCTCGACCTGCTTGACGGTGTCGGCCAGCGGCAGCGCCGGGACGACGGCGGGCGCCCCGTCCCGTACGGCGGCGATGACCGCGTCCACCGTGTCCACCGGGACCAGCGGCCGGGCGGCGTCGTGGACCAGCACGGTGGCGACGTCCTCGGGTACGGCGGCCAGGCCGAGGCGCACCGACTCCTGGCGGGTCTCCCCGCCGGGGACGACGACCACATCGGCGCCGCGGCCGGTCAGCGGATGGTCGTCCAGCAGCCGCTGGACCTCCTCGGCGCCGTCCGGCGGGGCCACGACGACCACCAGGGAGACGGAGCGGGATCCGGCCATCGCGCGGACGGCGTGAACCAGCATCGGCGTACCGCTCAGGGGCCGGAGCGCCTTGGGCGCTCCGGGGCCCAGCCGCACGCCACGGCCCGCGGCCGGGATCACAGCGGCGGTACGGGCGGGGCGCTCGGGCGCGCCGGAGCCGCCGGGACTCATGGATACGGACATTGAGTTGGCGTTCAGGTTTGCTTCCTCGACCGAAATGGGTATGGCCACAGCGTGCCGGGCGCGATGCCTTGACCAGACCCTTCCGTGACGACTGGTCGAGCCAGTGCCCAGGGCCCGGCACACCTTCGCAACCGCCGCGGGGCGGTTCCTCCGCACCGCGGCACCAGCACAGCGCAACACCGGCACAGAGCGACACCGGAAGAGACCGACCGGCAGACAACGGCCCGGCACACGGTGCAGCGGACCGGGACACCAGGGTTCTGGTATGCGCGGTCCCGGTATGCACACATGCCGCAGCGCCCGGCGACAGACGGCTTAGAACATCAAGTCTGAGTCACTCGGGCACCGCGGCATTGATGTGTCAGGACGCGAGAACCTCATCAAGCAGGGCCTCGGCCTTGTCCTCATTGGTGCTCTCGGCGAGAGCCAGCTCGCTCACCAGGATCTGGCGGGCCTTGGCGAGCATGCGCTTCTCACCGGCGGAGAGTCCGCGCTCACGCTCTCGGCGCCACAGGTCGCGCACCACCTCGGCGACCTTGATCACATCGCCGGAGGCGAGCTTCTCGAGATTTGCCTTGTAGCGACGGGACCAGTTCGTCGGCTCTTCGGCGTAGGGTGCGCGGAGCACCTCGAAGACCCGGTCCAGCCCGTCCTGGCCAACCACATCACGCACACCGACGAACTCCGCATTGTCCGCCGGCACACGAACCGTCAGGTCACCCTGAGCGACCTTCAGCACCAAGTAGGTCTTGTCCACGCCTTTGATCTGGCGAGTTTCGATGGCCTCGATCAGCGCGGCCCCGTGATGGGGATAGACCACGGTGTCGCCAACCTTGAACGTCATGTGACAGGTACCCCTTCCGTGGCTATCCAGGGTAACACGGGAACGCCCTGTTCTGAATGGCGTTTTCGCAGGTCAGGGCATATCTCGGGGCTTGACAACAGCGCCCGGAACGTGCTGCGAGAGGCAGACGGAACCGGGTATTCGCAGGTGGGAGCCGCTGTACGGGCGGGCTGAAACCCGCGCGTTACCTGTCCCGAGAAGGTGCCCCGAGCGGCCGTACGTCCCGTTTTGCCGGAGTCCAGTCGATGGACTTCCGCTACTCCGTTCGGGCCGGCAGGCGCCAGATCCGGCCCTGATTCACGAATTGATCACCAGCGGACCGGATCACTCCCGTGATCAATTCCAGGACATCCACGGATTCCTTACCGATAATCTCCCGGCCGGGTCACCGAACCGATATTCAGCGCGGCTCCGGAAGGGGCCCGCGGACCGGCGTCGCGCTCAGGAGGCGGGTCGGGTGCGGCCCCAAGTGGGCGCATCGGTAACCTAAGCCCGCTGATCCAACTTTTACCTCGTCCTAGGAGATGCCGCCGCCGTGAGCAGCAGCCTTCGACGCGGCGCCCTCGCCGCCGCCGCCATCGTGGTCTCGGTCGCCCCGCTCTCCGCCTGCGCGGCCGGGAACGACGCGCAGACGCAGGAGATCAAGCCTGACAACGCCGCGACGTCCGTCGGCACCATCAAGATCCAGAACGTCAATGTGGTGACCCAGCCCGACGCCAAGGCCAAGGGCCCGGCCGTCGTCACCGGCAAGATCTTCAACGAAGGTGCTCGCAACGAGACCCTCAAGGCCATCACCCTCCCCGGCACCAGTGCCCGGGTGAAGCTCGCCCCGGCGAAGAAGGGCTCCGGCCCGATCGTGGTCCCGGCCGGTGGCTCGGTGATCCTCGGCGGCAAGGGCAACCCCTCCGCGGTCATCGCCAACGGACGGGAGGCCGCCCAGGACGGCAACGCCGAGCGCGTCGTGTTCGACCTCAGCCGCACCGGCGACGTCCCGATCACCGCGTTCGTCGTCCCGGCCCGCAGCTACTTCAAGGAGTGGGGCCCGACCGAGGTGCCGACCGCCACCCCGGGCAAGCCGACCGGCACGCCGACGGGCACCCCGTCCGGTTCGGCCACCACCGAGCCCGGTGAGCACCCGTCCGGCTCGGACACCAAGCCCGGTGGCACCACCAAGCCCGGCGGTGAGGACCAGACCAGCCAGCCGGGCCACGACAACATCGCGCCCGGTGAGCCGACGCCCAACGGCGCCCACTGAGCCCGCTCATGAGCGCGTCGTGAGCGCCGAGAGGGCCCCGGGAGCGGATGTGCTCCCGGGGCCCTCTCGCTGTGCCCTCAGCCGTACGCCACGGGCCGCCTGGGCCGCGGTCCGGCCTGCGGCCCCGGGTCCGGCCTACGGCTCGAACTTGTAGCCCAGACCCCGCACCGTGACCAGGTACCGCGGGGTGCCCGGGTCCGGCTCGATCTTGGCCCGCAGCCGCTTCACATGGACGTCCAGCGTCTTGGTGTCGCCCACGTAGTCCGCGCCCCAGACACGGTCGATGAGCTGCATCCGGGTGAGCACCCGGCCCGCGTTCCGCAGCAACATCTCCAGCAGGTCGAACTCCTTCAGCGGGAGATCCACCTTGCCGCCGTCCACCGTGACCACGTGCCGGTCCACGTCCATCCGGACCGGTCCGGCCTCCAGGGCCGCGGGGGTGACCTCCTCGGGCTCCCCGCGGCGGCGCAGCACGGCTCTGATCCGGGCCACCAGCTCGCGCGAGGAGAAAGGCTTGGTCACATAGTCGTCGGCTCCTATCTCCAGCCCGACGACCTTGTCGATCTCGCTGTCCTTGGCGGTCACCATGATCACCGGGACATTGGAGCGACCGCGGAGCTGACGGCACACCTCCGTACCGGGCAGCCCCGGCAGCATCAGGTCGAGCAGCACCAGATCGGCGCCGTTCCGCTCGAACTCGTCGAGCCCCTCCGGGCCCGTAGCCGCGATGGCGACCTCGAATCCCTCCTTGCGGAGCATGTACGACAGCGCGTCGCTGAACGATTCCTCGTCCTCGACGACCAGAACTCGGGTCACGGAAGGACCTCCGGGGCTGAAAGTGGTTCGTTGGAGAAGGTCTCGTACGGCCGGTCCTGGTCCGCTTCCTCGCCATCGAGGTCGGCCCCGGTCTCGTACGACTCGCTCGACGAGCGGTCCCGGTCCCTCGCCGCACCGGCTTCCGGGAGTCTCAGGGTGAAGGTGGAGCCCTGTCCCTCGGCGCTCCACACCGTGACCTCCCCGCCGTGCGAGGCGGCCACATGCTTGACGATGGCCAGGCCCAGCCCGGTCCCGCCGGTCTGCCGCGAACGGGCCGGGTCGACGCGGTAGAACCGCTCGAAGATCCGCTCGCGGTCCTTCTCGGAGATGCCGATGCCCTGGTCGGTGACGGCGATCTCGATCAGGTCGCCCCCGGTGGCGGGGATCCTGCGGGCGGCGATGCCGACGCGGGTGCGGGCCGGGCTGTAGTTCACCGCGTTCTCGACGAGGTTGCCGAGCGCGGCGGCGAGCTGGCCGCGGTTGCCCCACACATGCAGTTCGGCGGTACCGCCGGTGGCCATGGTGATGTGCTTGGTGCCCGCCTGGTGGCGGCAGCGGTCGATGGCCTCGGCGACCAGCTCGTCGACCCGGACCGGCTCGGCGTCCTCCAGCGGGTCGTCGTTCTGCACCCGGGAGAGATCGATCAGCTCCTGGACCAGACTGGTCAGCCGGGTCGCCTCGACCTGCATCCGCCCGGCGAAGCGGGTGACCGCCTCGGGGTCGTCCGAGGCGTCCATCACGGCCTCGGAGAGCAGCGACAGCGCACCGACCGGGGTCTTGAGCTCATGGCTGACATTGGCCACGAAGTCACGCCGGACCGCTTCGATCCGCCGGGCCTCGGTGAGGTCCTCCACCAGCAGCAGCACCAGCCGGGAGCCGAGCGGGGCCACTCTGGCCGACACCGCGAGGGCGTCGCCGCCGCGGCCGGTGCCGCGCCGCGCGAGGTCCAGCTCGATCTGGCGGATCTCACCGTCCCGCCGGGTGTCACGGGCCATCGCCAGCATCGGCTCGATGGCCAGTTTGCCGCCGCGCACCAGGCCCAGCGCATACGCGGCCGAGCTGGCCTTCACGACGGCGTCCGCCTCATCGAGGACGACGGCCGAGGAGCGCAGGACCGACAGCACGGTGTCCACACCGGGCGGCAGCACCGCATCGGTGTGCAGGGAGGAGCGCGTGGGCTTCGCCTGCTCGCGCTCGCTCCAGCGGAACGCCAGCATGGCGATCACACCGGTGCAGAGCCCGGCGAGCGCCGCCACTGCGGCGATCGCCGCGTTCACGTTCATGCATCCAGGTTATGCGGGGCACCGGACCCCTCCACAGCCCCGCAGCGGTCCCCTCGAACAGACGTTGCCCAGAGTTCACCGAGGGGTCGGCACCGGTTCACCCCGGGCCGTCCGCCGAGGGGGCCGGGCACGGCGCCGCGGGGGGCATGTTGCCGAGAGTTCACCGAGGGGTCGGACGTGGTTCACCCCCGATGCCGGAGCACGACGCGTTCCGGACGGAACGTGGGAGTGTGGGGGCGCGGGCGCGAGCCCACGCCGACCGGTCGGGGACCGGCCGGAGATCGATCAGATCTCTGTGACAACCGATGAGAACCGACGAGAACCGATCCACGGAGATTACGGAGATCTCTGGAGATCAGCAGAGATCCGTGAGCAGAGATCCGTCAGCGAAGTCAGTGAGAGAAGGTCAGTGATGCGGGACGCGTACCACGAGGAGCTGGATTCGATCGGGGAGGGCCTGGTCGACATGGCCCGGCTGGTCGGTTCGGCCATCGGCCGTGCCACCACCGCCATGCTGGACGCGGACCTCAAGCTGGCGGAGACCGTCATCGCCGCCGACGAGAAGGTCGACGATCTCCAGCGCGAACTGGAGAACCGCGCGATAGCCCTGCTGGCCCGGCAGCAGCCGGTCGCCACCGATCTGCGCATCGTCGTCACCAGTCTGCGGATGAGCGCCGACCTGGAGCGCTCCGGCGACCTCGCCCAGCACGTCGCCAAGCTGGCCCGGCTGCGCTTCCCGGCCACGGCCGTCCCCCGCGACCTGCACGCCACCATCCTGGAGATGGGCCAGCTCGCCCAGCGGCTGATGGCGAAGGCGGGCGAGGTCATCATCACCAAGGACGTCGACCTCGCGCTCCAGCTCGAGCAGGACGACGACGCGATGGACATGCTCCACCGCACCCTCTTCCAGCACCTGATGGACGACCGCTGGAAGCACGGCATCGAGACCGCCGTCGATGTGACCCTGCTGGGCCGCTACTACGAGCGGTTCGCCGACCACGCGGTCTCGGTCGCCAAGCGTGTCGTCTACCTGGTCACCGGTGAGCACGCGGACGAGATCGTCCAGCAGCAGGACCCCGTCGAAGGGACGTGACACGGGGGTGTCGCCCGGGTGGGACGCCGGAGTGTGACACACGGGCGTGACACCGGGGTGTCACACCGGGGCGCGAGAACCGGGGCGTGACGCCGCCTCGGCCGTATGCCTCCGCGCGCCGTCCGTGCGCCCCTGCGTACGGACGGCGGATCGGCACCATGAGCAGCAGGTGACCCCTCTCGAGGAGGCGACACATGGCGGACCTCGCCAAGACCGGCCCCACGACCACCCCAGCCACCACCCGCCCGCCGGCCGACCGGCGCCCCGTGCACCCTCCGCTCGCCGCCTGCGGTTGCAGCTCGGGCTGCGGCTGCGGCTGCCAGTCCGGCGGGCCCTGCCAGTGCGGTGGGTGCTGCGGCTGACGCGCGCGTGAAGGGGCCCGGGGCCGCGAGGCGGTCCCGGGCCCCTTTCCCGTTTCCTGCGCGGGCCCCGCGCGGGTTCCTGCGCGGGGGCGCGGCCGGGCCGCTAGGCGACCTCGATGCCGTATGCCTGGACCAGTTCCTCCAGGCCGCCCTCGTATCCCTTGCCGCCGATGACGAAGTCCCAGTCGCCGCTCGCGCGGCGGCGGAACGAGCCGAGCACCAGGGCGGTTTCGCCGCGGCGCCCTTCGGAGACCTCCAGTCGTCCGAGCTCGGTCCGCGCGGGGTCCAGCAACCGGATGTGCGCCTCGGTGAAGCCGGACAGATCGGCCGCGGGGTCGGCGTCCGGATCGACCGCGGCGACGATCACCAGCCGGTCGGCACCCTCCGGCAGCGCGTCGAAGGACACCCGGAGCGCGGCCTTGTCCGGTGCGGCCGCGGGCAGCGCGCGCACCGTACCGTCCGGTGTCCGGGGGTTGTTGAAGAACACGAAGTGTTCGTCGCTCAGCACCCGGTTGCCGTGGCAGACCAGTGCGCACACATCCACGGCGACCCCGCCCGCCCAGGACATGCCGAGCACATTGTGGTCACCGCTGTCGTCCGCCCCGTCGCCACCGCCCGCGTCGGCCACGCTGGCCGGCCCCGGCGAAGGCGCGGTGGCCGCGGCGCCACCGGCGCCCAGCCGTCCGCGCAGCCCGTGGCGCTGGAGCAGATCGACCAGTTCACCGCCCGACACCAGCTCCAGCGGCTTGCCGTGGGCGAAGGCGTGCGAGCCGGGGCCGAAGCGGGACGTGGTGACCAGGACGCCCTTGTTGGCACCGGCGTCCTGGACCGTCCCGTACAGATCGCGGACGGCGGTCGGCGGCACGGTGTTGCGGTAGCGCTTCACCTGCACGACGATCTTGCCGCCCCGGATCGGAGCCGGATCGAGCGCGTCGACGTCCACCCCGCCGTCGTTCGAACGCTGGGTGGTGACGGCCTGCATGCCCATGGCCCGGAAGAGCTCCGCGACCAGCGACTCGAAGGCGACCGGATCCATCTCGTACAGATCCGGCTCCTCGTCCCCGCCGTGCGTGACGACGCCGTTGCCGACATCACCGGGCACCCGGCCGGGCCGTACCGCCGCGCGCTGGTCGGGACGGGCCGACAACCGGCCGCGGAGCCCGTCCACCAGGCAGTCGACCGGGTTGACCTGCTCCAGGTGCAGCGCGTCGAAGGCGGTGCGCGAGGCCATCACGGTGGCCAGGAAGATATGTTCGCGCCGGCCGGTCGCGGGGTCGTGGTCATCCACGAACCCGTTCAGCGCGACCGACTCCAGCGCGCCGAACTCGTCCGCCGCGAACAGGTCGCGCAGCACCAGCAGCACGCACTGGGCGAGCACGTCCCGGTAGAGCGCGCGGCGCTGGGCCGCCGGGCGGGCCGTCTCCTTGTCCTGGTCCGCGGTAGGCATGTACCGCACGGACTTCGTCTCCGGGACGACGTCGTACTTGGGCAGCTCCCAGTCGAGCACGAGCTGCCGGGCGCCGGAGTCGTATCCCGCGGACACCTGGCGCGGCAGCCCTTCCGGCCAGGCGGAGGACGCGTAGAGCGCGGCGGAGAAGTACTCCACGGCGGCACCGGAGTCGCCGTTGCGCAGTCCCGACGTCATCTCGGTGATGCCGGTGTTGTGGCGGCGTATCGCGCTCAGCCGGCCGTCGGCCCACTGCTCGTACTGCTGCCGGTACGCCTCCAACTGACGCTGCCGCTGGGTCTCCGCGGCCTGCGCCGCCTGCCAGTCACGCTCGAACCGGGAACGCGCCTCCGCCTGCGCCTGGGCGCGCCGGCTGGCACCGAACCCCCAACCGCCCTGCGGCTGGTACTGGTACTGGTTCGGATCCGGCATCGGCACCGGCGTGGCCAGGGCACCCGGGGCGAACGGCTCGATCCGCTCGGCGCGGGTGAGCGCCGAGGCCCGGAACGCGGGCGCCCGGCACCCGGCGACCAGCAGCCCCCGCAACGCCTCGACGCGCGACTCCAGTTCCTCCGTCCGCCGCCGTGCCTCGGCCTCCCGCTGCTGCCGGTAGGCGGCCTTCTGCTCACGCTGACTACGCGCTAACTCCCGCTGCCAAGCCCGCTCCTGGCGTTCCCGCTCCCGCTGCTCCCTGGCCCGCGCCTCCATCTGGCGCTGCTGCTGCCGCTGGGCCTCGGCCCAGACCCCGACCAACCCGCTCGAGCGACGACTCATGCTCTCCAGGCCCTCCCCCCAAGGTCCCGATGCCCCCGCATCGAACCCCTGACCCCATGTTCCTCACGAATGAGACAACTTTAGTGCTCAACCACTGCTTCGCCCATGCACGGGCAGATAACAACCTGGATGCCCGTTGGGGGGCGGCGCGAAGCGCGAGGCGTTGGACGACGCGAAGGGCAGGAACGCGCTGGCGCCGACAGCTTCCCTGCCTGCACAGTACTCACCGTGGATCAAGGAGCCGCGGCGATCATCGCTGCCATCGCGGGTGTCGGGGGAACGGCCATCGGAGCCTTGATCGCGGCCCGGGCCGCACGCCAGCAGGTGCACCAGCAGGCGGTCACCGAACACCGGCACTGGCAGCGCCAGGCCCGCAACGACGCCTATGCGACCTTCCTGACCCGCCTCGACGCCATGGGACGGGCAAGTGATCATGCGACGGTGGAAGTGGACCACCAACCACAGGCGGATGAGACCGATGCCGCGGTGGAGGCCTGTCTCACCGCGACCCGCGAAATGCGCGCCGCGGTGGCGCTGGTGGCCGTGGCGGGGCCCCACCAGATGGCGGACCTCGCCCGGCAATCACAGGACGCCGCGGAAGTGATCTCGGACAATATCGTCTATTACACGGGGCTCTTGATAGAAGACCCCGGTCGTGGCCGCGAATTCTGGGATCTGATGAGCGAGCTCAGGGACGAACTCAACGCCCTTGAAGGAGAGTTCATTCGCGGCGCGGCCGATGCGCTGTCGCCGCCGAGCGCGGCGTGAGCTGTCTATCGCTTCAGCGCTCGGTAGCGCTTCATCAGCGCGATGATCCGAGTCTGGTCCGCCCGGCCGTTGAGCTCGGTCAGGAGATCGTCAGGGCACAACTCATAGAAATCGCCCCACCATCGACGGCCGTGGTTGTCCCAGATGCGGTAGCCGCCCGGCACCCCTCTGGCAACGTAACGCCTTCTGCCCACAGACCCCCCGCTTCCCCGTACAACTCATGCCGTTGCAGACGGTACGGAGGCGGGGCCGGCCGTCAAAGGCAATTTTCGACAGCCGGCCGGCACGCTCTACTGCTGTTTCCGTTGGCCGAGGATGCAGAACTCATTGCCTTCGGGGTCCTCCATGACAACCCACGACTGCTCGCCCTGACCGATGTCGACACGCTTCGCACCATGCGCCTCGAGCCGAGCCACCTCGGCCGCCTGGTCATCCGGCCTGAAGTCCAGATGCAGCCGGCTCTTGGCCGTCTTGGCCTCCTCGGCCCGGACGAAGTCCAACCCTGGCGTGCGATCCGGCGCCGGACGGATCTCGAACTCATCATCATCGGCGTGAACGACCACCCAGCCGAGCGCCGTGGCCCACCACTGCCCCAGGGCCGCCGGATCCACCGAGTGAACGATTACCTGTTCCCATTCCAAGGTCATCCGCGGAGTGTAGGCACACCGGGGCTTCCGAAACAGGCACTTGACGTGCCTGGAGTCTGTCAAGCGAGGCTTTCCAAGCCGAGCTTGGCCAGTCGCGATCGGATGGCGCCGGGCTTTCGGCCGAACTGCTTCCCGAGAGTGTCGAAGTCACGCTCCCCCTGCTGGTAGAGCGCAAGGAGGCGAGCATCGTCCTCCGTGGACCAGGCATGGCCCATCTGCGGATAGCGAGCACGCAGCTCTTCCGGCGACTCTCGCCTCCTGCCGGGCTCGCCCTGGGGACAGACGGACTCGATGATGTCCAACGGGAACTCTCCGACGTGGGTGCCTGCGAGCCAGAGGTTCAGGTGGCTGTCGTCGAACGTGATCCGGTCGGCTTGGACAGTGACTGCTCGTCGGAGGACGTCGCTGTCGTTCGGATCCTGGTGGTAGTCGGTGAACGTCAGACGGAACGCTGTGCGCACGGTGGATTCCCCCATGAGGCCATCCTGACGCGACCGTGGCGTACACGGAAGATCGTTTCTCGCCCTTACCCGCCGTACGCGGCGCGGCGCCGGGCGGGGCACGCGCGCTGGCTGGGCGCCTAGACGAGGAGCATCCCGCCACGCAGATACCGGGGCGCGCCTTCCCCGGTCGCATGGAGTGCGGCTTCGAACCTGCGCCTCAGACGGCCTCGCAGGGCATCGGCAGCCTGCGCGGGAGAGGCGAATCGCAGTTCCGACAGCTCGTCGTCATGGGGGCGTACGGATGCGGCTTGGTCGTGGGTGAGGGTTCCGCCGTCGAAGATGAAGGCGATCTGATCGTCCCAGGGGCCATGGGGTGGCACCCAGTCGATGACGAGTGGGCGCAGCCGTATGAGGTCGAGCCCCAGCTCTTCCTTGATTTCACGCCGTGCCGTGTCGTCGGGGGCTTCGTTGGCCTCGGACATACCGCCGGGGAGGTCCCATCCGGGTTTGTAGGTGGGTTTCACCAGCAGGACACGGCCGTCCGGGTCGCGGAGGAGGACGTCGGCGGCGACGCGTTTGCGGGCCTGGGTGGCGTTGCCCTCGGCGAGATAGGCGTTCCAGGCGGCGGGATCATCAGGGGTGGGCCTCATGGGGCGATGCTTCCCTGCTGCGCGGAGTTGGGGGACCACGCGGACGGAGCCGGGGGTGAGGTCGGCGGTGATCAGCCCATGTCAGCAGGATTCTCATGGCCGCCCACCGGGGTCGACTTGACCGTGAACCACACCGTCTTGCCCACCGCGTGGTCGATGCTCCCCCATGCGTCGGAGAGTTCGCCGACGAGCAGCAGACCACGGCCGTGCTCGTCGCCCGCGTGGGGCGTTTGGACCACGGGGTGGCCGGGGCCGGAGTCGCGAACCTCGATGCGCACCTGCTCCTGGTCGGCCGTGATGTGAACGGCGAAGAAGCGGCCGGGCGGTACGCCGTGGAGGAGAGCGTCCATCCGCTCACCTTATTGCCTTTCGCGAAATGCGGCAAGGTAGTCTCCAGTGGTGGCCACCAGTTCGCTTACTGTGTAAAGCGGCAAGGTGTGCGGAGGCCGATCAGGCACCAAGGGAGGGGCCCAGTGGTCAGCGACGCGTGGATCAGCACCTCGATGCCCTATCTGCAAGCGGCCCCGGGAGGCCAGGGCGACACATGGGGCGCGGAGGCGGCCGCGCGCGGCCGACGCGGGACACAGCGGATCGTGCACGCGGGCGAAGTCCCGGCATCGGCTGTCGTGGCCCGCCTTCTCGGCGTGGACCAGGGGGACGTGGTCGTCGTACGGCGGCGGATCATGTACCTCGACGACCAGCCCTGCGAGCTGACCGACTCCTACTACCCCGCCCGCGTCGCCGCGGGAACCGCACTCTCGGGCACGGCCAAGATCCGCGGCGGAGCTGTGCGCCTGCTCGCTGAACTGGGCCACGTGGGACGCCGGGTGCAGGAGGATGTCACCGCGCGGATGGCGGACGAGCAGGAACGGGACCTGCTGCGGAGCGCAGAGGACGCCCCGGTCCTGTGCCTGGAACGCGTCGTCCTGGACGGGAGCGAGCGGCCGATCCAGGCCGACCTGATCACGATGCCCGCCGACCGCCAACGCCTGCGCTACGAACTCAGGATGGGATGACCGTGCCGAAGGCCGAACAGGACGCGTCCGACCGCCGGTCGCTGCATGAGCGGATCGCCGCCGACCTCCGCGACGAGATCATGTCCGGCGACCTGCCTCCGGGCGCCAACCTGCCCTCGACCGCCCAGCTCAAGGAACGCTTCACCGCATCCAACGCCACCGTGCAGAAGGCCCTGCAACTGCTGAAGGACGAGGGCCTCGCGGTCGGCCGCGCCGGAGCCGCCGTCACCGTACGCGAGCACCGCCAACGCACCATGCGCCCCGCCTCCTACATGGCTCCGGCCGCACCCGGCGAGCCCTATCGCTGGATCAGCGAAGCCGCCGGCCACCAGGCACGCGGCAGCAGCCGCCTCCTCGACGTCACCGAGACCCGCCCGCCCGCGGACGTCACCGAAGCCCTGCGGCTCCCCGCCGACGGCACGGCCCTGATGCGGGCACAGGTGCTGCTCATGGACGACGAACCCGTAGAACTCGTCACGTCCTACTACCCGCTGGACCTGGCCCGCGGCACCGCGATGATGCACCGTCGCAAGATCAAGGGCGGCACCCCGGCCCTCCTCGCGGAGCTGGGTCACCCACCGCGTCTCAGCGTCGACAAAGTGTCCGCCCGCGTCCCCACCCAGGAGCAGTACACCGTGCTCGGCCTCCCGGGGAACCTGCCGGTGCTGCGGACCCTGCGCGTCGTCTACAGCGACGGCGACCGCCCCATCGAAGCCACGGTCATGGCCAAGGCGGGCCATCTCTACGAGCTCCAGTACGAGTTCACACCGTCGTAAGGGGAATGGCCCGCTCGCCGGGGAAAGTCGTGGTCAGGGGATTGGACGGACAGCCAACTGGAGTGTGGACGCTGTGCTATCGCCGGTGGGTCCGGCCGGGACGACACTGGGAGGGTGCTCCGGCGATCCGCGAGATCACCGAAGCGCGAAGTTCACTCCGCAGCTCCGCCCCGCCGACTCCGGCGGGGCGGTCTGCTCCAAGCGATACGAAGGTGCACCACCTGATGCGACTGAAGAGGGCTCTCTCCAGCCTGGCGGCGGCTACGACGATCAGCGTCGCCGGCATAGTCGGCCTGTCGGCTTCTCCTGCCGCGGCGGCCGCCGCGGACTTCAACTACGACCGCCCTGCCGTCGGCGACCTCGACGCCACGATCGACGCGTGGAAGGACAGCCGGATGCTCGGTTCCGTCACATGGCAGGCCGACCCCGGTTCGGGCGGCACCAGGGGAGACACGCTGTGCGTCAGGGACAACTGGAGTGACGGGCGGTACATCGTGGGCACCACCGGTGAAGGCCACACGGCGAGCACCAAGGGGCACTCATCGAGTTACAACAAGTGTGTGACGGTGAATGTGCCCGAGGGCATGCCCATGATGATGCGGATGACCATCCACGGATCGGACGGCACCGAGCAGTCGTCCCCCTTCGAGATCAAGGGCTGATCTCGTTCCCGGTCAGTGACCCAGCGGCCCGGACGCCGTGAAAACGCCCCCGATCCGCGCCATGAGCACGGGTCGGGGGCGTGATCGCAAGGGCTACTTCTTCTTGCCCTGGTTCTTGACCGCCTCGATGGCCGCCTTCGCGGCGTCCGGGTCGAGGTAGGTGCCGCCCGGGGTGAGGGGGCGGAAGTCGGCGTCGAGCTCGTAGGAGAGCGGGATGCCGGTGGGGATGTTCAGGCCCGCGATGTCGGCGTCGGAGATGCCGTCGAGGTGCTTGACCAGGGCGCGCAGCGAGTTGCCATGGGCGGCGACCAGGACGGTGCGGCCGGTGAGGAGGTCGGGGACGATGCCGTCGAACCAGTACGGGAGCATACGGACGACGACGTCCTTCAGGCACTCCGTCTGCGGACGCAGCTCCGGCGGGAGCGTGGCGTAGCGCGGGTCGGAGAACTGGGAGTACTCGGCGTCGACCGGCAGCGGGGGCGGCGGGGTGTCGAAGGAACGGCGCCAGAGCATGAACTGCTCCTCACCGAACTCGGCGAGCGTCTGGGCCTTGTCCTTGCCCTGGAGGGCGCCGTAGTGGCGCTCGTTGAGGCGCCAGCTGCGGTGGACCGGGATCCAGAGGCGGTCGGCCGCTTCCAGGGCGAGCTGCGCAGTGCGGATGGCGCGCTTCTGGAGGGACGTGTGGACCACGTCGGGCAGCAGGCCGGCGTCCTTCAGCAGCTCACCGCCGCGGACTGCCTCCTTCTCGCCCTTCTCGTTGAGGTTGACGTCCACCCAGCCGGTGAACAGGTTCTTCGCGTTCCACTCGCTCTCGCCGTGGCGGAGGAGGATCAGCTTGTACGGTGCGTCGGCCATGCGCTCGAGCCTACTGGACCCGTCTGAGGCGGCCGAGGGGCGGACCGTTTCGTTCCGGTTGTGAATTCAGTAGCGGTGCCCTGATGGGATCTGTAAGGTGCGGATCCGGGAAGAGATGCTTACATCGCGGGTATGCGGGGGGTCGCCGATGTCGCCGAAGTCCGTCGTCCGGCTGCGACAGGCAGCGAAGGAGACCGTCTCGGGGCTGCCCCGGGCGTTCTGGTGGCTGTGGATCTCCACGCTGGTGAACCGGCTGGGAGGTTTTGTCGCCACCTTCCTTGCCATGTACCTGACTGTAGAGCGCGGCTACTCGGCGACCTTCGCCGGTCTGGTGGGGGCGCTGTACGGACTGGGCGGGGCGGTGTCGGCCGTGGTCGCCGGGGTGCTGACCGACCGGCTGGGGCGGCGGCCCACGCTGCTGGTGTCACAGCTTTCGACGGCGGTCACGGTCGCCGTGCTCGGCTTCGTCGAGCACCCGGTCGCCATCGCCGTCGTGGCCTGCCTGGTGGGTATGACGAGCAACGCGTCCCGGCCCGCGGTGCAGGCGATGATGGCCGACATCGTGGCGCCCGGGGACCGGGTCCGGGCCTTCGCGCTCAACTACTGGGCGATCAACCTCGGCTTCGCCTTCTCGGCGATGGCCGCCGGACTGATCGCCAAGCACGGATATCTCACCCTGTTTCTGACCGACGCCGTGATGACACTGCTCTGCGCCGTCATCGTCTTCGCCAAGCTGCCGGAGTCCCGGCCGGAGCGGGACGCCGACGGGTCCGCAGGGGACGAGCGGGCGACCGGGCTCGGCGCGGTGCTGCGCGACCGGCGGTTCATGGCCGTGGTCGCGCTGTCGTACCTGCTGGCCAGCCTCTTCCTGCAGGGCTTCGTGGCCCTGCCGGTGGCGATGGGCGAGGACGGGCTCTCCAGCTCCGACTTCGGACTGGCCATCGCGACCAACGGGGTGCTGATCGTGGCCGTGCAGATCCCGGTGACGCGCTTCATCGAGCACCGCGATCCGGCGCCGCTGCTCATCGTCTCCGCGCTGCTCACCGGATGCGGTTTCGGGCTCACCGCCTTCGCCGGATCGGTGGGCGTCTACGCGCTGGCCGTCGCCGTCTGGACGCTCGGCGAGATCATCAACTCCCCCACCCAGATGGGCCTGGTGGCCCGGCTCTCCCCCACCCACGGCCGCGGGCGCTACCAGGGGATGTACGTACTTTCCTGGTCCCTCGCCTCGCTCACCGGACCGCTGATCGGCGGCGCGGTCATCGACCACTTCGGCGCGGACACGCTGTGGGCGGCCAGCGCGGTGGTCGGCGTGATCGCCGCCGCCGGATACGCGGCGCTGGGGCGTACGCTGCGCGCCCGGCCGGTGGAGGAGGCACACCCGGACACCGTCTCCATGGACCTGGATCGAGGTCTGAAGGACGTGCCGGTCGTCCGGGACGCCGACACCGTCGGCTGACGGACCGACGGACCCGACGGACGTGGCCTACGGCGTCTGGCGCGGCAGGATCGATCCGATGTCGATACTCGGCCGTGGCGGCGACGGCAGCGGACGGCCCGTGATCGGCGGACGGACCCCCGTCGGCAGGAGCGGCCCCGTCGGCAGCGCCGTGGGGAGTCCTGTCGGCAGGTCCGGCCCGGTCGGCAGTCCGTACGTCGGCACCGCGCCCGGCACACCGCCGCCCGGCGTCTGCGTCCAGTTGTTCACCGGCGGCCGGTAGTACGACGGTTCGTCCCGGCCGCTCCACAACAGATACGCCAGCCCCGTCACCCCCAGCAGCACCGTGAGCGCCAGCGCCCGTATCGCGCCGATGCGCCGGCGCGCGGGCTCCGGCACCCCGGGGGTGATGCTGACGCTGCGCACCTCGTCCCGGGGCGCGCCCGGGGACGCCTTCGCCTCGGCCCGGTCCGGCAGCGGAGCCCGTTCCGCCACGCCCAGCGCGGCCAGATGCAGCCCCAACCGCTGGGTCTGACCGGGCATCTGGACGGCCGTCTCGGCCCAGGAGTGGATCGTCTCGGGTGCGAGTCCGTCGGGCGGGACGAGGGTGCCCGGTCCGGTCCAGTGCATCGCCCAGTACGCGGTGCCGCCCGCCACCAACTGCGCCCCGATCAGCACGGACAGCGCGGCGGCCAGCGGTTCCAGCGGCTCCCGCCCCGCCGACTCGACGGGGTCGAGGCGGGCGTTGAGGGCGCGGGCCAGTGGCATCCGGCGGCCGCTGTCCACCAGCCGCAGCACCCGGTGGATGGTCAGCGGACCGGTCCGTTCCCCGTCCGTCTCCTCCCGCTCGACCGTACGCACCGCGTCCGCCAGTGGTGTCAGGATCCGGGTGGCGCGCTGGGTGGCCAGCAGTGCGAGCCAGTCGCGCCACGGAATCGTCTCCGCCGCCCCGGGACACAGCGACCGGCCCAGCTCGGCGGCGTAACGAGCGGGTGCGGCCGGGGCGGCCGCGGCGGCCGGAGCCGGCGGCCCTTCGGCGTGGGGCGCGGCCATGTCCGGGGCCGCGGGCAGGGCACGCAGCCGCCGCAGCCGGGTGGCCAGATCCGGATGCGGATCGTCGGGGTCCGCGGGCCGCCGGACCGCCTCGTCCAGCACCTCGGCCATCAGCTCCCGCAGTTCGGGGGCCTCGGCCATCTGCGCGAAGATCCGGAACGGATCGTCCGGGGCACAGCCGCGTGCCCGGCGCATCGGGACCAGGAACTCCACGATGAACTCCGGCCACAGCCGCTCCAGTACGGCCGTGGAGCGCAGCGCGTCGGCCACCGCGTCCGCACCGGCCACCCGGGCGGCCTCGCGGTCCGCCTCCAGCTCCTGCCGCCGCCGGACCGGCCGGGTGAGCCGGCGGAAGACCCGGGCGTAGAGCCCGACCAGCCCGAGCGGTCCGCCCGCGTACAGCCGGACCAGGTCATTGGCGGACGAGGCGTCCCGGATCGCCTGCCGGGCGGCCTCGAGTCCGGCCGTACCGCGCTGGGCGAGGGCGCCGAATCGGTTGTGGCGACGGGAGAAGTGGCCCAGCTCATGGGCGAGGACGGCGCGCAGTTGGGCGGGCGGCAGCCCGGCCAGCAGAGGCAGTCCGAGGTAGAGGGTGCGGGAGCCGGGCACCAGGCCCAGGAACGAGGCGTCCTCGGTGACGGAGGCGTTGACCTCGGTGGTGAGCCGGATATGGTCCGGCCGCCGGGTGCCCACGGCGAGGGCCAGTTCCTCGACCACGGCCCATAACTCCGGTGCGCCGCGCCTGCTGACCCACACCGTGCCCGCGGGCGGTCCGGCGGGGCGGGCGGTGCGGATCACCGCCCACACCATCCCGGCGATCGCCGGGGCGAACGCAGCGCAGAGCAGGATGACGTTGGTCGGCGGAGTGGTCGCGGTCGGCTGTGTGGAGCCCCATAACGCCAGGACCAGGAAGCCCACCCACAGCAGCACCAACACCACGACCAGCCCGTAGAACCCCGCGAGCAGGGCCACCGCCAGCAGGGCGCGGGCGGCGGCGATCACCGCTCCACCCGACGGCGTCCGTCGCACGGGCCGTTCCCGCGTCCGCGCTCCTCCGCGCGCAGTCCGTCCAGCAGCCATGCGGCGGCGGCCGACAGCAGTGCGCACAGCGGGTCGCGCGGGCTGAGGCTCAGCAGCCGCTCGCCCTCGCGGTCGGTCCCGGGCGGGACGTCCAGCAGCAGGGTGAGCCGGTTGCGGGCCTTGTGCAGATTGCTGCCCACACCCCGCTGGGTGATCCCGAGTTCGGTGGATATCTCCTGGTAGCTCATGCCCGAGGTGGCCATGACGATCACCTCGCGCTGCCGCGGCGGCAGCGTGGTGATGGCGCGCAGCGTGGCCAGCGCCTCGGAGGTCTCCTCCACGGTGGCGGCGGGCGAGGCCGGGACGACCAGCTCGACCGGCTTCCAGCGGTATCGCCAGCGCTTGCCGTCCCGTGCCAGCTTGCGCCGCATGGTGGTGAGGATCCAGCCCTCCGGGGAGGGGCAGGACCGCACCGCGGGCCAGCGCTTCAGGGCCTCGATATACGCCTCTTGCAGAGCGTCCTCGACGCCCTGCCGGTCGACGCCGAACCGCATCAGCGCGGTGGCCATGAGCGCGCGATGGGTGCGGGCGTAGAAGGCATCGAACTCCTCGCTGGACTCCGGTACCCCGTCGGACGCAGGCGTCTCGCCGGACCTGGGTTCGCGCTCCTCGCGCTCCCCGGCCAGGCCGCTCATACCCGGCCCCCGTCCCGCGCCTCGGCGCCGCCCGGACCGGCGCGGCCGCACTCGGCCTCCCCGGGGCGGCGGACGGTCAGCGCCGCGCCGTCCGCCCGGTGATCGGTGAGCACCGTGCCCGGCCCCGACCCGCGTACCAGCTCCACCACCATGCGCGCCCGGATCCGTTCCCCCGAACGCGCCGCAAGCCAGCGAATGACGTCCCCCATCAGCCGCAGCACCCCCACCGTCACGACCGTTGCCACCGTGAGCCACGGATTGTCCATGAGCACCGTTGTGTCTCCCCTTCATGGTTCCCGGCTGGAGCCGGTTCACCATGAAGAGCCTTCGGAGAACGGTTTTCTTCACCGCCTTCTTCACCGCGGCTTCCGGGGAATCCCGCGGCGGACGGCGGTGGGTGGCAGGGAGCGGCAGCGGTGGGGGTCAGCCCGCCGCGTCGCGCGTCAGATGGGCGAACGCCTCAAGGTTCCGGGTGGACTCACCGCGCGCCGTACGCCAGGCGTACTCCTTGCGGATCGCGGTGGCGAAGCCCATCTCCAGCAGGGTGTTGAAGCTGCCGTCCGCGTTCTCCAGGACGGTGCCGAGCAGCCGGTCCAGCTCGTCGGGGGTGACGGCGGCCAGCGGCAGCCGTCCGACCAGATAGATGTCGCCCATCGAGTCGATGGCGTAACTCATGCCGTACAGCCGGGTGTTGCGCTCCAGCAGCCAGCGGTGGACGGCGTCGTGGTTCTCGTCCGGGTGCCGGATGACGAAGGCGTTGATCGAGAGCGAGTGCTTGCCGACCCGGAGCGAGCAAGTGGTCGACAGCTTGCGGGTGCCCGGGAGCGTGACGACGTACGTCCCCTCCGACGGGCTCTCCCACTCCAGCTCGGCGTCGCGCAGCGTCCGCTCGATCACGGTCCCGGCGCTCGCGGCGCCGTCGGCGTTGGTGTTGGCGTCACCCATGGGCCGATCGTAGGCGACGCCGTTCGCGCATCGCCTCCATGTAGACCTCCGCGGTCGCGGCGGCGGCGGTGTCCCAGCCGAAGGACCGCGCGTGCCGGGCCGCTGCCGCGCCCATCCGGTCCACACGTCCCGCCTCGTCCGCGAACGGCCGCAGCGCGCGGGCGTAGTCGGCCGGGTCGTGACCGTCGACCAGGGTGCCGCTGACGCCGTCGCGCACGGCCACCGGCAGTCCGCCCACCGAGGCGGCCACCACCGGGGTGCCGCACGCCTGCGCCTCGACCGCCACCAGTCCGAACGACTCGCTGTACGACGGCATGACCAGCACCGAGGCCGCCCGGTACCAGTCGGCCAGCTCGTCCTGGGCGACCGGCGGCCGGAACCGCACCACATCGCAGATCCCCAGCCGCGCCGCCAGTTTGTGCAGCCGCTCCGGTTTGGTGAGCCCGCTGCCGCTCGGCCCGCCGACCACCGGCACCACCATCCGCTCGCGCAGCGAGGGGTCCTCCTCCAGGAGGCGGGCGACCGCGTGCAGCAGGATGTCGGGGGCCTTCAGCGGCTGTATCCGCCCGGCGAAGAGCGGTATCAGCGCGTCCGGCGGCAGTCCGAGGCGGGCGCGGGCGGCCGCCCGGCCGTCCGCCGGGCGGAAACGCTCCAGGTTGACCCCGGGGTGCACGATCGCCAGCCGTTCGCGCGCCGCCTCGTAGTGGCGCACCAGCTCGTCCGCCTCCTCGGCGGTGTTGGCGATCAGCCGGTCGGCGGCGCTGACGATCTGCTGTTCGCCGATGACGCGGGCCGCGGGTTCGGGGGTGTCACCGGCCGCGAGGGAGGCGTTCTTGACCTTGGCCATGGTGTGCATGGCGTGCACCAGCGGGACGCCCCAGCGCTCGGCGGCCAGCCAGCCGACATGTCCGGAGAGCCAGTAGTGCGAGTGGACCAGGTCGTAGTAGCCGGGGCGGTGGCCCGCCCATTGCTGCATCACCCCGTGGGTGAACGCGCAGAGCTGCGCCGGGAGGTCCTCCTTGGCCAGCCCCTCGTACGGGCCCGCGGCCACGTGCCGCACCAGTACCCCGGGCGTGAGCTCCACGGAGGGCTCCAGCCCGCCGGTGGTGGCCCGGGTGAAGATCTCCACCTCGATGTCGAGGGCGGCCAGCCGCCGGGCCAGCTCGACGATGTAGACGTTCATCCCGCCCGCGTCGCCGGTACCGGGCTGGTGCAGGGGCGAGGTGTGCACGCTGAGCATCGCGATCCGCCGGGGCCGCCGCAGTACGCGCCGGAAGCGCGCGTGCGGATGGCCGCCGAACGGCACTGGGGATCGGCCTCGCAGACCGCCGAGGCGGGACGCGTGCTGGCTCACCGCGCGATACCTCCTACCCGGGGGCGAGGTGCCCCTCCGAACCCTCAACACCGGAATGCCTCGTTCCCATTTCCGCTTTGCCAAAGCGTGACGTTCGAGGCGTGGGACGGATGCGCTGGGTGACCGTCCGGCCGGACGGTCGGCCCCTCCCGGGGCACCCCATAAGCTCTGGCCATGCCCGCCCGCGTACCGCCACCGACCCGCCCCATCGGTTCGGCGACCCGCGGAACCACCAACCCGAACCGGCTGCGCCGTATGGACCGCTGGATCGCCGCCGCCCACGCCCCCGCGCTGCGCCGGGCCGAGGCCCCCGTCGCGGTCGACCTCGGCTACGGGGCCGCGCCCTGGACCGCCGTCGAGCTGCTCACCCGGCTGCGCACGGTCCGGCCCGGCGCCCGGGTGGTCGGGGTGGAGATCGACCCGGCCCGGGTGGCCGCCGCGCGGCCGTACGAACGCGAGGGGCTGGCCTTCGCCCACGGCGGCTTCGAGGTACCGCTGCCGGACGGCGCCCGGCCCGCGCTCATCCGGGCCGCCAATGTGCTGCGGCAGTACGAGGAGGCCGAGGTCGCCGAGGTGTGGCGGCGGCTGTGCGCCCGGCTGGCCCCGGGCGGACTGCTGGTGGAGGGGACCTGTGACGAGATCGGGCGGCGGCACGTCTGGGTCGCGCTCACCCCGGACGGCCCCCGCACGGTGACCTTCGCGGCCCGGCTCGGCTCCCTGGAACGCCCCTCCGACCTGGCCGAACGACTGCCGAAGGCACTCATCCACCGCAATGTGCCGGGCGAGCCGGTGCACACCTTCCTGCGCGACTTCGACCGCGCCTGGGCGGCGGCGGCCCCGTACGCGCCGCTCAGCGCCCGTCAGCGCTGGATACGCAGCGCCCAGACGCTCCGTGCCGCGGGCTGGCCGCTGGTGGACGGCCCCCGGCGCTGGCGGCAGGGCGAGCTCACGGTCCGCTGGGACGCGCTGGCGCCCCGGCCCTGACGCGCTGCTGTCCCCACGGCCCCGGCCTCTCAGGCCCGGGACACCGTGTCCAGCAGCGCGTCGATCAGCCCGCGGTCGTGTTCGTACGTCAACCGCAGCCGGGCCGCCGAGGGCGGCAGCCAGACCAGCCGGTCGACCTCGCGGTTGGGCACGAAGGGCTCGTCGTGGACGGCCTCCGCCGCCCAGTAGCGGACCTCCTTGGGACGGCCCTTGGCCACATAGCGGAGGGTGGGCAGTGGGGCCCCCGGGGCACAGGCCATCCCGGTCTCCTCCGCGACTTCCCGCACCGCGCCGCACAGCGCGTCCTCACCGCGCTTGAGCTTGCCTTTCGGATGCGACCAGTCGTCATAACGGGGTCGATGGACCAGTGCGACCTCCAGCCGCCCGCCGTCCGGGGCCCGCCGCCACAGCACACAGCCCGCCGCGAGGACGGGTGCGGTGGGCGGCCCCGCGCCGCCCCCGGCCGGGCCCCGGTCATTCCGCCGCATCATCCGCGTCCCGCCTCCCCGGTCTCCGTTCGTGCCCTCCGGTGTCCTTCCGCGCCCCGGCCCCGCGTGGTCCTCAGACCGGCCCGGCCGCCATATGCCGCCAGATCCGGCCGAAGGCGAACCGGGCCGCCTCCACCTCATGCCGCTGATCGGCGTGCAGCACCCCGAGCGCGTACGCCGTGGCCGGGGCGATCCGCGGGGTGCGGGCCGCGGCCGCCGCGGCGGCGGCCGCCTCGGACGCGTCGCGGTGGCGCTCCAGCGCCCGCGCGGCGGCCAGCAGCCGTACGGACGGCGGGAGCTCCGCCGGAGCGTTCACCGGCCCGGCCGCCCCTCCGGCCGTCTCGGGCTCCTCGTCCGGCGCCCCGGTCACCCATGGCGCCCCCCGCGGCGGCTCCGCCATCTCCAGCACCTCCAGCGCGTAGCGGCGCATCCGCAGCAGCCGGCGCACCTGGTGCCAGGGCGCGTCCTGCTGTTCGCTGGCGGGCGGGGCGTCGGCGGCGGGGGTCGCGGCGAGCCCGTGGACCAGGGCCTCGGCGTTGTACGGATGTCCGGCGCGGCCCAGCGGCAGCGCCTCGACGGCTTCGGCCAGCCGCCGGTGCGCCATTTCGGCCAGCGGGGTCAGCGTCTGCTCGGCGGGGTGCGCGGCGGCGGACTCCTCCAGCGGGACCTCGGAGGCGAGCAGCGCCACGGTGTCGGCGACCGCGTGGAAGCGGGAGGAGCCGAGCGCCTGGAGGGCGGCGGTGTGGGCCCGGGTCCGGGCCAGCGTGAGCTGGCGCTCCAGCAGGGCCCCGGCGCGGGCCGCCCCCACGGTCAGCCCGGCGCCGCGGCCCCCGTCCGCGCCGCCACCGGCCCGCTGGGGGGCGGTGGCCGGTGCGTCGGTCGTGTGCCCGGTGGTCTCCCCGGCCTTCTCCGCCGGGGCCGTACCGTCCGCCGGGCCCCCGCGCGGGGCGGGCGGCGCGGTGTCCGGCCCGCCGGTGGCGAGGGAGACCGTACGGCGGGCGGCCCGTGCGGGCCGGGCGGCCGCGGCCGTACTCCCGGCGGATGCCGCCCCCGCCGCGCCCACCGTCCCCGATGCCGCCGTCGCCGCCGTTGCCACTGCCTCCGCCCGCGCCTCCGCCGGGGGCCGGTCCGGCGGACCGCCGGCGCCCGAGAGGCGCTGGAGCGCGCCGCGGAGCCGGGACAGCCGCTCGGTGTACGCGTGCTCCAGGGCCAGCGAGCCGGACAGCCAGGCCAGCTCGGCGCGGAGCTCATCGGACCAGGCGGTGTCGGTGAGCGGACGGTAGACGGACAGCGCGCCGCTGATCCGGCGGGCGGCCCGGCGGAGCTGCCGGGCGGCCTCCGCGGCCGCCTCGACATCGGAACCGCTCTCGCGGTGCAGCCGCAGACTCCGCAGGAAGTCCCCGGCCTGCGCGTTCAGATAGGACGCGAGCACCTCCCCGGCCGTGGGCGGCGGCGCGGCCGGAACGGGGTGCGGGTCCGGGCCCGGCGCCGCGACGCGCTCCGCCGTCTCGTACCCCCCTGGCCCCCCTGGTGGCCCGGGCCGTCCGGGGGGCGCCGAGCCTTCGGGGCCGCCGGGCGACTGTCCGGCACCCGTCATCCCGACCAGCGGCAGGTCATGTCGTTGAACCACGCCGTCGCCTCCGGGCGTCTATGAGCATTTCCTGTACGTTCCGCAGCGGATGGCCATCCGCGTCCACGGCGTGCCGGGTCCACTCGCCGTCCGGGCCCAGATGCCAGGAGGCGGTGGAATCGGACATCCCGCTCTCCAGCAGGCGGTTGAGCGACGCCCGGTGGGCGGGGTCGGTGACACGCACCAGCGCCTCTATCCGGCGGTCCAGATTGCGGTGCATCATGTCGGCGCTGCCGAGCCACACCTCCGGCTCCCCGCCGTTCCCGAACGCGAAGATCCGTGAATGCTCCAGAAAGCGCCCCAGGACGGAGCGGACCCGGATGTTCTCCGAGAGCCCCGGCACACCGGGCCGCAGCGCGCAGATCCCGCGCACCCAGACGTCGACCGGCACCCCGGCCCGCGCGGCCCGGTACAGGGCGTCGATCACGGCCTCGTCGACCATCGAGTTGACCTTGATCCGCACGGAGGCGGGACGGCCCGCCCGGTGGTGGGTGACCTCCTTGTTGATCCGGGTGATCAGCCCGTCGCGCAGTGACTTGGGGGCGACCAGCAGCCGCCGGTAGGTCTCCCGGCGGGAGTAGCCGCTCAACCGGTTGAACAGGTCGGACAGATCGGCGCCCACCTTGGCGTCGGCCGTGAGCAGCCCCAGGTCCTCGTACAGCCGCGCCGTCTTGGGGTGGTAGTTGCCGGTGCCGACGTGGGAGTAGCGGCGCAGGGTGTCGCCCTCCTGGCGGACCACCAGCGACAGTTTGCAGTGGGTCTTCAGCCCCACCAGGCCGTAGACGACGTGGCAGCCCGCCTCCTCCAGCTTGCGGGCCCACTTGATGTTGGCCTGCTCGTCGAACCGGGCCTTGATCTCGACCAGCACCAGCACCTGCTTGCCGGACTCGGCGGCGTCGATCAGCGCGTCGACGATCGGCGACTTGCCGGAGGTGCGGTAGAGCGTCTGCTTGATCGCGAGGACGTCCGGATCGGCCGCGGCCTGCTCCAGGAACGCCTGGACGGAGGTGGAGAAGGAGTCGTACGGGTGGTGCAGCAGCACGTCCCGCTCGCGCAGCGCGGCGAAGATGTCGGGCGCCGACGCCGACTCGACCTCGGCCAGGTCCCGGTGGGTGCCCGCCACGAACTTGGGGTACTTCAGCTCCAGCCGGTCCAGCGCCGCTATGCCGAACAGCGCGGTGAGGTCGAGCGGACCGGGCAGCGGATAGACCTCCGCGTCGGAGATCTTCAGCTCACGCACCAGCAGGTCCAGCACGTACGGGTCGATGGACTCCTCGACCTCCAGCCGCACCGGGGGCCCGAAGCGGCGGCGCAGCAGCTCCTTTTCCAGCGCCTGGAGCAGGTTCTCCGCGTCGTCCTCCTCGACCTCCAGGTCCTCGTTGCG
The DNA here is from genome assembly GCF_024295805.1 of Streptomyces cucumeris. Taxonomy (GTDB): domain Bacteria; phylum Actinomycetota; class Actinomycetes; order Streptomycetales; family Streptomycetaceae; genus Streptomyces; species Streptomyces cucumeris. Next base: position 161,977 of record NZ_JANCLX010000004.1, read on the forward strand.
GGTGACCCGGAACATATGGTGCGCAAGCACCTCCATCCCCGGGAACAGCTCCTCCAGGTGCGCCGCTATGACATCCTCCAGCGGCACATAGCGCTGCGGCGACGCCTCCAGGAACCGTGAGAGCAGCGGCGGAACCTTCACACGTGCGAAGTGATCATGACCGCTCACCGGGTTGCGCACCACGACGGCCAGATTGAGCGAGAGCCCCGAGATGTACGGGAAGGGGTGTGCGGGGTCCACGGCCAGCGGGGTCAGCACGGGGAAGATCTGCTGCCGGAAGAGCGTGAAGAGCCGGGACTGCTCCTTCTCCGTGAGATCCGGCCAGCGGATCAGATGGATGCCCTCCTCGGCCAGCGCCGGGGAGACATCGTGCTGGTAGCAGGCGGCGTGCCGGGCCATGAGCTCACGGGACCGGGTCCAGATCTGGTCCAGCACCTCGCGCGGCTGGAGCCCGGAGGCGGAACGGGTGGCCACCCCGGTGGCGATGCGCCGCTTCAGGCCCGCGACCCGGACCATGAAGAACTCGTCGAGGTTGCTCGCGAAGATCGCCAGGAAGTTGGCCCGCTCCAGCAGCGGGGTGGCGGGGTCCTCGGCGAGCTCCAGCACCCGCTCGTTGAACGCCAGCCAGCTTCGCTCGCGGTCCAGGAACCGGCCCTGGGGCAGCTCCCCGCTCTCCCCGTCCGGGCCGGAGCCCTCCTCGTAGGTGTCCGGATCGGCGTCGATGTCGGGGTCGAGCGACCGCACCGGCGGAACGGCGACGGCATGCGGCCGGTGGGCCGCGATGGAACCGACGGAGGGCTGGGACTGAGGCTGCGGGTGGACCGGGGCCTGACCGCTGGAGTGGCTCATGACCTCATTGTTCCGCGCCGGGGCGGAAGACGGCGTGGCGGACGCATGTGCGACTGCGGCACGGAGCCTCCGGTTCGACGAATGCGGCACAGCGGACTGCATTCCGTGATGCTCGCAACCGAGGTTGAATCGTCGGTAACGAAGACATGGCGCGGAGGAAATCGCGACCCGACCCCCAGACGTCCCCCGCCGGCGGCCCCGGCACCCGGGAGCCCGGTCCCCGGCGCCCGGTGACCCGGTGCGGGGCCGCCCCCGTACCGGGTCACCGCCGGGCCGGGCGGCGGAGGGAGCCGTCCGGTCAGGTCTCCGTGCGGTACATCAGGTCCGTCTCGTGGGTCACGAAGCCCATCCGGTCGTAGACCGAGACGGCCGCGCCGTTGTCGGCGTCGACGTACAGCATCGCCGTGGGCAGCCCCTCCGCGGCCAGGTGCCGCAGGCCGATCGCGGTCAGCGCGCGGCCGAGGCCGCCGCCCTGGGCGTCCGGCCGGACGCCCACCACATAGACCTCGCCCAGTCCCTCCTCGCCGTGCACCTTGGTCCAGTGGAAGCCGACGATCTCGCCCTCGCGTTCGGCGAGGAAGAAGCCGCGCGGGTCGAACCACACCTCCCCCATGCGATCGTCCAGGTCACGCTGGGTGAGTGAGCCCTGCTCGGGGTGGTGGGCGAAGGCCGCCGCGTTGGCCGCCAGCCAGGCGGCGTCGTCCGCACCGGGCCGGAAGGTCCGTACGGTGACCCCGTCCGGCAGCACCGGCTCGTCGATGCCCGGCTCCGCGGCCGGCCCCAGGGACCGCCGCATCTGACGCAGCTCGCGGAACAGGGTCAGCCCCAGCACCTGGGCGAGGTGGCGGGCGGAGGCATGGCCGCCGTGCGCCCACACCCGCAGCCGCTTGCCGGACTCCCTCAGCAGCGTCACCCCCAGGGCCCGGCCGTGCCCCTGGCCCCGGTGACCGGGGTGGACGACCAGTTCGGCGGCCGGGGCCTCCACCGGGTCGGTGTCCTCAAGCTGTGCGTAGCCGACCAGCTCACCGCTCGGCTCGCGCAGCACCAGATGCCGTACCCCCGGCCGCTGTCCCCGCAGTTGCAGCCGCCCCTGCTCGGACACGGCCTGCTGACCGTCGGTGCGCGCGGATTCCGCGATCAGGCGCAGCACGTCCTGGACCACAGCGGGCGCGAGCTCCTCTAGGACCTCGATGCGCCGGGCGCCGGCCGTCTCGTTCACCACGTCATTCATGGTGCCGAGCCTACGACTCGGCCACCGCGCACCGACGTTCCCCGAGAGGGGACATTTCCCCCCAATGGGCGAACCACCGACTGGTGTCCTCCCTTGCGCAACCAGCTCGTAACCTCATCCCCCTGCCCCGCTACGCGCGTTGACCGTATGCTTCGGGCCACCGACCACCACGGGCACATCTGCGCGAACGCCCGCTCCACGGGTCAGACCACCACGCGTAAAAGGGGACGACATGGCAGCACGACCTCAACGGGGCGGGACGGCCCGCCGGTTGGCAACGGGAGTCGCGGTCCTCGCGGCCACGGCCGGGGTCCTGTCCGCCGTGAACACCCCGGCGGGCGCCGACACCACGGCGGCACCGGGCCACCGGCAGGACCGCACCGTCGATGTCCAGCTGCTGTCCTTCAACGATCTGCACGGCAACCTGGAGCCGCCGCAGGGCTCCTCGGGCACCGTGACCGAGACCCAGGCGGACGGCACCACCAAGTCCGTCCCGGCGGGCGGGGTCGAGTATCTGGCGAACTCGCTGCGCAAGGCCCGCGCGGGCCACCCCTACTCGGTCACCGCGGCCGGTGGCGACATGATCGGCGCCAGCCCGCTGATGTCCGGCCTCTTCCACGACGAGCCGACCATCGAGGCGCTCAACAAGCTGGACCTGGACGTCACCTCGGTCGGCAACCACGAGTTCGACGAGGGCCGCGCCGAGCTGAAGCGGATGCAGAAGGGCGGCTGTCATCCCAAGGACGGCTGCTTCGAGGACGGCAAGAAGTTCAAGGGCGCCGACTTCCCGTACCTGGCGGCCAACGTCACCGACGAGAAGACCGGCAAGCCGCTGCTGAAGCCCTACACGGTCTGGAAGCACAAGGGCGTCAAGATCGGCTTCATCGGGGTCACCCTGGAGGGCACCCCGGACATCGTCACCGCCGAGGGCGTCAAGGGCCTGAAGTTCCACGACGAGGTCAAGACGGTCAACAAGTACGCCAAGGAGCTGTACCGCAAGGGCGTGAAGTCGATCGTCGCGCTCATCCACGAGGGCGGGATGCCCGCCTCCTCGTCGTACAACTACGACTGCGACAGCCCGGGCGCGGGCAGCGGCGTCTCCGGCCCGATCGTGGACATCGCCAAGCACCTCAGCCCGAAGGTGGACGCGCTGGTCACCGGCCACACCCACCAGGCGTACGCCTGCACCATCCCGGACCCGTCCGGCACCCCGCGCACCGTGACCTCGGCCGCCTCCTTCGGACGGCTCTACACGGACACCACGCTCACCTACGACCGGCGCACCGGTGACATCGTCCGGACGTCCGTGAAGGGCGCCGACTCGGCCAACCACGTGGTCAACCGCGAGCAGCCCAAGGCCGCGGACATGACCTCGCTGATCGGGCGCTGGAACAAGCTGGCGGCGCCGATCGCGAACAAGCCGGTGGGCTACATCTCGGCGGAGATCCCCGGACGCGGCTCGACCGCGTACGAGACCCCGCTCGGCGACGTCATCACCGACGCCCAGTTGGAGGCGCTCTCCCCGGCCGACAAGGGCGGTGCACAGCTTTCGCTGATGAACCCCGGCGGCATCCGCTCGGACCTGGCGTACAAGGCGTCGGGCAGTGAGGGGGACGGGGTCGTCACCTACGGCGAGGCGTTCACCGTGCAGCCCTTCACCAACATGATGAATGTGATCGACCTGACCGGTGCCCAACTGATCAGCGGGCTCCAGCAGCAGGTCAGCGGCCCCAACGAGAGCAGCCCGAAGATCCTCCAGGTGTCCAAGGGCTTCACCTACACCCTGGACCTCACCAAGTCCGGCAAGGACCGGATCGTCACCGGCTCGGTGAAGCTCAACGGTGAGCCGATCGACCCGGCCAAGACCTACCGGGTGGCGATGAACGAGTTCCTCGCGGGCGGCGGCGACGGCTTCCCGGCGTTCAAGGAGGGCAAGAACAAGCTGGTCGGCGCCTCCGACCTGGAGGCGTTCACCTCCTACCTGGGCGCCCACTCCTCGGCGTCCTCCCCGCTGGCCCCGCCGGCCGCGGACCGCATCACCGTCAAGAAGTAATCCCGGCGCGACGGCCCGGCCCCCGGACGGCGGGGGCCGGGCCGTCGTCGTCTCCGGGGCTCCCTCGTGGCCGGCCCCCGCCGAAACCCCCGTGCAGGCGCACACATCCGGCCCCCCATGCCTCCGCCCGCCCTGCGAACCCCCCGCGCCGGACCCCCGCCCCGGCCTACCCTGGAGGCTTCACAACGGCCGACACCGCCACGGGGGGACCGGGGCCCGATGGATCCCGCAGCCAACAGCGTTCGACTCGCGCCTGACGTCGTCGTACCGCTGATCACCCAGCTCTTCGCGGCCGGGGGGCCCGGTGCGCCACCGGTCGACCGGCCGGTCCGGATATCGGCCCTGGTCTCCTTCCAGGGCGACCGGCGGACACTCACCGAGCGCGATCTCACCCGGATCGCCGCCGCACTGGTCGCCGAGGCACTGCGGGACACCGCTCCCCCCGGTGCGCGGGACGACGGCGGCGGGGGCGGCGCGGGGGAACGTGCCCTCACCGACGCGCTCGCCCGCAGTCTGCACGCGCTCGGCAGCGTCGACATGGACGACGTACGGGCGGTGCGGCTCGGCCCCGAGGCGTTCGCCCGGCATCTGACGGTCGCCGCCCCGGACGCCGGACGCGAACTGCCGCCCGCCGCCGCCCGGCTGCACACCGCCGTCCTGTACGCGGTCTGCGACCGGATCCTGCGTTTCCTGGTCCAGCGCTCGGCGTTCGTCGCCCGCGGCCTGGCCGAACGGGCGGCCGACGCGGACGCCGCCTTCGAGGAGGTCTACGCCCGCGCGATCATCGCCGCCCATGACCATCTGACGATCTACGGCATCGATCTGGCCCACTCCCCCGACACCTGGCCGCTGGACGCCGCCTACCTCAGCCTGGAGACCGAGACCGACGCGGGCCCCACCGCCCCCGCGGAACAGGCGCTCGCCGGGCGCGACCGGGTGCTGCTGTGGGGGGTGGCGGGCTCCGGCAAGACCACGCTGGTGCAGTGGCTCGCGGTCTCCGTGGCCCGCGGGCGGCTGCCCGGCCAGCTCTCCCGGCTGCGCGGCCGGGTGCCGTTCGTCCTGCCGGTGCGCCGGTTCCGGCAGGGCGGCTTCCCGCCGCCCGACCTCTTCCTCTCCGCCGTCCGCCACCCCCGGGCCGACGCCCAGCCCGACGGCTGGGCCGAGCGGGTGCTGTCCGCGGGCCGCGGGCTGCTGCTGGTGGACGGGATCGACGAGGCGCCCGAGGGCGACCGCGAACAGCTCCGACAGGCGCTGCGCGAACTCCCCGCGCGCTATCCGGGCAACGTCTGGCTGGTGACCTCCCGCCCCTCGGCCGTCCGCGAGAACTGGCTGGCCTCCGAACGGTTCACGGAACTGAAGCTGGCCCCGCTCAGCCGTGAGGGGGTTACCGCTTTCATCCAGCGCTGGCACGCCGCGGCGCGCGAGGACGGCACCGATCTGGACCGGCTGGGCTCCTATGAGGAAACGCTGCTGGACGCGGTGCGGATTACCCGTGATCTGGGACGGCTGGCGACCAATCCACTGATGTGCGGACTGATCTGCGCCCTGCACCGGGACCGCCGCGGCTATCTCCCGCGCGGCCGCAAAGCCCTCTATGACGCGGCCCTTTCCATGCTGCTGGAACGCCGTGACCGGGAGCGCGCCATGGTGCCGCCGGACGGAATCGACCTCCCCCAGGAACCGAAGATCCGGCTGCTCCAGAAGCTGGCGCACTGGATGCTGGTCAACGGACGGTCCGAAATGGACCGGACCGTGGCACTCGAGACCTTCGCCCAGCACCTCCCCGCCATTCCCCATGCCGCACGGCAGGGCGGCCCGGAGGAGATCTACCGGCATCTGCTCCACCGCACCGGACTATTGCGCGAGCCCACACCGGGATCGGTCGATTTCGTCCACCGCACCTTCCAGGACTATCTGAGTGCGCGGGCCGTGGTGGAACGGCACGATTTCGACTTCCTGATCGACCACGCCCACCTGGACGACTGGGAAGAAGTGATCAGAATGTCGGTCGCCCTCGCCCGTCCCGATGAATGCGCTTACCTCCTGGAAGGACTGCTGGCCGCCCGAAAGGACTCCCGCCCGGTCCATGCCCGCCATCGCAAACTGCTGGCGGCCGCTTGTCTGGAACATGCGACGGAGCTGGACCCCACGGTGCGTTCCCGGGTGCACCGCTATACCCGGGACCTGGTCCGCCCGACCTCTCTGGAGGCAGCGCGCGCACTGGGCTGGATCGGTCCTATCGCACTGGAAATGCTGCCCGATCCCACCGGTGTATCCGATGAGGAAGCCCACCGGCTGGCCGTGACCGCCACCTCGATAGCCGACGACCGCGCCATCGACTATCTGACCCGGCTGCGCGGCCGCACGTCCTGGGCGGTGCGCTCACAGCTCGCACGGGCCTGGCGGCGCTATGACACCGACCGCTACGCGGAGGAAATCATCGCGCATCTCGATGAACGCGAACTCGACTTTCCGGTGTCCGACGCGGCCGAGCTGGACGCGCTGCGCAGACTCGGCGGACGCCCGTGCGTCCAGATCTCCGGGGCCTTCAGCCCGGAGCAGCTCACCGCGGGCCTGGCCGCCGACCGGCTGACCGAGCTGTGGCTCTCCTACGACCTGGGGGACGATCTGGACCTGGGCTGGCTGGCCGCCTTCCCCCGGCTGCACACCCTGCGGCTGAGCCCCCGCAACGCGGCGGTCACCGGGGTCCCCGAGGGCGTCCAGGTGATCGTGACGGGCAACTGAGACCCCGGGCCGTAAACGCCCCCGGCGGGCCCGCACGGGCACCGGCCGCCCGTACGGGCACGATGACGGGCCGGAACGGGCAAAGGGGCCGTGACACCGTCCAGGACGGTGTCACGGCCCCTTCACGGCCCAGGGGGAGGGCCAAGAGAAAC
>NZ_JANCLX010000004.1:169016-250938 GCF_024295805.1 Streptomyces cucumeris
GGCCGGCGGCGGCCCCGTCCGGCACCTGGGGGTGCCCACCCCTCGGGGGGGGGGGCCACGGCCCCTTCACGGCCCTGGGTCAGGGCCATGAGACACCAGGAGGGCTTACGCCTCCTTGCTCAGGTTCGGGCCCGCACCACCGGTGGCGGACTCGACCGGCGGGGTGTCGGGCAGCGCCGACTTCTCCTCGCCGCGGAAGGTGAACTTCTTCTCCTCACCTTCACCCTCGGTGTCCACGACCACGATGTGGCCCGGACGCAGCTCGCCGAAGAGGATCTTCTCCGACAGCACGTCCTCGATCTCGCGCTGGATCGTCCGGCGCAGCGGCCGGGCGCCCAGCACCGGGTCGTAGCCCCGCTTGGCCAGCAGCTTCTTGGCGACGCCACTGAGCTCGATGCCCATGTCGCGGTCCTTGAGCCGCTCGTCCACCTTGGTGATCATGAGGTCGACGATCTGGATGATGTCTTCCTCGGTGAGCTGGTGGAAGACCACGGTGTCATCGACACGGTTCAGGAACTCGGGGCGGAAGTGCTGCTTCAGCTCCTCGTTGACCTTGTTCTTCATCCGCTCGTAGCCGGTCTTCACATCGCCCTGGGCGGCGAAGCCCAGGTTGAAGCCCTTGGAGATGTCCCGGGTGCCGAGGTTGGTGGTCATGATGATCACCGTGTTCTTGAAGTCCACGACCCGGCCCTGGGAGTCGGTCAGCCGACCGTCCTCCAGGATCTGCAGCAGCGAGTTGAAGATGTCCGGGTGGGCCTTCTCGACCTCGTCGAAGAGAACCACGGAGAACGGCTTGCGGCGCACCTTCTCGGTGAGCTGGCCGCCCTCCTCGTAGCCCACGTATCCGGGCGGCGAGCCGAAGAGCCGCGAGACGGTGTGCTTCTCGCTGAACTCCGACATGTCAAGCGAGATCATCGCGTCCTCGTCGCCGAAGAGGAACTCGGCGAGGGTCTTGCTGAGCTCGGTCTTACCGACACCGGACGGGCCCGCGAAGATGAACGAGCCGCCGGGGCGCTTGGGGTCCTTGAGCCCCGCCCGCGTACGCCGGATGGCCTGGGAGAGCGCCTTGATGGCGTCCTTCTGGCCGATGACGCGCTTGTGGAGCTCGTCCTCCATGCGCAGCAGCCGGGAGGACTCCTCCTCGGTGAGCTTGAAGACCGGGATGCCGGTGGCCGTGGCCAGGACCTCGGCGATCAGCTCCTCGTCGACCTCGGCGACGACGTCCATGTCGCCGGCCTTCCACTCCTTCTCCCGCTTCGCCTTGGCGGCCAGGAGCTGCTTCTCCTTGTCGCGCAGGCCCGCAGCCATCTCGAAGTCCTGCGAGTCGATCGCGGACTCCTTCTCCCGGCGCACATCGGCGATCTTCTCGTCGAATTCGCGCAGGTCCGGCGGTGCGGTCATCCGGCGGATCCGCATCCGGGAACCGGCCTCGTCGATCAGGTCGATCGCCTTGTCCGGCAGGAAGCGGTCCGAGATGTAGCGGTCGGCCAGGGTGGCGGCGGCGACCAGGGCCGAGTCCGTGATCGAGACGCGGTGGTGCGCCTCGTAGCGGTCCCGCAGACCCTTGAGGATCTCGATGGTGTGCGGCAGCGACGGCTCGGCGACCTGGATGGGCTGGAAGCGCCGCTCCAGGGCCGCGTCCTTCTCGAGGTACTTGCGGTACTCGTCGAGCGTGGTCGCGCCGATGGTCTGGAGCTCACCGCGGGCCAGCATCGGCTTGAGGATGCTGGCGGCGTCGATCGCGCCCTCGGCGGCACCCGCACCCACCAGGGTGTGGAGCTCGTCGATGAACAGGATGATGTCGCCGCGGGTGCGGATCTCCTTGAGCACCTTCTTCAGGCGCTCCTCGAAGTCACCGCGGTAGCGGGAGCCGGCGACCAGGGCGCCCAGGTCGAGGGTGTAGAGGTGCTTGTCCTTGAGGGTCTCGGGCACCTCGCCCTTGACGATGGCCTGGGCCAGGCCCTCGACGACCGCCGTCTTGCCGACGCCGGGCTCGCCGATGAGGACCGGGTTGTTCTTGGTGCGGCGCGAGAGCACCTGCATGACCCGCTCGATCTCCTTCTCGCGCCCGATGACCGGGTCGAGCTTGGATTCGCGGGCGGCCTGGGTCAGATTGCGGCCGAACTGGTCCAGGACGAGCGAGGTGGAGGGCGTGCCCTCCGCCGGGCCGCCGGCGGTGGCGGCCTCCTTGCCCTGGTAGCCGGAGAGCAGCTGGATGACCTGCTGCCGCACCCGGTTCAGATCGGCGCCCAGCTTCACGAGGACCTGGGCGGCGACGCCCTCGCCCTCGCGGATCAGGCCGAGCAGGATGTGCTCCGTGCCGATGTAGTTGTGGCCGAGCTGAAGGGCCTCGCGGAGCGACAGCTCCAGGACCTTCTTGGCACGGGGGGTGAAGGGGATGTGGCCGGACGGGGCCTGCTGGCCCTGACCGATGATCTCCTCCACCTGCTGGCGGACCGCCTCGAGCGAAATCCCGAGGCTCTCCAGGGCCTTAGCGGCGACACCCTCACCCTCGTGGATCAGGCCCAGGAGGATGTGTTCGGTGCCGATGTAGTTGTGGTTGAGCATCCGGGCTTCTTCCTGAGCCAGGACGACAACCCGCCGCGCGCGGTCGGTGAACCTCTCGAACATCGTTAATCGCTCCTCAGAGCGGTCAGAAAGATCGGGGACGATCCCCTCCCTGTCCTTCCGCATGCTAGTCCCGCAACCCGGGACAGCTCATTCCAACTGCCGACAACCGTCCGGATCACCCCCGCTCGCGCGGGGCGAACAGCCACTGGCCTCCTGCCCGAACAGCCGACAACTGCTCCAACCCGATGGTGCGAGACGATGTTCCCGCAGGCCAAGCGTCTACGCTCACCGCAGGTACGCCGATGGCGAACGCGGCTTCCACCTGACACGCGGACCGCCCCTCCCACTAGGGATGTCTTACCCGCAAGGACTCACACTCCATGCCGCGCGGGCCGGTTCCATCCGCTACGGGCGAACAACCTTGCGCCCCTTCACCGCCCCCGCACCCCCGTGATCGCGCACACAGCGCATTCAACCGCCTACGGCACGTAACCTTCACGGAGGGAGCCAGTTGCTCTGGGCATGATCTCCACCGCCAGGACCCCAGCGGTCCCGTCCGCCGCACCGGCATCCGACCGGACGGGCCGTCCGGCCGACCGGTCACGGTGGTACGAGCGCGAGCTGGGATGGCCGACGACCGGCAGCGATCCCGTCGAACTGCTCACGGGGGTGGCGTTCGACGTACTGGCACTGCCGGCCGTGGCCGGTTTCGCGATGCTGCGACGGGTACCGGACACCGGTCCGGTCGCGATCGAGGGCCCCTGGATGCGGCTGCTGGTGGCCGCGGGCAGCGCCGACGAGCTGCCGGGACTGCTCGACTGGCTGGAGTGGGGCGGGGTTCCCCTGGACCTGACCGCGCTCGGCGCGGGGGGCCGGATCACCGCTCCGTGCCCCACCTCTTCCTGGCCACCGCCCGCGGCGCCGGGAGAGTGGCGCCCGCAGGAGGCCGCCGTATGGCTGCGGCCTCCCGAGCCGGGGGGCGAGGTGGAGCCGACCCTGCCGAGGACAGGCTTCGGGGGCGATGGGGGCGCCCCCGATCTCGTGCGGCTCGTGGGTGCGGCGGCTACGGAGTGCCACCGTGCCCGGTTGCTGCGCGCCCGGCCGCTGCCCAGACAGCGGCGAGCCGGGGAAGGGTGAGGCGCTCAGCCGTTGGCCTTCTCATAAGCCTCGCGCACGGTCGCCGGAACACGGCCGCGGTCGTTGACCTCGTAGCCGTTCTCCTTCGCCCACGCGCGGATCTTCGCGGTGTCCTGGCTGCCACCGGACGCCGCACGCGCCTTGCCCCGGCCGCCCGAGGCCCGGCCACCGGTGCGACGGCCGCTCTTGGTGTAGGGCTCCAGGGCGTCCCGGAGCTTGTCGGCGTTCGTGGTGGTGAGGTCGATCTCGTAGCTCTTGCCGTCCAGCGCGAACGTCACGGTCTCGTCCGCCTCGCCGCCGTCGAGATCGTCGACAAGAAGGACCTGAACCTTCTGTGCCATGAGGTTCCTTTCAGGGAAAACGGGGGTCGGTGCGGCCTTGGCCGCTGATGTCACACCCCCAGGTAATTACACTACGGGGGAATAGCAAACCGCCTTTCCCGAAAAAACACAAACCCCCCCGGGAAGGTTCGACCCATCCCACTAGCGGGAAGCCTGTGGGAAGCCGATGTTCCGGAGCTATGTGATAGGGGAGCGATTCGGACATAGGGCCCGCGATCACAGTTGCAGAAGCATCCGGCTGTTGCCAAGGGTGTTCGGCTTCACCCGTTCGAGACCCAGGAACTCGGCGACGCCCTCGTCATAGGAACGGAGGAGCTCCGTGTAGACATCCCCGTCGACCGGTGTCTCGCCGATCTCCACGAAGCCGTGCTTGGTGAAGAAGTCGACTTCGAAGGTGAGGCAGAAAATGCGCCGGACCCCGAGCCAGCGCGCCGTCTGCAACAGCTTGTCGAGCACCAGGTGGCCTACACCACTGCCCTTGAGTGCGGGATGCACGGCGAGAGTGCGAACCTCCGCGAGGTCTTCCCACATGACGTGGAGTGCCCCGCAGCCAATGACCTCCGCGTCCTCGTCCCGCTCCGCGACCCAGAACTCCTGGATGTCCTCGTAAAGCATGACGGTCGCTTTGTCGAGCAGGATGCGATCGTCCACGTAGGAGTCGATGAGGCGGCGCACGGCCCGCACATCGCTGGTCCGGGCCCGGCGGACGGTGACTACTTTTGATAGTGCGGAGGACATGACCGGACGCTATCGCCCCGTGTCATCGCCCTGACTCACCGGGGCTCTCCCCCGGCTCCCCGAGTTGTGCCACGCGCATCGCATCGCGCAGTGCATCTCGCTGCTCTTCGGACATCATCCCGAAGAACGCGACGAGGGCCGCCGCCGGGTTGTCACTGGCCGACCACGCTTCGTTCATCAGTGCGGCCGAGTACGCGGCCCGCGTGGAGACGGCGGCATATCGATAGGCGCGGCCCTGAACCTCCCTGCGGAGCCAGCCCTTCTGATGGAGGTTGTCCATTACGGTCATGACCGTCGTGTAGGCGATCGAGCGTTCCCGCTGAAGGTCTTCCAGGACTTCCCGCACGGTGACCGGGCGGTTCCACTTCCACACCCGGGTCATGACCGCGTCTTCGAGCTCTCCCAATGGCCGAGGCACACCGAGAATAATAGTGGGAGATGTCCAGGATGTCGGGAGATGCGCGCAGCAAACGACGACGTCCCGGGACGCGGTGCGTCCCGGGACGTACGGGCTGTGCGGAGTGCGGTCGCGGACGAGGGCCGGTCAGGACGCCTCTGACCCCGTGACCCGGCGGTCCGCCTCGGCGCGGGCCAGCGCCGCGTCCACCGCGGCGTCCTCCTTGGCCTTGTTCGCGCCACCCTGGCTCTTCACTATCGTCACGATCAACGCGATGAAGGCCACGGCCATCACCACGGACGGGATCAGTGCGGCGAGGTAATCCACGGCTCCCGGCCTCCTTCTGCTCGAGGCCACCAGATTACGCGGCGCGGCAAGGACGGGGAGCGGATCAGGCCGAGCGCACGGCGGACGCGGGTCCGCCCGCCACCGCCGGGTCCGCGGTCAGCCGGGACTCCTGCTCGGACGGCGGTGCGGGGCGGCGGCGCTTGGGCGGGAAGACCTCCGCGGGCGTCGGCACCGGGCGGCCCGGCCGCGGGGTGCCGCGCCCCGGCTCCTCGCGTTTCGGCCCCTCGCGGTCGCCGCGGTCCGGCGCGGCGGGCTTCTTGCGCGGCTCGCGCTCGGGCTCGTCGGCGCCCTCCGCGGCGCCGCCCGGCAGGGCGCGCAGCCTCGCCGCCGACGGCCGGGGGCGAGGCCGCAGCACGGTCACCGAACGCTCCGCGAGCCGGGCCCGCACACCCCGTTCGGCGACCCGCTCACAGTGGCCCAGCAGCGCCCGGCGGCGTGCGGCCTCACCGCCTCCGGCGGCCGCCGCGCAGAGCGTGCGCAGTGCGGCCAGATCCTCCGGGAGCGGCTCGTAACCGGCCGCCAGGGCGCCCTGGAGCTGCTCCAGGTATCCGGCGGCGGCGCCGGGAAGGGCGGCGCGGTAGCGGGCGAGCTCGTCGAGCAGGAACGCTCGCAGCCGCCCGCCCTCGCGGACCGCTTCGTCCACGGCCTCGGCGAGGCGGAGACAGTCCTGGACCTCCTCAGCCCGGTCCGGGCCGAGGGGTCCGGGAGTGGGGGTGACGGAATGGGGTTGGAGGGCGATGGCGAGGGCGCGTCGGAGCACACGCAGCTCATCCGCGCTGAACGCCATTCCGCCGCGGGATCCGTATGGCGTGGGCATGGGGCGACTTTAAGTGCTAAGCGGACAAATTTCGCGAAGCATAGGAACGTGCGGCGCGTTGCGGTCGGGTGCCCTGCCCCGGGGTGGTCTGCGCCGCAGGTGGGAGGGGGTGTGGCGAAGGGGCGCGGAGCGGCGCCGGATCCGGCGCGGGACGGCGCCCGGGACCGGGGAACGGGTCCCTCATGGGCCGCGGGAGACCCGCCGGGGCGCACCCCGCCGGGCCGTTCCACGGGTTCCGCTTGTCAATACGGAATTCGAAGAGTTGTGTTTCCGCCGCCATCGCCCGGCAGATGGCCGAGAGGCATCGAAGCCCTCCGGGGAATTCGCCGGAGGGGGGCCGCTCCGGGCCGGAATTCGGAATGACTCCGAGTTCGCAGGTGGTGACGGTGACGGGCTATTCCACCGGTCGCCGCCCCCGGACCGGAGCCGGGGGGCGACGCCCGTTTACCGCTCAGCTCCGGGAGACGTTCCGCTCGTAGACCAGCCGGAGGCCGATCAGAGTCAGCCAGGGCTCGTGCTCGTCGATGACCGAGGAATCGCCGAGCACCATGGGGGCGAGCCCGCCGGTGGCGATGACGGTCACCTCCTCCGGGTCCTCCGCCAGCTCCCGCGCCATCCGCCGGACGATCCCGTCGACCTGGCCCGCGAAGCCGTAGAGGATGCCGGACTGCATCGCCTCGACCGTGTTCTTCCCGATCACGCTGCGCGGCCGGGCCAGCTCGATCTTGCGTAGCTGGGCGCCGCGCACCCCGAGTGCCTCGACCGAGATCTCGATACCGGGCGCGATCACGCCGCCCACGTACTCACCGCGCGAGCTGACCGCGTCGAAGGTGGTCGCGGTGCCGAAGTCGACCACCACGCACGGGCCTTCGTACAGCTCGACGGCGGCCAGCGCGTTGATGATCCGGTCGGCGCCGACCTCCTTGGGGTTGTCCATCAGGATCGGCACACCGGTTTTCACCCCCGGTTCGACCAGGACGGACGGCACATCGCCGTAGTAACGGCGGGTGACCTCGCGCAGTTCGTGCAGGACCGAGGGGACGGTGGAGCAGATCGAGATCCCCTCGATGCCGTCGCCCAGCTCCTCGCCGAGCAGCGGGTGCATCCCCATCAGCCCCTGGAGCAGCACGGCCAGTTCATCGGCGGTGCGGCGGGCGTCGGTGGAGATCCGCCAGTGCTCGACGATCTCGTCACCGTCGAACAGCCCCAGGACGGTGTGGGTGTTCCCCACGTCGATGGTCAGCAGCATGGGTCAGTTCACCTCGGCCTCGCGCAGGTCCAGGCCGATGTCCAGGATCGGGGACGAGTGGGTGAGCGCGCCGACCGCCAGATAGTCCACACCGGTCTCGGCGTAGTCACGGGCGTTGGCGAGCGTCAGCCGGCCCGAGGACTCCAGGGCGGCACGGCCCGCGACCAGCTCGACGGCCTGACGGGTCTGCTCCGGGGTGAAGTTGTCGAGCAGGATCAGATCCGCGCCCGCCTCCAGGACCGGCGGGATCTGGTCGAGGGTGTCCACCTCCACCTCGATCGGCAGCTCCGGGAACCGGGCGCGCACCGCGGTGAACGCCTCCGCCACCCCGCCCGCCGCGACCACGTGGTTGTCCTTGACCAACGCCGCGTCCGACAGCGACATCCGGTGGTTGACCCCGCCGCCGCAGCGCACCGCGTACTTCTCCAGCGCGCGCAGCCCCGGGGTGGTCTTGCGGGTGTCGCGCACCTTCGCCTTCGTGCCCTCCAGGGCGTCCGCCCAGGCGCGGGTCGCGGTGGCGACACCGGACAGCCGGCACAGCAGGTTGAGCGCGCTGCGCTCGGCGGTGAGCAGGTCCCGGGTGCGGGTGCGGACGCTCAGCAGCTTCTGCCCGGCCTCGACCCGGTCGCCGTCCTCGACGTGCCGCTCGACATCGAACGCGTCGATGCAGACGACCGAGAGGATCGCCTCGGCGATCCGCAGCCCCGCGACGGTGCCCGCCTCCCGGGCGGTGAAGTCACCGGTGGCATAGGCGTCCTCGGTGATGGTGGCGACCGTCGTGACGTCCACGCCGTGGTTGAGGTCCTCCTCGATCGCCATATGCGCGATGTCCTCGACCTGGACCGGGTCCAGCCCGGCCAGCGTCAGCAGCGCGGCGAGATCGGGGTCGAGGCCGCACTCGTAGGTGCCGTCGTCCTCGGCGGTGGCGGTGGCGGTGTCGCAGCCGCACGCGTCACCGCAGCCGCCGCCCGCCCCCTCGTCGGCGAGGCCGGCCGGGAGCAGCGGCAGGGCCACGGGCAGTCGGAGGTCGTCGGGGGTGCTGCTCACGGCTGGGACTCCGTCTCGGTTCGAGGGGTGGGTGGGGCGGTCGCGGGGCGGACGGTCGGGGGGAACGCGGCGGAGTCCGTGGTCCGGACGTCGAGGGAGCCACCGGGCCGCAGGGTGACCAGGAGGTGGCGGCGCCAGGCCGCGTCGTCCCGCTCGGGGCGGTCCTCACGCCAGTGGCAGCCGCGGGTCTCCTCCCGGCGCAGCGCGGCGGCGACCAGCACCCGGGCGACCAGCAGGAGGTTGGTGGCCTCCCAGGTCTCGACGGCGGGCTCGGCCGTCTTGCCGTCGCGCCGCAGCTCGTCCGCTGCCTCGTCGCGGACCCGGTCCAGCCGCTCGGCGGCGCGGGCCAGGCTCTCGGCGGAACGGAGCACCCCGGCTCCGGTGGTCATGATCCGCTGGATCGCGTACCGGGCCTCGGAGGCCAGCAGCGGCGAGGTGGTGTCCGCGGCGGGCAGCGCGGAGGTGTGCGGTCCGGACACCTCCGGTCCGGGCGGCGCGGCCAGTGCGGCGGTGATGTCCTCGGCGATGCGCTCGGCGAAGACCAGGCCCTCCAGCAGGGAGTTGGAGGCCAGCCGGTTGGCGCCGTGCACCCCGGTGCAGGCGACCTCACCGCAGGCGTACAGCCCGTCGACCGAGGTGCGCCCGCGCACATCGGTACGGACGCCGCCGCTCGCGTAGTGCGCGGCCGGGGCGACCGGGATGGGCTCGGTAACCGGGTCGATGCCATGCGCCCGGCAGGCGGCGAGGATGGTCGGGAAGCGCTGCTCCCACATCCGCGCGCCGAAGTGCCGGGCGTCCAGGTACATATGCTCGGTGCCCTGTTCGAGCATGCGCTGTGTGATGCCCTTGGCCACGATGTCGCGCGGGGCCAGCTCGGCCAGTTCATGCTGACCGATCATGAAGCGCACCCCGTCGGCGTCGACGATATGTGCGCCCTCACCGCGCACCGCCTCGGAGACCAGCGGCTGCTGGCCCTCGGCCTCCGGGCCCAGCCACAGCACCGTGGGGTGGAACTGCACGAACTCCAGGTCGGAGATCTCCGCCCCGGCCCGCAGCGCGAGCGCCACACCGTCGCCGGTGGACACCGCGGGGTTGGTGGTGGCGGAGAAGACCTGGCCCATACCGCCGGTCGCGAGGACGACCGCGGCCGCGCGCACCGCGCCCACCCCGTCCCGCTGGCCCTCGCCCATGACATGCAGGGTGACGCCCGAGGCGCGGCCGTGCGCGTCCTTCAGCAGATCCAGCACCAGGGCGTTCTCGACGGTGTCGATCCCGGCCGCACGCACCGCTTCGACCAGGGCGCGGGAGATCTCGGCGCCGGTGGCGTCACCGCCCGCGTGGGCGATCCGGCGGCGGTGGTGGCCGCCCTCACGGGCCAGCAGGATCTCGCCGGTGTCCTCGTCGGCGTCGAAGCGGGCGCCGCTGGCGATCAGACGGCGCACCGCGTCCGGACCCTCGGTGACCAGCGTCCGGACCGCCTGTTCGTCGCAGAGCCCGGCGCCCGCGACAAGGGTGTCGTCCAGATGCTGCTCGGGGGTGTCGCCCTCGCCGAACGCGGCGGCTATGCCGCCCTGGGCCCAGCGGGTGGAACCGTCGTCCAGCCGGGCCTTGGTGACCACGGTGACCTTCGCCCCGGCGGCGGCGCAGCGCAGCGCGACGGTCAGCCCCGCGACCCCGGAGCCGACCACGACCACATCGGCCTCGGTGGCCCAGCCGGGGGCGGGGGCGCGCAGCGCGCCGACGGACACCGGGGCGGGCGTCCCGGGGGTCCGTCCTATGGCGCCGGCCGTCATCGGGTGCTCCACGGGGCCGCGGGGGCTCCGCTCGGGCGGGCACCGAACGGGCGGGCACCGGGCGGAAGGGACGTCGGGCAGTTCATCAGGCTTGCCTCGCAGAGTCGCTTCGGTACGCATCCCCCGGGCCGCCGCCTCACCGGGAGGCTCCGAACCACAGGCGGATGTTGTCGATCAGACGGGTGGTGCCGACCTTGGCGGCGACGGCCAGGACCGCTTCGCCGCTGTGGTCGTCGGGGGCCTCGGAGAAGTCCACCGGGTCGATGAGCCCGACGTAGTCGAGCACGAGGGGCGGTTCGCGGCGGCTCGCCTCGTCGAGCACCGCGCGGGCCGCGGCCCGCACCGCGGCGGGCGAGGCGACCGTCGCCGGCCCGTCGGGCACGCCCTGGCGGGCGGCGGGGGTGCCGGCCGGCGCCCCGGCGTCCGCGCCGCGCCCCGCGGCCGACAGGCCCGCGTCCCGTCCGGCGAACAGCGCCCGGGACAGCGCCAGCGCGGTGCCCCGCTCGTCCCACGAGAGGTAGCGGTTGCGGCTGGAGAGGGCGAGGCCGTCGTCCTCCCGGACGGTCGGCACACCGACCACCTCGACCGGGAAGTTCAGATCGTCCACCATCCGCCGGATCAGCGCGAGCTGCTGGGCGTCCTTCTCGCCGAAGAACGCCACGTCCGGGCGGGTGAGGTGGAGCAGCTTGGCGACGACGGTCAGCATCCCGTCGAAGTGGCCGGGGCGGGAGGCGCCCTCGAACCGCTCGCCCAGGGGTCCGGCGGCCAGCCGGATCAGCGGCTCACCGCCCGGATACACGTCCTCCGGGCGCGGGGCGAAGACGATGTCGGCGCCCGCGGCGGCCGCGACCTCCAGATCGGCGTCGAGGGTGCGCGGATAGCGGTCCAGGTCCTCGCCCGCCCCGAACTGCAGCGGGTTCACGAAGACGGTGACGGTCACCAGACCCTTGGCGCCGACCCGGGCGCGGGCGGCACGGATCAGCGAGGCGTGTCCCTCGTGCAGCGCGCCCATGGTCATCACCACGGCGGCCCGCCCCGCCACGGCGAAGTGGGCGAACGCCACGTCGAAGTCGGCACGGCGGGTGTACAGCTCGACATCCGGCTCACCGGGTCCGGCCTTGGTCCACAGCTTCGGGCTCATGCTCCTGTCCCTCCCCGGCCGGGCCCCGGTGCGTCCGAGACGTCCGACAGAACGCCCAGCAGGTCCTCCGCCAGCTCCGGCTTCAGCAGTCCATGGGCGAGCGCGCGGTCCGCCGTCGTACGGGCCATCGCCAGATAACCGGCGACCGCCTGCGGGGCGTGCCGCCGCAGCTCGGCGACATGGGCCGCGACCGTGCCCGCGTCACCGCGCGCGACCGGGCCGGTGAGCGCGGCGTCACCGCTGCGCAGGGTGTTGTCCAGAGCGGCGCCGAGCAGCGGGCCGAGCATCCGGTCCGGGGCGCCGACCCCCGCCCCGCGCAGCAGCTCCATGGCCTGGGCGACCAGCGTGGTGAGGTGGTTGGCCCCGATGGCCAGCGCCGCGTGGTAGAGCGGGCGGGCCTCCTCCTCGATCCACTCGGGCTCACCGCCCATCTCGATCACCAGCGCCTCGGCCGCGAGCCGCAGCTCCTCGGGCGCGGTGACGCCGAAGGAGCAGCCCGCGAGGCGCTGGACGTCCACCGAGGTGCCGGTGAAGGTCATCACCGGGTGCAGCGCGAGCGGCAGCGCACCGGCCCGCAGCGCGGGGTCCAGCACCCCGACGCCGTACCGCCCCGAGGTGTGCACCAGGAGCTGGCCGGGGCGCACCGCGCCGGTCTCGGCCAGCCCGGCGACCAGCTCGGGCAGGGCGTCGTCGGGGACGGTGAGCAGCACCAGCTCGGCCCGCGCCAGCACCTCGGCGGGCGGGACGACGGGGACTGAGGGAAGCAGCTCGGCGGCCCGGCGCACGGAGGCGTCGGAGACCCCGGAGGCGGCCACGGGGCGGTGCCCGGCCAGGCGCAGCGAGGCGGCGAGGGCCGGACCGACACGGCCCGCGCCGACGACCCCTACGGTGAGCCTCGCGGGGCGGTCCTGCGGCTCGGGAAGTGGATGTGCGTTCACGCGACAGCGGCCTTCCGTTCCAGTCCTCAGGGGGTACCGGACGTTTCCCCGCCATGCTACGCGAGTGCCCCGGGGAGGCCCGGCCCCGTCCCCAGCCCTGTGGAAAACGTATGGTCCGGCCCGCTCGGCGTACGCCATCATCGGCCCATGGCGGACAGCGGCGGTACGGACGGTCTGATCAGCGCGGAGCACGAACGGGACGAAGAGGCCGCGAGAGCCGCGCGGGACCGCAGGCTCGCGGCCTGGCGCGGCTCCGAGCGGACCCTCGCCCGCGGGGCGGCGCAGGGCCGGATCGGGGAGCGGCTGGCCCGGCTGGCGGCCGCGCCCCCGGCCGGATACGACCCGGACGCCGGGGTGGACCTGTACGGCGACGGCGTCGTGGAGGAGCTGGAGCGGCGGGTCGCCGGACTGCTCGGCACCGAGTCCGCGGCGTTTTTCCCCACCGGCACCATGGCCCAGCAGATCGCGCTGCGCTGCTGGGCGGGGCGCACCGGCAACCCCCTGGTGGCGCTGCATCCGCTGGCCCATCTGGAGATGCACGAACGAGACGCCTACCGGACGGTGAGCGGACTGCGCTCGGTCCGTACTACGGACCGGCCGCGGCTGCCCACCGCGGAGGAGATCCGCGACCTCGACGAGCCCTTCGGCACCCTCGCCCTCGAACTGCCGCTGCGCGACGCGGGCTTCGTACTGCCCCGGTGGGACGAGCTGGTGGCGGTGGTGGAGGCCGCCCGGGAGCGGGACGCGGTGGTCCACTTCGACGGGGCCCGGCTGTGGGAGTCCACCGTCCACTTCG
Source organism: Streptomyces cucumeris (assembly GCF_024295805.1). Classification (GTDB taxonomy): domain Bacteria; phylum Actinomycetota; class Actinomycetes; order Streptomycetales; family Streptomycetaceae; genus Streptomyces; species Streptomyces cucumeris. Next base: position 182,330 of record NZ_JANCLX010000004.1, read on the forward strand.
GCCGCTCCCTGCCGGAGATCGCGGCCCTGGCGGACTCGGTGTACGTGTCCTTCTACAAGTCGCTGGAGGGGCTCTCGGGGGCCGCGCTGGCCGGGCCGGAGAGCCTGGTCGCGGAGGCGAAGGCATGGCGGCACCGGTACGGCGGCACGCTGTTCCAGCAGTGGCCCGCCGCGCTCAGCGCCCTGGCCGGGCTGGACCGCGAACTGCCCCGGCTGCCCTCGTACGTGGCACATGCGCGGATCGTGGCGGGGGCGCTGCGGGAGGCGTTCGCGGCGGCCAGTGTGGGGTGGTCGCGGGTCCACCCCGAGGTGCCGCACACCCACCAGTTCCAGGTGTGGCTGCCGTATCCGGCGCGGACGCTGGACGAGGCGGGGGTACGGCTGGCCGAGGAGACCCGGACCACGCTGTTCCACCGCTGGCACGAGTCGGGGCCGCCCGGACTCGCCGTGACGGAGGTGACGGTGGCCTCACCCGCACTGGACTGGACGGCCGACGACGTCATGGCCGCGGCCGCCACCTTCCTGGACCGGGTCCGGGAGATCGCCGCGGCGGACGGCTGAGCCACGGCGGCGCAGCAGCCCGGCCAGCCGTTCCCGGAGGCCCGCCGACGGCCGCGCCGCGGGGCGGGCCGCGCGGTACTCGCGCAGCTCCCGCAGGGTGCGCCAGTCCTCACGGCCCGGTGCGGGCGGGGCCGGTTCGCCGCGCCGGGCGGCCCGGTAGAGATCGAGTGCGTACTGCTGGGTGATGGTCATGACCCGAGACTCCGCCCGGCCGGGGCGCCCGGTCACGCCGATTGACCATCGCCGTCAATCGTGGCCGTGACCGGCCGGAACTCCCGCACCATGGGGCCATGGCCAACGTCATCGACATCGCCGGACTGCCGCCCGAGCGCATCGTCTTCAGCCCGTCCCCGCTCGCCGAGCTGGGCGCCGCGCTCCATGTGCTCTCCGAACCCGGCCACCACCCGGGGCTGCACGGCTGGGCCACCGCGACGGCGTCGGGGCTGAAGCCGGATCTCGCGGACCGGCTCCACGAAGCGGATTTCCTGTGGCGTTCGGCCCGTTGCGACCTGCTGCTCCCGGCCCGCCCCGGGGCCACGCTCACCGAGGAACTGGACGCGCTGGACCGGGTCGACGACGAGACGTTCATGACGGCGGCCTTCGAGATCAGCTGCTCCGCGTCGTACACCCGGTGCAGGACCTCCCCGCTGGCCGATGCGGACGCGCGGGCCCGGGTCCGGGAGATGGCGGCGGCCCGCGGCCCCCGTCAGGCGGCGTTCACGGACCGCATGCTGAACGACCCGGACGGGCTGCGGGTGTGGCTGCGGCGGCTGCTGGAGGACTGCGAGCAGGCGTTCTTCGCCGACACCTGGCAGCGGACGCGGTTCCAACTGGCCGCCGACGCCCGCCACAAGGCGGAGCTGCTCCAGCGCAAGGGGCTCGCGGAAGCGCTGACCGCGGCGTCCCCCGCGCTGTCGCTGTCCGAGGGCGGCGACCGCATCCTGGTGGACAAACTGGCCGCGGGGCGGGCGACGGCCTCGGGCCACGGCCTCACCCTGATCCCGACCGCCTTCGGCTGGCCGCATCTGCTCGTGGTGCACGCGCCCGGCTGGCGGCCGGTGATCCAGTACCCGGTCGCCGTGCCCGAACTCCCGGCGCCCGCCGCCCTGGAGCTCGTCCAGCACCGTCTGGAGGCCCTGTCCCACCCGATGCGGATGCGGCTGTGCCGCACCCTGGCCCGCGGCCCGCACACCACGGGTGAGCTGTCCGAGGCGTACGGCATCACGCCCCCGGAGGTCTCGCGCCACATCACGGTCCTCAAGAAGGCGGGCCTGCTGACCACCCGCCGCCGCGGTCGCTACGTCCTCCACCAGCTCGACCTGACGGCGGTGGCCCGCCTGGGCACGGATTTCCTGGAGACGGTCCTCCGCTGAGGCCCACCGGTGAACCCGGCGGGAACCCCCGCACCCCGGGCGGCGCACCGGCCCCAGGCAACCCGGCAGCCCGGACTCACGGCGTCCGCGTACCCGCCGTGACGACGCGAGGCGCCGGGCGAGGGGTTTGCCCGACGCACCCGGCCGGTGCCCAGCCCGGCGGCGCCCCGGCAGCTTGCCGGTTCGGGGTCAGTCGCCCGCCACGCGGAGGAGGAGCTTGCCGGTGGTGGTGCGGGTTTCGATCAGGCGGTGGGCCTCGGCCGCTTCGGCGAGGGGGAACTCGGCCGTGACGGGGAGTTCCACCGCGCCCTCGGCGACCGGCCGGAAGGCCCGTTCGGCCAGCGGGCGCAGGGCCCGCGGGTTCTCCGCGGCGAGGTTGATGATGGAGAAGCCGGAGACCGTACGGGCGCCCGAGTACAGCTCGCCCGGACCGGCCTGCCAGGGCTCCTCGCCGCTCGCGTTGCCGAACGAGACGAGACGCCCGAAGACGGCGAGCGAGTCCAGGGTGCGGCGGAGGGTCTCGCCGCCGACCGGGTCGAGCGCGAGGTCCACCCCGCGCCCGCCGGTGGCCGCGCGGAGCTCCTCGGGGAAGCCGTCGCCGATGAACACCTCGTCGTAGCCGTACTTCAGCGCCTCCTCGGCCTTCTCCGGGCGGGAGACCACGCCGTAGATCCTCCCGGCCCCGGCCAGCCGGGCCATCTGTCCGGCCACCGTGCCGACGCCGCCCGCCGCGCCCTGGACGAGCACGGTCTCGCCCTCGCGGAACCGCCCCACCTCGTGCAGCAGGGCCTGGACGGTGGGCAGCACGGTCGGGAGGGTGGCCGCGGTGCGCAGCGAGACGCCGTCGGGCACGGGGAAGACGGTCTCCGCGGGCACGGCCACGACCTCGGCGTACGCCCCCGCCGTCATGAACGCGGTGACCTCCTGGCCGACCCGCAGCCCGGTGACGCCCTCCCCCAGCGCGCGGATCCGGCCGGACGCCTCAAGCCCCGGGGTGAACGGGAAGCCGGAGACGCGGTAGCCGACGGAACGGGCCTTGAGATCCGCGAAGTTGACGCCCGCGTAGGCGACGTCGAGGGTCACCTCGCCGGGCGCGGGCACGGGCTCCGCCACCTCGGTCAGACGCAGGACCTCGGGCCCGCCCAGCTCCTCCAGAACCACCGCACGCATGCCGGACTCCTCCGCCTAGACTGTTCAATCAATAGCGAACAGCCAGGAGTGTACGCATCTCATCGAACACTCGGCAAGGGCAGCTTGCAGCAGACTGCAGAACGGCACTACGGCGGAGGAGAGCGATGAGCCAGCGGAGCCACCGGGCCGCGCCCGAGCACACCCACCCCGACGACGTCCCCGTACAGACGGCCCTGGCGGCGCTCGCCGATCCGGTGCGGATCCAGCTCGTCCGCGAACTGGCCGGGGCGGCCGACTGGGAGCGCACCTGCGGCACCTTCGACGTCCCCGTGGGCAAGGCGGCGCTCAGCCACCACTTCTCCGTGCTGCGCGCCGCCGGGCTGATCGAGCAGCGTGACGCGGGCCCCAAGCGGGTCAACCGGCTGCGGCGGCCGGAGTTCGACGAGCGCTTCCCCGGCCTGCTGGACCTGGTGCTGCGCGACGCGGGGGACGCCGGGGACGCGGAGGACGCCGGGGACAGCGGGGACGACCGGCGGCCGGGGGCCTGAGCCCACCGGGCCGCCGCGCCCTCGGGCGCGTCAGGCGCGCGGACCGCCCGCCCGGATCAGCCCCGATTCGTACGCCATCACCACCACCTGCACCCGGTCGCGCAGCTCCAGCTTGGTCAGGATCCGGCCGACGTGCGTCTTCACGGTGGCCTCGGACAGCACCAGCCGCGCCGCGATCTCCCCGTTCGACAGCCCCTGCGCGACCAGCATCATCACCTCGCGCTCCCGCTCGGTCAGCCGCCCCAGCTCCGGCCGCGCCGCACCGCCCGCCCCGGCGATACCGCCCCCGGTCCCCGCGCCCGGCAGCATCGGCGCGAAGCGGTCCAGCAGCCGCCGGGTGGTGCTGGGCGCCACGACGGCGTCACCGCTGTGCACCGCGCGGATCGCCGCGAGCAGTTCGCCCGGCGGCACATCCTTGAGCATGAAGCCCCCGGCCCCCGCCTTGAGCGCCGAGAACGCGTACTCGTCGAGGTCGAAGGTGGTCAGGATGAGCACCTTCGGGGCGTCCGCGCGCTCACATATCCGCCGGGTCGCCTCCACCCCGTCCAGCTTCGGCATCCGGACGTCCATCAGGACGACATCCACCTCGGTGGAGCGCAGTGCCTCCAGGGCCTCCACCCCGTCGCCCGCCTCGGCCACGACCTCCATGTCGGGCTGGGCCGCGAGCACCATCCGGAAGCCGGTGCGCAGCAGCACTTGGTCATCGACGAGCATGACGCGGATCGACATCCGGTCGGTCCCTTCCCTCGGGCCTGTGACGCGGCACCGGAAGTGGTCCCGCACGGGCGAATCTATGCCGATGTGTGGTCAGCCGTTCGGCTTCAGCGGCAGCAGGGCGCTGACCCGGAAGCCGCCGCCCGGCCGCGGCCCCGCGTCGAGCGTGCCGCCCACCATGCCGACCCGCTCCCGCATCCCGATCAGCCCGTGTCCCCGGCCGTCGGCCCCGCCGTCCTCGTACATCTCGCGGCGCGAACCCCGTCCGTCGTCCTCGACCAGCAGTCCGAGCCCGTCGTCGAAGTAGGTGATGCGCACGCTCGCGCCGACGTCCGGACCGCCGTGCTTACGGGTGTTGGTCAACGCTTCCTGCACGATGCGGTACGCGGTCAGCTCCACCCCGCTGGGCAGCTGGCGCGGGCTGCCGACGACCTTGAAGTCCACCGGGAGCCCGGCCCGGCGCACCTGCTCCACCAGATCGTCGATCTGCTCGACGTCCGGCTGCGGCACATAGTCGCTCTCCTCGCCCGGCTCCCCGGTGCGCAGCACCCCCAGCAGCCGCCGCATCTCGGCGAGCGCCTGGCGCCCGGTGCCCGAGATCGTCTCCAGCGCCTGCCGGGCCTGCTCGGGCGAGGCGTCCATGACGTACGCGGCGCCGTCCGCCTGGACCACCATCACCGACACGTTGTGCGCGACGACATCGTGCAGCTCCCGGGCGATCCGGGCCCGCTCGGCGGCCACCGCCACCTTCGCCTGCGCCTCCCGCTCCTTCTCCAGCCGGGCCGCGCGCTCCTCGAGCTGGGCCCAGTAGGCACGGCGGGTGCGCATGGAGTCGCCGAGCACCCAGGCGAGGACGAACGGAATGGTGACGAAGGTCGTCGAGATGAATGCCTGCCAGCCGCTCTCGTTCTCGTTGGGCCACCGCAGGCTCGCCAGGGCCGTCGCGCTGAACGCCCCGGCGAGGGCGAAGCGGGAGTAGCCGCGCGAGGCGTTGGCCGCCGCGTTGTAGACGATCAGGAGCAGGGCGAGATCGGCCGGGTTCGGTTCGAGGTCCAGCACGAGCTGGACGACCCCGCAGGCGGTGGCCAGCACCAGCATCTTCTCGGGGGCGCGGCGGCGCAGCGCCACCGTGGTGCACAGGGCCAGGATCACCGGTAGCGCGGCGATCCTGGAGCCGGTCCCCAGGGACACCTCCGCGTACCAGAGCATGCCGACGCCGAAGAGGAGGACGGCCCAGAAGGTGTCCACCCCAGTCGGGTGACGGCGGAGAAAATCGTAGAGGCGCTGCACGTCACCCAGCGTAGGCACGCTGGATACCCTGATGGGTCAGTCCGACGGGCGATCCGTGCCGCCGCCTCCTACTCCGCAAGGTGGACACCGCTTCCGTTCCGGGTCCGTCTAGCGTTGCGGTGTGGCGAACGACATGCGGGAATGGCACGGCTGGCGCACCGCGGCCGAACAGGCGCTTTACGGTCCGGAAGGCTTCTTCCGGCGTGCGGAGGGACCGGCCGGGCACTTCCGTACCTCCGTGCACGCCTCGCCCCTGTACGCGACGGCCGTCGCGGAGCTGCTGGGCCGGGTGGACGAGGCCCTGGGGCGGCCGGAGGAGCTCACGCTGGTGGATCTGGGCGCGGGCCGCGGTGAGCTGCTGACCGCCGTCCTCGCCCTGGCGCCCGGGATGCCGCACGGACGGGCGGCGCGGCTGCGGCTGTGCGCGGTGGAGCGCGCGGCACGGCCCGCCGGGCTCGACGGCCGGATCGAGTGGCACGACACCCCGCCGGACGGGGTGACGGGGCTGCTCTTCGCCAATGAGTGGCTGGACAACGTGCCGGTGGACATCGCCGAGACCGACGCGGCCGGGGTGGTGCGCCGGGTCGAGGTCAGCACGGTGGACGGCACCGAACGGCTCGGCCCCCCGGTGACCGGCGCCGACGCCGGCTGGCTGGCCCGCTGGTGGCCCCTGGACGGCGCGGAACCGGGCAGCCGCGCCGAGCTCGGCCCGCCGCGCGACGCGGCGTGGGCCGGGGCGGTGGCCTCCCTGCGGGCGGGGCTCGCCGTCGCCGTCGACTACGCCCACGAGCGCGCGGCCCGTCCGCCCTTCGGCACGCTCACCGGCTTCCGCGAGGGCCGTGAGGTGCGGCCCGTCCCCGACGGCTCGTGCGACCTCACCACACATGTGGCGCTGGACGCGTGCGCCGCCGCCACGGGCGGGGAGCCGCCCCCGCGGCTGCTGTCGCAGCGGGAGGCGCTGCACGCCCTGGGCGTCGACGGCGGCCGCCCCCCGCTCGCCCTGGCGTCCACGGACCCGGCGGCGTACGTGCGGGCGCTGAGCGCGGCGGGCGAGGCGGCCGAGCTGACCGATCCGGCCGGTCTCGGCGGCTTCGGCTGGCTGCTCCAGCCGGTGGGCCCTGCCTGCGCGGGCCCCGGCGGCCCGCTGTGACCCGGAGCCCGGCACGGGCGGGGCGGACCAGGGGCGGAGCCCCGGCGGGCCGTCCGGGGCGAGCTGACAGACTGGTGGCATGACGGAGACGACAGTCGGCATCGGCGGCGCCGCGGAGAGCACCGACATGGTGCTCAACATCGGCCCGCAGCACCCCTCCACCCATGGCGTGCTGCGGCTGCGACTCGTCCTGGACGGGGAGCGGATCCAGCACGCCGAGCCGGTGATCGGCTATATGCACCGCGGCGCGGAGAAGCTCTTCGAGGCGCGTGACTACCGCCAGATCATCATGCTCGCCAACCGTCACGACTGGCTCTCCGCCTTCTCCAACGAGCTGGGCGTCGTCCTCGCCGTGGAGCGGATGCTCGGCATGGAGGTCCCCGAGCGCGCGGTGTGGACCCGCACCCTGCTCGCCGAGCTGAACCGGGTCCTCAACCATCTGATGTTCCTCGGCTCCTATCCGCTGGAGCTGGGCGGGATCACCCCGATCTTCCACGCGTTCCGGGAGCGCGAGGACCTCCAGCACGTCATGGAGGAGGTCTCCGGCGGCCGGATGCACTACATGTTCAACCGGGTCGGCGGCCTCAAGGAGGACCTCCCGGCGGGCTGGCTCGGCCGGGCCCGCCAGGCCGTCGCCGAGGTGCGTTCGCGGATGGACGTCTACGACCGGCTGGTGCTCGGGAACGAGATCTTCCGGGGCCGTACCCGCGGGGTCGGCACCCTGACCCGGGAGACGGTCCACGCCTACGGGGTCAGCGGACCGATCGCGCGCGGTTCGGGCGTCGACTTCGATCTGCGGCGCGACGAGCCGTACCTGGCCTACGGGGAGCTCCAGGACACCCTCAGGGTCGTGGTGCGCGAGGAGGGCGACTGCCTCGCCCGCTTCGAATGCCTGCTGGACCAGACCCACAACGCGCTCGAACTGGCCGATGTCTGTCTGGACCGGCTGGCCGAGCTGCCGCCGGGGCCGATCAACCAGCGGCTGCCCAAGGTCCTCAAGGCACCCGAGGGCCACACCTACGCCTGGACCGAGAACCCGCTCGGCATCAACGGCTACTACCTCGTCTCCAAGGGCGAGAAGACGCCGTACCGGCTCAAGCTGCGCTCGGCCTCGTTCAACAACATCCAGGCCCTGACGGAGCTTCTGCCGAACACGCTGGTGGCCGACATGGTGGCGATCCTGGGCTCGATGTTCTTCGTCGTCGGCGACATCGACAAGTGACCGGCCGGTAGCGGGCCGGCGGGAGCCGGGAGAAGCGGCGCGGCCGCCGCGCGGGGCGGCCGCCACTCCTCAGGGATCACGACGGATCACGGGACGGCTCACGAGATCGCGCTGCGCAGCTCCGCGATCTCGATCTGCTCGGTCTCGTCGTGCGCGGTCAGATCGATGACCTCGCCCGCGGCGTCCTTCTCCGACTCGGCCATCGTCTCCGCGCCGATCACATCGGCGAGGTCCTCCTCGGCCGCCGCGTCGGCGGCGGCCTCGGCTGACCCGGAACCGGAGTCCTCGGACCGCTGCTTCTTCGGGTGCTTCTTCTGGGTGCCGAAGTAGTCGAAGCCGGATTCGGTACGGGCCGCGGCCCGGCGGGCGGCGGCGTAGGGCACCACTGCCGAGGCGACCGTACGGGCGTGGCTGCGCGGCTCCGGCGGGCCGTCGCGCTCGTCGGCCGCCGGGGACTTCCCCGGCGCGGCGGCACCGTCCTGGTCGCGGTCCCCGCCGCGGTCGTCCCGGCCGTCCCCGGCCGCCCCGGGCTCCGTGACCTCGGCGACGGCCCGGCGCTCGCGGTCCTCCCGCTGCCGCCGCGCGTTGGGCAGGAGCCTGCTCAGTGCCTCATCGGCCGCGGCGTACGCCTCGGCGGTGGGTGCGGAGGCGGCGGGCAGCCCATCGGCCGCGGCCGTCCCCGCGTCGGCGGACTCGGCGGACTCGGCCTCGGGCTCGGCGGACTCGGCCTCGGGCTCCTGCGCCCCGGACCGGGCGGACGGTCCCGCCTCCAGCCCGCGCGGCGGGGTCGCGGCCTCCAGGGCGAGCCGGCGACGGCCCTCCAGGGCGCTGGCGCGCTCGGTCTCGGCCGTGGCGTACCGGCGCAGCAGTTCGGCGTGCTCATTGCGCAGCCGGGCCAGTTCGGCCCGCTTGGACCGCAACTTGGCGTTGAGCGCGGCGCGGAGCTCGGCCGACTTCTCGGCCTCGGCCTCGAGGTCCGCGATCCGCTCCTCGTACCTCAGCTCCTGGCGTGCGGTCTCGCTCGCGGCCTCCGCGACCCGGCGGCCGGCCGCGCGGTCCCAGCGGCGCATCAGCACCGCCCCGACGACCGCCGCGGCCGCCGCGGTCGCGACGAGCCCACGGATGACGACCGTATCGCCGACCAGCCAGGCACCGCCGGCGCAGGTTATTGACGCACCGGCGACCGACAGCGGAGTGAGGAGCCTGTGCAACGGTGGGGATTGGCGGTGGCGTCCACGTGGCATGGCCCGAAACTTACCTTGCGGAGGGGTCGCTTGGGTGCCCGCCGGGCCAGATCCGTTGTCAATCCGTTGACAAAAAGGGCCGGGCCGCCGGACGTGCCCGTTATCGGGCAGCGGCGCCCCGGCGGTGGCCCTACTTCACCAGCCCCTTGTCTTCGAGGTACGTCTCGGCGACCTCGGCCGGCTTGAGCCGCTCGGCGTCGACCTTCTTGTTGAGTTGAGTGAGATCGGCCGTGGTCAGTACACCGCTCAACTTGTTGAGCGCGTCGGCGATCTTCTTCGAACCCGCGGACTTCGCATTCACCACCGGCAGCACGTTGTCGGCGTTCTGAAGTTTCTTGTCGTCCTTCAGCAGGACCAGACCGAACTGGTCGAGGGTGGCGTCCGTGGTGGTGGTCAGCAGCATCTGGTCCTTGCCGTCCTTGACCGCCTGCTTGGCCTGGACGCTGCCGATGTCCAGCGGGTCGATCCCGGTGACATCGATACCGTAGGTCTTCTCCAGACCCGGCTGGCAGAACGGCCGCTTGGGGCATTCGTCACCTGCCGCCAACTGCACCTTCTGCTTGGACTTCCCCAGGTCGGAGAGGGTCTTGAGCTTGTGCTCCTTCGCGAAGTCCGCGGTGACCGCGAACGCGTTCTGGTCCACTGCCTTGCCGGGCTCGAGCACCTTCAGCCCGCGCGCCTCGGCCAGCTTCGTCAGCGCCGCGACGGTGTCGTCCACGTCCGAGGAGGCCACCGGCTTCGCATTCGGGCCGTTCTTCTTCTGGTTGAGGAATTCGGCGAGCGTCGCCGCGTACTCCGGCACCACGTCCATCTGGCCCTTCTCCAGGGCCGGTTCGTAGAGCTCTCTGGTGTCGACCGTCTTGATGGAGGTGGAATACCCCGCATCCTCCAGAAGACCCGCGTACAACTCGGCGAGGATCTTCGATTCGGCGAACGAGGCGGTGCCGATCACCAGGGAGCCCTTGCCCGGTTTCCCGGAGCTGTCACCGCCCCCGGACTTCTCCAGGCTGTCGCCGCCACAGGCGCTCAGACCGGCTGCCAGCGCGATGACACCCGCCGCGGCTCCCGCCACCCGATAGATCTTGCTCATGGGTTCCCCATCCATAGATTTCCGGACGTTCTCCGTCGTGGGACGCCATTGACCCACCACAGCTGCTATGGCACTCGGCCGGGCCGTCAGCGCGTCTTGAGCACCGGTGACTTCGGAGCCTGGTCGGCGGGCGGGCGGTAGGACGACGGAGACCGCCGCCCGGTCCTGCGCCGCATCGGGTCGAACGCCAGCCCCAGCAGTACGAACGCCCCCTCGACCAGCAGCGCGAGCCCCGCGACCAGCACCGCCCCGGCCACCACCTGCGGTGTGTCGGTGAGCCGGAAACCGGCCGTGATGATCCGGCCGAGACCGCCGCCGCCCGGCAGCGCCGCCAGCGTGGCGGTGGCCACGACCTGCACCGCCGCGGTCCGTACCCCCGTCATGATCAGCGGGAATGCGAGCGGCAGCTCGACCCTCCGGATGAGCTGGCCGCCGGTCATCCCCATCCCCCGGGCGGCCTGGACGATCTCCCGGTCCGCCTCGCTCACCCCCACATAGGCGTTGGTGAGCACCGGCGGGATGGCGAACAGCACCAGCGCGATGATCGTGGGCCATTGGCCGTGCGAGCCCAGCGGGCTGAGCAGGAGCAGCACCAGCACCGCGAAGGTGGGTACGGCCCGGCCCGCGTTGGAGATGTTGACGGCGATCGCCCCGCCCTTGCCGAGGTGCCCGAGCAGCACCGCGACCGGCAGCGCGACGGCACAGGCGATCGCCAGACAGACGAACGTCAGGTACAGGTGCTGGCTCAGCCGGTGCCACACCCCGTCGGTGCCCGACCAGTGCGATCCGGTGGCCAGCCAGGTCCACGCCTCGCCCACGACGCCCATCAGGCGGCCCTCCTCCTCTTGCGCGCCCAGGGCGTCAGCAGCCGCTGGACGCCGAGCAGGGCCACGTCCGCCACGACCGCCAGCGCCACGCAGAGCACCGAGGCGGTGAGCACCTGTGCCTTGAAGAAGCTGCGCATCCCCTCGTAGATGAGGTTGCCGAGGCCGCCGTAGCCGATGATCGCGCCGACCGTGGTCAGCGAGACCGTGGAGACGGTGGTGATCCTCAGCCCCGCCATCACCGCGGGCAGTGCGAGCGGCAGTTCCACGCCGAACAGCAGCCGCAGCGGCCCGTACCCCATCCCGCGGGCCGCCTCACGGGCCTCCTCGGGCACCGAGGCGAGCCCGGCCATGATGTTGCGCACCAGGATGGTCAGCGAGTAGAGCACCAGCCCGGTGATCACCACCGCGGCGGACACTCCGAACACGGGCAGCAGCAGCGAGAACATCGCCAGCGACGGCACCGTGTAGAGGATCGTGGTCATGCCCAGCACCGGCCCCGCCACCACCCGCCAGCGGCGGGCCAGGAGCGCGAGCGGAAAGGCGACCAGCAGTCCGATCGCGACCGACGCGAGGGTGATCCAGACGTGCTGGAGCGTCGCGTCCGTCAGCTCCTGGCTGCGTGTGCGCACATACTCGCCGCATATCCACTCGTTGCTGATCAGACAGTTCCGGTCCGCCATACGCTCACCTCCCCCGTCGGGCCGCAGCCACCTGGTCGTCACAATTCCTGGTGACCCTAACCCCGGGAGATGACAATCTCGTCCGATCGCCACACAACAGCAACAATGTCTGCCACGAATGCGGCAACAATGGGGAGCCATGATCCGTTTCGAGCATGTCACCAAACGCTACGCCGACGGCACGACGGCCGTGGACGACCTGTCCTTCGAGGTCGCGGAGGGCGAGCTGGTCACGCTCGTCGGACCCTCGGGCTGCGGCAAGACCACCACCATGAAAATGGTCAACCGGCTGATCGAACCGACCTCGGGCCGGATCCTGGTGGAGGGCGGGGACATCGCCAAGGCGGATCCGGTCCAGCTCCGTCGCCGTATCGGCTATGTCATTCAGCAGATCGGTCTGTTTCCGCATAAGACCGTACTGGAGAACACCGCAACCGTTCCCCATCTGCTGGGCTGGCAGCGCAAGAAGGGCCGTGACCGCGCCGCCGAACTGCTCGACCTCGTCGGGCTCGACCCCTCGGTCTACGGCGACCGCTACCCGGACCAGCTCTCCGGCGGCCAGCGGCAGCGGGTCGGGGTGGCCCGGGCGCTCGCCGCGGATCCGCCGGTGCTGCTCATGGACGAACCGTTCGGCGCGGTCGACCCGGTCGTCCGCGAACACCTCCAGACCGAGTTCCTGCGGCTCCAGTCACAGGTGCGCAAGACCGTGCTGTTCGTGACCCATGACATCGAGGAGGCGGTCCGGCTCGGCGACCGGATCGCGGTCTACGGCTCGGGCCGGATCGAGCAGTTCGACACCCCGGCCTCGGTGCTGGGCGCGCCCGCCACCCCGTACGTCGCCGACTTCGTCGGGGCGGACCGCGGGCTGAAGCGGCTCTCGGTCACCCCCATCGAACCCGGCGACCTGGAACAGCCCCCGGTGGTCCACCTCGACGACCCGCTGCCCAAGGCCGCCGCCCGGATGGCCGCGGACCTGGCGCGCTGGGCCGTGGTGCTGGACGACGCCGACCGGCTGCACGGCTGGATCCGGGCGGACGCGGTCGAGGGCACCGAGGGCACCGTCCGGGACCACGCCCGCCGTATGGAGGCGTGGCTCCCGGTGGGAGCGCCGCTGAAGCAGGCGTTCAGCCAGATGCTCCAGCACGACGCGGGCTGGGTCGCCGTCCTGGACGGCGACCGCTTCCTCGGTGTCCTCACCCCGGCCCGGCTCCATGAGGCGCTGCGCCGCTCGATCGACGCCGACGCGGGCGGGATCGCCCGGGGTGACGTGGACCTCGAGACGGTGGCCGACGCCTGAACGCGATCGCCGGGCGCGCCCGGCTCAGCGGGCGCTGAGCCGGCCGCCCATCCACTCCAGGGCGGCCGGGACCTCGCGCCGCCAGGTGTTGAAGTTGTGGCCGCCGGTGTCCAGGATCATCGACGAGATCCGGATCGGCTCCCCGTTCCGGTTCAGCGCCTTCGCCTTGTTCACGAACCGCATCGTCTCCCGGTAGTTCTTCTCACCGCGCTCACTGCTGGAGACCAGCAGCGACACCGGCGGCGCGGGCTTGTGGTCCAGCCGCCACAGCAGGTCGTTCTCGCGCTCCAGCCGTGCGCTGCCGCCGAACAGATCGCCCGTGGTGGCGTCGATCGGCGCCTTGTAGAGCGGTGAGAGTCCCGCCGCGACCGAGAACGCCCCGGGGTGACGCATCGCCATCTTCAACGCGCAGTAGCCCCCGGTGGAATTGCCGATGACCCCCCAGTTACGGGCCTTGCGGCCCACCCGGTAGTGCTCGGACACCGCCTTCCGCAGGTCCTTGGTGAAGAACGTCTCGGTCTGCGGACCGTCGGGAACGTCCACGCACTCGGTGTCCCGGGGCGGTGCCACGGTCGGCCGCATCATCACCAGGACGGTCGGCTGCATCCGCCCGTCCTCGGCCAACCGATGGGCGGTCTGCGGGTACTTCAGACCTTTGATCAGCGCCTCGGTGGTCCCCGGGTAACCGGTCAGCACCAGGGCCGCGGGGAACTTCCGCCCGGCGTACCGCGGTTGGAAGTACTCCGGCGGCAGATAGACGTACGCCCGGCTGGCGATCCGTGAGACCGGCCCCTGGATGTTCACCTTCTCGATACGTCCGGCGACCTTCGGCGACGAACTCCCGTCCACCGGCACCTGTCGGGTCTCGGTGACCCGTACCCGGTTGCCGGAGGCATCGTGGTTCACCACCACACCCGGTTCGTCCTCCTTGCCGAACAGATCCGCCCAGGAACCGTAGAAGCCGAAGGACTGGTTGGCGAACAGTCCGAACGCCGCGAACACCGTGAGCTGCGTCGCCAGCAGCATGCCGACCCGGCCGAGCACGGCGGTCACCCCGCGCCCGGCAAGTCGCGGCCACAGCCATATCGTGGCCGCGAACAGCAGCACCGCGGCCACCACAGCCGTGACCACGATGTTGTCGCTGGTGAGACCCATCACTATCTTCCTGCAGGGCGGCGGGCTCCCCCGCGCCGCCGGGGGCGCCTCCCAGCGGTGGCTGGGGGCGGAACCCCGCCGCCTCCAACTGCATCTAGAAAGATGCAAATCGTGCAGATGCTGCGTCAGAGAACCAAATCACCTGACCGAAGCGACGGGAATGCAAATGTCTGACAGTCAAGATGCCGAAACGTCCGGAGGGGTTGCGTGCCGGATACGGCGGGTGCTCCGCGGACCGAGGCCCGAGGCGGTCCCGACCGTCGTCGGGACCGCGTGCGGGCTGATCGGGCTGCTGGACATCGTCTTCCCGCGACTGCGCTACACCCGGATGCACGCCCTCGCCGAGGTGCTGCCGGGGGCGGTCAGTTCCCTGGCCGCCGCCGCGTCCATGGTGGTCGGCCTGCTTCTGCTGATGCTGGCGCACGGGCTGAAACGGCGTAAGCGGCGGGCCTGGGTCGCGGCCGTGGCGCTGCTGCCCATCGGGGCCACCGCCCAGCTTCTCTACCGTCACTCCATCTGCGGCACCGTCCTCTCGCTCGCCCTGATGGGCGTACTCCTGCGCCACCGCAAGGAGTTCGCGGCGCTCCCCGATCCGCGCAGCCGCTGGCGGGCGCTGACCAACTTCGTGCTCATGGGCGGGGTCAGCGTCGGTCTCGGACTGCTCATCGTCCGGTCGCACCCGGACACGGTCGTGGGCGAGCCGTCCCTCGGGGAGCAGCTCGCGCATGTGCTGTGGGGGCTGTTCGGTTTCGAGGGGCCGATCGACTACCAGCAGGGCGCCGACTACACCGTCGGCTACTCCCTCGGCGCGCTCGGTCTGCTGACCGTCGCCACCACCGCCTATCTGGCCTTCCGCCCCGAGCACCCGACCGCCCGGCTGACCGACGAGGACGAGGAGCGGCTGCGGTCCCTGCTCGCCACCCACGGCGGCCGTGACTCCCTCGGCCACTTCGCGCTCCGCCGCGACAAGGGCGTGGTCTTCTCCCCCAGCGGCAAAGCCGCCGTCTGCTACCGCGTCGTCTCCGGTGTGATGCTGGCCAGCGGTGATCCGGTCGGCGACGTCGAGGCGTGGCCCGGCGCCATCGCCCGCTTCATGGAGGAGGCCCGCGCGCACTCCTGGACCCCGGCCGTCATGGGGTGCAGCGAGACCGGTGGCGAGGTGTGGACCCGGGAGACCGGCCTGGACGCCCTGGAGCTCGGTGACGAGGCCATCGTCGATGTGGCCGATTTCACCCTCTCCGGCCGCGCCATGCGCAATGTCCGACAGATGGTCAAGCGCATCGAACGGGCCGGCTACGAGACCCGGGTGCGCCGCGCCCGCGATCTGGAGCCGGAGGAGCTGGAGGCCATCCGCCGCGCCGCCGCGGACTGGCGCGGCACCGACACCGAACGCGGTTTCTCCATGGCCCTGGGCCGGATCGGCGACCCGGCCGACGGCGACGCGGTCATCGCCACCGCCCACAAGGCCGCCGAGGAGGGCACCGAGGACGGTCCGTACGGGGACCTCAAGGCCGTGCTGCACTTCGTGCCCTGGGGCCCGGACGGTATGTCGCTGGAGCTCATGCGCCGGGACCGCGCCGCCGACCCGGGAATGAACGAACTGCTGATCGTCGCCTCCCTCCAGGCCGCCCCGCGGCTGGGCGTCCAGCGCGTCTCGCTGAACTTCGCGATGTTCCGCTCGGCGCTCGCGCGCGGCGAGAAGCTGGGCGCGGGTCCGGTGCTGCGCGGCTGGCGCGGACTGCTGGTGTTCCTCTCCCGCTGGTTCCAGATCGAGTCGCTGTACAAGTTCAACGCCAAGTTCCAGCCGCGCTGGGAGCCGCGCTTCGTGGTCTTCCGCAACACCCGCGACCTGCCCCGCATCGGGTTCGCCGCGATGCAGGCCGAGGGGTTCGTCTCACTGGCACTCCCCCGGCTGCTGCGCCGCGCCCGGGGCCCCGAGCCCCGGCCTTGCCTCCATGGGCACGGTGCCCGCAGCCGGGAACTGGAGCGGGTGGCCTGAACTCATCCCTGGCTCCCCGGGCGGGGATTTCGCCCGGGGAATCCCTGGATGCCCGGTTCGCCGCGTCCCCCGTCCGCCCTCCACGGCCGTCTAGCCTGGGGTCATGACGACGTTGCGTGGGCGGGGCCGGGTGGCCGGACTGCCGGAATGGGACCGGTGCGCGGTCATGGGCGTGGTGAACGTCACGCCCGACTCCTTCTCCGACGGCGGCCAGTGGTTCGACACCGAGCTGGCCGTCAAACGGGGCCATGAGCTCATCACCGCCGGGGCCGACCTGGTGGACGTCGGAGGCGAGTCGACCCGGCCGGGCGCCGCCCGCGTCGACGAGGCCGAGGAGCTGCGCCGGGTGATCCCGGTCGTCCGGGAGCTGGCCGCGGCCGGCGCCCTGGTCAGCGTGGACACCATGCGGGCCACGGTGGCCGAGCGGGCCGTGGAGGCCGGGGCCCGGCTGGTCAACGATGTGAGCGCCGGGGGCGCCGATCCGGCCATGATCCCCACGGTGGCCGCCGCCGGGGTGCCCTTCGTGGTGATGCACTGGCGCGGCCAGTCGATCGACATGAACAACCGCGCGGTCTACCGGGACGTCGTCGGCGAGGTCCTCGCCGAGCTGCGCACCGGTCTGGAGCGCGCGGTCGCGGGCGGTATCGACCCGGAACGGATCGTGATCGACCCGGGCCTCGGCTTCGCCAAGGAGGCCGAGCACGACCTGACGCTGGTGGCACAACTGTCCGCACTGCGTGCGCTGGGCCGTCCGCTGCTGGTGGCCGCCTCCCGGAAGCGGTTCCTGGGACGGGTGCTGGCGTCCGGCGACGGCACCCCGCCACCGGCCCGGGAGCGCGACGCCGCCACCGCCGCGGTCACCGCGATCGCGGCCCGCGAGGGCGCCTGGGCGGTCCGGGTCCACGAGGTACGGGCGAGCGCGGACGCGGTCCGGGTGGCCCGGGCCATCGAGGCGGCCGGGGACACGGCGGGAGCGCCGTGACCTCCCTCACCGACGGCGAGCGGGTGGCCCGGGCGAACACCGCGCTGTACGAGGCCATGGAACAGGGCGACCACGCGGCGCTGGAGCGGCTGTGGCTGGACGCGGCGGACACCGAGGTGTCCTGTGTGCACCCCGGCTGGCCGGTGCTGCGCGGCCGGGGCGAGGTGCTGCGCTCCTATGCGCTGATCATGGCGAACACCGAGTACATCCAGTTCTTCCTGACCGATGTCGAGGTGTCGGTGCTGGCCGACACCGCGCTGGTGACCTGCACCGAGAACATCCTGAGCGGCGCCCCGGCGGAGGAGGAGGGCGAGCTGGGCCCGCTGGTGGGACAGCTCGTGGTGGCGACGAACGTGTTCCGCCGGACGGATGACGGCTGGAAGGTCTGGTCGCACCACGGCTCCCCGGTGCTCGCGGAGAGTGACGAGAACGGCCCGGAAGGCCCGGAGGGACCGGACGACGGCGGACGGCTGATGCCGGACTGACGGAGCCCGTTCAGCCCCCGCGAGGTGCGGGTAGGGGTCAGGGACGCGGGGGCGCGGAGCGTGCGCGCCGTGACCCCGTGGGCGAGTGCCGACGGCGCCCGCAGGTAGATTCGAGAGAGGTACCCCGGCAGACGGCCGGGGACGGGTGGTGCGTTCCGGGCACGTCGGGACGTGCCCGCGTACCGACGACCGGCGGGAGTGATTCGGGTGGATCGTGTCGCGCTGCGCGGCCTGAGGGCCCGCGGGCACCACGGGGTGTTCCCCCATGAGCGCGAGGAGGGCCAGACGTTTGTCGTGGACCTGGTGCTCGGCCTGGACACCCGGCCCGCCGCGACCGCCGACGACCTGAGCAGGACCGTCCACTACGGGGAGATCGCGGAAGAGGTCGTGGACGTGGTGCGGGGTGAGCCGGTCGATCTGATCGAGACGCTCGCCGAGCGGATCGCGGACCGCTGCCTCAAGCACGACGTGGTGCAGGAGGTCGAGGTGGTGGTGCACAAGCCGCAGGCCCCGATCACCGTGCCCTTCGACGACGTGACCATCACCATCACCCGGAGCCGAGTATGAGCAGCAGCGACCCGACCGTGCAGCCCGTTCCCACCTCCGTGGTGGAGCGGGTGGACGCCGCCGACGTGACGTTGAGCAACCCCAAACGGGCGGTGATCTCCCTCGGCAGCAATCTGGGCAACCGTCTGGAGACCCTCCAGGGCGCCATCGACGCGCTGGAGGACACCCCCGGGCTGCGGGTCAAGGCCGTGTCGCCGGTGTACGAGACGGACCCCTGGGGCGTGGACCCCGGCACCCAGTCGACGTACTTCAACGCCGTGGTGCTGGTGAAGACGACGCTGCCGCCTTCCTCGCTGCTGGAGCGCGGCCACGCCATCGAAGAGGCGTTCGAGCGGGTGCGGGACGAGCGCTGGGGCCCGCGCACCCTGGACGTGGACATCGTGTCCTACCAGGACGTGGTCTCCGACGACCCGACGCTCACCCTCCCCCATCCGCGGGCCCACCAGCGCGCCTTCGTGCTGGTCCCGTGGAACGACGTGGACCCGCAGGCCGAGTTCCCCGGCCGGGGCGCGGTCTCCGGGCTGCTGACCGAGGTGGGCCAGGACGGAGTACAGGTCCGTGAGGACCTGGAACTGCGCCTGCCCGAATAGACGTTGATCTCCCGGTAGGTTCGGGAGATGTTGGCACGTACGAGTTGAGGGGCGACCGCGCGGTGGAGCAACTTCGGATCCGGGTGCTGGTCGGGCTGTTCGCCGTGGCCGGAGTGGTGTCGTGGGCGGGCGCCCGGCTGTGGGACACGCTGGGGACGCTGCCCAGCGTTCCGGTGGCCGCACCGATCGTGCTGGCCCTGATCGCGGTCGTGCTGGCCGCCACGGCGCTGTCCCTGCGCGCCCGGCTGCGCGCCCAGCGTGAGCGCCGCCCCGGCGCCAAGGGCGTGGAGCCCCTGGTGGCCGCCCGCGCGGTGATCTTCGGCCAGGCCAGCGCCCTGGTCGCGGCCCTGATCGCGGGCATGTACGGCGGTGTGGGCGCCTTCCTGGCCATGGACCAGCTCGATGTCCCGGCCCGCCGGGACCAGGCCATCTACGCCGGTTTCTCGGTCCTCGCGGGGGCGGCCGTGGTCGCCGCCGCCTTCTTCCTGGAGCGCGTCTGCAAGCTCCCCGAGGACGACGACGAGCAGAACGGCAACGGCGGCCCCAGCGCCGCCGCCCGCGCCTGAGCGGCCGGCGCGACTCCTCCCGCGCAGCGGACCCGGCTAGCGGGCCATGATCAGGCTCATCGCCTCGGCCCGGGTGGCGGCGTCACGCAGCTGACCGCGGACGGCCGAGGTGAGGGTCTTGGCCCCGGGCTTGCGCACCCCGCGCATGGTCATGCACATGTGCTCGCACTCCACCACGACGATCACGCCGCGCGGCTCCAGTATCCGCATCAGGGAGTCGGCTATCTGCGTGGTCAGCCGCTCCTGGACCTGGGGACGGCGGGCGAAGACGTCCACCAGCCGGGCCAGCTTGGACAGCCCGGTGATCTTGCCGTCATGGGACGGGATGTAGCCGACGTGGGCGACGCCCACGAAGGGGACCAGGTGGTGCTCACAGGACGACATCACCTCGATGTCCTTCACCAGCACCATCTCGTCATGGCCCAGGTCGAACGTGGTGGTGAGGACGTCCTCCGGCTGCTGGCGCAGCCCCGCGAAGATCTCCTTGTAGGCACGGGCCACCCGCCCCGGGGTCTCCCGGAGCCCTTCCCGGTCCGGGTCCTCGCCGACGGCGATGAGAAGCTCACGGACCGCGTTCTCGGCGCGCTTCTCGTCGAACTCGCCGATGCGGCCCTCGCCGTCCAGCGTCACCGGGTCGGTCATGGATTGCCTCGTTCCTCACACACACATACAAATGCGGAATGCCGCGTCAACAGGCTAGAACCTGGCTGACGCGGCATTCATTCCGGGGCCGTCCAGGGGCTCCGGGCCCCTGGACGCCGCGGTCAGTTCTCCGGACCGGAGCCCGATTCCTCGGTCCGCTCCGGGGTCTCCTCCGGGGCGGTGGCCTTCGCGAGGGAGGCCGTCGGGGACTGGGCGCCGTTGGCCGGGGCCAGCTCCTTGGGGGAGAGCACCGGCGGACGGGTGGAGGGGGTGCGCCGCGATGAACCGGTCCACGCCGGACGGGCCGGACGCTTGACGATCGGGGCGAAGATCTCGGCGATCTCCTCCTTGTTCAGCGTCTCCTTCTCCAGCAGCGCCAGGACGAGATTGTCCAGGACGTCGCGGTTCTCGACGAGGATCTCCCACGCTTCGTTGTGCGCGGCCTCGATGAGCTTCTTGACCTCCTCGTCCACCAGCGCGGCGACCTCTTCCGAGTAGTCGCGCTGGTGAGCCATCTCACGGCCCAGGAACGGCTCGGAGTTGTCGGAGCCGAACTTGATCGCGCCGAGCCGCTCGGTCATGCCGTACTGGGTGACCATCGCACGGGCCGTGGCGGTCGCCTTCTCGATGTCGTTGGAGGCGCCGGTGGTCGGGTCGTGGAAGACCAGTTCCTCGGCCGCCCGGCCGCCCATCATGTAGGCGAGCTGGTCCAGCATCTCGTTGCGCGTGGTCGAGTACTTGTCCTCGTCCGGCAGGACCATGGTGTAACCCAGGGCCCGGCCGCGGGAGAGGATCGTGACCTTGTGCACCGGGTCGCTGTTCGGAGAGGCCGCCGCGACCAGGGCGTGACCGCCCTCGTGGTACGCGGTGATCTTCTTCTCCTTGTCGCTCATGATCCGGGTCCGCTTCTGCGGTCCGGCCACGACACGGTCGATCGCCTCGTCCAGGAAGTGGTTGTCGATCAGCTTCTTGTCGCTGCGGGCCGTCAGCAGGGCGGCCTCGTTCAGCACGTTCGACAGATCGGCACCGGTGAAGCCGGGGGTACGGCGGGCGACGGCCGACAGGTCGACGTCCGGTGTGACCGGCTTGCCCTTCTGGTGGACCTTGAGGATCTCCAGACGGCCCTGCATATCCGGACGGTCGACGGCGATCTGCCGGTCGAAGCGGCCCGGGCGCAGCAGCGCCGGGTCGAGGATGTCCGGCCGGTTGGTGGCGGCGATCAGGATGACGCCGCCCTTCACATCGAAGCCGTCCATCTCGACGAGCAGCTGGTTCAGCGTCTGCTCACGCTCATCGTGACCGCCGCCCATACCGGCGCCGCGGTGGCGGCCGACGGCGTCGATCTCGTCGACGAAGACGATCGCCGGGGCGTTGGTCTTGGCCTGCTCGAACAGGTCACGGACCCGGGAGGCACCCACACCCACGAACATCTCGACGAAGTCGGAACCGGAGATCGAGTAGAACGGAACGCCCGCCTCGCCCGCGACGGCACGCGCGAGCAGCGTCTTACCCGTACCGGGCGGGCCGTAGAGCAGCACACCCTTGGGGATCTTGGCGCCCACGGCCTGGAACTTCGCCGGCTCCTGGAGGAACTCCTTGATCTCCTGGAGCTCCTCGACCGCCTCGTCGGACCCCGCCACATCGGAGAAGGTCGTCTTCGGGGTGTCCTTGGTGATCAGCTTGGCCTTCGACTTCCCGAAGTTCATCACCCGGGAGCCGCCGCCCTGCATCTGATTCATCAGGAACAGGAAGACCACGACGATCAGCACGAACGGGAGCAGCGAGAGCAGGATCCCGACGAACGGGTTCTGCTTCGACGTCGAGACGTTGTACCCGTCCGGGATCCCGTTGTCCTTCTGGGCATTCGCCTGAAGGGTCCGGGCGAGGTCGACGCCCTGGTCACCGATGTAGGTGGCCTGGAGCTTGTCGCTGCCGGAGATCTTCGCGACGTTGTCCTTGAGCTTGATCTTGATCTTGTGCTCGTCGCCGGTCGTCAGTTCGGCGGACTGGACCTGGTTCCGGTTGATCGCCTTGACGACCTGGCTGGTGTCCACCGACTTGTAGCCGCCGGACGAGCCGACGACCTGCATCAACACGACCACGGCGAGGACGGCCAGCACGATCCACATGACCGGCCCACGGAAGTAGCGCTTCACGTCCATCCATACGGGGCGAAATCGCCCCGTCCCTCCTGCCACAGTGAGGCACGGCAGCCCTGGAGGGGCGCCTGTGCGTGCGGTGTATTGCGGTGTATTTGTGGTGTATGAGCTGTCTGATCCTCAGTCTCGAAAAAGACTGACCTTCGGACGGTACCCCAGCATTGTCACCCGACGCCGCCGTGGACTGTTAACAAAACCGCCTTCCCCTGCTCCAACGGCGGGAAACCGCGACAGGTTCCCGCCGGGCGCGCCGCGGCGGCGGGGCGGCTCAGCCGCCGTAGACGTGCGGCGCCAGCGTGCCGACGAAGGGGAGGTTGCGGTACTTCTCCGCGTAGTCCAGTCCGTAGCCCACGACGAACTCGTTCGGAATGTCGAAGCCGACCCACTTCACGTCGATGGCGACCTTGGCCGCCTCCGGCTTGCGCAGCAGGGTGCATACGTTCAGTGAGGCGGGCTCGCGCGAGCCGAGGTTCGACAGCAGCCAGGACAGCGTCAGACCGGAGTCGATGATGTCCTCGACGATCAGGACGTGCCGTCCCTTGATGTCGGTGTCCAGGTCCTTGAGGATCCGCACCACACCCGAGGACTGGGTGCCCGCGCCGTAGGACGACACGGCCATCCAGTCCATGGTGACGGGAGAGGACAAGGCACGCGCCAGGTCCGCCATCACCATCACGGCGCCCTTGAGGACACCGATGATGAGCAGGTCCTTGCCCGCGTACTCCGCATCGATCTCGGCGGCCAGCCCGGCCAGCTTCGCCTTGATCTCTTCCTCGGTGATGAGGACCGACTTCAGGTCGGTGCCCATGTCCTTGTCGTCCACCCGCGCCACTCTCGTTCGACAGTCCGGCAATTCGGCGGGCGGATCAGCCCTGCCGGATGACCAGTCTGCCACCCTCCCGGCGGACCTCTACCCGCCCGGGGAGGTTGATGGCCCGCTGACCCCGCCAGCCGGTGATCAGCCGGTCGACCTCTTCGATGTGGCGGGCGAAGAGCGAACCGGCCGGAGCACCCGCGGCGATGGCCGCGCGGCGCAGCACCCGGCGGCGGACGGCGGTGGGCAGCCCGTGCAGTCCGGCCGTGTCCAGCTCGACGGTCCCGCCCCCCTCGGCGGGCACCTCGGCGGTGGTCACCACATCGGCCTCGGCACGGGCGGCCCAGGCGTCCAGGGCGTCGGCGTCGTCACGGGAGAGCTGGGCGGTGCGGGCGAGCGCTTCGACGACGCCCTTGCCGAGGGCCTTCTCCAGGACGGGCAGTGCCTCGTGGCGGACCCGGGAGCGGGTGTAGGTGGGGTCCACGTTGTGCGGGTCGTCCCAGACCTGCAGCGACTGGGCCAGACAGGCCTTGCGGACGGTGTGCCGGTCGAGCTGGAGGAAGGGGCGGCGGTAGCGGCCGCCGGCGCCGGAGACGCGGGCCATACCGGACAGGGAGCGGATACCGGAGCCGCGGGCGAGGCCGAGCAGCACCGTCTCGGCCTGGTCGTCGCGGGTGTGGCCGAGCAGGACGGCGGCGGCACCGTGGCGCTCCGCGGCGGCGTCGAGGGCGGCGTAGCGGGCGTCGCGGGCGGCGGCCTCGGGGCCGCCGTCCCGGCCGACGACGACCGGGATGGACTCGACCGGTACGAGGCCGAGCTCACGCATCCGCTCGGCGACCTCGGCCGCGCGGACGTCGGAACCGGGCTGGAGGCCGTGGTCGACGGTGATGCCGCCGGCGCGCAGGCCCAGCCGGGGGGCCTCGAAGGCCAGTGCGGAGGCGAGCGCCATGGAGTCGGCGCCGCCGGAGCAGGCGGCGAGCACCAGCGGCCCGTCACCGGGCGCCCGCCGGGTGCGCGGGGCGGTGGCGGGGCGGGAGGAGGGCGGAGTGGGGGCCGAGGAGGCGACGAGGACGTCGTGCAGGACGCGGCGCACCGCCAGGCGTATCGCGGCGACCGCTGGATGGGGACCCATGTCCGTTTCCCATCTGTATGCGAGGGGGTGCCTCGGGGGGCGTATACGAGATGTCGTCACGCAGAGTATGTCGATGGTGACAGAAGCGAGCTGTTCCCCGAGCATCGCACGCCTACCCGTGGCCCACGGTCCCTCGGACGAGTGATTAAGGGGGGCATTCCGCCGCCGCCGAGTGTGCCGGTTCTACGACTCCGCCCTACGGTGCACCCGCGCGACCCACTCCGCCGGTTTGTTGATCTCCGACTTGGTGGGGAGGGTGTTCGGGGACGTCCAGACCCGGTTGAAGCCCTCCATGCCGACCTCGTTCACCACGGCCCGTACGAACCGCTCACCGTCACGGTACTGCCGCAGCTTGGCGTCCAGCCCCAGCAGTTTGCGCAGTGCCTGGTCCAGCCGTCCGGCGCCGCTGGCCCGCCGCTTCTGGAACTTCTCGCGGATCTCCGCCACGGAGGGCACGACCTCCGGGCCCACCCCGTCCATCACGTAGTCGGCGTGGCCCTCCAGCAGGGACATCACCGCCGTCAGCCGGGCCAGGATCTCCCGCTGGGCGGGCGTCTGGACCAGCTCGATGATGCTGGCCGCGCCCCGGTCCCCGGCCTCCTCCCGGTCCTTCCCGCCGCCGAGCGACTGCACGGCCTCGCGCAGCCGCTCCAGCAAGGTGGCCGGATCCACGTCGGTCTCGCCCAGGAACGCCTGGATCTCGGACTCGATGTGGTCGCGCAGCCACGGCACGGCGGTGAACTGGGTGCGGTGGGTCTCCTCGTGCAGCGCCACCCACAGCCGGAAGTCATGCGGGTGGACGTCCAGCTCGCGCTCCACGTGGACGATGTTGGGGGCCACCAGCAGCAGCCGTCCGCCGCCCGCGGTCCCGGGCAGCTCACCGCCGCCGGGCGCGAAGGTCTCGTACTGGCCGAGCACCCGGGAGGCGAGGAAGGACAGCAGCATCCCCAGCTCCACACCGGTCACCTTGCCGCCGACCGTGCCCAGCACCGCGCCGCCGGGCATACCGCCGCGCCGGTCCTGCATCTTGCCGAGCAGCGGCTTGAGGATCTGGCGGAAGCCCGCGACATTGGCCTTGATCCAGCCCGCGCGGTCCACCACCAGCACCGGGGTGTCGGAGTCCGGACCTCCTGGCACGGCCATCCGGGTGAACGCCCGTACGTGCTCCTCGGACGACTTGGCGTGCCGCCGCAGCTCCGCGACGACCGCGCGCGCCTCGTCCCGGCTCACCTCCGGCCCCGGGCGGACCAGCCGGGTCGCGGTCGCGACCGCGAGGTTCCAGTCGACCATCTCCACACCACCGATGCTCGTCATGGCTTCACGGTACGTGGCCCCGGTCGCATCCGGGAGGAGACGGCGGCCCGCACACGCGGTCGCCGGGGTCCGCCGTCACCTCGGTCAGCGGCAGCCGCAGTTGGCCAGGGCCGAGGCCATCCGGTCCAGGGCGTGCTGGGCGCCGTCGGGGTCGGTGGTGCCGTTGGTGATGAAGGTGAAGACCAGCAGCCGTCCATCCGCGTCGACCACCGTGCCCGCCAGGGTGTTGATCCCGGTGAGGGTGCCGGTCTTGGCGCGGACCACCCCGCGGCCCACCGAGTCCTCGGCGTAGCGGGTGCGCAGGGTGCCGTTGAATCCGGCCACCGGCAGTCCGGTGAGGACCGACCGCAGTTCGGGGTGGTCGCGGTCGGCGGAGCGCACCAGCGTCTGGGCGAGCAGGGCGGCGGAGACCCGGTCGGCGCGGTCGAGACCGCTGCCGTCGGCGATGTGGACACCGCCCACCGGCAGGTCCAGCTTCCGCAGCCGGGCGGTCACCGCCTCGGCACCGCCCTCGAAGCTGGCGGGCCGTCCGGCGGCGATGGCGGTCTGCCGGGCCAGCGCCTCGCCGAGGTCGTTGTCGCTGTTGGTCAGCATCCGCTCGACGAGCGCGGACAGCGGCTGGGAGCGTACGGCGGCCAGCGCCTCGGGGGTCTTCCCGGCCTCCTGGGACCGCGGTTCGCCCTTCACCTCGATACCGCGGTCGCGCAGCAGCGACGCGAAGGTGCCGGCCGCGTCGGCGGCCGGGTCCTCGGCACGCGGGGCGGGACCGTGGTCGCTGTCGTCCTGCCGTCCCTCGTCGGCCATGAGCGGGGTCACCGGCGAGATGTTCTCGTTGACGCCGATCGGGTGCAGATCAGGACCGGAGTAGAGCGAGGTGTCGTAGCCGAGCCGGACCGTCCGGGCGTCGCGCTTCTTCAGCGCGCGGGCGGTGTCGTCGGCCAGCTTCCGCAGCGAGGCGGGCTGGTCGGCTC
Organism: Streptomyces cucumeris; assembly: GCF_024295805.1. Classification (GTDB taxonomy): domain Bacteria; phylum Actinomycetota; class Actinomycetes; order Streptomycetales; family Streptomycetaceae; genus Streptomyces; species Streptomyces cucumeris. The sequence continues at coordinate 208,832 of NZ_JANCLX010000004.1, forward strand.
CCTTCACCGACCGGGCGGTGAGCGTCGGGTCGCCGCCGCCGACGAGCACGATGCCGTCCTTCCCGGCCCTGACGACGGTGGTCTTGATCCGGTAGTCGGGGCCGAGCACGGAGAGCGCGGCGGCGCCGGTGGCCACCTTGATGATGGAGGCGGGCACCGCGGCGCTGTCCGCCTTCGCCCCGTACACCTGGCGTCCGGTGGCCACGTCCACGACGGACACCGAGCGCCGGTCGCCCAGGGCCGGGTCGTCCAGCAGCGGTTCGAGCGTGTCCGCCAGCCCGCCGCCGGTGGGCGGCGGCACCGCGTCCTCACCGGTGTCCGGTGACGGTTCGGCGGTGGGCGCACCGAGGGCGGCCAGCACCGGGGACGCGCTGGGCGCGGGCCTGTCCCCGCCGTGACGGTCGCCACCCGTCGCCGGTCCCCCGGCGGCGCGGGCCCGTTCGGCCGTACGCTGACCGGAGTCCCACGGCCCGGCCACCAGCACCGAGCCGATCGCGACCGCGAGGCCCACCGTCGCGGAGACAGCCGTCACCCGTACGGTGCTCCGCTGTTCGCATGTGGCCCGCCGCCACTGGTTCCGCACTCGGCTCCGCCCGCGGCTCAGCCACTCCCTGACCTGCCACGATCTGGCTTCAGGCACGACCGACCAGCCCCTTTCGCCACCACACACCTGCGTGGGGGACACTTAATCACCAGACGTATGTGTTGATCATGGAGGAGCCACCCGTGGAGTTCGACGTCACCATCGAGATCCCGAAGGGTTCGCGGAACAAGTACGAGGTGGACCACGAGACGGGACGTATCCGTCTCGACCGTCGGCTCTTCACTTCGACCAGCTACCCCGCGGACTACGGCTTCGTCGAGAACACCCTCGGCGAGGACGGTGACCCGCTGGACGCCCTGGTCATTCTCGACGAGCCGACGTTCCCCGGCTGCCTGATCAAGTGCCGTGCCATCGGCATGTTCAGGATGACCGACGAGGCGGGCGGCGACGACAAGCTGCTCTGTGTCCCGGCCTCGGACCCGCGGGTGGAGCACCTGCGTGACATTCACCACGTGTCCGAGTTCGACCGCCTGGAGATCCAGCACTTCTTCGAGGTCTACAAGGACCTGGAGCCCGGCAAGTCGGTCGAGGGGGCCGACTGGGTGGGCCGCGCCGAGGCCGAGGCCGAGGTCGAGGCGTCCATCAAGCGCCTGGAGGCGTCCGGCGGCCACTGAGCCACCACAGACAGCGGACGGGCCGGAGTGATCCGGCCCGTCCGCTGTTTTTCCGCTCCGTCCCCCGGGATTCCGGGGATTCCCGGGGTCGGCCCGGGGGGTCAGAAGCCGCGGGTGCGCTTGGCCGCACGGCGGTCGGCCGGCTCGATCCCGGCGCCCGGCATCCTGAGGAAGAGCCGTGCGGACTCGTTCCCCAGATTCACCCCGATGGCGATCGCCAGGGCCAGTGCGGCCGCTTGGGTGAGATGGGAGACCCCGCGGTCCAGATTGCCCTGTGCCAGGGCCAGCAGTCCGAAGTAGGTCGCGCTACCGGGCAGCAGCGGACCGATCGCCGCCGTGACGTAGGGCAACGCGGAGGCGAAGCGGTAGCGGGACAGGAGCTGACCGAAGAGGCCGACCAGTCCGGCGGCCACCGTGGTGGCGGCCACTTCCGGGACGTCCGCGGTGTCGGCGAGGGCCGCGTAGACCACCCAGGCCACCCCGCCGTTGAGCGTGGCGAACAGCACGGTGTGACGTTCCTGCTGGAGCAGGATCGAGAACGTCAGGGCGAGCAGCATCGCCGCCAGTATCTGGATGTACGGCCGCTCCACATGGCGCAGCGCCGCCTCCGGGTTGAGCTTGGCGTCCAGTTGCAGACCGCCGTACAGCACCGTGAGCACCCCGCACACGATGCCCACGATGAGGTAGCCGACTTCCAGGAGCCGGGCCGCGGCGGTGATGTAATAGCCGGTCAGCCCGTCCTGGACACCCGCGACCAGGGCCCGTCCCGGGATCAGCGCGAAGAGTCCACCGGTGATCACCGCGGACGCCTGGAGCCCGGAGCCCACCAGGCTGAGCGCGACGCCCATCGCGGCCGGCGGCATCGCCGCGGCCACGAACTGGTAGAACTCCGGCAGCCCGCGCCCGGAGGCCAGCCACGCCAGCCGGTCGCCGAGCATCGCGCCGACGGCCGCGGCGAAGAACACCGGCCATTCACCGCCGACGAGCATGCTCGCCGCTCCGGCCAGTCCGCCGCCGGCCACGGTGAGCGCCCAGCCGGGGTAGGGGTGGCGGTTACGGCGTATCTCGGCCAGCCGCCGGTACGCCTCCTCCAGGGTGATGTCCTCGTGGGTGGTGATGTCGTCGACCAGCCGGAAGACCGCGGAGAGCCGGGTGTAGTCGGTGCCCCGGCGGCGCACGGTGCGGCTGGCGGTGACCGGGTCGTCCACCAGCGACGCCTGGTAGCTGACCGACAGCAGGGTGAAGGTCACCGTCGGCTCGCAGCGGTCCAGCCCGTAGGCATGGGCCACGCCGAACATGGCCGCCTCCACGTCCTCGGCCCCCTCGCCGCCCGCGAGCAGCAGCTCGCCGATACGGAGGGTGAGGTCGAGCACACGGGGCACCGCCGGGCCGGTGTCGTCCTCCGACCGTTCGACGCGCTCGGGGAGCGGGCGCTCGCCGAGCGGCATCCGCAGCATGGTGCGCATGCGGTCCTGCCAGGGCGCGTCCTTGGTCAGCCGGACGACGGGCATCCCGCCGGGCGGGGTGAAGGCCGCGAAGCCGCCGGTGGTCGAGTTCCCCCCGGGATGGGCCTTCATCCCGCCGGGCGGGGCGAAGGCGGAGCCCTCGGGCTCGGCGGCGGGCTCGGCCGCGAACCCCTCGGGGACGGCGAACTCCGATGTCGGGTGCTCGTCCTCGGGGGCCGGGGGCAGTGGTAGGCCCAGAGGCGGGGTGAAAGCGCTGTGCGCCTCGTCGGACTGCGGCTTGCCGTTCCCCGCCGCGTCCGTCTCCGCGGTCCCGCCGCGCTGTCCCTGCTGTCGTTCCGACCCCACGTCTCCTCGCTCCTCGCCAGCCTCCCCGTGCATTTCCGGGCGGTCCCGCGCCGATACGACAGGGGCCACCGCTGCCCATTGTGCGGGGCGGTGGCCGGCTATCGGGAGTGGGGGCGGCGCTGGGGCCGATGTGAAGCGGGGGGAAGAGAAGCAAAAAGGGGTGAACGGGGTGTGACCGGCGCGGACGGGGACCCTGGGGCCCCGGGGGTCAGCGCTTGGCGTGCCGTCCGCGCGGGGCCTGCGGAGGCGCTCCGGCGCCCGGCCGCCCCCCGGACGCGTCGGACGCGCCCTGCTCCGCCCCTCCGGCGGCTGCGGCCTTCTTGGCCTTGCCGCGGGCCCGCAGGAACTCGATGGCGATCGGGATCACCGACAGCAGCACGATGCCGATCAGGATCAGCTCGATATGGGCATGGACGAATTCCACCTTGCCGAGCGCCGCACCGAGCAGGGTGACGCCGGTGCCCCACAGCACACCGCCGATGACGTTGAAGATGATGAAGGAGCGGTAGTTCATCCGGCTCACGCCCGCGATGATCGGCGTGAAGGTACGGACGATGGGCACGAAGCGGGCCAGCACCAGCGACTTCGGCCCGTACTTCTCGAAGAACTCGTGGGCCTTCTCCACGTTCTCCTGTTTGAAGAGCTTGGAGTCGGGACGGCGGAACAGCGCCGGGCCCACCTTCCGGCCGAAGAGATATCCGGCCTGGTCACCCAGGATCGCGGCGAGCGAGATGGCCGTGCACACCAGCCACAGATCGTGCTTGATCACATCGGTGGTGACCAGCAGTCCGGTGGTGAACAGCAGGGAGTCGCCCGGCAGGAAGAAGCCGATGAGCAGGCCGGACTCCGCGAAGACGATGACGAGGACGCCGAGCAGACCGAAGGTCTCGATCAGATAGTCCGGGTCCAGCCACTGGGGGCCGAGCGCGAGAGTGGTCACGGGTGACAGGCTCCTGGGTCGAGGGGTGCAGGCTCGTGCGAGGCCCGGCCGCAGGTCGGGGCGGACTGGATGCGGGGTTCTTCGCAGTGTGCCGCCCAAAGCTATCAACGCCGGGTGCCCGCCCTTGGTTCCCACCGGTCCGGGAGGCGCGCCCGCGGGCCCGGGGAAGCCCCGGGCCCGCACCGTACGGCTCAGCCGGGAGTGTGTCCCGCGCGCTCGGCATTGGCCAGGATCGCGGCCCGGAGGTAGGCGGCCAGCCCCGGCTTGATGGCGTCATAGGTGGCGGTGAAGCGCTCGTCCGCCACGTAGATCTCGGCCAGACAGATGTGCATCCCGTAGTCGCAGTCGTAGGACCAGCGGACGATCTGCTGGCGGTGTTCCTCGGCGAGGTCCATCGCGGCCTCCGACTCCGGCGGGGTCCCGGCCTCCAGGAGGGCGGCGAGGGCGTTGTTGAGCCGTTCCCCCTCCGCCTTGATCCGCAGCAGGTCGTCCTTGCTGTAGGTCGCGTACCGGCGCATCGACTCCCGGTACGCATCGGTGTGGCCCCAGCGCTCCTGGGCCTCCTGTGCGTACTGCTCGGGGTCGTTGTCGCCGAAGACCTCGAACCTCTCCTCCGGGGTCAGGTTGATGCCCATCTTCCGTGCCTCCATGGCGTGTTCGACGGCGGCGGCCATCTGCCGCAGCCTCTCGATCCGTTCGGTCAGCAACTGGTGCTGATGCCGCAGGAGTGCCTGCGGGTCCGCGTCCGGGTCGTCGAGCAGCACCGCCACCTCCTCGAGCGGAAAGCCGAGCTCCCGGTAGAACAGGATCTGCTGGAGCCGGTCGAGGTCGGCCTCGTCGTACCGCCGGTGCCCGGCCGGGCTGCGGGCGCCGGGGCGCAGCAGTTTGATCTCGTCGTAGTGGTGCAGGGTGCGCACCGTGACGCCCGCGAAGGCCGCGACCTGTCCCACGGAATAACTCATGTCCGCTTCCGCTCTCCTGGTGTCGGTACCGGTCGTGCTCCCGGTACGGGCTCCACGCTGCGCCCTCACCTCACGTGAGGTGCAAGTCCGTATCGCGAAACCCGGATGAGGAGGGATTCCGGAGCCTGGCATCCTGCTGATTGTGCTCGGGATAACGGATCTATCGACCTATCTGGCGGGCCTGGCGCTGATCATCCTGCTGCCGGGGCCGAATTCGCTCTATGTGGTGTCCGTCGCGGCCCGCCGCGGCCCCCGCGTCGCCTATCAGGCGGCGGCGGGCGTCGTGTGCGGGGACGCGGTGCTGATGGCGCTGTCGGCGGGGGGCGTGGCCTCGCTGCTGCACGCCAGCCCGCTGGTGTTCACCGTGGTGAAGTTCGCCGGCGCGGGCTATCTGACCTGGCTCGCGGTGGGCATGCTGCGCGGGGCGCGGGCACTGTGGCGGCGCGGTCCGGGGGCCGTCCGGGCCGTTGACGCCGATGCCGGCGAAGCCGGTGGCGCGAGCGGCGCGACGGGGACCAAAGCGGAGCGGCCGTACCGCAGGGCCCTGGTCATCAGCCTGCTGAACCCCAAGGCGATCCTCTTCTTCATCTCCTTCTTCGTGCAGTTCGTGGACCCGGAGTACGCCCATCCGGCGCTGTCGTTCGTGGCGCTGGGCGCCTGGGCGCAGCTCTTCAGCATCACCTATCTGTCGGTGCTGATCTTCGGCGGTACATATCTCGCGGCCACCTTCCGGCGGCGCAGGCGGCTGACCGCCGGTCTGTCGGCGGGCGCGGGCGCGGCGTTCCTGGGCTTCGCGGCGAAGCTGTCGCTGAGCAGCGCGGGGTAGCGGTACGGGACAGCGGCGCGGGACCGAGCCTTACGCCCGATATGCCCGTATTTTCGGGAAGATGGCACTTCATCGAGGCTCCAGCGTCAGACACGGCAAGGAAGAGCGGCCCGGCTTCTCCGTCAATCCGTTCTACGGCGAGGCGGACCCGGTCAGCGGTATGGCCGCCGAACCCCCGCGCCACCGTCTCCCGGACGGGCCGATGGCGCCCTCCGCCGCGTATCAGTTCGTCCATGACGAGCTGATGCTCGACGGCAACGCCCGGCTGAACCTCGCCACCTTCGTCACCACGTGGATGGAGCCGCAGGCGGGCAAGCTGATGGCCGACTGCCGCGACAAGAACATGATCGACAAGGATGAGTACCCGCGCACCGCCGAACTGGAACGGCGCTGTGTGGCGATGCTCGCCCACCTGTGGCACGCGCCCGACCCGGAGTCCGCCATGGGCTGCTCCACCACCGGCTCCAGCGAGGCGTGCATGCTCGCCGGGCTGGCCCTCAAACGGCGCTGGGCGAAGCGGAATCCGGTGCGCTACCCGGCCACCGCCAAGCCCAACCTGGTCATGGGCGGCAATGTCCAGGTGTGCTGGGACAAGTTCTGCAACTTCTGGGAGGTCGAGGCCCGTCAGGTGCCCATGGAGGGCGACCGGTTCCACCTCGACCCCCAGGCCGCCGCCGACCTCTGCGACGAGAACACCATCGGTGTGGTCGCCGTGCTCGGCTCCACCTTCGACGGGTCCTACGAGCCGGTGGCCGAGGTGTGCGGGGCGCTGGACGACCTCCAGGAGCGCACCGGACTGGACGTACCGGTCCATGTGGACGCGGCCTCCGGCGGAATGGTGGCGCCGTTCCTCGACGCGGAGGTGGTGTGGGACTTCCGGCTGCCGCGGGTCTCCTCCATCAACACCTCGGGCCACAAGTACGGCCTGGTCTACCCGGGGGTGGGCTGGGCGCTGTGGCGCACCCCCGAGGACCTGCCCGAGGAACTGGTCTTCCGGGTCAACTACCTCGGCGGCGACATGCCCACCTTCGCGCTGAACTTCTCCCGGCCCGGGGCCCAGGTGGCCGCCCAGTACTACACCTTCCTGCGGCTGGGCCGGGAAGGCTTCCGCGCGGTCCAGCAGAACTCCCGCGACGTGGCCTGCTCGCTGGCCGACCGGATCGAGGCGCTCGGTGACTTCACCCTGCTGACCCGCGGCGACCAGCTTCCGGTCTTCGCCTTCACCACGGCGGACGGGGTGCGGAACTTCGATGTGTTCGACGTCTCGCGGCGGCTGCGGGAGTGCGGCTGGCTGGTGCCCGCGTACACCTTCCCGCCGAACCGCGAGGACCTGTCGGTGCTGCGGGTGGTGTGCCGCAACGGCTTCTCGATGGACCTGTCGGACCTGTTCATGGCCGATATGAGCAGTGTGATGCCGGAGCTGCGGGCCCAGGCGAAACCGCAGGAGCGGCCGGAGTCGGAGGCCACCGCCTTCCACCACTAGGTGCATTGGCCCGGAGTGCGGGTGGGGGGTGGTGTGCCCGGGGCCTACGTGCGCGACCGGTCGCCCGATCCCGACAACGCGGCGGGCCGCGTGCCGGGCGATGCGAGCCCGGCGGGGCGGTGCCAGCCCGGCGGGGCGGTGCGGACAACCGCCCAGGCGCTCCGCGGGACGTGCCACGCGGTGCCATCATGCGTCCGCGTCCACGGCCGCGTCGTGGCTCGTCTCGCCCACGCGGCGGAGCCGCACACCGGCACAGCCCGCGCCCCTTCGGGGGCGCACCTCGCACCGCATACCGGACTTCGGCGAGGCCGCCCGGTCGGGTCAGCCCGGCTGGGTCGCGGTGCCGAGCAGCAGTCCGGCCCTGCGGCGCACCGCCTCCAGGGCGCCGGGTCTGCGGCCGGGCACCCGGCCGCGCAGCTCGATCAGCCGCGGGGCGAGGGCACCGGCCCGCGCCGGGTCCGGGACGAACTGCCACTGGTGGTGTGCCCGGTCCACGGCCCCCTCGACCTCGGGGTCCCCGGCCGGTTCCCCGTTGCCCAGCCGGGCGTCCGCCACCGCGAGCCACAACTCACAGGCGCGGGCCGGGTCCCCGGCCAGCCGGGCGAGGTCGGCGCGCACCTCCAGCCAGTGGATCGCCTCCGGGGAACGGGGTCCGGCGGCGCGCAGGGCCTCCTGCTCCCAGGCCGCCGCCATCGAGGCGGCCTCGCTGTGCCGTCCGGCGTGGGCGGCCTCGAAGATGGCGGCGTGCGGATCCGGCACCACGACGGCCCCCGGAGCAGATGGCGCCCGACTCGGTGCGGGTACGGCGTCCTGGGGTGCGGGACAGCGCAACGGAACGCCCGGCACCGCTCCCCCCGGGCGCGGAGACGTTTCCCCTGAACCGTCCAGCAGCAGGACGGACCCGCCGCCGAGACCCGCCTCGGCCACGGCCCGTTCATGCAGCCGGGCGTACGGCGGCACGGCGTCCGGCGCACCACCGGCCGTACCGCCCGCCGCGCCGCGCAGCACGTCGGCCAGCGCCCGGCTGTAGAGCGGCGCCGCGAGCTGCCGCTTGGGCGGGGCCGGGGCCACCGCGCCGTACAGCGTCAGCCCGGCGGAGAGCCCGCCGGGGCCGCCCGCGGATCCGGACAGCCCCGGCCAGGCCGTCTCATCGGCCACCAGATCGGCCAGCACCGTGGTGCTGCCGGACGGCCGCCGGGCGAGCTCCGAGGCCAGCCAGTGCCACGGCAGTGCCGTGTACCGGGCCGTCCGCGGGGTGGTGCGCGCCAGTGCCAGATGCGGTAAACGCTGCTTGGCGTCCACGGTGAGCTGGCCCGCGAGATAGATCAGCACCGGGCCCTGATGGGCGGCCGCGGTCCGCAGGTGGGTGAGGACGGTCTGCGGGTCGGCGGGGTCGACGAGTTGGACCACGCTGGCGCCGCCGGGCGTGCCCAGCAGCGCGGCCGGAGGCACCGCCGCGAGCTGTGGCAGCGCGGCGGCCGCGTCCATCAGCCGCTGCTTCCCGGCCGGTCCGGCCGCGATCAGCAGGGCGTAACCCGGCCCCCCGGCCCGCTCCGCCCCCGTGCCCACGCTGTCGTTCCCCATACCTGCACCGTATCCGCAACCGCCCACCACCGGTGACGATGTGACGGAGGTGGTACCCGGGCCGGGGCCACCGCCCTCAGTGGCTGAGCCTGCGGAAACGTCCCACGGCGAGCGGGAAGAAGACCGCCAGCAGGAACAGCGGCCAGCAGACGGCGAGCAGTCGGGCGTGCTCGGCGGCCCAGGAGCCACCGCCCCCGGCGCCCGGGATCCCGAACAGATCGCGGACCGCCGCCGCCGTGGCCGACATCGGGTTCCACTCCGCGACCGTCCCCAGCCACGCGGGCATGTTCTCGGGCGCGGAGAACGCGTTGGAGAGGAAGCCGACCGGCCAGACCAGGATCTGCACGGCCTGGACCAGTTCCGGACGTCCGGCCACCATGCCCAGGTGGATGCCGATCCACAGCATCGCGAACCGCAGCCAGAGCAGCAGCCCCACCGCGTACAGCGCGTCGCCGAGCCCGTCGTGCCAGCGCCAGCCCATCGCCAGGGCGACCCCGATGAGCACGCACAGGCTCAGCGCGGACTGGAGCATGTCCAGGACGCTGCGCCCGACCAGCACCGCGGACGGGGCCATGGGCATGGAGCGGAAACGGTCGATGACGCCCTTGTTGAGGTCCGTGGTGACCGCGAGCATCGTCCCCTCCAGGCCGAAGGCCATGGTGAGGGCGAGCATCCCGGGCACCAGGTACTCCTTGTAGTCGCCGCCCCCGGGGACGGTCATCCCGCCGCCCAGGAAGTACGCGAACATCAGCAGCATCATCACCGGAAAGACCAGGTTGACGACCACCTGGACGGGCCGGCGCGCCCAGTGGGCCAGTCCGCGGCGGGTCATGGTCCAGGAGTCGGCGAGGGCCCAGTACAGGGTGTTCGCGGGCCTCGCGGTGGTGTCCGTCGCGGCGCTCATACGCCCGCCCCTTCCTTGGTGGTGTGGTCCGTGCCGCCGTCCGCGGCGCCCTCGGCCGCGCTCTTCCCGGTGAGGTGGAGGAAGACCTCGTCCAGGGTGGGGCGGCGCAGCACGATGTCCTCCGCCTCGATCCCGGCCGCCGCGAGCGCCCGTACGGTCCCGGTGAGCGCGGCGACCCGGTCGTCCACCGGTGCGCCGATCCGCCGCCGGTCGGTGTCGGTCTCGATGGCGTCCGAGCCGGTGGCCCGGCCCACGAGCGGGACGGCGGCGTCGAGTTGGCGCCCGTCGCGCAGGACGACCTCGATCCGGTCCCCGCCGATCCGTGCCTTGAGCTGGTCCGCGGTGCCCTCGGCGATGGACCGGCCGTGGTCCACCACGCAGATGCGGTCGGCGAGTTGGTCGGCCTCCTCCAGGTACTGGGTGGTGAGCAGCACCGTGGTGCCGCCGCCGACCAGGGAACGGACCGCGTTCCACACCTCGGTGCGGCCGCGCGGATCGAGGCCGGTGGTCGGCTCGTCCAGGAAGAGGACCCGGGGCCGCATGATGAGGCTCGCGGCCAGGTCCAGCCGGCGCCGCATACCGCCGCTGTACTGCCCGACGGCCTTCTGGCCGGTGTCGGTGAGGCCGAACCGCTCCAGCAGCTCCTCCGCGCGGGCCCGCGCCGGGCGGGCCCCCAGGTGGTACAGCCGGCCGAACATCTCCAGGTTCTGCCGTCCGCTCAACTCCTCGTCGACCGCGGCGTGCTGGCCGAGCAGCCCGATCCGGTAGCGGACCTGGTCGGGATCGCGCCGTACGTCGTATCCGGCGACCTCGGCCCGGCCGCCGTCGGGCCGCAGCAGGGTGGCCAGGATCCGCACACAGGTGGTCTTTCCCGCCCCGTTGGGACCGAGCACGGCGTGCACGGTGCCCGCGGGAACGGTCAGGTCGAGTCCGGCGAGAGCCGGTTTTCCGCCGTAGGTCTTCCGCAGTCCTTCGACCACGATCGCGGGATCGCTGTCGGCCAAGGTCTTCCCCTCTCACACATCTGATCACGGTAATCAAATTTGACTACGTGCCCCGGGAGGGTAATCCCCGACCCGGGACTAGTCAAACTTGATTAATCGATGAATCCCACAGACCCGTCATCGGGTCGGTCGTCGGTCTAGTGGCTCTCGTCGTGGTCCGGCGGGGAGGCGTCCACCAGTACGTCGACCGAACGCTCCCCCTCACCCGCCATCACATACGCCCCGCCCTCAAGGCGCTCGATCAGCCCGCGGGTCCACTCGGCCCCGCTGTCCGCGGAGTGCAGCCAGAACTTCATGATCTCGCCGATATGGCCCCACTCCTCGGGCGTGCCCTTGGCGGGCATCCAGTGCCGGGTCACCTCTTCCCGCCACCCCTCGAGCGCGGCCACCCGCTGTTTGAGCAGACCGATGGCCTCGGCCCGGGTGAGGTCCACGATGAACCCCACCCCGGCCGTCAGTTCGTCCAGCTTCTGACCGTGCTCCAGCAGGGACTTCCGCAGCAGCCGGAAGTACTCCTCCTCCCCCGCCGCGGTCAGTTCGTACTCGGTGCGCGGGGGGCCGCCCGCCGTGCTCGGCGCGATGTCATGGGCCCGCATCAGCCCTTGTTTCGCCATCTGTTTGAGCGCGTGGTAGATCGATCCGGGCTTGGCGTTGGACCACTCGTGCGCGCCCCAGAACTCCAGGTCGTTGCGGACCTGATAGCCGTGCGCCCGCCCGTGCTGGCGCACCGCTCCCAGCACCAGCAGCCGGATCGCTGACATCGCCCGATCTCTCCATCCTGCCGTCGTCCCCGCGGCCCTCTCGCTGCCGTCAAGGCTAGACGCGACGGGCCGGGCGGGGCGGACCGGGCGGATCAGGAGGTGGCGGAAGGGTCACCGGTCTCGTCGATGAGGACGAAGGCGGTCTTGCCGTCGAGGGTCTCCCGGATGATGTCCGCATGACCGGCGTGCCGGGCGATCTCCTGGATCAGGGTCAGCAGCAGGAAGCGCATCGACCGCTCGCTGCCCTCGGGGAACCACGGGGCCCGGGGCAGCGGAAAGGTGCCGTTCAGGTCCGGCAGCGAGCGGATGAACTTCTCGGTGCGCACTGCCACGTCGTCCCAAAAGGCGAGCAGCCCCTCGACGCTCTCACCCTCCTCCAGCACAAAGCTGAGGTGCCAGTTCTCGTGGTTGCGCACGATGCTGTGCGGTACGCCCCTGGCGTCCTCGACCCAGCCCTGCTCGACCTCCGCCACATGCTTGAGCAGCCCCGCCAGCGACAGCTCGCTCGCGGCGGGCGTGCTGTTCGCCTGCTCGGCGGTCAGCCCGTGCAGGGCCCGGCGGACGGCGCCGCGCTGCGCCTCCAGGAAGCCCAGCAGGGCGCCGGCCTCGTCACCATGGGCTTCCTGGCTCACCAGAGTGGGCATGGGGTCCGCCTTCCGTCGGTTCCACCGGCCGGGATGTTCCGGTCGGTTGATGTCTTCGACAGTAGAAGGCGATGCGGTCAGCTTCTGTCCTCATCGAAGACCCGAGTCCAGGGCGTCAGAACGGGAACTGGCTCCGGCCGTGCTGGATGGAGATCCACTTGGTGGTGGTGAAGTCCTCGATCATCGACTCACCGTTGAGCCGGCCGAGACCCGAGTGCTTCTCCCCGCCGAACGGCACGATCGGCTCGTCGTGCACCGTGCTGTCGTTCACATGGAACATCCCGGTGTGGATGCGCTGGGCGAACCGCACCCCGCGCTCGATGTCGCCCGTGTGCACCGCACCGCTGAGCCCGTAGTCCGTGTCGTTGGCGATCCGGACGGCCTCCTCGTCGCCGTCGAACGGGATCAGCAGCACCACCGGGCCGAAGATCTCCTGGCGCAGGACGGCCGAGCCCTCCGGCACTCCGGTGAGCACGCTCGGCTCCATCAGCGTGCCCTGGGTGCGCCCCCGCAGCAGCGCGGTGGCGCCCTCGGCTATGGACTGGTCGACCAGGGAGCCGATGCTCTCGGCCTGGCCCTCGTTGATCAGCGGCCCGATATGGGTGGCCGGATCGCCCGGGTCGCCCACCTTCAGGGAGCTCACCTTGGCCACGAATCGCTCGGTGAACTCCCGCTCCACCGCGCGGTCCACCAGCACCCGGTTGGCCGCCATACAGACCTGCCCCTGGTGGACGAAGCGGCTGAACACCGCCGCGTCCACCGCGTAGTCGAGGTCCGCGTCGTCCAGGACGACCAGCGCGCTGTTGCCGCCCAGCTCCAGGATGGACCGCTTGAAGTGGGAGGCGGCGACGGTGGCCACATGGCGGCCCACCCGGTCCGATCCGGTGAAGGAGATGACCTTGGGCACCGGATGCTCGATCAGCGCGTCACCGATCTCCGCGATGTCCGTGACCACCACGTTGAGCAGTCCGGCGGGCAGGCCCGCCTCCTCGAAGAGCCTGGCCACCAGACCGCCGCCGCAGATCGGGGTGTTCTGGTGCGGTTTGAGGACCACGGCGTTGCCCAGGGCCAGCGCCGGGGCCACCGACTTCAGCGAGAGCAGGAAGGGGAAGTTGAACGGGCTGATGACCCCCACCACCCCGACCGGCAGCCGGTAGAGGCGGTTCTCCTTGCCGTCGGCCGGGGACGGGAGGATCCGCCCCTCGGGGCGCAGTGCAAGCTGGACGGCCTCCCGCAGGAACTCCTTGGCCAGGTGGAGTTCGAAGCCCGCCTTCACATGGGTGCCGCCGCACTCCGCGATGATCGTCTCGGTGAGCTCCTTCTCGCGGTCCTCGATGATCCGCAGCGCCCGCTCGAAGACCTGCCGCCGGGCATAGGGGTTGGTGCCGCCCCACTCCGGCTGCGCCCGCTCGGCCGCCCGGTAGGCGAGGTCGACCTCCTCGACGGTGGCCACCGTGATGGAGGCCAGCTTCTCCCCGCTGTAGGGGTTGAAGTCGACGATGTCCCAGGACCCGTTGCCGCCGCGCCACTCACCGTCGATGTACTGAAAGGCCAACTCGGAGAAGTAGGACATGCCATCCCTATCCGGAGGACGCGGCGGCGTACACCGACACCCTCACACGCGTGGGGGGTTTCCTGATGACATGTCATCCTACTGATGCGTCAGACTTCGTGAAGGAGGTCTCCGAGCAGTTCCCGGCTCTCGTGCGGGGACAGACTGTCCTCACCCAGCCGCCCCAACACCCGCTCGTACTGTGCCACTTCATCGCGCTTGTCCAGGTAGAGCGCGCTGGTGAGCTGTTCCAGATAGACCACGTCGGGCAGGTCCGACTCCGGGAACCGCAGCAGGGTGAACGCCCCGCTCTCCGCCGCGTGTCCGCCGAAGGAGAACGGCATCACCTGGAGGGTCACATTGGGCTGTTCGGAGACGGCGATCAGATGGCGCAACTGGGCGCGCATCACCTCTCGGCCGCCGTACGGACGGCGCAGCGCGGCCTCGTCCAGCACCGCATGGAAGGCCGGGGCCCGCTCGGAGACCAGCAGTTTCTGCCGCTCCAGCCGCAGCGCCACCCGGCGGTCCACCTCGGCGGCGGGCGCCTGGGGCTGGCCGCGGGTCACCACCGCGTGCGCATAGCCCTCGGTCTGCAGCAGTCCGTGGATGAACTGGAGTTCATAACAGGCGATATGGGATGCCGCACCCTCCAGACCGACATAGGTCTGGAACCAGCCGGGCAGCACATCGCCGTAACTGTGCCACCACCCGGTGAGGTTGGCCTCGCGGGCGAGACCGAGCAGCGCCGCGCGCTCCGCCTCGTCCGTGACGCCGTAGAGCGTCAGCAGATCCTCGATGTCGCGCGCCTTGAAGCTCACCCGGCCCAACTCCATGCGACTGATCTTGGATTCGGAGGCACGGATCGAGTAGCCCGCCGCCTCCCGTGTGATGCCACGGGACTCGCGCAGCCGCCTGAGCTGAGAGCCCAGGAGGATACGGCGCACCACCGATCCACTCGACTCGCTTGCGGTCATCTGCGTGACCCTCCCTGTACGGAACTCACCCTTCCGAGGCGACCCCGCGGCCCCTGGAGCTGAAGTCTGCCACTTCCCAGGTTCCACGCTGTACACATGCCGTCACTCAGCAGGGCCATGTACGCATCATTCCGCAGGAAGAAAGCCATGTAAATGCGGTCACTACCCCGCAAACAAGCTCCGTGCACGTGCATCTGCCCTTGCATCTGCTCGACGCATTCGGAACCATAGGCTTAGCGCACGTGCAAGCTCGTACGAGATCTGGCCAGGGATCGTCACGGCCACGGATGCAGGAGTGCTCGCATGGGGAGCGAAGGTTCGACCCTGCTGGAGCCCTTGTGGCGAGGGCTCCCTCCGATCGACCCCTCCTCCGTCTCCGGATCCGTCTCCTACGCCCTGCCCTCCCGCTTCGAAGCGGTCCGCGGCGCCCGGAAGTTCACCGGCACCACCCTGCGGCAGTGGGATCTGCCCGAGCTCTTCGACGAGGTGGCGCTGGTCGTCTCCGAGCTGGTGACCAACGCCCTGCGGCACGGCCTGCCCAGCGGGGTGCCCAGCGCTCTCACCGGGGGCCGGGGCGACGGTGACGGCGATCCGCAGGTCCGGCTCCATCTGATGCACTGCCCCTCCCGGCTGGTGTGCGCGGTGCGCGACCTCAGCGAGGACGGACCGGTGGCGGGTGAGGCGGACTGGGCGGAGGAATCCGGCCGCGGGCTCCATCTGGTGGAGTGCTTCGCCGACGGCTGGGGCTGGCATCCGCTCGCGGGGACGCTGCGGGGGAAGGTCGTCTGGGCCCTGTTCCAGCTACCGCGCCACTGACGCCCCTGGCCGAGAGTCCCGCCGGGGACCGTGCCCGGGGCGTCAGTGGTGGGCGGACTCCGGAGGCGCCGTGGTGATGCCCAGGGCATGCAACTGGAAGTACCGGGTGACATCGTGCATCGTCACGATGCCCTCCAGATGACCGTGGTCCACCACCAGCACCGGCAGCCCGCCACCCGGCCGCGCCCGCTCCAGCACCTCGGTCAGCAGCTCGTCCGACGTGGCCACCGTGCACCGTGACACCGGTACGGCCACGTCCCGCACCCGGCGGGTCTCCCGCTCCCCGGCGGGCACGTTCGCCAGGGCGCGCAGTTGCACCAGCCCGCTGGGCCGGCCGTCGAAATCGAGCAGGGGCAGTACGGAATGGCGGGAGCTCGCCGCCACCTCGTCGATGAACCGCGCCACGGTCAGCCAGTCGGCGCCGGTGGCCACCGGTGCCGACATCGCGTCGCCCGCCCGTACCCCGCGCAGCGCCGTGGCGTATCCGGCCCGCTGCCGTTCCGCGTTGGCGATGATGACCATGAACAGCCCGATCAGCCCGAGCCACAGTCCGCCGCCGTTACCGCGCAGGAAGGAGATCCAGCCGAGCGCGATCAGCAGCACTCCGAAGACCTGGCCGCTGCGCCCCGCCGCCCGGTCGGCGCGCTCCCGGTCACCGGTGCGCCACCACAGCACCGCCTGCACCACCCGGCCGCCGTCCAGCGGGGCCGCGGGCAGCAGGTTGAACACACCCAGCAGCAGATTGGCCCAGCCCAGCCAGACCAGTACGGCGGCGGGCACCCCCCATCCGATCAGGCTGTGCACCCCGATCCCGGCGCCGACCGCGATCCCGCCCAGGAGCAGGCTGGTGAGCGGTCCGCTGACCGCGACCAGCAGGGCGACCCCGGCGGTGCGCGGCCGTCCCATCTGGGTCACCCCGCCCAGCGCCCACAGCGTCACGTCCTCGACCGAGACACCCTTGCGCAGCGCGGCCACCGCGTGGGCGGCCTCGTGCAGCAGCAGGCTGACCATCAGCAGCAGGGCACCGACGAGGCTGGCGATCGTGTACACCACGGCCGTCCGCCCGGGGGTCCACGCGGGCAGCGTCTCGCGGCCGAGACCGTAGGCGAGCAGGGCGACCAGCACCGGGACGCTCCAGTGCATCCGCAGTGGCACCCCGAGTACGTGTCCGACCCGGACCGAGCCCTTCATCGCCGTCGTCTCACATCAGCTGGGTTCCCCCCGCTGTCAGTACCAGTGTCACTCACCCCGGCGGGATCGGCTCCGCGCGCGGCGCGCCCGTACCGGGGTCAGCCGAGACCGGCCGGGTCCTGTGCCAGATGGTCGAATTCGCCGTTCTTGACCCCGAGGAGCATCGCCTCGACCTCCGCCGGGGTGTAGATGAGCGCCGGGCCGTCCGGGAAGCGGGAGTTGCGCACGGCAACGTCACCGCCGGGCAGTTTGGCGAACTCCACGCATGCCCCCTGGGAGTTGCTGTGTCTGCTCTTCTGCCAGACGACCCCCTGAAGGTCCGCGGCCGCCATGCCGTTGTACGGGTGGTCGCGCACAGGGCTCTCCACTTTCGTGCAGCTGACAACTGCCCGGATCATAGCCGCGTTCCTTTGCCAGTGCATGGGCAAATGCATTCGCTTTTGCACAGGTAGATGCATCTTCAGATGCACGTGCACCATACGTATCGGGTTGATCACCCGGCAATCGCGTCTCCTGCCCCCGGGAGAGCAGAACAGTCGTCATGTCTTCCGTCCCCGCCCCTTAGGACGTCCACGACGCGCCCCGGGTTGGCCGCTCACGGCGGGAGCCTCGGCGGCCCCGCCGGGCCCGTGGCGGAGGTCCATTGTCAGTGCCCCCTGCCAGACTCCCGGTCATGCGGTGGGCGGTGGCGGAGACGGACGACGGGGGTGTCCGCCTCTGCCCGCTGACCGCCGAAGGGGGAGCCGCAGGACCGGTGGTGGAGGTCACGGCGGCTCAGGGCGGGATCGCGGCCGCGGTGCGGTCCCGTCCCGAGGCGGACCGCTGGGTGTGGCGGTCCACCGCCGAGTTCGCTCCCCGGCTGCTCGCCGCCGGAGTGCGGGTCGAGCGGTGCTGGGACATCGAGGCGGCCGAGGCGCTGCTGCTCGGCCACGAGGGGCGGTCGGGCGCACCGCGCTCACTGGCCGCCGCCTGGGCCAGGCTGCGCGGGCTGCCGGTGCCGCCCGACCCGCCCCCGCGCACGGCGGACACCCAGCCGTCGCTGTTCGAGCCCGGTCCGCCGCCGCTGCCGCCGGGCACCGATCCGCTCACCGCCCTGCTCGCGGTGTACGCGCGTCAGCTCGCCAGGACCGAGGCGGCCGAGCACTCCGGCCGGATGCTGCTGCTGATCACCGCCGAGTCCGCGGGCACGCTGGTCGCCGCCGAGATGAACCGCGCCGGGGTGCCCTGGCGCGCCGACCGCCACCGGCAGTTGCTGGACGAGCTGCTCGGCGAGCGCTATCCGGGCGGTCTCGAACCCCAGCGGCTGGCCGAGCTGGCCGACGAGGTCTCACGTGCCTTCGGCGGCGAGCGGGTGCGGCCCGATCTGCCCGCCGAGGTGGTCAGGGCGTTCGCCCGGGCGGGCTTCGCGCTCGGCTCGACCCGCGCCTGGGAGCTGGAGCGGATCGACCACCCCGCGGTGGAGCCGCTGCTGCGCTACAAGAAGCTCTACCGGCTGCACACCGCCCACGGCTGGGCCTGGCTCCAGTCCTGGGTGCGCGAGGGCCGCTTCCGCCCCGAGTTCCTGCCCGGCGGCACCGTCTCCGGCCGCTGGACCTCCCACGGCGGCGGTGCGCTGCAGATCCCCAAGGTGGTGCGGCGCGCGGTGGTGGCCGATCCGGGCTGGCGGCTGGTGGTCGCCGACGCCGACCAGATGGAGCCGCGGGTGCTCGCCGCCATCTCCCGCGACCGCGGGCTGATGGAGGTCGCCGGCAGCGGCCGCGACCTGTACGCCACCCTGTCCGACCGCGCCTTCGCGGGCCGCCGCGACCTGGCCAAACTGGCCCTGCTCGGCGCGATCTACGGACAGACCTCGGGCGACGGGCTCAAACACCTCGCCGCCCTGCGCCGCCGCTTCCCCGCGGCCGTGGCCTATGTGGACGACGCGGCCCGTGCGGGGGTGGAGGGCCGGCTGGTGCGCACCTGGCTGGGCCGCACCTGCCCGCCCGCCACGGCCGAGGGCGCCGAGGAGTACGCCGACGAGGCGGGGCTGCCGCGCGACCAGGACGAGGAGCCGTCGTACGGCAGCACCGCCGGTGCCCGCGCCCGCGGCCGGTTCACCCGGAACTTCGTGGTGCAGGGCAGCGCGGCCGACTGGGCGCTGCTGGTGCTCGCCGCGCTGCGCCGGTCCCTGTCCTCGGCCGGGCTCCGCGCGGAGCTGGTGTTCTTCCAGCACGACGAGGTCATCGTGCACTGCCCGGAGGAGGAGGTCGGGGAGGTCCGGGAGGCGATCACGGCGGCGGGCGACGCGGCGGGCCTGATCGCCTTCGGCGAGACCCCCGTGCGCTTCTCCTTCACCATCGCGGCCGTGGAGTGCTACGCGGACGCGAAGGACTGACCCGGAAGACCGTCGTCCACCGGCCCGTACGGGTGAGGGGGACGGCCCTCGCCCAGGCGGCGCAGCACCGCAGGCGCCCGCCCCGGCCGTCCGCACACGATGATCACAGGGCCGCCGGGCGGCGGCCCCCGCCACGCCGCCCACAGGGGAGACCTGCCATGACCATCAGCCTCGAGCGGCTGCGCCGCTGCTCCATCGCCGTGGACCTCGGCGCGGCCAGGACCCGGGTCTATCTCAAGCGCACCGGAATCATCGTGGACGAGCCGACCGTCGCCGCCGTGAACACCCGCACCGGCGGTCTGATCGCGGTCGGGACCCTCGCCGAGCGCATGACGGGCCGCACGCCCGGCCATATCCGGGTGGTCCGCCCCGTCTCCGGCGGCACCGTCGTCGACATCGCCATGGCCCAGCGGATGCTGCGGCTGCTGCTCGGCGACAAGCTGCGCCGCGCCTGGCGCCGCCGCCCGCTGACCAGCGCCGCCGTCTGCGTTCCGCATGACGCCGATCCGCTCGCCCAGCGTGCCGCCATGGAGACGCTCACCGGTGTCGGCGCCCGGCGGGTCGAACTGGTCGACACCCTGATCGCCGCCGCGGTGGGCTGCGGACTCCCGGTGGAACGCCCCGAGGCGACGATGATCGTGGTGTGCGGCGCGGCCACCACCCAGGTCGCGGTGTTGTCGCTGGGCTCGATCGTGGCGGCAGAACGGGTCCCGGTCGGCGGGGAGACCGTCGACCACGCCCTCGTCCAGCATCTGCGCAACGAGCACGCGCTGATGCTGCCCAGCCAGGGCGTCCGCCCGCTGCACCTGGCGCTCGGCGAGGACGGCCCCGCCCTGCGCGAGACCGAGGTGCACGGCCGGGACGTGGCCACCGGGCTCGCCCGCTCGGTACGGGTGGACCTCGATGCCCTGCGCACCGCCATGCACACCCCGCTCACCGGGCTGATCGACGCCATCGGCACGGTGCTCCGCCGCTGCCCGCCCGATCTGGTGGCCGACCTCGCCGACCGCGGGATCATGCTCGCCGGCGGCAGCGCGCTGCTGCCCGGGCTGGACTCGATGCTGCGCGAGGCCACCGGGGTGCCCCTGACCATCGCCGAACACCCCGGTGTCTGCGCGGTGGAGGGACTGGGCGCGATGCTGGACGGCAAGGTGCAGCCCCTGACGCTCGACGCCATGGTGTCCTGAGCCGCCGCACCGCCACACCGCCGCGCGCACCCGCCCGGCACCACTCCCCCACACCTCCGTTCCCACCTGATCGGATTTTCTTCGCGACACGTTGAGCGGCCGCCCCCTCCCGTCCGTAGTGATGGGGGAAGAGGCCGAACGGCCGCCCAACCCCCCCGGGGCCCAGACCGGGAGTCGCCAGATGTTGTCCAACTCAGGTCAGGTCCTGGAGGTTCGTGTGCAGGACGATGCCGCCGTGGCCGATGAGCGTCCGTCGAGATCCCATCGCGGGACCCCGGACGAGCAGCTCATGCGCGCGCTCTACCAGGAGCACGCCGGGCCGTTGCTCGCGTTCGTCCTGCGGCTGGTGGCGGGCGATCGGCACCGTGCGGAGGACGTCGTCCAGGAGACCCTGGTACGCGCCTGGCGGAACGCGGACCAGCTGTCCCGGGCCACCGGTTCGATCCGGCCCTGGCTGGTCACGGTCGCGCGGCGGATCGTCATCGACGGCCACCGCAGCAGGCAGGCACGGCCCCAGGAGGTCGACCCCTCCCCGTTGGAACTCATGCCGGCGGAGGACGAGATCGACAGGGCGCTGCGGCTGATGACACTGTCCGACGCGATGCACGACCTCAGCGACGCCCATCGCGAGGTGCTGGTCGAGACGTATTTCAAGGGCCGGACGGTCAACGAGGCGGCGGAGACGCTCGGCATACCCAGTGGGACGGTCCGTTCCCGGGTCTTCTACGCGCTGCGCTCCATGAAGCTCGCGCTTGAGGAGAGAGGAGTGACGGCATGACAGCGCAGGCGCACCACGCGGGACATGACGCCGTTGGGGCGTATGTGCTCGGCGTGCTCGACGAGGTGGAGGCCACCGCCTTCGAAGCCCATCTGGCCGGTTGTGACCAGTGCGGACGGCAGCTCGACGAGCTGACCGGACTGGAACCCCTGCTGGCCGACCTGGCCGCGGACATCCCCGGGATCCACAGCTCCCCCGGACGCACCGCGCTGACCGGCCACACCCCGCACGTCTTCAGCGCCACCCCGACCGCCATCGACACCCTCACCGCACGCCCCGGCCCTGCCCTGCTGAGCCGGATGACCGCGCGGGTCGCCGCGGCCCGCGGCAAGCGGCGGCGGCGCGGTCTCTACCTGGTCGCCGCGGCGGTCGCGATGATCGTCGGCGGACCGCTCGGCACCCTCGCGCTCACCTCGGACTCCGGTCAGGACACCACGGTCGCGGCCGCCCCGAGCCCGAAGGCCGCGTTCGTCAAGATGCCGGTCAAGGTGCACGGCACCGACCCGGACACCAAGGTGAACGCATCGGTCGCCCTGGAGGACAAGATGTGGGGCACCGACGCCGTTCTCCAGCTCAAGAACGTCAAGGGCCCCTTGGACTGCAGCCTGATCGCGGTCTCCAAGGACGGCGATGAGCAGGTCATGACGACCTGGTCGGTGTCGGAGTGGGGCTACGGGATGAAGGACAGCCCCCACAAAGAGGCCAGGGATCCGCTCTGGGCCCACGGTGGCGCGGGGATCAAGCTCGCCGACATCGACCGCCTCGAGGTCCGCACCACCGACGGAAAGCGCCTGGTCTCCGTGGACGCGTAGCGCATCGTCGTCACCACGCGGGAGATCGAGGCACCCGGCCACTCGGATTGCCGAACGTGCCGTGCGGCGCTGTGAGCGGGATGTTACACAGAGTGTGATATGTCGTCTTTCGCGTCCCCGGGGGGTCCGGATCCGAGGAGGCACCTGTGGCTGACCCGGACACCCATCAGCAACGCATGTTCGCCCAGTACGTCCTGCCCGAGATCGAGGTGCTGCTGCGCGTGGCGATGTCTCTGACCGCCCAGCGCGCGGACGCCGAGGATCTCGTGCAGGACACGTTACTACGGGCGTACCGAGCAGTCGGGCGTTTTGACGGGAGACACCCGAGGGCCTGGCTGCTGACGATCATGCGGCACGCGGAGGTGAGCCGGCGCCGCCAGCGCCGGCCCCGGCTGCTCGACGACCCCGACACCGAGCTGGAGCGGCTGACCCCGGCCCTCGACGCGACACCCGAGGAGCTGGTGGTCGACACGGCCTTCGACGAGGCCGTGGACGCCGCGTTCACGGCGCTTCCGCTCCGTGACCAGCAGGTGGTGCGACTGGTGCATGTGGACGGGCTGTCCTACGCGGAGGCCGCACAGGTGCTGGACGTGCCGAAGGGCACGGTGATGAGCAGACTGCACCGGGCGCGCAAGCGGATCCGCAACCAGTTGCTGGCCACGGGACCGGACTCACAGCGAGGTGGCGCATGAGCAGATTGACGTGGTGGCGGAACACCGATCGCCCGCGGACCAGGCAGTGCCCGGTGGACGCGGCGATGCTCCAGTCGTACCTGGACGGAGAGCTGGACGCCGGGGACGCGGCCCGGGTGCGCTCCCATGTGGCCGAGTGCCACGCCTGTGCCCGTGAGCTCTCCCTCTACCAGCGGATCAGCCGCGCGCTGGCCGCCCGGGCGGAGGCGGGCACGGACGCAGCGACGCTCGGACGGCTCCGGGAGTTCGCGGACTCCCTCGCCGAGCGGAAGACCCAGGATCCGGATCCGGCGCGGGGCGCGGAGCACGACGCGGGGCAGAGCGCAGGGCACAAGGCCGGCGGCTGACGGCCCCGGTACCGGGGTCCGGCCGCGGACCGGCTCCCGGATCCGGCCGCCGCACCCGGTCCGGGGCGGGCACCCGGTCCGGCCCGGCGGCGGAACCGGCGGCGGCCCGGGCCTCGGCCCGCTCCCTCGCGGTGCCGCGCAGCAGCGCCACCGTGGTCAGCACGGTTCCGGCGACCAGTGCGACATCGGCGAGATTGAACACCGGACCACGGGCGGCGACCGTGATCCAGTCGATGACGGCCCCCCGCAGCGGGCCCGGCGGCCGCAGCGCCCGGTCCGCGCCGTTGCCGATGGCTCCGCCGGCGATCAGCCCCAGCCCCAGGGCGGCCCCCCGGTTGCGGGTCCGCAGCCCCGCCCCGGCCGCTGCCAGGGTGGCGGCCGCACCCGCGAGGGTGATCAGGGTGATCAGCACCGGACGTCCGTGTCCCAGCCCGAAGGCCACCCCGGCGTTGTGGACCACGAGGACGTGGAACGGGCCGAAGGCGGCCTGCGGCCCCGGTCGGCCGCCCCAGGCGGCCAGCGCCAGTGCCTTGGTCACCTGGTCGGCCGCGATCACCAGGAGCACGGTGACCGGGAAGAGGATCCGGCCGGTGGACGGACGGGGCTGGGTCATGGGAGGGAAACCCGTCCGGCGGACACCCCGCTTCCCTTTTGTCCAGGTTTCTGGGGTTGTCCAGGTTTCCGGGCGCCCGCGATGACCGGTGACGCCCCCGACACCCTGCGCGACGGCTCCGGACAAGACGGAGGGCCCGCAGGCGGTGCCTGCGGGCCCTCGCTGCCCTATCGCCGTGATGGCGTGGTACCAGCCGGGGTCACTCCGACTTGTTCCCCTTCTTCGCCTCCAGCAGAGGCGTCTGGTACTTGGACAGCATCTTCATCTTGTTCTTGTCGACCGTCTTCCAGTCGTTGTTCAGGACACCACCGGTGTCACCCGAGTTCGGGTTCCAGGACCAGTAGGTGTAGCTGATCTGGTTCTTCTTCAGGTAGTCCATGAGAGCGTTCTGCCAGACGGCTTCCTTGCTCTTACCGGCGGTCTTCTTACCACCGAACTCACCGAGCAGCAGCGGGCCGATGCCCTGCTTCTTGATGTAGGCCCAGTGCTTCTCCCAGATGCCAGGCATGTTCTGGGGGAAGTTCTTCTTCATGAACCAGCCCTGCATGTAGACGCCCGGACCGTAGTCGTGCGCCGAGTAGACGACCTTGTTCTTCTCCTTGAGCTTCACCGGGTGCTTCTTCACACCCTGGAGGTCGCCACCCCACCAGAACTGCTCGTTCTTGTGGCGGTCGGTGCCCTCGACGAACACCAGCCAGTCCTTGTTGACCTTGTGGATGGCGTCACCGGCCTTCTGGGCCGCCAGGCGCCAGTCGGTCTTCGGGTTGCCGTCACCCCACGTGGCCGTGCCACGCGGCTCATTGTGCAGGTCGGCGCCGATCACTCGGTCGTTGCCCTTGTAGCGCTTGGCCAGCTTGACCCAGTCGGAGAGCCACTTCTTCTCGGTGAGGGTCTGCGAGTACCAGAGCTCACTCTGGCCCTGCGCGTCCGGACGGTGCTGGTCCAGGATCACCCGGATACCACGGTCGGTGGCACCCTTGACGATCTTGTCCATGATCTGCTGGGGCTTGAGGCCCTTCAGGTCGGGGTTCAGCTTGTAGTTGACACCGGTCACCTTGGCCTTGGCATCGAACATGTCGTTCGCGTACGGCAGGCGCAGGGTGTTGAAGCCCTTGTCGGCCATCTGGTCCAGCATGGACTCGTAGCCGCGGGACCACAGACCGTGCGGGGCACCGGTACCGGTCTCGAAGCCGAACCAGTTCACACCGGTCAGGACGACCTTCTTGCCGTCGGAGTCCACGATGTCACCCTTCTTGGTGGACAGCGGACCCTCGGAGTCGGCGCCGGCGACCTTCTTCGCCGCGGCGGAGCCGGACGACGACTGGTCATTGTTCATCGCGAAGGCGGTCACGGTGCCACCCACGGCAGCGACAGCGACGACGGCCGTCGCGATACCCACACGCAGACGGTTCGGCCGCGGAAGGCGCGAGGTCTTGGTGGTCTCGTCGGTGGTCGGGGCGTTGTTCTGGTCCATGGGGGAATTCATTCGCTGATACTCCTGAGGAATTCGGGTACTGCGGTCTTGAGGATGCTGGTTGTTCTTGTCGGAGATTCCAGACATTCCATTTGCGGGTCGGAGACGGCGGTCAGCCGGACAATCCGAGCGCTCGGAAGGAGTTCGCCGATCAGGCGGTCCAGCCGTTGCGCTTGCCAACTCAGCTCGTCCACGTCGATCAGCACCACATCCGGTTGCATGTGCCGGGCCAGAGAAATGGCTTCTCGGGCCGACCCAGCTATTCCGGATAGCTCCAGTCCGGGCTCCTCGACAACGAGGTCTGCGAGAGCACTCAGCACCTGAGCGTGGTACTCCACGACGAGAACTCTTTGCATCGATGGAGCTCCTTCGGTTTTGTCCTTTCGCTTCACGACATTAGGGAATCAGCGGGGGTCGAAACACCGTACGCATGACTGAAATTTGCGTACTTCAATTGCGCGAGAAAAAGGGCACGCCAAACGGCCGAATGCCATCTACCTCAGTTGAAGTAGAGGAATTCGGCCGTTTCGTATGGGTTATGTCCGATTTGCGGGGGTGGTTCTGGGCGCACGAGGGCCGGGGAGGGGCCCGTGGGGCGGTGCGGAGGTGCCCTGGAGAGGTCCGGGAGAGCCCCTGGACGAGGGCATGAAAAAGCCCGGCCGGAGTACCGGCCGGGCTTGTTGTCGCAGGTCAGCGACGGGTCAACCGGTCAAGACGGCTCGACCGGCCAGGAGGGGTCAATCGGTCAGGCGGTAGGCGTAGCCGGGTACGAAGACACCGGCGCCCGCGACACAGCCGTCCGCCTGGCCCGGATGCTTCACCCAGAGGAAGGCGTCGACGCCGGGCATCCCGGTGGCGGTGGTGGGCGCCGCGCCCAGCTTGCGGCCCGGGGGGTCGCAGAACCGGTGCTGCCGGGTGGGCCCGGCCCCGTTGCGGCTGGTGTCGACCACCATCCCCTGCCCGGGGCGGCCCAGGTCCTTCAGGACGGACCGGCCGTAGCGCACCTCGTCACGGGTCTCGTTGAAGTTGGAGACGTTGAGGGCTATGCCGTCCCCGTAGCGGTCCGCACCGGCGTGCCGGAGCCGCTCGGCCATGGTGCGGGCGGGCTGCCAGCCGGAGTTTCCGGCGTCGTAGTAGACCCGGGCCCGCGGGGCCCGGCGCTCCAGCACCCGGCCCGCGTAGGAGAGGGCCCGGAACCGCTCCGCCTGCTGCTTGCGCTTGAGACAGCCCATATGCGCGAGCGCGTCCGGTTCGAGGATCACCAGGGCGGGGGCATCGCCGATCCCCCTGGTGAAGGCGTCCATCCAGCGCTGGTAGGCCGCCGCGTCCCCGATCCCGCCGGAGCTCAGCTCCTCGCAGTCGCGCAGCGGGATGCTGTAGGCGACCAGGACGGGCAGCCGCCGCTCGGCCGCCGCCCGCTGGACCAGGCCGCGGATCCGCTCCTCGACCAGGGACTCATTGGTCTCGGTGTACCAGGCGGCCTGGGGCTGGGCGGCAATATGTCTGCGGATGGCCGCCGCCCGCCGGTCCCGCGGATGGTCGCGCACCCACTCCGCGGCCGCGTTGTGCGGGTCGGTGTAGAAGCGGGCGGTCGCCGGGAAGTACGGCCTGGCCACCGGCAGTGACCGCTGCGGCCGGCCGTCGGGGGCGGCGGACCAGGGCGTGAGCAGCGACTGCATGATGGCCGCGGCCATCGCCGCCTCCACCACCAGCACCATCACCGCGAGCTGCACCATGCCCCGGACCGTCCACCTGGACCTGCGCCGGCGCGTCGCCGGGCGGTCCCCGCCGGCCCGGCCGCGTATCGTCACGGGCATCGCTCTGCCCGCCGGTCAGCCGTTGTGGGAGTTGTTGTGCGGGGGCCTGCGGCGGCTGATCAGCACCACCGCCAGCACCGCGAGCACCACCAGCACTCCGGCCACCACTCCTATCGTGACCAGGGCGGACGCATCGTCGGACGACTCCTCCGAGGCGGCCGGCTTGGTGCGTGGACGGTCCGCGGCGGCGGAGAGGTCACTGGAGGCGGGCGGTGCGGCCCGGTCCGCCAGCGCCTTGGCCGGGGCGATCTGCCCGAAGCCGTAGCGCGGGTCATGACCCGCCGCACCCTTGCGGTCGGCGGTGTCGATCAGCTTCTGGACCACCTGGCGGGAGTTCCAGCGGGGGTGCTCCGAGCGCAGCAGGGCGGCTCCGGCCGCCACCCAGGGGGCCGCGTACCCGGTGCCCTCACCGGTCCAGTAGTCGTTGTTACGGGCCGTGGTCAGGATCGCGACCCCGGGCGCCGCCAGCGTCAGCTTCCCGCCGCGGTGGGAGGAGGTCCACACCGCGCCCTTCTTGTCGGTGGCCACCACGGCGACCACCCCGGGCAGCGAGGCCGGGTAGGTGGGACGGTTGCCGTCCTTGCCGTTGTCGCCCGCCCCGGCCACCACCACGGCGTCCTGGGCGATGGCGTACTTCACCGCGGACCGGATCGCGGGGTTCGGGCGCTTGAAGGAGGCGGCCACGTCGATGATCCGCACTCCATGGCTCGCCGCGTACCGGATGGCCTTCGCGGTGGCGTCGGCCTGGGGTTTTCCATCGCGGTAGACACCCAGCGGCATCACCCGTGCCTCGGGGGCGAGCCCGGACATCCCGTCGCCCCGGTAGTTCCGGCCGGTGCCCACGATGATTCCGGCGGCGTGCGTGCTCTGCTCCGCCGCACGGCCGTCGTCGCGGTTACCGAAACCGCCGGCCCCGCCCGCGAAGTCCTTTCCGCGGACGATACGGCCGCGCAGATCCGGATGGGCCGCGTCTACTCCGGTGCCGATGACCGCCACGGTCACCCCGGCACCCTTGCTGAATTTCCAGGCGCGCTCCGCCTTGAGCGCGGTCAGCGCCCATTCGGAATCGAGGAGCGTTCCGGAATCGGATTCACTTGCCGCGACCGGCGTGGCCATAGCGAGCGTCATCAGCACGATGAACGCTCCGGCCCGGCCGGCGAATCGATGGCGTGACATCACGTGACCTGACATTACGTCACCTACTCTCGTCGCACGGGACGCAAGGCCGTCGGGCCCATTTCATCTTGGGCATCCCCCGGGGGTACTGACACCCGCGGGAGAGGGAAGAGCCGGTCCCTTCTTTGGGGGACCGCCGCGGAAGGCCCGAGGACCCGCACTCCCCAATACGGGGGAGAAGGGGGGTCCGCCGAAGGTGTAGCACCCGCTCCCCCGACCGCGGGTACTACCTCCCCTTCGGGTGACGCACTCTGGGACTCACTGGCCGAAGCCTCCTGTCGAGGGAGTCGCGATGCAGCGTTTCCGAACGTTCAGCGAGCGCACCAGCGAGCCGGACGAACGGGCGGAGGTCACCGTCCGGAGGCGGACCGGAATGTTCTCGCGAACCCTCTCGCTGCGGAACACGGCGGTGGGCCTGTCGGGCCTCGCCCTACGTTTCGCGGTCGTCGGCGGGGGCGGCGTCCTGGTGAACACCGCGGTCCTCTATCTGCTCTACCACTGGGCCGGACTTCCGCTGCTCGCGGCGTCGTCGATCGCAGTGGAACTGGCGGTGGTCCACAACTATCTGCTGAACGACCGGTGGACCTTCGCGGCCCGGTCCCGGTCCGCCAGACGATTCATCAAATTCAATGTGTCCGTACTGGGCGGACTCGCGGTCAACGTGCTCATCGTCTGGTCGCTGGTCCGTTCGGGAATGCATCTCCTGCTGGCGAATTGCATCGGCATCGGCACCGCGTTCGCGGTCAATTTCGCCACCAGTACGGGCTGGGTCTGGGGGAGGCGGAGCCGATGATAGTCGCGTTCATCTATTTCGTGCTGGTGTCGGTTTCGATCCTGCTCACGGTGCAGTCGGCCCACGTCCTCTATCTCATGCTCTACACCTGGGACCGGGCGGACGCCGAACGGAGGGCCCGGGCGCCGGAGTCGTTCCTGCCGCCCCACCTCTCCTTCAGCGTCCTGCTGCCCGCCCGGCACGAGGAGGACGTCATCCAGAGCACCATCGAGCGCGTGGTGCGGGCCGACTATCCGTCCGAGCTGCTGGAAGTCTTCGTGATCTGCTCGGAGGACGACACCGGCACGGTGGCGAAGGCCGAGGAGAAGATCGAGGAGCTGGGCCGCGAGGGGCTGCACAACGTGCGGGTCGTGGTCTTCGGCGACAAGCCGATCAACAAGCCGCACGGGCTGAACGCGGCACTTCCGCACACCACCAAGGACGTGGTGACGATCTTCGACGCGGAAGACGACATCCACCCGAAGATCTTCAGCCTGGTCAACACGGTGATGGTCCAGGAGCAGGTCAGGGTGGTCCAGGCCGGGGTCCAGCTCATGAACTACCAGTCCAACTGGTACTCGACGCTGAACGTCCTGGAGTACTTCTTCTGGTTCAAGAGCCGGCTGCACTACCACGCGCACTACGGCTCGATCCCGCTCGGCGGCAACACCGTCTTCTTCGCCCGTGAGCTGCTGATGCGGCTCGGCGGCTGGGACGACCGCAACCTCACCGAGGACGCCGACATGGGGCTGCGGATCTCGGCCATGGGCGAGACCGTGCGCGTGGTCTACGACGACCGGTACGTGACCAAGGAGGAGACCCCGCCGACCCTCGGTCACTTCATCCGGCAGCGCACCCGCTGGAGCCAGGGGTTCATGCAGACCCTGAAGAAGGGCACCTGGAAGGAGATGCCCACGCGCAAACAGCGCTGGCTCGCCTTCTACGTCCTGGCCTTCCCCCGCGGACAGGCGCTGCTGGGGCTGTATCTGCCGCTGTCGCTGGGGATGATCCTGATCCTCAAGGTGCCGGTCCTGATCGCGCTGTTCTCGTATCTGCCCGTCCTGCTGCTGGCCGCGCACTTCCTGGTCCAGGTGGTCGGTCTGTACGAGTTCACCGGAGCGCACGGGCTCGAGGCCTCGCCGAAGGCCGTCGTACGGATGGCCATCGCGTGGTTCCCCTTCCAGATGGTGCTGGCCTACGCCGCGCTGCGCGCCATGCGGCGTCAGATGCTCGGCCGCCACGACTGGGAGAAGACGCAGCACGTGGGCGCCCACCGGGCGCCGACCGAGGAGGCGGAGTCGCGTGTCGGATAACACCAGGCCCCCGCAGCCGGTCGCGGTCGGCGACGCTCCCCAGCGTCCCGCCCGGCGCCGCCGCCCCCGTTTCTCGGTGGAGCGCGGCTGGTTCCCCCCGCTGGGCAGCAAGGGCAAGGCCGCCCTGGTCTTCTCGCTGCTCACCGGGGTCCTCACCCACGGCTACCACCTGTTCCGCTATCCGCTGTACCTCACCGACGAGGGCATCTACATGCAGCGGGCATGGTCACTGGTGCGGGAGACCAGCCTGTCCCCGTACACCTACGACTACGACCACGCCCCGATGGGCTGGATCACCCTGGCCGGATGGGTCTTCCCGCTGCCGAGCCAGTTCGAGACCTTCGGGAACGCGATCAACACCGGTCGCTTCCTGATGCTGCTGGTGCATGTCGCGAGCGTATATCTGCTGTTCGAGGTCACCCGGCGGCTGTCCGGCAGCGTGCTGGCCGCGACCGTGGCGGCGTTCTTCTTCAATGTCTCGCCGCTCGCGGTCTACTTCCAGCGCCAGGTCCTGCTGGACAACCTGATGATGTTCTGGCTGCTGCTCAGCCTGTTCGTGCTGCTGCGGCGGGAGACCACCATCAGATCGGTGTTCGGCGGCGGGCTGGCCCTGGGGATCGCGCTGATCACCAAGGAGAACGCGGTCTTCTTCGTCCCCACCTTCATGTATCTGCTGTACCGGCGGATCAAGGGATCGCCCAGCAGCCGGTTCACCAGCACCCTGTGGCCGTTCGCCGCGGCGGCACCGATCGGCGCCTATGTGACCTACGCGCTGCTCAAGAACGAGCTCATGCCGAGCAGTCTCGACTTCGACCTGAACAACCCGCCCGCGGACCATGTCTCACTGCTCTACACCCTGTGGTGGCAGCTCAACCGCAACCAGGGCACCCTGCTCAGCCATAACGGTCTGCTCCACACGAGCTGGCTGCCACGGGATGGGATCCTGCTGGTCGCCGGACTGATCGCCATGGTGATCTGCCTGTTCTGGGGACTGCGGGACCGCAAGCGCAACCTGGGGTTCCTGATCGCCGGGACGCTGGCCTTCGGCTACAGCTTCTACCTGCTGCGCGGCAGTGTGGTGCTGGACTTCTACATCACCCCGCTGATCCCCATGTTCGCCATGAACATCGGCATGGTCGTGGACCGGATGATGAAGGCGTCCTATTCCAGCCGGATGCTCCAGCGAGCACATTCCGGCCTGCGGGTCGCACTGCCTTCCCTGGTCGTCCTGATCCTGCTGGCGGCGCCCTCCACCGGATATCTCATGACGGTCAACACGGAAGGCGTCACGCAGATCGCGGACCAATACCAGTCCAAGCTGAATCTCACCGGGATGCAGCATGCGCAGATCGCCTGGGTACGGAAGAACGTCCCCACCAACGCACGTATCGTCATGGACGACGACCTCTGGGGCGAATTGCATGACGTACGTCCGTTCTATCCGTATGCGCATTCCCACTGGAATGCGTCCTCGGACCCCGATCTACGGGACAAGCTCTTCAAGAAGAAATGGCAGAACATCGACTACATCATCATGTCGAACAAGATGCGCAAATCCATCCTGGCAAACAACGCGGACGGCCGGGAGAACTGGATACTGCAAGCACTGCGGAATTCCGACCGGGTCTGGTCGGACACCCAGGGCGACATCAAGCTCGAAATCTACCGTGTGCAATAGCCGTGGGAAGAGGAGGTGAAGGCCATGCCTGAGTACGACGACGACTGGGATGTTCCGGAGGACAGGGATGTTCCCGAGAACGAGGGAAACACCCCCGACCGGAACCGGAACAAGAAGAAGATCACCTGGAAGACGGTCCTGCTCGCTCTCGTGGTCTTCGCGATCGTCGGATCGCTCGTCCAGGTCATCGCGCGCGGCGGCTTCGGAGGCGCCCTGAACACCACCGGCACCGGAGGCGGCGGCTCCGCGAAGAAGGAGCGGTCCGAGCAGGAGGTACGGCCGCCGAAGCAGCCCAAGACCATCCGGCTGGGCAATCAGCGCATCCCGCAGTCCTCCGGCCCGATCATCGTGATCAACCCGGGCCTGGTGACTCCGGGCAGCAAGGCGGCGGTCGAGGGCGGTGGCTTCGACAAGAAGGCCACGGTGGACATCCTGCTGAAGGCCCGGAAGTCGGACACCAAGGGCCGTCCCATCGGCAGCGTCAAGACGGACCGCTACGGCTCGATCTACGCCCGGTTCACCCTGCCCGAGTCCGCGGGCAACCGGCCCACCACCCTCGTCGCCCAGCAGCGCGGCAGCACCAAGGCCGCCGAGGCCCAGGTGGTGACCGGTGGCGCGGTGGGCTCCGCCAAGATCAACAAGATGGTGGGACGGCCGGGCGACGTGGTGTCGGTCAGCGCCCACGGCTTCCGCCCCGGTGAGTCGATCGATGTCTTCTGGGGACGGACCACCGGCACCCCGGTGACCACCCTGCACACCGACAGCGGCGGCAGTGTGGGCCGCGCGGACATCAAGGTGGGCGTGGCACCGACCGGCTCCAGCACCCTGGTCCTGGTGGGCAAGCGCAGCAAGACCACGGCCACCGCGCCGTTCCAGATGCTGGCGATGTACCCCTCGATCAAGTCCGCGCCGTACGCGCTCAAGGCCGGTCAGCGGCTGACGCTGTCCGCCAAGAAGTTCGCGCCCGGTGAGCGGGTGCTGGTCTACATCAACTCCACCGGCGGCCTCCCCGCGTTCACCGCCCAGGCGAACGACATGGGGCAGATCCGCGATGTGGCGTTCAATGTGCCGTTCGGCCTCAAAGGACGGCAGACCCTGATGGCGATCGGCGACCAGAGCCGGGCCGTGGTCCGCTCCGGCTTCACGGTGCTGCCGTACTCCCCGTCCGCCGAGCCCAGCGCCTTCGGCGGCAGGGCGGGCACCACGCTCAGCTTCTACGTCGCGGGCTTCGCCCCGGGCGAGACGGTGAACGCGTACGCCGGATCGGCCGCGAACAACCAGCGGAAGATCGGGACCTTCCAGGTCGACAGCCGCGGCAAGGCGTCGGCGGTGGGTTCGTACAAGATCACCGCAGCGGATGAGAACGGTGTGTCCTTCCAGCTCATCGGCCAGAAGAGCGGCGGCGTGGCGAAAGCCAGCATCAACATGTCGTCCGGCCAGGGCCAGGGGCACTAGGGACGGGAACGACACCCGAACGAGAACGTGGGCCGGGGCCGGGCGGCCGGTGGGGGCGAGGCCCACGTTCGGGAAAGCGGTCGTGTGAGGGCCGCGGGACGGCTCGTCGACGGGCCGAGAGTGCCGTAGATGTACCATGCGTCCTGGAGTGTCCTATGAGTGTTATTTTCGGCCCGAACTCGCGAAGAGTCCTGCAATTCCTGACCCATATCGAAGACCTCTCCCCGGAGGAAATCGATCGGGTGGCCGACCTGTGGAAGCAGACCTCCAGCCAGACCCGCGCCGAGGGGTGGGCCGAGGTCCACCGCACCACGACCGATGTGGAGCGGTACCGGATCCTCGTGGCCGCCTCGGTGGCCCGCCGGGCCGCCCTGGACGCGGCACAGCACCACCACCGGCACGACTGGGCCTTCTGGGCCGCGGTGTGGGACGCCGCGGCGGCGGTCGCCGTCTGCGACCGCATCGGGAGCCACTACAACGTGCTGGTGGCGCCGCTGGCCGCGGTCATGCCGTCACTGTCGCACTGCCGCCGTGACGAACTCAGCGCCGGCGAACTCCAGGGTGCCGTCCTCAAGGGAGGTGGGTAGTGATGGGCGACAACCGGATCGACGTGGTGGTGGCCGATGACGACCCGGCCGTCCGGGAGGCACTCGCGGATCTCATCGACTCCCACCCTGAGCTGGAACTCGTCGGGCTGGCCATCGACCACGAACAGGCCGTACGCGCGGCGGTCGAGCACCGCCCCAAGGTCGTGATCATGGACGTCCATATGCCCAAGGGCGACGCCCCGGGCAGTGTGCGTGCCATCCGCGACCAGGTCCCCGGCGCCCGGGTGGTCGCGCTGTCCGCCCACGGCGACCGCGAGACCGTGCTCAACATGCTCGCCGTCGGGGCCAGCGGCTACCTGGTCAAGGGCACTCCGGCCGAGGAGATCCTGGAAGCGATCATCCGGGCCGGGCGCGACCAGTTCAGCATGTCCGCCGACCTGCTGACCGACTGCGCCGAACCGATGCGCCGCGCCGACCGCGCCTCCTGGCGCTTCGAGGACCTGGTGGGCAGCCGCCTGGAGGAGTCCTATCTCGAACTGCTCGGCCACGCCCCCTGCGGTGTCCTGGTCCTCGGCTCCCGGGGCCGGATCGAGTTCGCCAACGCCCACGTCCGGCACATGTTCGGCTACAGCTCGGCCGAGCTGCGCGACAAACGGCTGCGGGACCTGGTCCCGGAGCGCTTCCGGGCCGCCTCCGAGCAGCTGATCGGCCGGGTCGTCACCGCGCCGTCGGCGATGTCCGGGCGCCGCCGGGACGGCAGTGAGTTCGCCGCCCAGTTCAGCGGCGGCCACCTCCAGGGCAAACGGCCCCGGTGTGTCGTCTTCGTCTCCGACCTCAGCCAGCTACGGGCCGCGGAGAGCCGGTTCCGCCAGCTCATCGAGTCCTCCCCGGACGCGATGGTGATCGTGGACTCCGCCGGGCGGATCCAGGCCGCCAACCACCGCACCGAGAGCCTCTTCGGCTACGACCGCGACCATCTGATCGGCCGCGCGGTCGAGGCGCTCCTCCCCGACCAGCCGCTCACCATCTCGCTGCGCGAATGGGACGACACCGTGGAGCAGCCGCTCGGCCACAGCATGGAGCTGGTGGGCCGGCGCAGCGACGCCAAGCAGTTCCCGGCCGACATCAGCATCAGCCCGCTGCGCACCGAGGAGGGGCTGCTGACCGTCCTCACCATCCGGGACATCACCGAGGTGCAGCGCGCCCAGTTCGTCCTGGAGCGCAGTCTGGAGCTGCTGGAGGTCACCGACCGCGACCGCCAGGCACTGCTCAGTCATCTGGTGCACGCCCAGGAGGCCGAGCGGGGACGGATCGCCGCCGACATCCACGACGACACCATCCAGGTGATCACCGCGGCCAGTCTCCGGCTCCAGCAGTTGCGCCGCCGGCTGCGGGACCCGGAGGAGCAGCGGGTGATGGAGAAGCTGGACGAGACCCTCAAGCTCTCGCTCAGCAGGCTGCGGCAGCTGATCTTCGACCTCCGTCCCTCCAGCCTGGAGCACGGATGTCTGGCCGGTGCGCTGCGCGGTCTGCTGGACCAGATACGCAACGAGACCGGCCTGACCTACCGGCTGGAGGACCGGCTCACGGTCAAACCGCCCCCGGAGACCATGGCGCTGATCTACCGGACGGCGCAGGAAGCCCTGATGAACGTGCGCAAGCACGCGCGGGCGAAGACCGTCCACGTCCAGCTCCTCGGCCTCGACGAGGGCTGTCTGGTGCGGATCGTCGACGACGGTGAGGGCTACAACCCGCTGGAGGTGGAGTCCCGCCCCGGCCATCTGGGCCTCTCCCTGATCCAGGAGCGGGCGCAGATCGCGGGCGGCTGGTGCCGTATCGAGAGCGCGCCGGGCTCGGGCACCACGGTGGAGTTCTGGGTTCCGCTCGGTGAGGTGCGGCCACCCGCCCTCGACGCGCTGGCTCCCCCGGAAGGGGACGTACAGCCGTGACCGCACCCGCGGAACTGACCAAGGTGCTGATCGTCGAGGACCACCGGGTGGTCGCCGAGGGGCTGTGGGCCCTGCTCGCCGAGTACTCGGACCTGACGGTGGTCGGCTGGGCGGACTCGGTCGCCGAGACCGTCCCGATGGCCAAGGAGCTCACCCCCGATGTGGCCCTGGTCGACTTCCGGCTCCCCGACGGCACCGGCGCCGACGCGGCCGCCAGCATCCGGGCCCACGATCCGTCGACCGCCATCGTGATCCTCAGCGCCGACGCCAGCGATTCGGCGCTGCTGGCCGCGGTGGAGGCGGGCGCCTGCGGCTATCTGCTGAAGTCGGCCAGCGGTGACGAGATCGCCGGGGCCATCCGCTCGGCCGCCGAGGGCGAGACCCTCATCCCGGCCAGCACCCTGGTGGAGGTGCTGGCCCGGCACCGTGAGACCGCCCGGTCCTCCGCCCAGCAGACCGAGCGGCTGGAGTCCCTGACCAAGCGCGAGCAGGAGATCCTCACGCTGATGAGCCAGGGGCTGGACAACCGGGCGGTGGCGGATCACCTGAGCATCAGCTACGCCACCGTGCGCACCCATGTGCGCAAGATCCTGGAGAAGCTGGAGGCGCGCTCCCAGCTGGAGGCCGTTGCCAAGGCCGCGGATTTCGGCTTCAAGCCCGCACAGCCCGACCGGCCGGGCTGACCGGCCCGGCCGGTCGGCCCTGCGGGCTTCCACCGGATGGGGCAGTTCCGCGGCGGGTCCGGATGGGGGACGAAGTCCCCCTTCAGGTGGAATTCCGGACACACCGAACCGGGTTCCCTCCTCGTGCGAATCCTTATGCGGATCCGACAGCCGCCGGGACCGGGCCTCGTCCCCCGTCCGCCCCGATGGTCACGGCCGCCCCGGCGACCGCGACCGTCCCGTCCCCCGGGCAGGTGAGCCAAGTGGCGCTTCGCGTTCTCATC
Organism: Streptomyces cucumeris; assembly: GCF_024295805.1. Classification (GTDB taxonomy): domain Bacteria; phylum Actinomycetota; class Actinomycetes; order Streptomycetales; family Streptomycetaceae; genus Streptomyces; species Streptomyces cucumeris. Next base: position 245,433 of record NZ_JANCLX010000004.1, read on the forward strand.
GCCGATGACCATGCGGTGGTCCGCCAGGGCCTGCGCATGATCCTCGGGCTCGACAACGACATCAAGGTGGTCGGTGAGACGACCAACGGCCGCGAGGCCGTACGGCTGGCCAGGGAGCTGTGCCCCGACGTCGTCCTGATGGACCTGCTGATGCCCGTGATGGACGGGGTCTCGGCCACCGCGGAGATCCGTCAGGACCTCCCCGAGGTCGAGGTGGTCGCGCTGACCAGCTCCCTGGACGACGCCATGGTCATGGGCGCGGTACGGGCCGGGGCCATCGGCTTCCTGCTGAAGAACGCCGAGGCCGACGACCTCAGGAACGCGGTGAAGGCCGCCGCGGTGGGCCAGATCCATGTCTCCCCCGCCGCGATCTCCCGGCTGATGGGCCAGGTCAGGGACCCCAGCGGACCGGAACAGCTCACCGAGCGGGAGACCGAGGTGCTGACCATGCTCGCCCGCGGCAAGGCCAACAAGGAGATCGCCCGCGATCTGCGGATCGGCCAGCAGACGGTGAAGACCTACGTCAGCCACATCCTGACCAAGCTGGGCGTGCACAGCCGGACCCAGGCCGCGGTCTACGCGGTGCAGTCGGGCCTGGTCCCGGCCGGTGAGATCAACCCGCCCGAGGAAGTGGAAGCCACGACGACGAGGGAGCAGTGGTGGTCGGCGTGATCGGCGGATACGGCACCCGGATCGGACGGCGGCGCCGGGCCGGCGCGGCGCTCACCGAGGTCACCGAGCACCTGCTGGCGGGCGAGAGCGGTGATGCGGTGCTGCGTCTGATCGCCCGCGGGCTGCGCGAGGCGCTGGGCGCCGACATGGCCCGGGTGATGGTGCTGGAGCCCGGTGACGTCCTCGCGGTGCGCGTCACCGAGGGCGCCGCGGGCGTCACCCCGCGCGGTCCGCTCACCCCCGGCGGCTCCGCCCCCGCGCGCCAGGCCATCCGGGCCGGGCGGTCCACCCTGTCCGGCGGTGAGCGGCGGCCGCCCCGGTACCGCCGGGTCCCCCACGACCCGGCCCTGACCTCGGTACTGGACGCGCCGCTGATCGTGCGCGGCCAGCCGGTGGGGGTCATCGAGCTGGCCAGCCGCCCCGGCGGACGGTGGCTGACCCGGGCCGACGTACGGACCGTCGAACGGTTCGCGCCGACCGCCGGGCACGCGGTCGCCCGGATCCGCCACCGCGACCATCTGCGCCGGCTGGCCTCGGCCGCCGCCGGACACGGCACGGTACGGCGCACCCTGGACAGCCTGGCCGCGGGCGCCGTGGCCCGTACCGGCGCCGCGAGCTGCACCGTCTACCTGCTGGAGCCGGGTCCGGCGGCGACACTGCGGATGGCGGGCGGCGGCCACGGCCACACCCCGCCCTCCCGCCGTCCCGCGCTGGAGGCGATCGCCGGGTCCGCACCCGTGATCCACTCCGGCAGCGGCGGTCCGGCCGGTGACGGACCCGCCCGGGGCGCGGTGGCCGCCTGGCCGCTGCTGCGCGAGGGCACCGCGATCGGGGCGATGTGCTGCCACTTCCCCGCGGGCCGCGCCCCGGCCGACGCCGACCTCACCGTCCTGGAGGTGATCGCCGGACATGCGGTGTGCGCGGTGGAACGGGACCGGCTCTGCTCGGCCGTCCATGAGAAGGCGGTGCGCCAGGAGCGGCAGCGGATCTCCCGCGAACTGCACGACTCGGTCTCCCAGGCGCTCTACGGCATCGCGCTCGGCGCCCGGACCGCCCGGGAACTGCTGGAACGCGATCTCGCGGGCCCGGTGGGACCGGCCGGACTCGCCCAGCTCGCCGAACCGGTCGAGTACATCCGGCGGCTCGCGGATGTCGCCATCGCCGAGACCCGGACGCTGCTGTGCGCCCTGCGGCCCGAGTCGCTGGAGGCGGAGGGACTGGTCACCGCACTCACCCGGCATCTGGAGGCGCTGCGGGACCGGTACGGCATCGCGGCCGAGGCCCGGCTCGGGGACGAACCGGAGACCTCGCCCGAGGCCAAGCACGCGCTGTTCCGGATCGCCCAGGAGTCACTGCACAACGTCGCCAAGCACTCCCGGGCCCGGAAGGTCACCCTTCATCTGCTCAGCGGTCCCGGCACCGTGACGTTGACGGTCGCCGACGACGGGGTCGGCTTCGACTGCCAGGGCTCCTTTCCCGGCCATCTGGGGCTGCTCTCCATGCGGGAGCGGGCCCGTGAGGTCGGCGGCACCCTGAACGTGGACAGCCGGCCGGGCCAGGGCAGCCGGATCCGGGCCACCGTCCCGACCGGTCCATGAGCGCGGGCCCCTGACGACATATGAGACATTCTGTCCATGCAGCTGACCGTGCCGGACCGCACGCCGGACGCCGGGCTCGACGCCGCCCACGCGGCCGTCGAGGAGGGCCTGTTGAAGGCCACCCAGAGCGACGTACCGTTCATCACCGATGCCGCGCGGCGGCTGTTGCGCTCACCCGCCCCGCGGCTGCGGCCGCTGTTGGTGCTGCTGGCCGCGCGGTTCGGCGATCCGGACGCCCCCGGGGTGGTGCCCGCGGCCGTCGTCGTCGAACTGACCCACCGGGCCACGCACTGTCATGACGAGGTACGGGACGAGGCGGGCGTACGCCGCCGGGGACCCGGCGCCGCCGTCCGCCCCGCCCCCGATGCCCACTGGGACAACACGGTGGCCGTCCTCACCGGTGACGTCCTCTTCGCCCGCGCCTCGCACCTCCTCGCGGGACTGGGGCCACAGGCCGTACGGCTCCAGGCCGAGGCGTTCAAACAGCTCGTCACCGGACAGATCCTGGAGACGGCCGGGCCGCCGGAGGGCTGTGATCCGGCCGCCCACCACCTGGCGGTGCTGACCGGGCGGTGCGGTGCGCTCACCGCGGTCTCCGGACGGCTCGGCGCGCTGACCTCCGGGGCCGGTCCGGCCGTCGCCGACGCCCTCGCCCGGTACGGCGAACGGCTCGGCGTCGCCCGCCGCCTGGCCACCGAGGCGGACCTGACCCCGGCCCCGGTCCCGCTCCCCGCCCCGGCCCTCGCCCCGGGGCGCCGTCCCACCCTCCCCCTCGTGCTGCTGCGTTCGCGGGACGCGGCGGGCGCGGGCGGGGACGCGGACCGGGAACTGTACGAGTGGCTCACCGCGGAACCCGGCGGACGGGACCGGGACCCGGCCGCGCCGGTCCGGCTGCGCTCCCATCCGGTCCTGGCCGAGACCCGCCGGGAAGCCGCCCGGCAGGCGGACGCGGCCCGCGCGGCGCTGTCACCGCTCCCCGACGGCCCGGCGAAGTCGGCGCTGGAGGAGCTCTGCCGGTCGGCGGTCCGGCGGCCCGCCGCCCCGTGAACCCAACGGCACCACCGGTCAGGGAAGCCGCCGGTCACGCTCACGACGGCCGTTCACCGCGCAGCAGGGCCTCGCCGAACCGGCGCAGCCGGGTCAGGGCGGCCGGGTCCAGTGGCTCCCGGCGCCGTACCAGCGCCCGGCTGATCTCGCGTTGCCCGCCCGCCGTACCGCACCGGCAGCCGCCGGTGCCCGCGGACCGGGCCCTTCGTCGCCTCACAGCGAGGAAACCCACCGGACGCGCACCAGAATTCCTTCCGGCGCCGGGGTCACCGCCACGGCGTCCAGGCGTTCCGGCTGATCACCAGCATCGACTGGAGCTGCACCCCGGCGGCGTAGGCGCGGCCCGGATCCGGCGGGGTGGCGCACAGCCGCTCCCACAGCGCGTCCAGCCACCCCTGCGCACCGTCGTCGGTCAGCGCGGCGACCGCGAGGGGCGCGGCGAAGGCGGGTGACCAGCCCGCTGCGTAGCACGTGCCGTCGAGCCGGTAACCGCAGCCGATCCGGTCCGGATCACCGCCGGTCGCCGTCCGCGCCCACCGGCTGATCCGGCGCGCGGCCTCCCCCGAGCGGGGATCGCCGCCGAGAGCCGCGTCGGCGCCGAGGCGCCAGGGGACGCGGCAGGCGTTCCAGTGGTAGTCGCCGTCGTGCGGGCTCTCCAGGACCTGCGACGGTGCGGGGCGGGGGCGGCCGGTGGTGGTGTCCACGACGAAGTCGGGGAGCAGCCCGGTCTCCGGGGCGTACTGCCGCTGGAGGGTGCCAGTCAGCGTGAGCTGGGCGTCCAGCACCTCGTCCCAGAAGGGGTCACCGGTGGCCGCCCGGAACGCCCTGAAGTGGCCCGGCATCCCGTCGGACGTCCGGGACACCGCGTCCCAGCCGTCACAGGACCAGTCGCCCAGTTTCATCAGCCGTGTGACGGGGTGCACCTCACGGTCCTTGACCGCCTGGATGCGCCGCGGCGCGAGCTCGGTGTAGTCCCCGCCCCACTGGCACCCGGCGAGCAGCAGCCCATAGGCGATGTCGAGGTCCCCGTCGGTCGCCGAGTCCGTCCCGCCGACGTCCCGTCCGCGGTCGTCCTGCTGGGCGGCGTGCAGCTCCGGATCGTTGACGGAGGGGTGGGCGCGCACATGGCGGAGGATGCCGTCGAAGACGGTCCGGGCCCCGGGGTCGGCGCCCGCCATCAGGGCGGTGATGACCAGGCCGTACCCCTGGGCCTCGGCGACGTACGGATGGGCGGCGTCGGGGGTGTGGACCGCGTACCGGTCCTCCTCGCCGCCGATCCCTCGCCGGACGAAGCACGCCTTCCACCGCAGGTAGTGGTCGAGGACCCGGCGGTCGGCCGCCTCGGGGTCCCCGGAGGGCCGCAGGGTGCCCGGCGGGTACGGACGGGCATGGGAGCCGAAGGGGACGGCGGCCCCGGCACCCCGTCCCCCCGTCACGGTCGACCCTTCATCGCAGCCGGCGCCGACGATGCCGGCGCGACCAGCTCAGCGCCGAGAGCACAAGGTCCACCACGAGCACCAGCACGCCGATGACCAGGAGATAGCCCAGCCCCGGCACCGTGGTGCCGATGATCCCGAGCGCCATGGCCACGATCACGAAGAACAGGAACAGGGCCACGGCGCGGGGTCTCCTCGGATCAGCGGCGGGCGGGCCGCGCGTCAGCGGCGGGCGAGCCGCCGTTCACCTACGGCGGCCTGGTAGGGCTTGCCGTAGTACTGGAAGATCGTCCCCTCCTGCTCCGCGGGCAGGATGTCGTCCGTCCCGATGGACGGTGCCTTCTTCACCAGCGACCGGTCGTACGAGACCTTGACGTACCCCGGACCGACGATCGCGTCGTCGACGGGGACGAACACGAGCTTGTGACGGGTGGGCATACCGGTGCGGACGGTGGCCATGGACGGTTCATCGTTGGTCGTGGCCACGTAGATCGCCTCGAGCGAGCCGATCTTGCGGCCCTGGTCGTCGACGACGGCGCGGTCGCGCCACTCACGGATATCGGCTGGCTGGATCATGACTCATCACCCTCTGACCTCTGTGCTTCAAGGCTGCCTCGCCTTTCCGCGGAACGCCACGCCATCCACCCACAAGGGGGTACACCGGACGGAGGCACCTCCGTGAACGCCGTGGGGCCCCGCCCGGGGGTGCCGCCCGGGCCCCCCCCCATCACCCCCACCAACCCCACCGGGGGT
>NZ_JANCLX010000004.1:250948-366872 GCF_024295805.1 Streptomyces cucumeris
CCCCGGCCGGGCGCCCCCCCCGCCCCGCCGGGGGCCCCCGCCGGCATCCCCGGCCGGGCCCCCACGACATTCCCACCACACAACCGACAGTGGCTTCGGTGCCGCTCCTGGCGGCTATTCGGCGAGCATCCCGCGGCGCAGTCGGGTGAGCGCCTTGGTGAGCAGACGGGACACATGCATCTGGGAGACACCGAGCTCGGCGCCGATCTCCGACTGGGTCATCTCGTCCCCGAACCGCATCTGGAGGATCCGCCGGTCCCGCTCCCCGAGCTGCTCCACCAGCGGCTTCAGGGCGTGCAGATTCTCGACGACCTCCATGGCGGGATCGAGTTCGCCGATGCGGTCGGCGAAGGTGGTCACCCGGGTGGTGCCGTTCTCGTGGTCGGCCGGGGCGTCCAGCGAGGTGGTCAGATAGCCGTTGCTGGCCACCAGACCGTCGAGGATCTCCTCTTCACTGAGCTTCAGATGCTCGGCCAGCTCGGCGGTGGTCGGCGACCGGTCCAGCCGCTGGAAGAGCTCCTCGTTCGCCTTGGCCAGGTCGATCCGCAGCTCCTGGAGACGGCGCGGCACATGGACCGCCCAGCTGGTGTCCCGGAAGAAGCGCTTGATCTCCCCCACGATGTAGGGGACCGCGAAGGTGGTGAACTCCACCTCGCGCGTCAGGTCGAACCGGTCGATCGCCTTGATCAGGCCGATCGTGCCGACCTGGACGACGTCCTCCATCTCCACCGAGCGGTTGCGGAACCGCCGGGCGGCATATCGGACCAACGACAGATTCAGCTCAATAAGGGTGTTCCGCACATATTGGTATTCGTGCGTCCCCTCTTCGAGCTCCGTCAGCCGATCCAGGAACGTTTTGGTCAGCGCCCTGGCGTCCTTCGGCGCGACCTTCGACGGGTCCGTCACCGAGGGAAGACCAGTGAGCTCAACTCCACTGTCCTGCTCAGCTTCGGCTGCCGTCATGTCTGACGAGACCACGGGTGCCGTGCCGTTCACGTCGCACTCCCTGTATCGGCTGCATGCATAGGCTGATTGAAGACGCGTGTACCCACCCTCTACACCTTCATTCCTAAAAATCTCAGAGACTCGCCGGACCGGTGCGGATCCCCGCCGCCCGGCCCGCCCCGGACGGGCCGGGCTGACAGGCCGTCAGCGCGGAGAGTCCTCCACCGCCCTGGCGGCCCGCGGACACGGCAGCCCGATGGCCTCGAACAGCTCCCGCGCGGACCGCCGCGCCGCCTCGGCGTCCCCGGTCTCGTCCGCGCGGTCGTACGCGTCCCCGAGGGCGAGCAGGGCACGGGCCCGAGTCAGCCGCTGGCCGCTCTCCTCCGCCAGCAGCAGCGCCCGCCGCGCCTCGGCCAGCGCCCCCGCCGCGTCACCGAGTCCGAGCAGGACCCGCGCCAGGACCACCCGGGCCTGGCCGAGCGACGCCCGGTGTCCCTCATCCCCCAGGGCGACCGCGGTGCGGGCGTGGTGCGCGGCCGCCTCCGGCCGCTCCGCGCGGCGGTGCGCCTCGGCCGCCGCGACATGGACGTCCACCAGCCCGGTGCGATGGCCGGTGCGGCCGACGAGGTACAGCGCCAGCTCCGCGTGCCGGACCGCCTCCTCCGTACGCCCCAGACACGCCTCGGCGTACGCGAGCCCCGAGAGGGCGTCGACCTGGCCGCTGGTGTTCTCGGCCGCCCGGGTCATCAGCAGCGCCTCGATATGCGCGCCGATCGCGTCCTCATAGGCGCCCCGGTCGCTGTGCAGCCGGCCGAGCGCCTCATGGGCCATCGCTTCCGCACAGCGGAAGCCGCCCTTCATCGCACCGATCCGGGCGCGCTCCAACAGGGCCGCCGCGGTGTCGAAGCGGGCCCGCTTCAACTGGACGCGCGCCAGAGCCACCAGCGCTATCGACTCCAGGTTGACGTTCCCAGTCGCCGCGGTCAGCGGCAGGGCGCGGGTCAGACACTCCTCGGCCGCGTCCGGCTCCCCGAGCGCCAGCAGCGCCGACGCCTCGTCGACCAGCCCCACCGACTCCCCGCGCCGGTCGCCCCGCTCCCGGTCGATCGCGAGCGAGGCGCGGTGCCGGAGCAGGGCCGTGGCGGGCTCGCCGAGCTGCCGGAGCGTGACGCCCACGCCGCGCAGCGCGTGTGCCTCCCCGGTCCGCCAGTCCGCCGACCGGGCCAGGGCCTCCGCCTGTTCGTAGTGGTGCCTGGCCTCCTCCAGCCGCCCCATCCGCCAGCAGGCGTGTCCCAGCGACAGCTCCATGGCGGCCTGGCCCGGCGCGTTGTGGTGGGCGCGGGCGGCGCCGAGGGCCAGTTCGGCCAGCCGCACCCACTCCGTGAGCGGCCTGCCGTGGTGCAGCAGATCGGTCAGGGCGTCCATCAGAAGCCAGGCCATACACGGCGGCCCATTCTCCGCCGCATGGGCGACGGCCGCCGCGATGTCGTCCCACACGGTGTCCACCCAGGTCAGCGCCTCCGAGGGGCTGTCGAAGGTCTCCGCGACCACTCCGGTGGACACCTGTTCGTACGGCAGCGAGAGCTCATGGAGCCCGTTGGCCCGGGCCGCGTTCCCCACCGAGCGCAGGTAGTACTCAAACAGCCGCATGACCGCCGCATGGCGGTCCTCCGCACCGTCCTCCTCCGCCGAACGCTCGACCGCGAACTCCGTCAGCAGGTCATGGCAGACGAACCGGTGCGCGGCGGTCTCGTGGACGAGGTGCACCCGGGCGATGGCGTCCAGCAGGTCCCGGGCCACCCGGCGCGGGACGTCCGCCAGGGTCGCGGCGACGGCCGTGGTCAGCCCGCCGCTCGGCGCCAGCCCCAGCAGCCGGAACATCCGCCGCGCCGCGGGCGCCAGCGCCCGGTAGGTGAGCGCGAACGCGGCCCGGACCGCCGCGTGCTCGTCCCCGGGGATGGACAGCCGGTCCAGCCGTCCGCGTTCGGTCAGCTCCCTGACGTAGTCGCCCACGGTGTGGTGCGGCTGGTCGGCGAGTTGTGCCCCCGCCACCGTCAGGGCGAGCGGCAGCCGGCCGCACAGCTCCACCAGCCCGGCCGCGGCCTCGGGCTCGGCCCGCAGCCGCGCCTCCCCGACCCGCTGGGCGACCAGCTCCAGGGCCTCCTGGTTCCCCAGCGAGTCCAGCGAGAGCCGGCTCGCCCCGTTCACCGCCACCAGCCCCGGGAGCCGGTCCCGGCTGGTCATCACCACCAGACAGCCCGGATCACCCGGCAGCAGCGGGCGCACCTGGTCGGGACAGGCCACATCGTCCAGCACCACCAGGGCCCGGCGGCCCGCCAGCAGCGAGCGGTAGAGCTGGATCTGCGCGTCCAACTGGTGCGGGATGTGCTCGGGCGCCCGCCCCAGCGCGCCCAGCAGCAGCGGCAGCGCCTCCCCGGGCGACATCGGCTCGCTCCGGTCGAACCCCCGCAGATCCAGATGGAGCTGACCGCCGGGAAACCGGTCGGCCGCCCGCTGCGCCCAGTGCACGGCCAGCGACGACTTCCCCGTCCCGGCCGGACCGACGACCAGCACCACCCGGCTGGGCTCCGCGCTCAGCCGATCCAGCGCGTCCAGTTCGCGCGTCCGGCCGATGAACCGCCCGGTGCTGGGCGGGAGCTGCCGCGGCACCGGCAGCGGTACCTCCGGCGGGGGCGTCGCGGACACCGCGGAGGTGATGTCCCGGACGGCACCCTCGGCGCGCCGAGCCCCCTCAACACGGACCGCGCCCTCCGCCCGGACCGCGCCCTCGGCCGGCACCCCGCTCCCGGTCCGGCGCTCCACCGGCGCCGCTCCCGCGGCCATCTCGCCGCGGAGGATCCGCTGGTGCACCTCCCGCAGCGCCTCTCCGGGCTCCACGCCGAGCTCGCCGACGAGCTGTCCGCGGAAGCTCCGGTACGCCTCCAGCGCCTCCGCCCGACGGCCGCTGTGGTGCAGCGCCCGCATCAACTGGGCGCGCGGGTGCTCCCGCTGCGGCTCCTCCGCGATCAGTCCGTTCAGATCGGCGATGACCTCCTGGTACCGCCCCAGCGCCAGCTTCGCCTCGGCCTGCCCCTCGAGGGCGTCCAGCCGCTGTCCGGCCAGCCGCCGCGCCTCCGCGGAGACCAGGGGCCCGCCCCGCACATCGGCGAGCGGACCGCCGCGCCACAGCGCGAGGCCGTCCCGGTACGAGGCCACCGCCTCCGTGAAGTCCCCGCGCCCGGCCGCCCGCTTCGCCCGGTCCACCGACTCCGTGAACTCCTGTGTGTCCAGCGCACCCGGTTCGACCCGCACCAGATAGCCGGGGCTCCGGGTGATCACGACCTCCGCCCCGGCCGGTCCGCACGCCCGCCGCAACTCCGCCACCAGCGCCCGTACCCGGGCGTCCGCCGAGGCGGGCGGCTCCTCACCCCAGATCCCGTCCTTGAGGCGCTCCACCGACACCGGCCGGTCGGCCTGGACCAGCAGCAGGGACAGCAGCGTGCGTTGCTTCCCGGTCAGCCCGACGGGTCGGCCGCGCACCACCAGTTCGACGGGCCCGAGCAGGCGGAACCGCACCCCGCACTCCGGCACGCTCCGGGCACCTCCTGCCATCCGACCCATCCGTCCCGTTCCGACACCCTAGGGCGCACCCACCACCGGGCCACAGGGCCGGACCCCGGCCGGATGCGACACACCTGCTCCTGAGAGGTTCGACACACCTGTCACGCCTGTGTCACAGCCTGTTGTTTCTCCATTGCGACGATTTCCCGTAGTTGGAAGGATGGCACTGGAAACGACCTTCTTATAGATCGGCAAGGGGAGTCGGATGAAGTTCGACATGGGGGCCCAGACGCTGTCGACCCTTCAGTCGAAGTCGCGCGGGTCGAGTGACGATCTCGGAGCGTTGATTCGTCAACTGGTCCTGGCGGCCGAGCCGTTGGAAGGAAAGTTCAACGGCTCGGGCAAGGCGGCCTTCGACTCGTTCAAGGCGCGTTCGGACGAGATCTCGCAGTCCCTGCACAGCGCGCTGTCCTCGATCCTGGGCGGCCAGTCGGGGATGGACTCGGCCTTCGGCACGGGTGACCAGGAGCAGGGTGACAACGCGCGGACGCAGATGGGCGCGGCCAATTTCGACGCGGCCCGTTTCTCCGGCCGCTGATCCGCGGCACCGACCGCGATTCCTACGAGCTCAACGGGGAGTGAGCATTCATGGCTGCCGGCAATGACCGCCGCTCGTACGACACGGGCGCGTCCGCGGACGCGCAGGGCAACATCCAGGCGGTGATCGCACGCCTGGAAGAGGTGATCACCGCGCGCGACGCCCAGGTGAAGGCGGCGATGGCCGACTTCAGGGCGGATGGCGTGGCGGATGAGTACCACGGCAAGGAGCTGCGCTGGACACGGTCCTCGCAGGAGGTCAAGAACATCATCCAGCTACTGAAGACGACGCTGGAGAAGAACGACGGCACCGCGCAGCACACGCTGTCGCGCGCGAAGGCCGCGGTCGACAACATCGGCTGACCGCGGCCATCGGCCGAGCCGCCCGACCGTGGGCGGCGCTGACGTGTCCTGGGGGGACTCATGACGGGCTGGGATCTGAAGCCACAGGGTATTTCCGGCGTGCTGAAGACGACGGGCGAGTTCGCCGCGAAGATCGAGAAGCATGCGAAGTCGTACGGGACGCATCTGCAGTCGGCCGCGGAGCACGCGGGCACCATCAGTGCCGATGGCGGCGGCGGCGAAGGGGGCGAGAAGGCCAAGGGGGGTCTGGTCGCCCTGGCCCTCTCCCAGTTCTCCTCCCATGCCACTCCCGATCTGAAGTTCATGGCCGCGCGGGCGGGCAAGTCGCTCAAGGGCGCCATGAACGCCACGACGGAGTACCTCAACGGTGATCTTCAGATGGCCGCGCAGGTCCAGCACAAGGCCCTGCGCGACCCCGATCTGGACCCGAAGAAGCCGGGGATACAGACCAAATGATCAAGCCTGAGGAGATCCCGCAGTACACCGGCGATCTCGAGCTCCTCGAAAAAGCCTGCAGTGGGCTGAAGAAGGACGCGGGCCATATCCGTTCCGTCGGTGCCGATGTCCACACCCATTTCCAGGGGCTGTCCGCCTATTACAAGGCGCCCGAGGCCGAGCAGCTCTTCGCGACGACGAAGCCGGTCAAGGAGCGTGCCCACGACTTCGCCGAGGATCTGGGGAAGGTCTCCACGGCCCTGTCCGAGTACGCCACCGAGATCCGTCCGCTGGTGAAGAAGCTGGATGACCTCAAGGCCACTGCCACCACGTTCGTGGCCGACCACAAGGACGACGACGACTGGCAGTACGACGAGGACAAGGTCGACGAGCACAACGAGCTGCGCGACGAGATCACCCGGACCGTCGCCGCGTTCTGGGCCGCCGAGCGCACCTGCCACAACAAGATCACCGCGCTGTTCAACGGCGACCAGATGGTCGCCGGGGACGGCTCGGACCGCAAGAACCAGTACGGGTTCAACGCGGACGACATGGAGAAGGCCAAGCTCCCCTGGGGTGACCCGGTCGAGGAGAAGCACCACGCCTGGGAGATCGGCCACTGGGTCAAGTCCTTCGTATGGGACGGCCTGATCGTCGACGGTGTATGGGGCACCCTCAAGGGTCTTGGCACCCTCGTCGGCTTCGGCGGCTGGGACGCCATGGGCCAGGCGTGGAAGGGACTGGCCCAGCTCGCCACGGGGCTTGCGATCACCTCCATCCCCGGCGCGGGCACCCTCTTCTGGGCCCTCCCCGACGACAAGCTCCCCTCCTGGCTGCGGGATTCCCGTACGGCCATGAAGGAGACGGGCAAGGCGCTGGTCGCCTGGGACGAATGGGGCAAGAACCCCGGCCGCGCGGCCGGAGCGGTCACCTTCAACGTCGTCACCACCGTCTTCACCGGCGGCGCGGGCGGCGCGGCTTCGGGGGCGGGCAAGGCGGGCGCCGTCGCCAAGACCCTCGCAGCCGCCGGCAAGGCGGGCAGGGTCATCGACCCGATGACCTACATCACCAAGGGCGCGGGCGCGGGTCTGTCGAAGATCGGCGACATCGCCAAGGGGCTGAAGGGGATCGAGTCCATCGACATCCCCAAACTGCCCGACGGCACGGTCCACATCCCCGAGGGCTCCTACCTCACCCCCGACGGCAAGGTCCACCTGCCCGACGGTTCCGGTACGCCCATCCCGGACGACGCGGTCAAGATCCCCAAGGACAGCGTCGCCCTGCCCGACGGCGGCCTCCTGCCCCCGGGCAGCGTCAAACTCCCGGGCGAGGGCGCCCCGCGCTTCATGGACACCGACGGCAACATCTACAAGTCCGACGGCTCCCTCGCCCACGACGCCGCGCACGCCCCCACCGACATCGTGGACCGCCCCGCCGCGGGCTCCGACGTCCCACGGGTCGACTCCCCCACCCGCCAACCCGACCTCGTCGCCGCCGGCGCCCGCCCCCTCGACAACGCGACCCACGTCAACCTGGGCAGCGGCCTCGACGACCTCGGCCGCACCGGCGACAACCTCCCGGGCGGCCGTGTCGGTGACGACGTCCCCGGGGGCCACGCCGGCGACAACCTCCCCGGCGGCAGGGCGGGCGACAACCTGCCGGGCGGCCATGTCGGCGACAACCTCCCAGGAGGCCACGCCCACGACCACGGCCCGGGCCCGTCGGCCAGCCACGAACCGCCGTCCGGCGGCCACAGCGACGGGCCGAACAACGGTGGCCACCACGACGCGGCCGCTGCAGGAGGCGATGCACACGGCGTGGGCGACGCGACGCCCCCGCTCGGTAGAGAACTCGACTCAGCCGCCGACCGTCTTGACGCAACGGGGGACGGCGTCGGGGATCTCGGACATGACGTCGGGGATGTGGCTCACGATGCCGGACATGCGGCTCACGATGCCGGACATGCGGCTGATGACGCCGGGGACCTCGGTGACAACTTGGTCGATGACGCTGGTGAAGGAGACGTCCCGTACATCCACGACTCCAACGGCAGTTGGAGCGGCGCTGGCTGGGTAGAGCAGCCCTCGGAGTACGCGGGGAGGGTGTATGAGTCCCTTCGAGCTACGCCCAACCACGTCGACGTGCCTCAGATGGCGAAGCACACCGGCATCGACGAGTCCGTGATCCGCGAGGTGAAGACCCACATGATCCGGACGCAACACGATGTGGCGGTCCGCCCCGGAGTGTGGAAGCGCGGCCTCTTCACCCCGAGGGACGACATTGCGGCCCTGTGGGACGGTGCACGCAAGGGGACCCTGGACGCAGACCAGGTCATGGAATTCAAGCACCTCATGACCCACGAGTACGTAGAGAGTCATCTGATGAAGCGGGGCTTGCCGTATGTGCACGACCAGACTGGTCTGTGGCGCGTGGCGTCCGACGGGACCTTCGAGGGGAGGAGATCGCCCAAGAGTCTGAGCGCGGCGGGCGCACACGACCTGGCGCCAAATCCGGCTAGGGGCGGCTTCGGGATGGGGTGGCAGAAGCTCGGCCTCAAGCACCCGAGTACAGTACTAGCTGACGATTTGTCCAATATCGATGGTTTCGTAAACGATATTGTCAAGGAGCTGAAAGCGAAGGGGTTGGACCTGAAGTGACCGGTGATCACTCATGCGTAACGCTGGAGCGGCTGCGCGCCATCGACTGGAGCGACGATTCCGCAGCGTTTGATCACGCGAACTCCCGTGCGCTACTGATGCGTGAGTATTTGCGTCGCACCGCCCTGTGGGCTCAAGCCTACGACGTCGAGGACACATGGCCGTTTTTCGACGTCGCGGAGCACGTTGCACCCCAGGTCCAGCTCGCACCCGAACTCACTGCCGAATTGGACGAAGTCCTCACCGGGGTGATGCCGTCCTCGCTGAAGCGGATGTGTCGCGCAGCCGTGCGGTGGGCGGTGGTCCGGCAGTCGGGCATTGACTTGCCCAAGGGACTGCCCGATGAGCCGTATGAGCCACTGCTGCTCATGTGTGAACGCGGCGGAGGGTACTTCGTCGAGGAGTTCGTGGACCTCAACGGGGCCATGATCCAGCTCGGGAGCGTTGAGCGAAATCTCGCTGCCACTCCCTTTATCGCGCTTGCTCACACGACCCTCGACGCCCTGGATGCCGAGGGCGAGATCACGTACTACGCGAAGGTCAGCGACGACTATCCACGTGTCAGCCCGCTTGGTGTTGTCCGGCGCCGGATCGACGACACCGAAACATATGACGAAGCCTTCACTGCCGACCTTCGCTGGGAGCCAACGGAATACCTCCGGCTACGTGACCTTGGACGTGAGAACATCGAGCACGTTGTGATCACGGAGGCCGAGGCTGCTGCGTTTATTGAATCAACTACGAAGAGGGGGGGTACCCTCGAGTAAGCTGTCGCCTGATGTCGCCATGGTGACTTCACTTGCCCTTGGCTAAACGTGATCGCCAGCATCAGGCACACTGCCCCGGTCTGTACGGCCCGCGCACGATGGCTTACGTTGCACAGAGGCAGTGAGGAGAGGAATCCCCAGACCAGTGGCACGGGATTACGACAGCCAGCTCCTGGAGTCGGTCGCGGTGCGCCGCCGAAGGATGCGGGACGCGCTGTTGTTCGGGGCTCTGCGGGTGCGGCGTACGGCGGATGAGCGGATCGGGAAGATGTTCGCCGGAATCGCGATCGCCGCCGTCCTGTGCGCGGGGTGTGTCGGGTGGTCGTTTCTCCAGCACACCCTGCAGAAACAGAAGGACGAGCAGGAGAAGCGGCAGCGCCAGGAACAGCAGTACCAGCAGCCGCCCCGGACATCACACCCGAAGAATTCAGAGAAGTCCGAGAAGTCCGAGAAAACCGACAAGAGTTCATGATGACGGACACCCGGTTCCATGCCCTCGACGTCGCGACGATAGGTTCCCTTCAGTGGTGAACACAGCATCGACTTCCCGGGCGCGGCTCAGCAGGGTGACGCTGATCGGCGAGCGCCGCCGGGCGGATATCGTGCTGCCCTCGGACGCTCCGATCGGGCAGTTGCTGCCGGACATCCTCCAGTTGCTGGACGACCGGGCCGCGGCGCGGCCGATGACACGGCAGTTGATCACCGCGGACGGTTCCGCGCTCCCGCATGACGCCACGCTCTCCTCGGCGGAGGTCACGGACGGAGCCGTCCTGCGGCTGGTGCGGGCGCATACGGCGCCGCCCGCGCCCGTGGTGCACGATGTCACCGATCTCGTCGCGGACGACCTCGACCTCCGGACCTGGCGCTGGCGTCCGGCCGCGCGCCGGATCAGCGCGGGGGTGGGGACCGTGGTGTTCGCGGTGCTCGCCGGACTGCTCGCCCGCCGCGAGATCGCGCTCGACGCGCTCGCGGGGGCTCTCGCCGTCATCGCGCTCGTCCTCGCCGCGGCCGGTGCGGCCGCGGCCACCGCCGGGCGGGGCAACCGCGGGCTCGCCACGGCGCTGTTGCTCACCTCCGGCGGACTCGGCGTCCTCGCCGCGTGGACCGCCGCCGACGCCCACGACTGGTCGGGGACCACCCGGCTCGCCGCCGTCGCGGGCGCGGGCGTCGTGACGCTGGCGCTGCTCGGCCGTTTCTCACCGCTGGGCCGTGGCGGCCTCGTCGGAGCCGGGGCCACCGCCGCGCTCGCCGTCGTGTGGCAGGCCGTCGCCGCCGTGCAGGACGACACGGCCCGGCTCGGCGCCGTGATGGCGGTGTTCTCCGTGGTGCTGCTCGGACTGCTGCCCCGGCTCGCGCTGATGGCCTCCGGCCTCACCGCGCTCGACGACCGCCGCTCCGCCGGAGCGTCCGTCAGCCGCCACCAGGTGGGCAACGCGCTCGCGGCCACCCACCGCGGTCTCGCCCTCGCGACGATGGTCACCGCGTCCTCCGCGACGGCCGGTGGCTGGCTGCTGACCCTGGCCGACGAGCCGACCGTGTGGACGGTGGCGCTCTCCTCCGTGGTGGCCCTGGTGCTGCTCTCCCGGGCGCGCGCCTTCCCGCTGGTCGCCGAGGTGGTCACGCTGTTCGCCGCCGCCGCGGTCCTCGTCGTACGTCTGGTGGTCGTGTGGCTGGACCACACCGGCGGCGCGGGACCGCTCGCGGTGCTGGCCGCGGCAGCCGTGCTGCCGCTGCTGGCCCTGGCGGTGCAGCCGCCCGAGCACGTACGGGTCCGGCTGCGGCGGGTGGCCGATCTGACCGAATCCATCGGGGTCGTGGGGCTCTTCCCGCTCGCCGTCGGTGTGTTCGGCGTCTACGGACAGCTCCTCAACAAGTTCTGAGTCGACGCGCAGCCCTCCGGGCGGGGTGGCAGGTGGGAAAGAGGGCCTACATGGCGAACGCGGACAACTGGCAGGGCGATCTGCTCCGATCCCTGCGTGCCGACGGCGGCGGCAACAGCGATGGCGGCAACAGCGATGGCCCTCCTGGGACGGAGGCCCCCGCGGGCAATCTCACCGGGAGCCCCGCGGACACCCCCGTCGAGGCCCCGCCCCCGAACCCGGCACCACCGCACGCGCCCCCGCAAACCCCGCCCCACCCGGCACCGCCCCACCCGGCCCCCTCTCCCCCGCGCACCCCCGACTCCCGCCCCGTGGCCGACCCCTCCCTCGCCGCCGCCACCCACCGGCCGCGCCACGGCGAGCACATCGCCGCGCGCACCGCGCGCACCCTGCGCCGTACCGTCTCCTCCTCGGCCGCGCGCGAGGTCGCCGCGACCACCGCCACCGCCGAGACCCTCCAGCAGCCGGTGACCACCGGCCGCCAGATCGCCGTCACCTCCATCCGGGGCGGCGCCGGGAAGTCGACCGTGGCCGCGCTGCTGGGCATGGCCTACGCGCACTACCGGCAGGACCCGGTCCTCCTCGTCGAGGCCGATCCGGCGCTCGGTTCGCTGCCGTCGCGGCTCGGCGCCGAGTCGGTGCGCTGGACCACCGGCGACCTGGCCGGGATCGTCGAACCGCAGATGTCCCTGCTCGACGTCACCGGATACCTCGTCCAACTCCCCGGCAACGCCTGGCTGCTCCCCGGCAGCCAGGGCCAGATCGGCGCGATGCTGGACACCGCGGCGTACGAGCGGGTCATGGTCTCGCTGCGCCGCTACTTCGGCGTGACCGTCGTCGATTGCGAGACGCTGCCCGCCGAGGTCGCCCGTGTCGCGCTGTCCGCATCCCAGGCCCGGGTGCTGACCGCGCCCGCCACCCTGGAGGGCCTCACCAGCACCCGCGCGGTGCTCGAGTGGATGCGGGGGCTGCCCCGCCACATGATCACCGGGACCGTCGTCGCGCTCACCGAACTCGTCCCGCACTCCGGTATCGACCTCGACAAGGCGGCCGGACGGCTCGCCGACACCGGGGCGACCGTCCGGGTGCTGCCCTACGACCGGCACCTGGCGGCCGGCGGCCCGATCCGCACCGACCGTCTCGCCCACGCGACCAGGGAAGCCGCCGCCCTCCTCGCCGCGGACGCCTTCCGGCTCTCCCAGCAGCGCCGCTGACCCGAGGACGGACGCCGATGAGTACCCGACTGATCCACCGCCCGGCCCGGACCACCCGCCCGCCGGCCCCGTCCGAGGCCCGCACCATCGAGGCCCCGCCCAACCTCCCCGAGGGGAAGTCGGGCAACGTCGCGATGTCGCTGCTGCCCGTGGCCGGTGTGCTGTCGTCCGTGGTGATGATGACGGTCGTCCGCAACAGCCAGTTCGCCGGACTCGGCGCGATCATCGTCGTGGTCACGATCATCGGCTCACTCGCGCTCCTCTTCTCGCAGCGCGGCAAGGCCCAGCGCACCCGCCGCACCCAGCGCGAGGCGTATCTGACCTATCTGGAGGACCTCCGCGAGGAACTGGCCGGTGAGGAACGCGAACGCAGGGAGCGCGCCGATGTGCTCAACCCGCCGCCGGACGCGCTGTACGACATCGTGCGCGACCCGGCCCGGCTGTGGGAGCGCCGCCGTCTCGACGGTGACTTCCTGCGCGTGCGCGTGGGCACCGGTGAGATGCCGGTGCGCGACCTCACCCTCGGCCAGCAGGGCTCGTCCGTCCTCACCCCGCCCGACCGCTTCATGCTCAACGAGGCGTCGGCGCTCATGGCCCGCTTCCGCACCGGTACCGAACTCCCGCTCACCGTACCGCTGGACCGGGTCGGCAACATCAGCGTCGTCGGTCCGCGCGAGGACTGCCTGCGCCTCGTGCGCGCGCTGCTCGTACAGACCGCCGCCACCCACGCGCCGGATGACGCGGCCATGGCGCTCGCCGTGCCCGGTGAGCGGATGGCCGACTGGGAATGGGCGAAGTGGCTGCCGCATCTGCTCGACACCGAGCAGTTCGACGGCCCCGTCGCCGCCCGCCGTATCGCCCCCTCACCGCCGCAGCTCGCCCGGCAGATCGGACCCGAGCTGCGCCGCCGCGCCGGTTACGCGGCCGAGGTGCGGCGGGGGCTGTCCGGTGCGGACGCGCTGGCCATGACCTCGCGCCTGGTGGTGGTGGCCGACGGGCACGGCGCGGACGCCGTGGACCTGCCGCGCCCCGACGACGCCGTGGCTCTGCGGGAGATGGGCGTCACCGTGCTCCATCTGCTGGAGCGGCGGGTCCAGGAGCCGGGGCAGGTCAGTGTGCGGATCACGGTCGACGGCGACCAGGTCGTCATCGAGGATCTGCGCGAGCGGGAGCCGATCAGCGCCCACGGCACGGTGGACGAGGTGGGCATCCCGTTCGCCGAGGGGCTCGCCCGCATGATCGCGCCGCTGCGGCTGTCCGCGGAATCGCTCGTCGACGCCCCGCTGTCCGGCCCCGTCGACTTCGCCGAACTGCTCGGGATCGACGACGTGGCCCGGCTGGACGTGGACCGGCTGTGGGCGGCGCGCGGTGAACGCGCCTTCCTGCGCGTGTCGATCGGCATCAGCGACTCCCGGGAACCGGTCCTGCTCGACCTCAAGGAGTCCTCCGAACTGGGCATGGGTCCGCACGGACTGTGCGTGGGCGCGACCGGCTCCGGCAAGTCGGAGCTGCTGCGCACCCTCGTGCTCGCCCTGGTCGCCACCCATCCCCCCGAGGATCTCGCACTGGTCCTCGTCGACTACAAGGGCGGCGCGACCTTCGCCCCGTTCGCCGGACTGCCGCATGTCGCGGGCGTCATCACCAACCTGGAGAACCAGGCCGGGCTGGTCGAGCGCGTCCACGCCTCGCTCGCGGGCGAGGTCAAGCGGCGCCAGCAGGTCCTCAAGGACGCGGGCAACGTGGCCGACATCGGTGACTACGCGGCACTGCGCGCCACCAAGCGGCCCGATCTCGATCCGCTGCCGCACCTCTTCGTGGTCATCGACGAGTTCGGCGAACTGCTCACCGCCAAGCCCGACTTCATCGATCTGTTCCTGTCCATCGGCCGGATCGGCCGCTCCATCGGGGTCCATCTGCTGCTGTCCAGCCAGCGCATCGAGAGCGGGAAGCTCAAGGGCCTGGACACCTATCTCTCCTACCGTCTCGGGCTGCGCACCTTCTCCGCCGACGAGTCCCGTACGGTCCTGGACACCACCGACGCCTTCCACCTCCCACCGCTGCCCGGCTTCGGTTTCCTCAAAGTGGACACCAGCCACTACGAACGCTTCAAGGCGAGTTATGTCTCCGGGGGCTACCGCGGTCCGGTGCGGCGCGACGAGGAGGAGCAGTCCGGACCGCTCGCGCTGGAGTACCCGGCGTACAACACCCTGGCCGGACCGGAGGATCCCGGCGGGCGGGAACCGGCGACCCGGCGCCGGGAGACCGGGCCGACCGAGCTGGGTGTGATGGTGGCCCAACTCGCCGACGCCGCCGCCCCGGTGCGCCGTATCTGGCTCCCCCCGCTGCCCGGCGCCATCGCGCTGGACACGGTCGCGGGGCCGCTGGAGGTCGGTGCGCGCGGTACGCAGCTCGCGGGGCGCGGCGGCCCGTTGCGGATCCCGCTGGGACTGCTCGACGATCCGACCAAGCAGTGGCAGGGCCGGTGGTACCTGGACCTCACGGTGGCGGGCGGCCACGCCGCCGTCATCGGCGGTCCGCAGTCCGGCAAGACGACGCTACTGCGCACACTCGCCCTCTCGCTCGCGCTGACCCACACCCCGCAGGAGGCCGGCGTCTACGCGCTCGACCTGGTGGGCGGAGGGCTCCAGGCACTCTCCGGACTGCCGCACGTCGGCGGGGTCGCCGGGCGCGCCGACCGCGAACGCGCCGGGCGCACCGTCGAAGAGGTGCGGACCATGCTGGAGATCCGCGAGGAGCTCTTCCGGCGGCACGGCATCGACTCCGTCGAGCAGTTGCGCACCCTGCACGCGGCCGGTCAGCTGCCCGAACTGGCCTCCGCCGAGATCGTGTTGATGATCGACGGCTTCGGGGCGCTGCGCGACGACTTCGAGGAGCTGGACGACGCGGTCGTCGACATCCTCAAGCGGGGCGGCGGTTACGGGATCCACGTCGTGGCGGCCATGCTGCGCTGGAACGACGTCCGGATCGCCACCCAGTCCACCTTCGGCACCCGCATCGAGCTGCGGCTGAACGATCCGAGCGAGTCCAGCATCGACCGGAAGCTGGCGCAGACGCTGGCGCCCGACGAACCCGGCCGCGTGCTCACCGACGGCAAGCTCTTCGCGCAGGTGGCGCTGGCCCGCACCGACGGGCTCGCCGACACCGCCGACCTGGGCGCCGTCCTGGAGCGCACCGCCCGCTCGGTGCGCGCCACCTGGAGCGGTGAGGTGGCCCAGCCGGTGCGGGTGCTGCCGCACGTCCTGGAACCGCGGCTGCTGCCGGGCCTGGCCGCCGAGCCCACGCGCGTGCCCATCGGCCTGGACCAGTCGGCGCTGGCGCCCGTGACCCTCGACCTCTTCGCGCACGATCAGCACCTCCTGGTGCTGGGCGACAGCGAATGCGGCAAGACCAATCTCCTCAAGACCATCGCGCACGGTCTCATCGAGCGCCACGGCGAGGACGACCTGGTGTTCGCGGTGATGGACCCGCGGCGCGGGCTGCGCGGCGCCATCCCGGAGGAGTTCCGCGGCGGGTACGCGTACAACGCACGGATGTGCGGAGGGCTGGCCGCGGGAATCGCCGGCGAGCTGGAGAAGCGGCTCCCCGACGACACCGCGGACACCGGGGACCTGGAGCCCGGCAGTTGGGGCAGCGGTCCGCGGATCGTGGTCCTGGTCGACGACTACGACGTGCTGACCACGGCGGGGCAGGCGCCGCTCGCGCCGTTCCTGCCGTACGTCCCGTCCGCGGTCGACATCGGCCTCCACTTCGTCCTGACCCGCCGGGTCGCGGGCGCCTCGCGCGGAATGTACGAACCGCTGGTGCTGGGCCTGCGCGAATCGGGCGCCTCGGCGCTCGTCATGGCGGGCGACCGGAGCGAGGGGCAGCTGTTCCCTGGGGTGTACGCCGCGCAGCGGCCCGCGGGGCGCGGCGTGCTGATCCAGCGGGGGCGGCCGGACCGGCTGATCCAGACGGTGCACACCGACGGCTGACACCACACCCGCGGTGCCTCTGGCGCCCCACGCGCCCTGGGCGTCACGGATATTCACGACCGAGGAAGGACCGGACAGGACCCCATGACCAAGGACGTCATCACCCTGACGCAGCAGATGCCCGCCCCGCTGAGCGTGCTCGCGGGGCTGCTCTCCGGAGGCCCCGACAAGCTGGTCGGGACGACGGGCGAGGACGCCGTCGTCCAGCTCTGCGACCCGCAGGGGCGTCCCCTGGTCTCCGTGGAGTCACCGGTGCTCGTCCAGGTGGCGGGAGAGGCCGAGCGGCTGCTCGGGGCCACCGCACCCCCGGTGCCGTTCTGGTGGACCGAGGCACGCGCCACCACCGGGGTCGAGGAGGCCGAACGGCTCGCGGGCACCTTCGCCGCCCGGCTCGCGTCCCTGTCCGGCGGTTCGGTCTGGCCGCCGGAGGCCGCCGGTTCCCTGGCCGTGGTGGCGTCGGATGAGGTGGGCGTGGCACCGGCGCCCGCGGCGGCACAGCCCGCGGTCGACGTGCTCACCGACAAGGTCGCCGTCGTCATCCAGGACCGGCCGGTGATCGCGATGACGGCCTGGCTCTCGGACGCGCTGCGCGCCACCGCCCGCGCCGAACTCGGCCTCCAGATCGTCACCCCGCCCGGGGCCCGGCTCTCCCCCGCGGTCCGCACCAGCCTCGGCGGGTGGCCCTCGCGCTGGGTCGTCCAGGACGAGAAGGAGGGCTACTACGACGGGCTCTCCGGTGCCGTACTGCGCTGGCAGAACGGCCTGTTCGCCCCGGTCGCCCCGGAGGACGCCACCCCCGAGGACCCGGACACCCCGGTGGCCGACGCCTACCGGGCGTTCGCCGACACCGGCGAGCGCCAGCTCGCCGTCACCTTCCGCACCGTCCACCCCGCCGACGACCGTCTGGTCCTGGGCGGTGCCCTGGAGTCGGTCTGGCGCGAACTGACCGGGGAACCCCCGGCGGGCTGGGGCACCGCGGAACCGGCCAACCTCCCGTGGTCCGTACGCCAGTTGACGGACCTCGCCCACGACCGGGCGCCCGAACCCACCTGGCTCGTGGTCGTCGGCAGCCCCGACCGCCCGGCTCTGGCCACGGTCCGCGTCAGCCGTACGACGGGGGGCGTGGAGGAGGACGTCACACTCGCCTTCGGCTACGGGCCCGATGAGGAGCCCCCGCTGGAGGCCCTCCCCCGGGTCGCGGAGATCCTGGCAACCCGTCACCACCTCCAGTCGATGCTGCTCCAGCTCCGCAAGGCGCGCCGGGACCTGATGGTCCCGCCACGCTTCGAAGGCCCCGGCGTCCCGCTGGCGTTCGTACTCGGACCGGAAGAGGTCCGCGAGCTGCCGGCCGACCGCGCCCGCCGCACCCCCCTCGCCGACCCCCCGCTCCCCCTCGGCCCGGCATCCCGCCCCGCCCTCTACTACCCGCTCCCGGGCGATCCGGGCGACCTGTCGGGCTGGCAGGACTTCGAACGCCTCATGCGCCATCTGAAAGGCGCGTAAGGACGGCGGGCGCGGGGGCCGCCATAGGGCCCCCGCGCCGCGGGCGGACCAGGGGGAATATCGAGATACGCAAAAGCCCAGGTCACCGATGAGGTGACCTGGGCTTCAGATGAGCCGCCTAAGGGAATCGAACCCTTGACCTACGCATTACGAGTGCGTCGCTCTGGCCGACTGAGCTAAGGCGGCATGCTGCGTGGCCAGACTGGCATCAGCAGCGCGGCCAAGTCTACACAGTTTCGAGGGGTGCTCCGTACGGGGCCGGGTGGGGGCCCCGCAAGGGGCGTTCGGGCTGGTCAGCGGCAGCGCTTCTGGGGGGCGGGAGGGCGGCCGGAGACGAGGTAGGTGTTGATCGCGTCGTCGATGCAGCGGCTGCCGCGGCCGTAGGCGGTGTGGCCGTCGCCCTCGTAGGTGAGCAGGGTGGCGGAGGAGAGCTGGCGGGCCAGTGAGCGGGCCCAGGCGTAGGGAGTGGCCGGGTCACGGGTGGTGCCGACGACCAGGATGGGGGCCGCCCCCTTGGCGTCGAGGACCTGGGGGCGGCCGGTCGCGGGGACGGGCCAGTAGGCGCAGTTCAGGGCGGACCAGGCCAGGGCGCGACCGAAGGCGGGGGACGCTTTCTCGAAGGCGTCGAGGGACTTCTCGACCTCCGCCGGGGTGCGGAACGCGGCGGGCAGATCAAGGCAGTTGACGGCGGGGTTGGCGTACATGAGGTTGGCGTAGGAGCCGTCGGTGTCGCGCTCGTAGTAGAGGTCGGCGAGGTTCAGCAGACCGCCGCCCTCACCGCGCAGGGCGGCGCGGAGTGCGGTGCGCAGCTGGGGCCAGGAGCTTTCGTCGTACATCGCGGCCATCACGCCGGTGGTGGCCAGGGACTCGCCCAGGCGGCGGGAGCCGCCGGTGGACACGGGGTGGGAGTCAAGGCGGGTGAAGAAGGCGCCGAGGCGGTCTCGGGCGTCCGCGACCGAGCGGGTGCCGAGGGGGCAGCGCTCGCGCCGGACGCAGTCCTCGGCGAAGGCGGTGAAGGCGGTCTCGAACCCGGCGGTCTGGTCGAGGTTCATCCGCCGGGAGGGGAGCGAGGGGTCGAGGGCGCCGTCGAGGACGAGACGGCCGACGCGGGAGGGGAAGAGATCGGCGTAGGTGGCGCCGAGGAATGTGCCGTAGGAGGCGCCCACGTAGGTCAGGCGCCGGTCGCCGAGGGCCGCGCGCAGCAGGTCCATGTCGCGGGCCGCCTCGACCGTGGAGACATGGGCGAGGATCTTGCCGGAGCGGTCGGCGCAGCCGCGGGCGAACTTCTTGTAGGCGGCGACCAGTCGGCTGGTCTCGGCGGGCGCGTCGGGCGTCTGGTCGGTCTGGGTGTAGGCGTCCATCTGCCGGTCGCTCAGACAGCGGACGGGCTCGCTGCCGGCGACGCCGCGCGGATCCATCGCCACCATGTCGTACCGGTCGCGCACCCGCTGCGGATAGCCGATCGCGGCGTAGCTCTGGAGATAGCCGATGGCGGAGCCGCCGGGACCGCCCGGGTTGACCAGCAGCGAGCCCAGCCGCTCCGCGGAGCCGGTGGCCTTCTTGCGGGAGACCGCCAGCTTCAGATCGTGGCCCCGGCCCGGCCGGGCGTAGTCCAGCGGGGCTCTGAGCGTGGCGCATTCGAAGCCCGCGCCACCGCAGGTGCGCCATCGCAGGTCCTGTTCGTAATACGGCTTGAGGGCGGCCGGGACGCTGGGCGGCGGCTGGGCGGCGGCGCTCGACGACGGACCGGAGGAACAGCCGGAGAACAGCAGGGCAGCGGCTGCGAACGCGGTGCCGAGTGTGCGGAGCGTGCGGCGGCTGATGTCCATCGGCTGGTCCCTCGGTTCGCGGTCGCGGACACGGGGATCACGGGCGGCCGTCACCGAGCGCGTCGCGCCCGGGCCGGACCGGGAGGCCCCTCACGGAGCGTATCCATTTGACTACGCTCCATGCGCGCGGCGTCGAACCCGTACGAGTGACACGACCGCGGACGTCCGCACGGCCGCAGATGTCCACACGGCGTCCGGACGCGGCTCAGCCCGCGCGCAGCGCCATGGTCATCGCCTCGACCGCCAGCAGCGGCGCCACATTGCGGTCCAGGGCCTGACGGCACGCGGTGACCGCCTCGATGCGGCGCAGCGTCCGCTCCGGCTTCGAACCCGACGCGACCCTCTCCAGCGCGTCCCGCACATCGGTGTTGGCCAGCGCGACCTGGGAGCCCAACTGGAGCGCCAGCACATCCCGGTAGAAGCCGATGAGATCGGTCAGCGCCTGGTCGAGGCTGTCGCGCTGGGTACGGGTGGCCCGGCGCTTCTGGCGGTCCTGGAGATCCTTCATGGCCCCGGCCGTACCGCGCGGCAGCCGTCCGCCCGTACCGGCGGCGGCGCCCAGGGCGGCGCGCAGCTCCTCGGTCTCCTTGGTGTCGACCTCCTCGGCGACCTGCTTGGCGTCCTCGGCCGCGGCGTCGATCAGCTCCTGCGCCGCCTTGAGGCAGGCGCCCACGTCGTCCACGCGCAGCGGCAGCCGCAGGACCGCGGCGCGGCGGGTGCGGGCCCGCTCGTCGGTGGCCAGGCGGTGGGCGCGGTCGATATGACCCTGGGTCGCGCGGGCGGCGGAGGCGGCCCGCTCGGGGTCGATGCCGTCACGGCGGACGAGGACGTCGGCGACGGCGTCCACCGGAGGTGTGCGGAGGGTCAGCAGACGGCAGCGGGAGCGGATCGTGGGCAGCACATCCTCCAGCGAGGGCGCGCACAGCAGCCACACGGTGCGTGGCGCGGGCTCCTCGATCGCCTTGAGCAGCACATTGCCCGCGCCCTCGGTGAGCCGGTCGGCGTCCTCCAGGACGATCACCTGCCACCGGCCGCCCGCGGGCGAAAGCTGGGCCCGCCGGACCAGTTCGCGGGTCTCCTTGACGCCGATGGTGAGCTGATCCGTGCGCACCACCTCCACATCGGCATGGGTGCCGACCAGGGCGGTGTGGCAGCCGTCGCAGAATCCGCAGCCCGGCTCGCCGCCCAGCGCCCGGTCGGGACCGACGCACTGGAGCGCGGCGGCGAAGGCGCGCGCGGCGGTGGCCCGGCCGGAGCCGGGCGGGCCGGTGAACAGCCAGGCGTGGGTCATCCTCGACGCCCCGCCCGGCCCGGCGGCCGCGTCAGCGTGCCCCGCCGCCGCGGTGACCAGGGCGTCCGCGTCCCGCGCGGCAGCCGAGAGCTGGACCGCCACCCGGTCCTGCCCGACCAGGTCGTCCCACACCGCCATGGCTGCCTCCGCCCCTCGTGCTCAACGCATCCCACTGACCGCATCCCATTGTGGGCCACCCCTCGGACACCCGGATCCACGGCCGGGCAGGAACGCGGGAGGCCCGCGGGGCGGCCGGAGCCGCGCCACGGGCCTCCCGACAGGGCTTCCCGCCCCGCCGTCCGGCGGTCCGGCCGCCGTCAGCGGCGGCGCCTGCCGTCCTCGTCGTCGTGCGGGCCGAGCAGTTCGTCGGCCAGCGTCGGCAGATCGTCCAGCGGGGTCTCCTCCGCCCACTCCGGGCGGCGGCGCTTGCGGCGCGAAGCCGAGGAGGCGTCCTGGTCCTCCGACGGGGCGTGGCTCTCGCCGTGGCCCTGTCCGTACTGCGGCATCTCGCGGGTGCGCTCGTTCCCGTGGGTCTGCCCGTCCTCGTCGCGGAACATCCACGGCGGGACCCGGTCCGCCGGATCGGCGGACCGCTCGTCCCCTACGGACGGCAGCACGGCCG
The DNA here is from genome assembly GCF_024295805.1 of Streptomyces cucumeris. GTDB lineage: Bacteria > Actinomycetota > Actinomycetes > Streptomycetales > Streptomycetaceae > Streptomyces > Streptomyces cucumeris. Next base: position 272,605 of record NZ_JANCLX010000004.1, read on the forward strand.
TCTCATCGGCCGCGCCCGACGGCTCCGGCGCGCCGGACGCCTTCGGCAGGACGGTCGTCTCGTCGGCGTCCGGGCCCTGCTGCGGGCGGACCGGCGGCAGCACCGCCGTCTCGTCCGCGTCCCGGGCCGGGGCACCGTGGCCGGTGACCGCGGTCCGCGGGTCCACGCGCGGCGTCTGGACGGTCTCGGTCGAGTCCGGTCCGGCCGCGGACTCCGCGGCGCCCGGCGCGTCATCGCCGCCGTCGCGCTCCGGGCGGGCCGGGGGCGCGGGCGGGACCGGCGGTGCGGCCGGAGTCTGGGTCTCCACGGTCGGCGCGTCGGCCGGGGCGGCGCTCGCGGCGTCCGCCGCCATCCGGGCCTGCTCCGCCCGGAGCAGCGCCTCCTCCGCCTTGCGCTGCTCCTCGCGGCGGCGGGCCTCCGTCTCGGCCCGCTGCTGGGCCTCCGCCTCGGCCTGGGCGCGGCGGCGCTCCTCCTCGGCGGCCCGGGCACGGTCCTCGGCCTCGATGCGCTTGCGGTCCTCCTCGGCCCGCCGGCGCGCGTCCTCGGCACGCTTGCGAGCCGCCTCCGCCTGCCGTTCGGCCTCGCGCTGCCGCGCCTCCTCCAGCTCGCGGCGCTTGCGCTCCTCCTCCTCGGCGCGCGCCTTGGCCAGCGCCTCCTGGCGCTCGCGCTCCAGCCGCTCCTCCTCCGCCTTGCGGGCGGCCTCTTCCTCGGCCTTGCGGCGGGCCTCCTCCTCGGCGGCCTTGCGCGCCTCCTCCTGGGCCTTCACCTCCGCCTCGGACAGCGGCAGCATCTGGTCCAGCCGGTGGCGCACCACGGAGGTGACCGCCTCGGGCTGCTGCCCGGCGTCCACCACGAGGTAGCGGGCGGGGTCGGCGGCGGCCAGGGCCAGGAAGCCGGACCGCACCCGCTGGTGGAACTCGGCAGGCTCGGACTCCAGCCGGTCCGGGGCCTCGGTGAAGCGCTCGCGCGCGGTCTCCGGCGAGACGTCCAGCAGCACCGTCAGATGCGGCACCAGACCGTCGGTCGCCCACCGCGAGATCCGGGCGATCTCGGTCGCGGAGAGGTCGCGGCCCGCGCCCTGGTAGGCGACGGACGAGTCGATGTAGCGGTCGGAGATGACGACCGCGCCGCGCTCCAGGGCCGGACGGACCACCGAGTCGACGTGTTCCGCGCGGTCCGCCGCGTACAGCAGCGCCTCCGCGCGGTGGGAGATCCCGGCGGACGAGACGTCGAGCAGGATCGAGCGGAGCCGCTTGCCGATGGCGGTCGCGCCCGGCTCACGGGTGACCACGACCTCGTGGCCCTTGGCCCTGACCCACTCGGCCAGCGCCTCCACCTGCGTGGACTTACCCGCTCCGTCACCGCCCTCGACGGCGATGAAGAAGCCGGTGGCGGCCGGGGCCTCGGCCTGGCTCCTGCCGCGCAGCGCGTCCCGCAGATCGCGCCGCAGCGGAACGCCCTGCCGGTCGTCGGTGCGGCCGAGGACGAGCGCGGCGACGGGCAGCAGCAGCGCGCCGACGAGCATCAGGGTGAACGCCGCGCCGCCGTGGGCGAAGACCCACTCGCCCTCGCCGAGCCGGTGCGGCCCGATGACGGCGGCGAGCAGCGGGGCGATGACCGCGCCGAGTCCGACGAAGACGCGGACCACCGCGTGCAGGTGCTCGGTCATCCGGGGGCGGCGGGCCTCCTCGGACTCCTGGTCCAGGAGGGCGTGGCCGGTGTACGCGGCGACCCCGGCCGCCAGTCCGGCGATCAGCGTGATCATCAGGACCGTGGTGGCGTCGTGCACCAGGCCCGCGGCGAGCAGCGCCAGTCCGGTCAGCGCGATCGACAGCGCCAGCAGCCGGCGCCGGGAGAGCCCCGGGAGGACGTGCGGCGCCCAGCGGATGCCGAGCGCGGGACCACCGCTGAGGACCAGGACGAGCAGCGAGTAGCCGACCGGGCCGCCGCCGAGGTCGACCGCCTGGAGCGCGGCGACGCCGACGGCCGCGGCGATCGCGGCCGCCACTCCGGCGCAGGACAGCACCAGCAGCGGCACGGCGCCGGTGCGGCCCTTGTCGGCGCCGCTGCCGGACGCGGCACGCGGACGGCGCAGCCCCTCGAGGGGCGAGCGGGTGCGCGGCGTCTGTGCGGCGGGCAGCTCGACGAAGTAGAGGATCGAGATGGACGCGGCGAAGAGTCCGGCGCCGACGTACGAGCCCAGCGCGGCCTGGTGGTCGTGGAACCACTCCACGCCGGTGCCCAGCAGCCGTCCGAAGAGCGTGACGACGAGCAGTCCGGCCGCGGCCAGCGGCAGCGTCAGGAAGGTGGTGCGCAGTGAGAGCCTGCGCAGCGCGTCGAGGTGGTCGGGCAGCGGACGCACGGCCGCGCCCTCGGCGGGCGGCGCCGGGAGCAGCGCGGGGGCCGCGTCGTCCTTGGCGACGGTCCACAAGCGTTCGGCGACGCCCACGACGAAGCCGGTGACGAGCAGCCAGGCGATGGCGTCGCCCGGCGTCCACTCGATCCACAGCGGCGCGATGAGCAGCAGGACCAGCCGCACCCCATCCGCACCGATCATGGTCCAGCGGCGGTCCAACGGGCCGGCGGGCGCGAGCAGCGAGGAGACGGGGCCGAGCAGGACCGCGCCGAAGAGCACGGTCGCCAGCATCCGCACGCCCAGGATCGCGGCGACGGCCAGGGCCGCGCCGCGGTAGCCGCCGCCGAAGGAGCCCGCCGAGACGGACGCCTGCAGCGACAGCAGGACGAGCACCAGCACGGCGAGCGCGTCTCCGGCGCCGCCGACGAGTTGCGCACTCCACAGCCGCCGCAGCGGCGGATAGCGCAGCAGTGCCCGTACGGCACGCTCGCGGGAGTCCGCGGCCAGTGCGCCGGATGTGGTGGGGGTCACGTCCGTTGGCTGCTCTCGCGTCATCCCGCCAGCCTATCCGGATCGCGTAAAGCCACGCGCCCCCGCCCGAACAAACGGGCGGGGGCGCGTGGCTTGCGGCGAAATGAGCCGGGACTATTCGGCGTTGGCCGCCGAGTTCTTGGCCGCCGTGGTCTTCTTCGCGGCGGTCTTCTTGGCCGTGGTCGTGGTCTTCTTCGCGGCCGTCTTCTTGGCGGCGGTCTTCTTCGCCGTCGTCTTCTTGGCCGCCGTGGTCTTCTTCGCGGCCGTCTTCTTCGCCGTCGTCTTCTTGGCGGTCTTCTTCGCCGGGCCCTTGGCGCGCTTCTCCGCGAGCAGCTCGAAGCCGCGCTCGGGCGTGATGGTCTCGACGTCGTCGTCGCGGCGCAGCGTCGCGTTGGTCTCGCCGTCGGTGACGTACGGGCCGAACCGGCCGTCCTTCACCACCACCGGCTTCTCGCTGACCGGGTCGGTGCCCAGCTCCTTCAGCGGCGGCTTGGCGGCGGCCCGGCCGCGCTGCTTGGGCTGGGCGTAGATCGCCAGCGCCTCGTCGAGGGTGATGTTGAAGATCTGGTCCTCGGTCTCGAGCGACCGCGAGTCCGTGCCCTTCTTCAGGTACGGGCCGTAGCGGCCGTTCTGCGCGGTGATCTCGGTGCCCTCGGGGTCGGCGCCGACCACGCGCGGCAGCGACATCAGCTTGAGCGCGTCCGCCAGGGTGACGGTGTCCAGGGCCATCGATTTGAAGAGCGACGCGGTACGCGGCTTGACCGCGTTCTTGCCGGTCTTCGGGGTGTCCTCGGGCAGCACCTCGGTGACGTACGGGCCGTAGCGGCCGTCCTTGGCCACGATCATGCGGCCGGTCTCCGGGTCGGGACCCAGTTCGAAGTCACCGCTCGGCTTGGCGAGCAGTTCCTCGGCGAACGCCACGGTCAGCTCGTCCGGCGGCAGGTCGTCGGGGACGTCCGCGCGGTGGCCGGTCTGGCCCTCGGTCTCGGAGGGCCGCTCCACGTAGGGGCCGTAGCGGCCGACGCGCAGCACGATGCCCTCGCCGACCGGGAACGAGGAGACCTCGCGGGCGTCGATCGCGCCCAGGTCGGTGACCAGCTCCTTGAGGCCGCCGAGGTGGTCGCCGTCGCCGTTCCCGGCTTCGGCGGCGGCACCCGCGCGGCCTTCGGCGGTCTCGCCGAAGTAGAAGCGCTTGAGCCACGGCACGGCCTGGGCCTCACCGCGGGCGATGCGGTCGAGGTCGTCCTCCATCTTGGCGGTGAAGTCGTAGTCGACCAGCCGGCCGAAGTGCTTCTCCAGCAGGTTGACCACGGCGAAGCTCAGGAAGGACGGCACCAGCGCGGTGCCCTTCTTGAAGACGTAGCCGCGGTCGAGGATCGTGCCGATGATCGACGCGTAGGTCGAGGGGCGGCCGATCTCGCGCTCTTCGAGCTCCTTGACCAGCGACGCCTCGGTGTAGCGGGCCGGGGGCTTGGTGGCGTGGCCGTCGGCGGTGATCTCCTCGGCGGCGAGCCGGTCGCCCTCGGCGACCTGCGGCAGCCGCCGCTCGCGGTCGTCAAGCTCGGCGTTCGGGTCGTCCGCGCCCTCCACATAGGCCTTCATGAAGCCGTGGAAGGTGATCGTCTTGCCGGAGGCGGAGAATTCCGCGTCCCGGCCGTCGCTCGCCCGCCCGCCGATCTTGACGGTGACGGACTGGCCGACCGCGTCCTTCATCTGGGAGGCGACGGTCCGCTTCCAGATCAGCTCGTAGAGCCGGAACTGGTCGCCGGACAGACCGGTCTCCGCCGGAGTGCGGAAGCGGTCCCCCGAGGGACGGATGGCCTCGTGCGCCTCCTGGGCGTTCTTGACCTTGCCCGCGTAGGAGCGCGGCTTGTCCGGCAGGTAGTCCGCCCCGTAGAGCTGGGTGACCTGCGCCCGCGCCGCCGCCACCGCCGTGTCCGACAGGGTGGTGGAGTCGGTACGCATATAGGTGATGAAGCCGTTCTCGTACAGCTTCTGCGCCACCTGCATGGTGGCCTTCGCACCGAAGCCCAGCTTCCGGCTGGCCTCCTGCTGGAGGGTGGTGGTGCGGAACGGGGCGTACGGCGAGCGGCGGTACGGCTTGGACTCGACGGACCGCACCGTGAAGGCGGTGTCGGCGAGGGCCGCGGCCAGGGAGCGCGCGTTCTCCTCGTCCAGGTGGAGGACGTTCGAGCCGTCCTTGAGCTGCCCGGTCGAGGTGAAGTCGCGGCCCTGGGCGACCCGGCGGCCGTCGACGGTGCTCAGGCGGGCGCCGAAGGTGCCCGGATCGGTGGCGTCACCGGTGCGGCCGGTGGCGAAAGTGCCGGTCAGGTCCCAGTACTCGGCGGAGCGGAAGGCGATGCGCTCGCGCTCGCGCTCGACGACGAGGCGGGTGGCCACGGACTGCACACGGCCCGCGGACAGACCACGCATGACCTTCTTCCACAGGACCGGCGAGACCTCGTAGCCGTAGAGGCGGTCGAGGATCCGGCGGGTCTCCTGGGCGTCGACCAGGCGCTGGTTCAGCTCGCGCGGATTGGCCACGGCCTCGCGGATCGCGTCCTTGGTGATCTCGTGGAAGACCATCCGGCGGACCGGGACCTTGGGCTTGAGGACCTCCTGGAGGTGCCATGCGATGGCCTCGCCCTCGCGGTCCTCATCGGTGGCGAGGAAGAGCTCGTCGGATTCGGCGAGCAGCTCCTTGAGCTTCTTGACCTGGCTCTTCTTATCCGCGTTGACGACATAGACCGGCTGGAAGTCATGGTCGACGTCCACACCGAGCCGCCGGACCTCGCCGGTGTACTTGTCGGGGACCTCGGCCGCGCCGTTCGGCAGGTCCCGGATGTGCCCGACGCTGGCCTCGACCACGTATCCCGGGCCGAGATAGCCCTTGATCGTCTTCGCCTTGGCGGGCGACTCGACGATGACGAGTCGGCGGCCGCCCTGCGCGGTCTCGCTGGTGGTCGGGGACAACTTCGCTCTTCTCTCCGGTCGACGCCTCGGTGAACGGGCACTGCAGCGCGGGTAACGCGTACACGGTCACCTCTTCGGTGACGCTGCGGAGTGTGACGGTACCTCCCGCCCCCGTGTCAAACGGAAAAAGCCCGCAACGCCACTCGAACGGTAACCCGACAAGCGTCCTGTCTGCCGCCCGGACCGGCACAAGCCACCGCGGAAGGCCCTGTCAGGCGTAACCCAGGCACCAGATCCCGCCGCCGAGCGCGGCGATGCCGAAGAGAAGGGAGAGCGCCGTGGAAGCGACAGGGCTCACACCGTGCGCGACCGGCTGTCGCAGCCGCATTCGCGCCACCACCCACAGCAGCAGCGCGGCGCCGAACAACACGAATGCCGTTCCGGCGAAGATCGCAGGTCCGCTCTCCATGGGCGGATCGTGGCACGCGCGGAAGGCGTCCACGCGAACCCCGGGTGAACAGCGCGCGACCGGCCTTTTCGGCCATGTTCAGCGGCCTCCGCCGGGGCATTCGCACGGAGTGTTCCGCTCCGGGCCCGGCGGGCCGGCGGGACGGTCCGGGGGCGCCGTGGGGACGGGCCCCGGCGGTCACCCATCGCGGTACATCCCGTACAGGCCGTACACCGGGGGCCGTCCGGGTGTCCCGTACGCCCCGGCCCGGCAGGTTCCTGCCAGACGGGGCGGGGGTGCGCGGTGGGCGCCCCGGCGCACGCCCCGCCCGGGCGCGCCCCCGGGGCGCCTCCGGCGGGCCCGCCGGGCCGTACGCCCCGGTCAGACCGCCGGCTCCCCGGCGCCCGCGCCGCCGGTGCCGTCCGCGGAGCCACCGGGGCCGTCGGTGTCCTCGGGCCCGACCGGCTCCAGGAAGCCCTGTCCGACCAGGAGCCGGATGGACTCCGGGGTGCGGTCACGCAGCACCACCGGGTCCTCCCCGAGCAGCTGGGCGATGGCGTCCAGGATCCGGCCCGCGCTGAGCGTGCCGTCGCAGACCCCGGCGAAACCCGCGCCGACCGTGTCGACCTTCGTGGCCCGCCGCATCCCGCGGTTCTGCCGCAGCACCACGTGCTCCGGGTCCTCCGCCCCGGGCAGTCCCACCTGCTCCTGGACCACCTCGTCCGCCAGCCGGAAGCGACCGGCCAGCAGCGCGGCGTCGTCGGTCGCGCGCAGGAAGTCCTGCCGGGCGAAGTGGGCGGCGACCGCATCGCCGAGCGGCTGCTCGACCGGGTGCGGCCACTCCTCCACGGTCACCGACGGCCGGTCGGCGCCGGATTTGCGCAGAGTGATCCAGCCGAAGCCGACGCCCTTGGTGCCGCGCGCCTCGAACTCGTCCAGCCAGGCGTCGTACCGTGCCGCGTACGCCTCCGGCCCGGCCAGGTGCTCACCCGCGTCACGCAGCCACAGCTCGGTGTACTGGGTGATGTCCTGCACCTCGCGCTGCACGATCCAGGCGTCACAGCCGCCCGGCACCCAGGAGGCCAGCCGCTCGCGCCAGTCCTCGCCCTCGATGTGCTGCCAGTTGGCCAGCAGCTGGCACCAGCCGCCGTCGGTGAGGTGGTCCGCGGACTGCCGGACCAGGGTGCGGCACAGCTCGTCCCCGGCCATCCCGCCGTCCCGGTAGACCAGCCGGGAGTCCTCCGGGGAGCGCGGGGAGATCACGAACGGCGGATTGGACACGATCAGGTCGTACCGCTCACCGTCCACCGGCTCGAAGAGCGAGCCCTCGCGCAGATCGGGCTCCGGCGCGCCGGAGAGGGCGAGGGTCAGCCGGGCGATGGCCAGGGCGCGCGGATTGGGGTCGGTGGCGGTCACCCGGGTGGCGTGACCGCTCGCGTGCAGCGCCTGGATCCCGGAGCCGGTGCCGAGGTCGAGGGCGCGGCCGACCGGGGTGCGCAGGGTGAGCCCGGCGAGTGTGGTGGAGGCGCCGCCGACTCCGAGCACGAGCTGGGAGCGGTCCACGGCGCTCCGCTCACCGCCGGGTCCGCCGATACCGCCCGCGCCGCCGACCGCGCAGCCGAGGTCGGAGACGATCCACCAGTCCTGGCCCTCCGGCCCGCCGTACGGCCGTACGTCGACGGTGGCACGCACCTCGTCGCCGTCCCGCATCAGCCAGCCGTCGGCGAGGCAGTCCTCGACGGGCAGGGCCGCGGACGCCCTCGGATACGGCGCCGGGCGCTGGAGGAGGAAGAGGCGCACCAGCGTCTCGAGCGAGGAGTCACCGCGGGTGGCGCGGAGCGCCGGGACGGTCTCGCTGCGGGCCAGGGCGGCGTAGGCGGACGCGCCGAGCAGATCCAGCAGACCGTCGGCGGTGAAGGAGGCGGCCGACAGCGCGTCGCGGAGACGCGCGGTGCGCGCGGGGTCGGCGGCGGGGAGGCGGAACGGAGGCTGCTGCGTACTCACGCCCCCATTGTCGGGGCAATCACCGACAGCCCGCGACGACCGACGACGACGCGCGCCACGACGGCCGGTGTCACCAGCGGGGCCGACGGCACTGACGGGCCGACAGCGATGGCGTGGTGCCGGGGATTTCCTCCCGGGCACCACGCCACGGCGAACGCCCCTGGTGGAAGGTCAGGTGCCGGATCGCGGTCAGGACTGGGTGGCCGTACCGCCCGGCGCCTTCGGCTTCTGGCAGCCGGGCTGCTTGGCCATCGCCGTGCCGACGTCGCCCTCCTGGAGCTTCTGGAGGGCCTTGTCACCGGACTTGCTGAGCTTGTCGAGCTCGTCGGCGACGCCCTTGAGCCCCTCGGCGAACTTCGACTTGTCCGAGGTGTCGAGCTTGTCGACGCTCGTCTGGAGCTCCTTGTAGGCCACGGAGGTGGAGTTGAGCTCCTTGACGGCCTGCTTCTGGGTGGTCTCACCGTTGTCGACCGGCGGCGGACCCGCCTTCTGCACGGCCTTGGCCAGCGACGCGTACGACTCGGAGATCTGCTGGAACGCCTTGGAGTCCGTCTGCTGGAGCTTCTTGGAGTCCTGCTCGTCGGCGGCCGCCTGGATCGAGGCGTTGGCCCCCTGAATCTTCTTCAGCTGCGGCTGCACCTCGTCGCAGACCGACTTGGCCCAGTCGTTGACCTTCTTGTCGCCCTCATCGTCGTTGCCGCCGCAACCAGTCAGCGCCACGACGAGTGCCGCACCGCCGGACAGCGCCGCCACTAGCTTCTTGTTCACCGGATTGGTCCCTTCCATGGCTCTCGGCCCCGGAACATACACGGCGATCCGGCGGAGACCGCCGGGCGAGCATCCTGTATGAACCTTTTTGAAGCCATTTGCATCAAGCCATGTGTGCTGTCTGCCTCACTCCACGGAGCGACCTCGGACGGACATGCGTGCGGGCGGACGGTGTGCCGGTGCACACCACCCGCCCGCACGTCGTGGGGACTCTCAGAGCCCCGTGGCCGACCCCGGGGTCAGGAAACCACCGCCGCGTCGGCCGACTTGGCCACGCGCTCGGAGTTGCCTTCATCACCCACGGCGATTCCGCGCCGCTTGGAGATGTAGACCGCTCCGACGATGATCATGACGGCGGCCACCGCGATGACCGCGCGCAGTCCCGGACTGGCGTCATCGCCGTACGAGAACTTCACCACCGCCGGGGCGATCAGCAGCGCCACCAGGTTCATCACCTTCAGCAGCGGGTTGATCGCCGGGCCCGCGGTGTCCTTGAACGGGTCGCCGACCGTGTCGCCGATCACCGTGGCGGCATGGGCCTCGCTGCCCTTTCCGCCGTGGTGCCCGTCCTCGACCAGCTTCTTCGCGTTGTCCCAGGCCCCGCCGGAGTTCGCGAGGAAGACGGCCATCAGGGTGCCGGTGCCGATCGCCCCGGCCAGGAAGGAGCCGAGCGCGCCGACCCCGAAGGTGAAGCCGACGGCGATGGGCGCGAGGACCGCGAGCAGACCCGGAGTGGCCAGTTCGCGCAGCGCGTCCTTGGTGCAGATGTCGACGACCCGTCCGTACTCCGGGGTCTCGCTGTAGTCCATGATCCCGGGCTTCTCACGGAACTGCCGGCGCACCTCGAAGACCACCGCACCGGCCGACCGCGACACCGCGTTGATCGCCAGCCCCGAGAAGAGGAAGACGACGGCGGCGCCGAGGACGAGCCCGACCAGGTTGTTGGGCTGCGAGATGTCCAGGCTGAGATTCATCTCACCGGCCACGCTCACATGTACATCGTCGATGGCCTCGGCGATGGCATCACGGTACGAGCCGAAGAGCGCGGCCGCGGCGAGCACCGCCGTCGCGATCGCGATGCCCTTGGTGATCGCCTTGGTGGTGTTGCCGACCGCGTCCAGGTCGGTGAGCACCTGGGCGCCCGCGCCCTGGACATCACCGGACATCTCGGCGATGCCCTGCGCGTTGTCGGAGACCGGACCGAAGGTGTCCATCGCGACGATGACGCCGACGGTGGTCAGCAGACCGGTACCGGCCAGCGCGACCGCGAACAGCGCCAGCATGATCGAGCTGCCGCCGAGCAGGAACGCGCCGTAGACGCTGAGCCCGATCAGCACCGCCGAGTAGACGGCGGACTCCAGACCGATCGAGATTCCGGAGAGCACCACGGTAGCCGGGCCGGTCAGCGAGGTCTTGCCGATGTCCCGGACGGGACGCCGGGTGGTCTCGGTGAAGTAGCCGGTGAGCTGCTGGATGAGCGCGGCCAGCACGATGCCGATCGCGACGGCGACCAGCGCGAGGACCCGCGGGTCCCCGCTGTGGCCGAGGATCTCGCGGTCGGTGACCCCGTCGAGATCGGCGTAGCTGGACGGCAGGTACACGAAGACCGCGACCGCCACCAGCACCATCGAGATCACCGCGGAGATGAAGAAGCCGCGGTTGATGGCGGTCATCCCGCTGCGGTCCGAGCGGCGCGGAGCCACCGCGAAGATCCCGATCATGGCGGTGATCACACCGATGGCCGGGACGAGCAGCGGGAAGGCCAGTCCGGAGTCACCGAACGCGGCCTTGCCGAGGATCAGCGCGGCCACCAGGGTCACGGCGTAGGACTCGAAGAGGTCCGCGGCCATGCCCGCGCAGTCGCCGACGTTGTCGCCCACGTTGTCCGCGATGGTCGCGGCGTTGCGCGGGTCGTCCTCGGGGATGCCCTGCTCGACCTTGCCGACGAGGTCGGCGCCGACATCGGCGGCCTTGGTGAAGATGCCGCCGCCGACCCTCATGAACATCGCGATCAGGGCGGCACCGAGACCGAAGCCCTCCAGCACCTTGGGTGCGTCGGCTGCGTAGACGAGCACCACGCAGGAGGCGCCCAGCAGGCCGAGGCCGACGGTGAACATGCCGACCACGCCACCCGTCCGGAAGGCGATCTTCATCGCCTTGTGCGAGACGGCCGTCAGATCCACGGCCGGCTGGCCGGGCGAGGAGGAAGCGGAGTCCCCATTGACGGATGAGCCGGATGAGCCGGGTGAGGCGGAAGCGGCGGGAGTGGCTTCACGGGCCGCCGCGGCGACACGCACATTGCTGCGCACCGCGAGCCACATCCCGATATAGCCGGTGGCCGCCGAGAATCCCGCGCCGATCAGAAAGAACACCGAACGCCCGATGCGCTGCGCCCAGTCGTCCGCAGGCAACAGCATGAGCAGGAAGAACACCACCACGGCGAATCCACCGAGGGTGCGCAGCTGCCGGGCGAGATAGGCATTCGCGCCTTCCTGCACGGCCGCGGCGATCTTCTTCATGCTGTCCGTGCCCTCGCCGGCGGCGAGGACTTGTCGTACCAGCACCACCGCGACCGCCAGTGCCGCGATCGCGACGGCGGCGATCACCAGCACGATCACACGATTGTCATCGGTCAGCTCTGCGGCGGCCAGGGTTGGGGTGAGGTCCAGCTGATGAGGGGTGAGAGGCCCCGCCATTCGTCCTCCTTGACGTTTGGCACATGGGCGCGCAGCAGTTCTGCGACCGCAGAAGAGCCGCCACGCTCAGGCGTCCTGAGCTCGAGATGTGGACGGATTGTAGGGAGCGTCACACGATCAAAACAGGGCGCCGGAATGGGAATTCGCCTGCATCAGCGAAGATCAATAGGTTTGAGGCCCGAGAATTCGCCCGGAAGGGGGACGGTTGACAATTCGCTGACGGGTGTCGAATGATCTCCATAAATGATCTCGGCGCGCTATGAAAAGTGCTGATCAGGGCATTAACGAGGGAGATCACTCAGCCCGCCGGGAGACCGAAGCGGAAGATCGCGGAGAGGGGTCACGAGACCCCGCGGAGGGTCATGACGGCCCAAGGCCGGAATCAGCGGAACGAGCGACCGGAACCCACCCCGATCCCGTCCCCCGGGACGAGGGACGGGGACGGGGGACGGCGGGGCGAGTCGGCCCGCAGGACGGCGGGGCCCGGCGGCTGCGGGGTCGTGGGAGGGCGGCAGGGCGGCAAGGCCGACAGGGCCGGAAGGCGGCGGGGCCACAGGAGGACGGCCGGGCGGCAGGGCTGGCAGGCTGCGGGACGGCGGGGCCCGGCGGCTGCGGGGTCGCGAGAGGGCGGCGGGTGGCGGGGCCCGGCGGGCGGCTGGCCCGCGCGGTGGCCTGGCCACTGGCCAGGGGCGAGGCCCGGCGGGGCCGCAGGGTTGGCAAGACGCGGCAGCGGGGCGACGAGGCCTGGGCCAGCGAGGCGGGGCGGGGCGCTACGGCGCCGGGTGGTGGGACTCGACGGTGATGTTCTGGGGCCGGTTCAGGCCGATCTGGGTCCGAAGGAAGGGAAAGCGGTAAGCGGGAACGCTGCAGAGGCGGCAACCGGTATCGCCGATCGTCGATCGCCGGAGCATTCATGATGCCGAGCCATGGACGACGGCCCTCGCCGTCACGGCACAGCCAAGAGCCCGGTGGGGCTAATCAGACGGCCGGACCGACCAGACCACCGATAGGGCACGGACGGACGGGCGCGCGGGCGCACCTCAGCGCGGTACGGCGCAGCCGCCGTACTCACGACGCCGCCGCCGACCCGACACCTTGCCGGGGTGATGGCGACAGAAAGCCGAGTCAGACGCCCTACGGCACCAGGGAGTCGGGGGAAGTCGGCCAGCTCATCCGGATCACTCCACCGGTCTCGCTGGTCGTCACCTCGACATCGTCGACAAGCCCCTTGATCACGGCCAGGCCCATCTCGTCCTCGCCCTCGGGCTCGGACTCCTCCTCGCCACCGGTGGCGCCGGGGGCCAGAGCGGCCGAGGTCGGGGACTCATCGCCGATCTCGATGGAGAACTTCTTCTCCTCCTCGGTCAGCGCCACCCGCACCGGGGCGTCCACCCCATTGCTCAGGTGGAGCCCCACCGCACGGGTGCATGCCTCGCCGACCGCGAGTCGCACCTCGTCGAGCACGGCCTCATCCACTCCGGCCCGGCGCGCCACGGCCGCAGCGACCAGACGGGCGGTCCTGACGTGCTCGGGCAGCGCGCTGAAGCGGAGTTCGACGGTGGCCATGCCATCCCCCTCGGGCGTATGGGCGTGCGTGTCGGGGGGGCCGGGCGATGACGCCCGGTTCCCCCTTCGGTGTCTTCCTGCGACGACCGGATCAGTCGGTCGCCGCGACAGCGTCCTCGACCGAGGTGTGAATCGGGAACACCTTGGTCAGGCCGGTGATACGGAAGATCTTGAGAATGCGCTCCTGGTTGCACACCAGGCGCAGTGAGCCCTCATGGGCTCGTACGCGCTTCAGCCCGCCGACGAGCACGCCGAGCCCGGTGGAGTCGAGAAAGTCGACGCCCTCCATGTCGACGACCAGGTGGTAGCTACCGTCGTTGACAAGCTCGACCAGCTGCTCGCGCAGCTTGGGCGCGGTGTATACATCAATCTCGCCACCGACCTCGACGACCGTGCGGTCGCCAACGGTCCGAGTCGACAGGGACAGGTCCACGGATCCTCCAGCACCTTGCATCGAGCGGTCGCCCCCCATGGATCGGCAGCCGCGATGGCATTCAATCACTTACCAGCAGGCGTGCACGACGCCTTGAGCCCATTGTCCGTCAGACCAGTGACAGACTCGGTGTCGATGGCCCACAACCAACTCCCGCGGCAGACGGGCATACGCCCCTCACCGCGGGCTGTCCTCGGTCGGCTCGGCACGGGTGCGGGTCGAGGCGCGCGCATCACTCATACGGAGCACTTGCCCCCGCGTCTCGGGACCCATGCCGACTGGCCTTCGCCGATCCGCCCGGAAGTGATCGAGGCCATCCGGGCCGCCGGAATCGACCGCCCCTGGGGTCACCAGGCGCGTACGGCCGAGTACGCGCTGCGCGGGGAATCGGTGGTGGTCGCCACTGGAACCGCCTCCGGAAAATCCCTGGCCTACCAGGCCCCCGTCCTCAGCACCCTGCTGGACGGATCCGAGGAACCCAGCGGGCGGGGCACGACCGCGCTGTACCTCTCGCCCACCAAGGCGCTGGCCGCCGATCAGCGCCGCACGGTGGCCGATCTCGCCGCCCCGCTGGGCACCGCTGTCCGCCCCGCGGTCTACGACGGCGACACGCCGGTCGAGGAACGCGAATGGGTGCGTCAGTACGCGAACTACGTCCTCACCAACCCGGACATGCTGCACGGGGGCATCCTGCCGGGGCACCCCCGGTGGTCCTCCTTCCTGCGCTCGCTGCGCTACGTCGTCATCGACGAGTGCCACACCTACCGGGGGGTCTTCGGCTCCCACGTCGCCCAGGTGCTGCGTCGGCTCCGGCGTGTCTGCGCCCGCTACGGCTCCTCGCCGGTCTTCCTGCTCGCCTCCGCCACGGCAGCCGACCCCGCCGTGGCGGCGGCCAGGCTGACCGGTGTGCCGGTCGCGGAGATCACCGAGGACTCCTCGCCCCGCGGTGAGGTCGTCTTCGCCCTCTGGGAGCCGCCCCTGACCGAGCTGCACGGTGAACAGGGCGCCCCGGTCCGCCGCACCGCCACCGCAGAATCCGCGGATCTGCTCACCGATCTGGCCGTCCAGGGCGTCCGCACGGTGACCTTCGTACGCTCCCGGCGGGGCGCGGAGCTGATCGCCCTGATCGCCCAGGAACGGCTGGCCGAGTTGGACCGCTCGCTGACGGACCGGGTGGCCGCCTACCGGGGCGGCTATCTGCCCGAGGAGCGCCGGGCCCTGGAGCGCGCCCTGCACTCCGGCGAACTCCTGGGGCTCGCCGCCACCACCGCCCTGGAGCTCGGTATGGATGTGGCCGGTCTGGACGCCGTCGTCCTGGCGGGCTATCCCGGCACCCGCGCGTCGGTGTGGCAGCAGGCGGGACGGGCCGGGCGCAGCGGGCAGGGGGCCCTCGCGATCCTCGTGGCCCGGGACGATCCGCTGGACACCTATCTCGTCCACCACCCGGACGCCCTCTTCCGCCAGCCGGTGGAGTCCACCGTGCTCGACCCGGACAACCCCTACGTTCTGGCGCCGCATCTGTGCGCGGCCGCGGCCGAGCTGCCGCTCACCCCGGCGGACCTGGAGCTGTTCGGCCCCGCCACCGAGGAGCTGGTGCCGCAGCTGGAGCGGCGCAAGCTGCTGCGCCGCCGGGCGACCGCCTGGCACTGGACCCGCCGCGAGCGGGCCGCGGACCTCACCGACATCCGCGGGGAGGGCGGCAGCCCGGTCCAGGTCGTGGAGGCGGCGACCGGGCGGCTGCTGGGCACCGTGGATGCCTCCGCCGCCCACAGCACCGTGCACGAGGGCGCCGTCCACCTGCACCAGGGCCGGAGCTATCTGGTGAAACACCTCGACCTCGACGACTCCGTCGCCCTGGTGGAGGAGGCCAGTCCGCCGTACTCCACCACCGCCCGCGACACCACGGCCGTCTCCATCCTGGAGACCACCACCGAGATCCCCTGGGGAGACGCCCGGCTGTGCTTCGGCTCGGTCGAGGTCACCAACCAGGTCGTGTCCTTCCTCCGCCGCAAGCTGATCACCGGCGAGGTGCTCGGCGAGTCCAAGCTCGACCTCCCGCCACGCACACTGCGCACCCGCGCCGTGTGGTGGACGGTCACCGAGGACCAGCTGGAGGACGCACGGGTGCATCCCCAGGCGCTCGGTGGTGCCCTGCACGCCGCCGAACACGCCTCCATCGGCATCCTGCCGCTCTTCGCGACCTGTGACCGCTGGGACATCGGCGGAGTCTCGGTGCCGCTCCACCCGGACACCCTGCTGCCGACGGTCTTCGTCTATGACGGGCACCCCGGCGGTGTGGGCTTCGCCGAGCGTGCCTTCCACACGGCGGCCCGCTGGCTGACCGCCACCCGCGAGGCCATCGCCGCCTGTGAGTGCGAGGCGGGGTGCCCGTCCTGCATCCAGTCCCCCAAGTGCGGCAACGGCAATGACCCGCTGGACAAGAGGGCGGCGATCCGCCTGCTGACGACCCTGCTCGCCGGAGCCCCGGAGCAGCCCCCCGCCGGATGACGCGCTCGGTCGCCCCATCACGGACCGCACCCCGCGCGTCGGCCCCGGCTGCCCGGCGCCGTCGGTGACGGGTGCGGTCGCGGGCCCGGCCCGTGCCCTGGACCGCAGAGTGAACGGCCCGGTGCGCACTTCCGCCGTGAGATCGGCGATCTCCCCGCTCAGGGCGCAGCGCACCACCCGGGCGCCCTGGGCGGAGGCGACCCGCCGGGCGAGTCGGCACGCCACCCCCTTGCCCTCCAGACCATGATCGGCGGCCGCCAGAGCGGCCAGATCGGCGGCGGCGCCCGCACGGTGGCGGGCCACCATGGCCTGCCCGGCGGCCAGCACGGCCGCGAACACCACGCACACGGCCGTGGCGGCCACCACGACCCAGACCGTCGCCGATCCGCGGTCGTCCGTCGTCCTCACGGCACCGTCCCCCGTACGGCGGCCGAACCCGGCGGGGCGCCGACGGCGTCCTCGGCGAGGGCGACCGCTTCACCCCGCAGCCCCACCGCGAGTGGGCCGGGACCGGCCGAGCGGGCCTCGACCCGCACCCGCACCAGATCGCCGTCCCGCCACACCTCGACCCGGGCTCCGTGCGGGGCGGCCGATTGGGCGGCGGCCACCGCGGCGTCCCCCGGCTCCGAGCGCGCCGCCGCCCTGGCTCCGGCCCGGGCCGCGTCCACGCACTGCAACTGCGCCGCCGCGGCCATCAGGCCCCAGATGAGCATCAGCGTGAACAGCGCCAGCACCGGCAGGGCGATGGCGGCCTCCGCGGTGACATAGCCGCCGTCCCGGCTCCCGCGGGGCGCGCCGGGGGTGCCCCGCGCGCCGCTCCCGGCGCGCGGGACCCTCCGGCCGTCCGCCCCTCGTCGCGGCTCCTCAGAACCGCGCATCGAGCGCCTGGCCGATCACCGACTCGAGCGCGCCGCTGACGCCTCCGCTCGTCACCACCTTGTAGAGCACCGCGGCGAAGGCGCATGCCGCGATCGTCCCCATCGCATACTCGGCGGTGGTCATCCCCGCCTCACCCTTGGTGCACATCGCCACATACCGCCGCGTCCACCACTGCTTCACCATGTCCGTCCCCTTCACGTTCGTCCGCTGTCGCCGGTCGTTGCCGTCGTTGCTGTCGTTGTTTGGTGTCGTGGTCGTTGTTCGGTGTCGTCGTTGCGTTGCCCTCAGCGCGTTGTCGTCGTGGTCGTGTGTGTGGTCGCCGTCGGATTCCGTGGCGCCCCGAGCGCCTTCCGGCGCCCCCGGGCCGCCGTCCGGAACCGGACTCAGCCGCGGCCCATCAGCCCGCCGGCCAGCCCGACCATCACCGGGGCCAGGCCGATCAGCAGATATGCGGGCAGAAAACAGACCGTGAGGGGCGCGGTGGCCCGTACAGCGGTGCGGTCGGCCCGTTTCAGCGCCTCCCGGGTCTGTTCGGCGCGGCATTCGGCGGCTACCCGGGAGACCGGCTCCACGGCCGGTGCGCCCGTGGTCCCGGCACGTTCCAAGGCGCGGGCGAGCCCCTGCGCTCCGGGCAGGGCGCCCATCCGGCCCCAGGCGGCGGCCGGTTCACCTCCCAGCCGCAGCTCCGCCGCGGTCCGGGCCAGCCGCTCACCGACCGGCCCGCCCAGTGAGGTGCCCACCGCCTCCGCCGCCCGGCGCGGCCCCGCTCCGGCCGCCAGACAGGCGGTCAGCAGATCGGCCGCCAGGGGAATCTGCCGTGCCGCGGCGGTCTCGGCGCATCGGTCGCGGCAGGATGAGGCGCCCATGGCCCGGCGGCGCCGCTGCCAGCGCCGGACGCCATACGCGGCGGCGATCCCCAGCACCCATCCCGTGGGTCCCCCGACCATGACCGGTCCGGCCAGCAGTGCCCCGAAGGAGGCCGCCCAGGCAAGGCCCGCCCCCTCACCCACCGCGGCGCGCAGGCGCTCCCACGGCCGGGGCCGCTTCGGCGGTCCGGCATCGCAGCCCGGCAGCAGGGCCGCCAGCCGCCGCCGGACGGCACGCGCCCGGCGGGATTCGAGCGCGGCCATCACCGTGCACAGGACGGCCGCCACGACGGACAGCGCCATCCCCAGCCTGTGGACAACATCCGCGCTCATCGGCCACGGCTCCCGGAAGAGGCCAGCGCCGAACGCACCAGCCGACCGGTCCAGAACAGCCCCGCCCACTCCAGCAGCCCGCCCAGCACCAGACAGCCGAGGCCTGCCGGGGTGTGCAGCAGGACGTACAGCGGATCGGCGCCCAGCGCGCTGCCCAGGACCAACCCGACGAGGGGCAGCCCGGCCAGGGCCATCGCGGTGGCTCTGGGCCCGGCCAACTTGGCGCGCAGATCATCGCGCTGGTCGCGCTCGGCGCGCAGCGCCGCCGCCACCCGGTCGAGCCCGGCCGCCAGGCCCGCCCCCTCGTCGACCGCCACCTGCCAGCAGGCGGCCACTCCGGTCAGTCCCTCGGCCCCCGGTGTGCGGGCGGCTCTGCGCAGCGCGTCGGGCACATCACCACCGAACCGGGCGGCGGCTGCCACCAGCCCCCACCGCTCCCCGAGATCGCTCGGTGCCACGGCGAGCAGCGCCTCCCCGGGCTGCCGCCCGGCGCGCAGCTCGCCCGCCACCGCCGAACACAGCTCGATCACCCCGGCGGCATGCCGCTCGCAATCCCGGCTGTGCTCGCGGCGGCGCAGCCACCGGCCGACGACCGGTACGGCCGCCGCCGCGAGGAGCAGGGGCAGAACCGACGCGCCCAGCAGTGCGACCACGCCCCCGGCGGGCAGGCACAGGAGCTCACGGCCCATCCGTCCGCCGTAGCGGACCCGCCATCGCTCCCGCACCCCGGCCGCGGCCTCGGTCAGCCTCCGCGCCGGATCCGGTGCGGCGGGAATCGCGGATGCGGCGGCGCCGCCACCCGCGAACAGCAGCCTGGCGCGGCGCAGCTCCCGGTCCCGTCTGGCGAACAGCCACACCGCCGCTCCGGCGCACAGCAGCGCGACGGACAGGGCCATCGCCCCGCGGTCCGCTCCCGCGCCCGTCATACGGCACCTCCGCCCCGTTCACAGCGGCTCCGGAGCCGCTGCCAGCCTTCGGTCCGTTCGAAGCCGTGCGGGCCCCACAGGGCCGCGGGCACGGTCGTGACGTAGCCCGCCCGGTCCCGGTCGAGCACATGCAGCTCGGCGATCCTGCGCCGCCCGCCCCGGTCCCGCACCAGATGGACCACGACCGACAGGGCCGCGGCGAGCTGGCTGTGCAGCGCGGCCCGGTCCAGGCCCGCGCTCGAACCGAGCGCCTCCAGCCGCGCCGGAACGTCCCCGGCGGTATTGGCGTGGACGGTGCCGCAGCCGCCCTCGTGGCCCGTGTTCAGGGCGCCGAGGAGATCGGTCACCTCGGGGCCCCGCACCTCCCCCACCACCAGCCGGTCCGGGCGCATCCGCAGGGCCTGGCGCACCAGGTCCCGCAGGGTGACCTGGCCGCGGCCCTCCTGATTGGCGGGCCGGGTCTCCAGCCGGACCACATGCGGATGGTCGGGCCTCAGCTCGGCCGAGTCCTCGGCGAGAACGATCCGCTCGTTCGGCGCGACCAGTCCCAGCAGGGTGGAAAGCAAGGTGGTCTTGCCCGACCCGGTGCCACCGCTGACCAGGAAGGACAGCCGGGCGTCCAGCATCGCCCGCAGCAGACCGGCGCCGCCGGGCGGCACCGTCCGGGCGGCCACCAGCTCATCGAGGGAGAACGCCCGCGGACGCACCACCCGCAGCGAGAGACAGGTCGAACCGACGGCCACCGGCGGCAGCACGGCGTGCAGCCGCGTCCCGTCCGGCAGCCGGGCGTCCACCCAGGGCCGGGCGTCGTCCAGCCGCCGCCCGGCCACCGCGGCGAGCCGCTGGGCCAGTCTGCGCACGGCGGCCGCGTCGGCGAAGGTCACCGCCGTGCGCTCCAGCCCCGAACCCCGGTCCACCCAGACCTCGTCGGGCGCGGTGACGAGGACATCGGTGACGTCGGGCGCGGCGAGCAGCGGCTCCAGCGGGCCGGTGCCGACCAGTTCGGAGCGTAGGGCCGCGACCACTCCGAGCACCTCGGTGTCCCCGAGCAGCCGCCCCTCCTCGCGCAGGGCCGCCGCCACCCGGGCGGGTGTGGGGTCGGCTCCGCTTTCGGCGAGCCGCAGCCGCACGGCGTCCAGCAGCCCCGTCGACGCGGCGCTCATGCGGGCACACCCCCTTCACCGGCCAGCGCACGCTCCCAGAATTCGGTGCAGAACCGGCTCAACGGTCCCCGCGCGCTGCCTCCCGGAGGCTCCCCGTCGTCCAGGGCTGCCGACAGCCCCGGCTCCGGCGGGAGTTGACCGGCCAGCGGCAGCCCGAGCAGCCCCGCGATCTCCTCGTCGTCGAGCTCGGGTCCGCACGGGCCACGCACCACCGCGCGCAGATCGCGCAGCACCATCCCGACCGTGGACGCCACCCGGTGGGAGGCCGCCACGGCGCGCAGCTCCGAGGGGACCACCAGCAGCCCGAGGTCGATCTGGGCCAGCGCCTCCGCCGTGGCGTCGTCGATCCTGCGGGGCAGGTCCACCACCACGACTCCGCCCCGTCGCCTGGCCGCGGCCAGCACGGCACGCATCGCGGAGGCGGGGATGACGACCGCGTCCCCGCGGTCCCAGCTGAGCACCCGTAAGGAGTGCAGCTCGGGCAGTGACTCCTCCAGCGCGCCGCCTGCGACCCGGCCCCTCGATTCGGCGAAGGCGGGCCATCGCAGACCCTCGGCGCCCTCACCGCCCAGCAGCACATCCAGCCCGCCACCCAGCGGATCACCGTCGATGAGCATGGTGCGGCGCCCCGCGCGGGCGGCGGTGACCGCCAGCGCGCAGGCGAGGGTCGAGGCACCCGCGCCACCGCGCCCGCCGATGACCCCGACGGTCAGTGCCTGCCGCCCCACTCCCTCGGCGACATCGGCGATCCGGTCCACCAGCCAGGTCTCGGCATCGGGCAGGAACGCGACGTGGTCCGCGCCGAGATCGACGGCCCTCCGCCAGATGCCGTGGTCGTCGAGGTCTCGCCCGATGAGGAGGACTCCCTCCCGGCGGGTGCGGCCCCGCAGCCGGGCGGCGGCGTCGTCCCCGACGAGGATCAGCGGCGCGCCCTCCCAACTGCCACTGCGCGTGGGCGCCCCGTGCGCCACTTCCGGTTCGGCTCCCGCCGCCGCGCACAACCGCAGCAGATCGTCGAGAAGTTCCTCGTCCTCGGTGACGATCAGCGGTCCGTTGCGCTGTTCTTCAGTCTCCGCCGGTCGTTCCGGTGTGATGGATGCAGCCACGATCCCCTCCGCATATCCGTTACGCGCTCTCACTGCCGCTAACGGCGAGCGCGAACTTCTCGGAGAATCACGATGCGGCGATCCAGAAAATCTTGGGGATCTTGGTCCAAAACTGTGGACAACTCAGCAGTTGTGAATATCCCAGTCACCTAAACCAGTGACTTCCAGAGAGCAGCCTAGCGATTACGCACGGTTACCGTTCAGGCTGGTGGGGAGGACGGGTCACCAGGAGCCACAGGAGAGGGCGCGATCTGATGAGAACACCCGAAAAAGCGTCCGGACATGCGACGACCCCCGCCGGGGGGGAGAGCGGGGGTCGTCCCCACGGCCGACTCGGGGGGGGGAGGAGTCGGGCCGGGTTAGCACGGTCGCGAACGATCCGTGACTTCCATGGTGTACCCGAGAGCCTTCTCAGGCAAACCCACGCGCCTCAGCTTACGCCGAATGGTGGGCCCTATGCTCGGCGTCGTGGAAAACCACTCCTTGCCTCGGACAGCCGCCTTCTTTGACCTGGACAAGACGGTCATTGCGAAGTCGAGCACGCTCACCTTCAGCAAGTCCTTCTACAAGGGTGGTCTGATCAGCCGCCGGGCCGCACTGCGCACCGCCTATACGCAGTTCGTCTTCCTCGCCGGCGGGGCCGATCACGAGCAGATGGAGCGGACGCGCGAGTACCTCTCGGCGATGTGCCGCGGCTGGAATGTCCAGCAGGTGAAGGAGATCGTCGCGGAGACCCTGCACGATCTGATCGACCCCATCATCTACGACGAGGCCGCCTCGCTGATCGAGGCCCATCACACCGCCGGGCGCGATGTGGTGATCGTCAGCACCTCGGGGGCCGAGGTCGTGGAGCCGATCGGCGAGCTGCTCGGTGCGGACCGCGTGGTGGCCACCCGTATGGTCGTCGAGGACGGGGTGTTCACCGGCGAAGTGGAGTACTACGCCTACGGTCCGACCAAGGCCGAGGCAATCGCCGGGCTCGCCGAGTCCGAGGGATACGACCTCTCGCGCTGCTACGCCTACAGCGATTCGGCCACCGATCTGCCGATGCTGGAATCGGTAGGCCACCCCCACGCGGTGAACCCGGACCGCGCCCTGCGCCGCGAGGCGGCGGCCCGCGGCTGGCCGGTGCTCTCCTTCAACCGCCCCGTCCGGCTGAAGCAGCGGCTCCCCTCACTCTCGATGCCACCGCGCCCGGTGCTGGCCGTGGTCGCCGCGGTGGGCGCGGCCGCCGCCACCGCGGGCCTGGTCTGGTACGCCAACCGGCGCCGCGCACTGTATGCCCGGATTTGAGAGCAATAGCAAAGATCTGCGGCAGGGGGTTCCACTTGGCCGCTCGCAGGAGTAAAAAGGAATCGACGGCCCGCGAGACCAGGGGATCCGGGAGGAAACCCCCAGACGCACCAAGGCCCCACGGACCGAGCACGAATGTCGGGCACCCACGCGACGCCGACCCGTCGATTACGGGCCAGCCGCACCAGGTAACGGGCAAAGATCCCGGCCTGATGGGCAAATATTTGTGCACGCATGGTAACCCGGCGGACGTGCCAGCGGCGGTACCCTCGTGGTACCGCCGCAACTCTGTGTCGGGGCCCAACTCCACCCCGGTCCCGCGCCGTTCGGGCGCCACCCGACCCCGTCACCGGAGGCTCCCGCAGAGCGGTCGTCAGACCACCGTGGCCTCCGCAGCCCGGCCGCCGGAGGCTCGCCGCCAGGCCGCACCGTCAGGCCGCGCCGCGCTGAAGCGCCTCGCACACCGCCGTGCTCTCCCGCACCCCGAGTTCAACCGCCCGCCCGCAGTGCGCGATCCACGCCGCCATCCCCTCCGGCGTCCCGGACACATAGCCCTCCAGCGCCGCCACATACGACGCGGCCCCCTGCTCGGCGTGCCCCACCTCGGCGGGGCAGATCGACTTCGGATCCAGCCCACTGCCGACCAGCACGATCCGCTCGGCCGCTCGCGCCACCAGACCGTTGCAGGAGACGAAGGGCCGCAGCGCGAGCAGTTCACCGTGCACCACGGCCGCCGTGACCAGCGCCGGGGCCTCGGTCCCCGCGAGCACCAGCCGCGCCAGCCCGTCGAGCCGCCCCGCGACCTCGTCCGCGCCCGGCGGCTCGGGACCGATCAGCGGCTCGTCCACCCGCTCACCCGCCTGACGCGGGCGGCCCACCGTGTCATCGGTGCCGGTCCCCCCTGCAGCGACCAGGTGCAGCCGCGCCAGCACCCGCAGCGGCGACTGGCGCCACACGCTCAGCAGCTGCCCCGCCTCGGCGGTCAGCCGCAGGGCCGCGCCCACCAGGTGCGGTTCACCCGCGTCGCCGAAGTCGGTGCGGCGGCGCACCTCTTCCAGCGCCCAGTCCGCTCCGGCCAGCGCCGCGGAGCCACGCGCTCCGCGCAGTGCGGCCTCGGAGGTGACCTCGTTGCTGCGGCGGCGCATCACACGATGGCCGTAGACCCGGTCCACGGCCGTACGCACGGCGTCCACGGACTCGGCCACGCCGGGCAGCGCGGCCAGGGCGGCGAGCGGATCTGTCGTACTCATGAGTACGACCCTACGCACCCACCGCCGGACGCCCCTCGTTGGAGTGGTCTTCTTCACGTAAATCCCTCATCGAAGAGGATCACTCACCTACGCTAGGTGAACATGAAGATCGCTTTCGTAGGCAAGGGTGGCAGCGGGAAGACCACGCTGTCGTCGCTGTTCATCCGCCATCTCGCCGCCACCCGTGCCCCTGTCGTCGCCGTCGATGCCGATATCAACCAGCACCTGGGCGCGGCGCTCGGCCTCGACGAGACGGAGGCCGCCGCACTGCCCGCCATGGGCGCCCATCTACCTCTGATCAAGGACTACTTGCGCGGCGAGAATCCCCGGATCACCTCTGCCGACACCATGATCAAGACAACACCGCCCGGTGAGGGATCGCGGTTACTGCGGATCGACGAGGACAATCCGGTCTATGACGCATGCGCCCGGACCGTCCGGCTCGGCGACGGGGCGGTGCGGCTGATGGCGACCGGCCCCTTCACCGAGTCCGACCTCGGTGTCGCCTGCTACCACTCCAAGGTCGGCGCGGTCGAGCTGTGCCTCAACCATCTCGTCGACGGCAGGGGGGAGTTCGTCGTGGTCGACATGACCGCGGGCAGCGACTCCTTCGCCTCCGGTCTGTTCACCCGCTTCGACATGACGTTCCTGGTCGCCGAGCCCACCCGCAAGGGCATCGCCGTCTACCGCCAGTACAAGGAGTACGCCCGGGACTTCGACGTGGCGCTGCGCGTGGTGGGCAACAAGGTGCAGGGTCCCGAAGACCTCGCCTTCCTGCGCGCCGAAGTGGGCGATGACCTGCTGGTGACCGTAGGCCACTCCGACTGGGTCCGGGCGATGGAGAAGGGCCGCCCGGCCCGCTTCGAGGAGTTGGAGGAGCCGAACCGCGTGGCGCTGCGGACGCTCCATGCTGCGGTGGACGCCTCCTACGGCCGGCGCGACTGGCAGCGGTACACCCGTCAGATGGTCCACTTCCATCTGAAGAACGCGCAGAGTTGGGGCAACGCGAAGACGGGGGCCGACCTGGCCGCCCAGGTGGACCCCGCCTTCGCGCTCGATGAGTTCGCCAGGGGCGCGGCCGCGGCTACTCCTGCTCCCGCCTAGCCGATTCGTCCTCGTCATACCCCAGTGCGCGGTCCGATTCCTGGCCGTCGGAGTCATCGGCGCCGTCGGAATCGCCGTAGCGCTCGGACTCCTGGTATCCGTCCGGCTCCTGGTATCCGTCCGGCTCCTCGTAGCGGTCGGAATCCTGGTAGTGGTCGGATTCCCGGTAGGCCCCAGGCTCTTCGTCACGCTCGGACGGGCCCTCCCGGTCGGGAGCCTGGCTCCGCTCGGAGCCGTCCTCCCGGCCGGAGCCGTACTCCCGCTCCGTGTCCTCCCGCTCGCCTCCGCCGGAGTTCCGGCGGGGGCTGTCGTCCCGGTCGCGCCCCCCTTCCCCGTCGGAACCCTCCCGCCGGTCGGAGTCCTCCTCCCGGCGGGGGCTGTCCTCGCGGCCCGGCCGGTCGTTGCGCCTGGGTTCGTCCTCGCGGTCCCGGTGGCCCTTGCGCCCGTGATCGTCGTCCCGTTCCCGCTCGGCCGGGGCGGCCGAGCGCGGGAAGGTCGGCTCGGCGGCCAGGTAGCTCTTCCAGCCACCCTCCGGCCGCTGTCCGACGTCCACCTGTCGCAACTTCTCCAGGACCATGGGGTTCTGCGCGTCCAGCCAGTCGGCCAGCTGCTTGAACGACACGCAGTAGACGCCTTCGCGCGGGCAGACCTCCTTGATGACCTCCTCGACGGCGCGCATGTAGGTCCCGCCGTTCCAGGACTCGAAGTGGTTGCCGATGAAGAGCGGTGCGCGATTGCCCTCGTAGGCCCGGTCGAAGGCGGCGAGCAGACCGTCGCGCATCTGGCGGCCCCAGCCGGCGCGCTTGGACTTCTTGCCGTTGGTCGAGGAACCCGACTGGTTGGCCAGGAAGTTGTAGTCCATCGAAAGGGTCTCGAACGAGCGGCCCGGAACCGGGATCTGCTGGAGCGGGAAGTCCCAGATTCCATCGATCTTGCGCGGCCACACCTGGAGACCGCCGACGGAGCTCGCGTCGTAGCGCCAGCCCATCTCCTTCGCGGCCCGCAGGAGGTTCTTCTGTCCCTCCAGGCACGGGGCGCGGCCACCGACGAGCTCCTTCTCATAGTCGAAGGGCAGCGGTTCCTCGTCCTCCAGGCCGGTGTTGGTCTTCCAGTTCTTCACGAACAGCTCGGCCTGCCGGGTCTCGCTCATCCACTCGTCCGGCGTCCAGGTCCCGACACCGTCGTCGGGACCGCAGAAGTGGCCGTTGAAGTGGGTGCCGATCTCGTTGCCGTCCAGCCAGGCGCCCCGCAGCTGCTCCACGGTGTCCCGGATGCCCTCGACGTCGTTGAAGCCGATGGACGAGGTGCCGCGAGGATGCCTCGGCGGATCGTAGAGGTCCCGCTTCTCGTTGGGCAGCATGTAGACGCCGCTGAGGAAGTAGGTCATCGTCGCGCCGTACTTCTTCCCGACCTCGCGGAAGTGGGAGAACAGCTTCTGCTCGTCCTGACCCGCACCGTCCCACGAGAAGACGACGAACTGCGGTGGCTTCTTGCCGGGCTGGAGCGTCTCGGTCTTGAACCGGTTCGGCTGCGGGCCGGTGTAGGCGGTCGAGCCGTCGCCGATGAGGCGGAGCACCTTTCCGGCGTGGTCCGGGTGCTCCGGCACGGCGGGGCCCTTCTGCGGGCGTTCCCGATCGTTGGGCCCTCCGCTGCCCGCGGCGTTCTCCCCGTCTCCGGAGTCCCCCGAGCAGTTGGCCAGCGCCGCGAGCGCCGCCATGACGGCGAGCCATGCAGTGACGTTTCTCCTGACCCTCATACCGCCACCTCGTCCCTCTTGTCTCCCTTGCCCCGGGAGCTCCGGCCGGATGGGAGCCAACCTCGCACGGACCGAGAAAAAGACAGAGCATGACAAGGCATTTCAAATGACTATTCACCCGATAGATGGAATATCGGCACAGTCGACCGCAAAATGCTTCCCGCCGACTTTACTCAGCATTACCATTCATTTACCAACGCTTGGGATTTGAAGAAGCGCCTCGGCGCTGTGCCCTCGACGCCGCGTTGCCTCCGCGACCACACAGCCCGGCGAGAACCGGAGAGGACGGGAATGGTGAAGTTCTTGGACCGGCGCGACCGGGACGACTGGAGCGACCGGGACGACCGGGGCGCTCGGAGAGACCGGGGCGCACGCCACAAGGCGTTCGCCGTCTCGATCGCCGTCTTCCTGATCGCCGTTCCTCTCGCTTCGGGTATCGCACTGGCCGCCGGAGCCCCGCTCGAGGCCGGGCTGATGGCCTCCGTCGGCGGCGGCGCTGTCGCCGTGCTGCTCGGCGGCCTTCCCCTGCGCCGGGGGCGGGACGGCGGCACACACCGCGACACCGCCGGTCATCGGCAGACCGTCCGTGATGGCCAGCCCCTCCCTGACGGCGGGGCGGGGCGGGCTCGCGCGGAGCCGTCGGGCACCCATGGCTGTCGGCCATGGGTGCCGTGGCGGCACCACCGGTGCACCCACCCCGGTGCGACGGAAGGCCCGGGTGGCAGACATGGCGGCGGCCAACTGCTCGGCGGGGTGAGCGCGTTCCAGCGCAACACCGCACCGCTGGTGCGCGACGAGCTGGCTCGGCTGGCGCGGGAGGGACAGCGGCCCGGTCAGCTCTTCCTCACCTGCGCCGACTCCCGTCTGGTGACCAGCATGATCACCTCCAGTGGGCCCGGCGATCTGTTCACCGTGCGCAATGTCGGCAATCTGGTGCCGCCACCGGGCACCGATGGCTCCTGCGATTCGGTGGGCGCGGCGATCGAGTACGCGGTGGAGGTGCTGAAAGTCAGCAGCATCACGGTGTGCGGCCACTCCGGATGCGGGGCGATGCAGGCGCTGCTGGACGCGTCCGCGTCACCCCAGGAACCGGCACTGGCGCCGGGGCCGACACCGGAAGCGACACCGGAAGCGACACCGGCACCGGCACCGAGAGCGGCAGCGGCTCCGGCACGATCGTCGGCACCGGCTCCTGACCGACCCGAGGCCGCCGACGCGTCCACACCCGCCACCGCCCCCGAGGAGCCAG
The DNA here is from genome assembly GCF_024295805.1 of Streptomyces cucumeris. Lineage (GTDB taxonomy): Bacteria > Actinomycetota > Actinomycetes > Streptomycetales > Streptomycetaceae > Streptomyces > Streptomyces cucumeris. Next base: position 300,753 of record NZ_JANCLX010000004.1, read on the forward strand.
CCGCGGCGCGGATCTCAGGGGGTGCGGCCGACGGCTCCCCCGGGCAGACTCCACTGGTGCGCTGGCTGCGCCACGCTCGTCCCGGGCTGGCCCGGATGGCGCGGATCGGACGGCTGGGCCGTGGCGAGGTCGCCCTGGCCGACCGGCCGGTCGCCGATGACCTGGAGCGGCTCGCGCTGATCAATGTGATGCAGCAACTCGACCATCTCCGGTCGCACCCATGTGTCGCCCGGCGGGCGGCTGAGGGCGGGCTGACCCTGCACGGGATGTACTTCCATGTGGCAGAGGCCCAGGCGTATGTACTGGACGGCGGGTCAGGACGGTTCCGTGCGGTCCGGCCGGTCGACGGCGCGCCGGTGGCCACCGCCTGTATGGAGACGGACACCGACGGCGCCCCTCGCGAGGCCGTCCCCGACGCGTTGGGCGTGAAGTGATCAACAACGCACTATAGGTCTAAACCAATTTTGGTCAACAACCCTTGTCAGGGTGCACCGCGGGCTGATGAGCTAAGGCCCTGGACACAACGGACACCCTGGGAATGGGAGATGTCGTGAGTAACGAAAGCCTGGCCAACCTTCTTCGGGAGGAGCGTCGCTTCGCGCCGCCCGCCGAGCTTGCCGCCAACGCCAATGTCACCGCTGAGGCGTATGAGCGGGCGAAGGCGGACCGCCTGGGCTTCTGGGCCGAGCAGGCCCGTCGGCTGACCTGGGCGACCGAGCCGAACGAGACACTCGACTGGTCCAACCCGCCGTTCGCGAAGTGGTTCGCCGACGGCAAGCTCAACGTCGCGTACAACTGCGTGGACCGCCATGTCGAGAACGGCCTGGGCGACCGCGTCGCGCTCCACTTCGAGGGGGAGCCCGGCGACACCCGTTCCCTGACCTACGCGGACCTCCAGCGCGAGGTCTCCCAAGCGGCACACGCCCTCACCGAGTTGGGGGTCCAGACGGGCGACCGGGTCGCCATCTACATGCCGATGATCCCCGAGACCGTCGTCGCGATGCTCGCCTGCGCCCGTATCGGCGCCCCGCACTCGGTGGTCTTCGGCGGCTTCTCGGCCGACGCCCTCGCCACCCGGATCAAGGACGCCGACGCCCGCGTCGTCATCACCTCCGACGGCGGCTACCGCCGCGGCAAGCCCTCCGCGCTCAAGCCCGCCGTCGACGAGGCGCTGACCCGTCCCGGCACCGAGGACGTGCGCAGTGTGCTGGTCGTCCGGCGCACCGGCCAGGACATGGAGTGGCACGAGGGCCGCGATGTGTGGTGGCACGAGATCGTGGACCGCCAGCCGGAGCAGCACACTCCCGAGGCGTTCGACGCCGAGCACCCGCTCTTCATCCTCTACACCTCGGGCACGACCGGTAAGCCGAAGGGCATCCTGCACACCACCGGCGGCTATCTCACCCAGATCTCCTACACCCACCACGCCGTCTTCGACCTCAAGCCGGAGTCGGACGTCTACTGGTGCACGGCGGACGTCGGCTGGGTCACCGGCCACTCGTACATCGTCTACGGCCCGCTCTCCAACGGCGCCACCGAAGTGCTCTACGAGGGCACCCCGGACACCCCGCACCAGGGCCGCTGGTGGGAGATCGTCCAGAAGTACGGGGTCAGCATCCTGTACACCGCCCCGACCGCGATCCGCGCCTGTATGAAGTGGGGCGACGACATCCCGGCCAAGTTCGACCTGTCGTCACTGCGGATCCTCGGCTCGGTCGGCGAGCCGATCAACCCCGAGGCATGGGTCTGGTACCGCAAGCACATCGGCGGGGACCGGACGCCCGTGGTGGACACCTGGTGGCAGACCGAGACCGGCGGCATGATGATCACACCCCTGCCGGGCGTCACCACCACCAAACCCGGTTCGGCGCAGATCCCGCTCCCGGGCATCTCCGCCACCGTCGTCGACGACGAGGCCAACGAGGTGCCGAACGGGGCGGGCGGCTATCTGGTGCTCACCGAGCCGTGGCCGTCCATGCTCCGCACGATCTGGGGCGACGACCAGCGCTACCTGGACACCTACTGGGCCCGCTTCGAGAACCGCTACTTCGCGGGCGACGGTGCCAAGAAGGACGACGACGGCGACATCTGGCTGCTCGGCCGGGTCGACGACGTGATGCTGGTGTCCGGCCACAACATCTCCACCACCGAGGTCGAGTCGGCGCTCGTCTCCCACCCGAAGGTCGCCGAGGCCGCGGTGGTTGGCGCGACGGACCCGCAGACCACCCAGGCCATCTGCGCCTTCGTCATCCTGCGCGGTGGCGCGGCCGAGGACGAGGGTCTGGTCGAGGAGTTGCGGGCGCATGTCGCCAAGCAGCTCGGCCCGATCGCCAAGCCCAAGCGGATCCTCCCGGTGGCCGAGCTGCCCAAGACCCGCTCCGGCAAGATCATGCGCCGTCTGCTGCGCGATGTCGCCGAGAACCGTGCCCTGGGCGATGTCACCACGCTCACCGACTCCTCCGTCATGGAGTTGATCCAGAGCAAGCTGCCGTCCGCGCCCAGCGAGGACTGAGCGGCCGGATCCGCGCACCGGCTCCAGACCGGCGCACTCTCCAGGGGCGTCCCCGGCCGACGGGGGCGCCCCTCGCGCATCCGGGTTAAAGTTGGGGTCGGTCGCGTCAAGAACGCGACAAGATGAAGAGGCGCGCCGGGAAGTCTGGTCGGCACACAGGACCTGTGTATCCGTTCCACCGACCCCAGGAGGCTCCCCCGTGGCCGCGCCCTCCCGCCGCACCTTCCTCGGACGCCAGTCACTGCCCGAGCGGACGTTCGTCACGGACGCGCTGCGCACCGAGACCGTCGGCGGCGTCATCCTCCTCGTCGCCGCGATCGCCGCGCTGATCCTCGCGAACACCCCGCTCAGCGGCTTCTACACCGACGTCAAGGACTTCTCCTTCGGTCCCGGGGCGCTGCATCTGCATCTGTCGGTCGCCTCCTGGGCCACCGACGGGCTGTTGACCATCTTCTTCTTCGTGGCGGGCATCGAGCTCAAGCGGGAGCTGGTCGCCGGAGAGCTGCGCGACCCCAGGGCGGCCGCCCTGCCCGTGGTCGCCGCTGTCTGCGGAATGGCCATCCCCGCGCTGGTCTACGTAGCCGTCGACGCGGCCGGGGGCGGCAGTCTCCAGGGCTGGGCCGTGCCGACCGCCACCGACATCGCCTTCGCACTCGCCGTCCTGGCCGTCATCGGCACCGCACTGCCCGCCGCCCTGCGTGCGTTCCTGCTCACCCTCGCCGTCGTCGACGACCTCGGCGCGATCCTGATCATCGCGGTCTTCTTCACCAAGAGCATCCACATCCTGCCCCTGGTGCTGTCCTTCGCCGGGCTCGCCGTCTTCTGGCTGCTGCACCGCAAGGGTGTGCGCGGCGCCTACATCTACGTACCGCTCGCCGTGGTGATCTGGGCCCTGATGCACGCCAGCGGGGTGCACGCGACGGTCGCGGGCGTCGCGATGGGCCTGATGCTGCGCTGCACCGTGCGCGAGGGTGAGGAGCGCTCCCCCGCCGAGCGCATCGAGCACCGGGTGCGTCCGCTGTCGGCCGGGCTGGCCGTACCGCTGTTCGCCCTGTTCGCGGCCGGGGTGCCCCTCTCCAGCGGTGCGGTCGCGGACGTCTTCACCCGCCCCGAGACGCTCGGCGTCGTCCTCGGCCTGGTCGTGGGCAAGACCATCGGTGTCTTCGGCGGCTCCTGGCTCGCCGCCCGCTTCACCAAGGCCGAGCTCAACGAGGATCTGGCCTGGGCGGATGTGCTCGCCATCGCCTCGCTCGCCGGAATCGGATTCACCGTCTCGCTCCTCATCGGCGAACTCGCCTTCTCCGAGGACGTGGTGCTCGCCGAGGAGATCAAGGCGGCGGTGCTCATCGGCTCGCTCTGTGCCGCCCTGCTCGCGGGCGTCCTCCTCAAGCTGCGCAACAACACGTACCAGCGACTGTGGCAGGAGGAGAACCGGGACGACGACATGGACGGCATCCCGGACATCTATGAACTCGACAGTCCGGAGTACCACCTTCGGATGGCGGCGATCCACGAGGCGAAGGCGGCCGAACACCGGCGGCTTGCCGAAGTGGCTGCCGCTGGGGACTCCGGCGACGATGGTCCGGCATGATCTGAGAGGCTTGACATCCGCGGAACGGCGCAGAAGAGGCAGTAGGCGCGCACGACGCGGCGCATCGCAGGAGCGGAAGACGCACAAGAGCAGAGGGAGATGGCGATGAGCGCAGCCGATGACAGCGGCAACCGCGGCCTCGGCCAGGACGACGGCGGCAACCGCAGCCTCGGCCAGCTGATGGCCTCGGCGACCACCGAGCTGTCCGCGCTGGTGCACGATGAGATCGCGCTGGCCAAGGCCGAGCTCCGGGTGGGGGCCAAGCGCGCCGCGGTCGGCAGCGGTGCCGGGATGGCGGCCGGTGTGCTGCTGCTGTTCTCCCTGCCGGTGCTCAGCTTCGCCCTCGCCTACGGTCTGCGCTCCTGGACCGGCCTCGGTCTCGCCTGGTGCTTCCTGATCGTGGGCGGTATCTACTGGCTGATCGCGGGCATCCTGGGCTTGCTGGCGATGGTGAAGTTCAAGAAGGTCAAGCCGCCGAAGCGGTCCATCGCCTCGTCCAAGGAGACGGCCGCGGTCCTGGGCAGCGTCAAGCCGCATCCGCGCGCCTCGAGCAACGGCGGACGCTCCGTACGGGATGTGACACGCTCATCGGCATGACCGTCCCTGATACCTCCGCGTCGGTCGTCCGGCCCGACGGCCCCTGGACCCACCGGGACGTCGCGGCCAACGGCGCGCGCTTCCACATCGCCGAGCTGGGTGACGGCCCGCTGGTGATGCTGCTCCACGGCTTTCCGCAGTTCTGGTGGACCTGGCGGCACCAGCTGACCGCCCTCGCCGACGCCGGTTTCCGCGCGGTCGCCATGGACCTGCGCGGGGTGGGCGGCAGCGACCGCACCCCCCGTGGTTACGACCCGGCCAACCTCGCGCTCGACATCACCGGGGTGGTGCGCTCGCTCGGTGAGCCGGACGCCGCGCTCGTCGGCCATGACCTGGGCGGATACCTGGCGTGGACGGCCGCGGTGATGCGGCCGAAGCTGGTCCGGCGGCTCGCGGTGTCCTCGATGCCGCATCCGCGCCGCTGGCGTTCGGCCATGCTCGCCGATATGCGGCAGAGCGCCGCCAGCTCCCATATCTGGGGCTTCCAGCGGCCGTGGCTGCCCGAGCGCCGGCTGGTCGCGGAGGACGCGGCAGCCGTGGGAGAGCTGATCCGCGACTGGTCCGGCCCCCAGCTGCCCGACGACGAAGCGGTGGAGATCTACCGGCGGGCGATGTGCATCCCGTCCACCGCGCACTGCTCGATCGAGCCGTACCGCTGGATGGTGCGTTCGCTGGCCCGGCCCGACGGCTTCCAGTTCAACCGGCGGATGAAGCGCCCGGTGCGGGTGCCGACGCTGCATCTGCACGGATCGCTCGACCCGGTGATGCGCACCCGCAGCGCGGCGGGCTCCGGGGAGTACGTGGAAGCGCCCTACCGCTGGCGGCTCTTCGACGGCCTCGGGCACTTCCCCCATGAGGAGGACCCCGCTGCCTTCTCCACCGAGCTGATCAGCTGGCTGAAAGATCCGGAACCGGACCGCTGAGCGTCCGCCGGTGTCCGTGTCGGGCCTGGTCGAGCACCGCTCAGTGGGGTCCGGTGTGCGGATAGCGACCACCCCATGGCCGCCGTACGAACAGGTGTCTTACGAACAGCCAATTGCCCGGCGCATAGGCCAATTGCCGCAGCCAGTGGCGATTACGGACCTTGGGCCAGGGGCAGACTCCGGCGTATGGGCTGGACTCACGACTACCGTGACGCACCAAGCGGCCGCGGCTCCGAAGCCGCCGCTGCTGCCAATGCCGCGCTGACCGTTTCCGAGCGGGGCGGCTCCGGGCCTGTCCAAGGCCATGACCCCGATATCGGGATTCCCCGCATCATCCGCCGCCGCGCCCGCTGGGTGTCGGCCCGGCTGCGCCATCCACGCAGCCGCTAGCACCACCGGCACCGCCACCACCAGTACTCTCACCGTCACCGACGGCAGCTTCGGCATGCCCGGCATGCCCGGCAGCATGAGGGCACGCCGCTGGGGGGCGCGCCCCGTGCTCCGCCGGCGGCGGGAGGCTCGCTAGAGGGCGCACCCCTGGCTGTCCACCGGCTGCTCGGCCGTGCGCCCTTCCTCGGCGTCCTTGGCCACCTCGTCCGCGGTCAGCGCGTACCCGGTGTCCGCGTCGTCGAGGGACTTGGCGAAGACCACGCCGTAGACCCGGCCTTCCGGGGTGAGCAGCGGGCCGCCGGAGTTGCCCTGGCGCACGGTCGCGTACAGCGAGTACACATCGCGGTTGACGGTGCCCCGGTGGTAGATGTCCGGGCCATTGGCGTCGATGCGGTCACGGACCCGTGCCGCGCGGACGTCGAAGGCGCCGTTCTCCGGGAAACCGGCGACGATCGCGTCATCGCCGCTGATCGCGTCCTCCTGGTTGAACTGGAGCGCCGGCGCGCGCAGCGACGGCACGTCGAGGACCGCGATATCGCGCTTCCAGTCGTAGAGCACGACCTTCGCGTCGTAGAGCCGGCCCTCGCCGCCTATCTGCACGGTCGGCTCGTCGACCCCGCCGACGACATGCGCGTTGGTCATGACCCGGTTCGGGGCGTAGACGAAGCCACTGCCCTCCAGCACCTTGCCGCAGCTGGCGGCGGTGCCGACCACCTTCACGATGCTCTCCTGCGCGCGGCCGGCCACCGGGGACCGGGCGAGCGCGGGGTCCGGCTGCGGCACCGAGGTGATGCGCTCATTGGCGAAGGGCGAGAAGACCTGCGGGAAGCCGTTCTGGGCGAGCACCGAGGAGAAGTCGGTGAACCAGGGCTTCGCCCCCTTCGGGACGACGTGGTCGACCCCGAGCAGCACCTTCGAGTTCCGGACCTCCTTGCCGACGGTGGGCATCGAGGTCCCGGCCACCAGGGAGCCGATCAGCCAGGCGACCATGAGCATCGCCAGCACGTTCACCAGAGCGCCGCCCGTGGCGTCCAGGGCGCGCGCCGGTGACCAGGTGATGTACCGGCGCAGCTTGTTTCCCAGGTGGGTGGTGGCGGCCTGGCCGACCGAGGCGCACACGATCACCAGGGCCACGGCCATGACGGCGCCGAACGTGCCGGGGGACGCTCTGTCCGTCGCGCCGTCCCAGATGACCGGGAGCAGATAGACCGCGACCAGCCCACCGCCGATGAACCCCGTCACCGACAGCACACCGACGACGAAGCCCTGGCGATAGCCGATGATCGCGAACCAAACGGCGGCGAGCAGCAGCAGGAAGTCCAGCACGTTCACCGAGACACCGTCTCATGCACGCCAGTCGAGTGGGACGCGCTTGGCGCGGTCCCAGGACTGCTCCCAGCCCGCGAAGTGCAGAATGCGATCGATCACTCCGGCGGTGAAACCCCAGACCAAGGCGCCCCCGACCAGGAACGCGGGCCCTGTGTGACCGCGCGGATGCACAGCGGTCGCCCGATTCGTCGGATCCGTGAGATCCGCCACGGGAACGGTGAAGACGCGGGCCGTCTCGGCCGGATCCACCGGGCCGACCGGGCTTGGACGGTGCCACCAGCCCAGTACCGGGGTGACCACGAAGCCGCTCACCGGGATGTAGAGCCGGGGCAGCACGCTGAAGATCTGCACCCCGGCGGGATCGAGACCGGTCTCCTCCTCGGCCTCGCGCAGGGCGGCGCGCAGCGGCCCCGTCCCGTCCGGATCGCCGTCCTCCGGGTCGAGCGCACCCCCGGGGAACGAGGGCTGGCCCGCATGGGAGCGCAGCGAACCGGACCGCTCCATCAGCAGCAGCTCGGGTCCGCGCGCGCCCTCCCCGAAGAGCACCAGCACGGCGGACGGACGGCCTCCGGCTCGCGGCGGCAGAAACCGGCTGAGCTGGGTCGGCTCGATCGTCTCGGCCGCGCGGGCCAGGGGCAGCAGCCATTCGGGGAGCCCCTGGGCGCTGACCCGCGCCTCTCCGCCGTAGGTGCTCGTCACTCGGCGGCTCCCAGCGGTGCCGCCGGACGGCCCGGGTAGTCGGCCGGAGGGCGCAGCCGCTGACCGGGCTGGCCGCCCATCTCGTACTTCAGCAGCTTCTTCGCCTTGTCCGGGTCGGTCTCGCCCTCGCCGTAGGACGGGCAGAGCGGGGCGATGGGGCAGGCGCCGCAGGCGGGCTTACGGGCGTGGCAGACGCGGCGGCCGTGGAAGATGATGCGGTGCGAGAGCATCGTCCAGTCGCTCTTGGGGAAGAGCGAGGCGATCTCCGCCTCGACCTTCTCCGGGTCCTCCTGGTCGGTCCACTTCCAGCGCCGCACCAGCCGCCCGAAGTGGGTGTCCACGGTCAGCCCCGGCACCCCGAAGGCATTGCCGAGCACCACATTGGCCGTCTTGCGGCCGACGCCGGGCAGCGTCACCAGGTCCTTCAGCCGACCCGGCACCTCGCCGCCGAAGTTGTCCCGCAGTGCGGCGGACAGCCCCAGCAGCGATCGGGCCTTCGCGCGGAAGAAGCCGGTCGGCCGGATGAGCTGCTCCAGGGCCTCCGGGTCGGCGGCTGCCATGTCCTCGGGGGTCGGATAGGCGGCGAAGAGCGCGGGGGTGGTCTGGTTGACCCGCAGATCTGTGGTCTGGGCGGACAGCACCGTGGCGACCAGGAGCTGGAACGAGTTCTCGAAGTCCAGCTCGGGGTGGGCGTACGGGTACACCTCGGCGAGCTCGCGGTTGATCCGGCGGGCCCGGCGGACGAGGGCGGTCCGGGACTCGGGCTTGGTGCCCCCGGACGACGAGGCGGTCTTGTGCCGGGACGGGGAGGCGGGGGCGGCCTTGGACGCGGCGGTGGAGGTGCGCGCGGCGCCCTTGGACGTGGCGGCCTTGGAGGCGGCGGTCTTGGACGTGGTGGATTTGCGCGGCTTCGCCGCTTTCGTCGACTGCCTGGGGCCTTGTTCGCCCACAGCGGAATTGCGAGGTGCGGTCACCCGTCCGGCCCCCTTGCCCTGTGCTCTCACCGGCGTATTGGACACCCGGCCAGCCTAAGCCCAGCCACCGACATCCGGCCCGGCCAGAGCGGAGAGGGCGCCCAATCGGACCCCTGCCGTTCGGTCCGGAAGACCGGTGCGTCAAACTTGTGATTGATCGCACTGTTTTACCGTCCGGCATCATGGGGACGACGGTCCCCTGTGCATGTCGACAAGGAGAGACTCGTGGACGACGTTCTGCGGCGCGCCCCGCTCTTCGCGGCGCTCGATGACGAGCAGGCCGCTGAGCTGCGCGCCTCCATGGGAGAGGTCACCCTCGCGCGGGGTGACGCACTCTTCCACGAAGGGGACCCCGGCGACCGGCTGTACGTGGTCACCGAGGGCAAGGTGAAGCTCCACCGCACCTCTCCCGACGGCCGCGAGAACATGCTGGCCGTACTCGGCCCCGGCGAGCTGATCGGCGAGCTGTCGCTGTTCGACCCCGGCCCGCGCACCGCGACCGCCACCGCCCTCACCGAGGTCAAGCTGCTCGGCCTCGGGCACGGGGACCTCCAGCCGTGGCTGAACGCCCGGCCCGAGGTCGCCTCCGCGCTGCTGCGTGCCGTGGCCCGGCGACTGCGCAAGACCAATGACCAGATGTCCGACCTGGTCTTCTCCGATGTCCCCGGTCGCGTCGCACGCGCCCTGCTGGACCTCTCGCGCCGGTTCGGCGTGCAGTCGGAGGAGGGCATCCATGTCGTCCACGACCTGACCCAGGAGGAGCTGGCCCAGCTGGTCGGCGCCTCCCGCGAGACCGTCAACAAGGCGCTCGCGGACTTCGCAGGCCGCGGCTGGCTGCGGCTGGAGGCCCGTGCGGTGATCCTGCTCGACGTCGAGCGCCTGGCGAAGCGTTCCCGCTGACGGAAGTCGCTTCCCGCACCGCGGAAGACATCGCCGAAGGGCCCTGCCGGATCTCCCGGCGGGGCCCTTCGGCTGTTCGGTTCGATCCGACGCGCGTTCATTCCGACGCGGCTTGCGCCGGTTCATTCACGGACCGGGCTCGGGACGCGCCCAGGGGCGCCCGGAACCCTCCCGGGCGGCCGGGAGCCCGACCCGAGCCCGCGGCCGCGCCCAGCGCGCCTCCGGACACCTTCACGCGGGCGCACGCACCATCGCAGGGGGCGCGCGTTCATCCAACCCGCGCCCGCACCGCCCCATACGCCCCGCACCATCCGCTCAGCACCCGCCCAGCGCCCGCGCAGCGCCCACCGCTCAGATCAGCCCGTGCTCCCGGAGGTACTCCAGCTGGGCCCGGACCGACAGCTCCGCCGCGGGCCAGAGCGACCGGTCCACCTCCGCGTACACATGCGCCACGACCTCGGAGGGCGTGCGGTAGCCGTCCTCGACGGCCGTCTCCACCTGCGCCAGCCGGTTCGCCCGGTGCGCGAGGTAGTACTCCACCGCGCCCCGCGCGTCGTTCAGCACCGGTCCGTGGCCCGGCAGCACCGTGGACACCCCGTCGTCCACCGTCAGCGAGCGCAGCCGGCGCAGTGAGTCCAGATAGTCGCCGAGCCGTCCGTCCGGGTGCGCGACCATGGTCGTACCGCGCCCGAGCACCGTGTCCCCGGTGAGCACGGCCCCGTCCGCCGGGAGGTGGAAGGAGAGCGAGTCGGCCGTATGGCCTGGCGTGGGCACCACCCGCAGCTCCAGTCCGCCGGTGGTTATGACGTCCCCGAGCTCCAGCCCCTCGTCGCCGAGCCGCAGCGCCGGGTCCAGGGCGCGCACCCGCGTCCGCGTCAGCTCGGCGAACCGCGCCGCGCCCTCCGCGTGGTCCGCGTGGCCGTGGGTGAGCAGCGTCAGCGCGACCCGCTTGCCCGCGCGCTCCGCCGTGGCGATGACCTCGGTGAGGTGGCCGTCGTCCAGCGGCCCCGGATCGATGACCACGGCGAGGTCCGAGTCCGGTTCGGCGACGATCCAGGTGTTGGTGCCGTCCAGCGTCATGGGCGAGGGGTTCGGAGCCAGGACGCAGACGGCCCGGTCGGTGGCCGGGCCGCCGATCACGCCTCCGCGCGGCTGGCCGGGCAGGGCGGCTGCGTCGGTCATGCGGAGGACCCTCCCGTGGTGCCCGTCCGGATGTGCTTGGTGAACTCGTCGTGTCCCGGCCAGCTCAACACCAGCTCGCCGTTCTCCAGCCGCGCCTGTGCGAGGACCGGGGTCAGATCGCGGTCGGCGGCTGCGGCCAGCGCCTCGCCGACCGTGCCGTACGGCCGCAGCTGGCGCAGGGTGGCGATGGTCGGCGGCATCATCAGCAACTCGCCGCGGTCATAGCCGTCGGCCGCCTGGCCCGGCCGGATCCACACCGTCCGGTCCGCTTCCGTGGAGGCGTTGCGGGTGCGCTGCCCCCGCGGCAGCGCAGCCACGAAGAACCAGGTGTCGTAGCGGCGCGGTTCGAACTCGGGGGTGATCCAGCGGGCCCAGCCGCCCAGCAGGTCGGAGCGGAGCACCAGCCCGCGGCGGTCGAGGAACTCGGCGAACGACAGGTCCCGGGCCACCAGGGCCGCACGGTCGGCCTCCCAGTCGTCGCCCGTGGTGTCCGCGACGACCGTGTGCGGGGTGGGCCCGGCGAGCAGCACCCCCGCTTCCTCGAACGTCTCGCGGACCGCCGCGCACACGATGGCCTGCGCCTGTGTCGCGTCGTTCGCGTCGAGCCCCAGCCGCTGCGCCCACTGGGCGCGCGAGGGCCCGGCCCAGGCGACCATCCGCTCGTCGCGCGGATCGACCGAGCCGCCCGGATAGGCGTACGCGCCTCCGGCGAAAGCCATGGAGGCGCGTCTGCGCAGCATGTAGACGGCCGGGCCGTCAGGTGCGTCCTGCTCGTCGGACGCGGGTCGCCCGGGGTCCGCGGACGCGCCGCGCTCCCCGGAGTCACCGGCCTCGCCGGTCATCCCGGTCCGCCGGGTCTCCCCGGTCGCTTCGTCGGTTCCCCCGTCGTTCCCGTCGCCGCGCGCGGCACTACCGGTCCGCTCGGGCGCGTACACGCCGTCCCCGTCCCGCCCGTCCTGTCCGTCCCGCAGCAGCAGCACGGTGGCGGCCCGGCGCGGCGTCACCGGTGTGAGTTCCCCGGCGGACAACAGCCGGATCCGCTCTGGCCACTCGGGCGGGTACCACTGGCCATTCGTAGTGGACATGGCCGGATGCTATGCGTTTGCGGGCGGATGTTCGAGGGGCCCCCGCCGCACCGGGCCCGGCCCGGCGGCCGGATCCGGGTGACGCACCGGCCGGACTAGGCCGTGTCGTGTGGATCAGCTCGGGTCAGCCCGCGGCGTCTGGTGCAGGGGGCACCTCCCAGCGTTAGCTGGGGGCGGATCGCAAGGCGGAGGAGCGTCCTCGTAGTGGGCCTACTCGGATGCTCCGACAACGCAGCCGGGGGCACCTCCCAGCGGTAGCTGGGGGCGCCGTGCCAGGCGTCGCGGGCCCGAGGTGATCCACAAGACACGGCCTAGTCCGCGACCTCGACCTGGATCTCGACCTCGACCGGCGCGTCGAGCGGCAGCACCGCCACGCCGACCGCGCTGCGCGCATGCACACCCGCGTCGCCCAGCACCTGGCCCAGCAGCTCGCTCGTGCCGTTGACGACGCCCGGCTGGCCGGTGAAGTCCGCCGCCGAGGCGACGAAGCCCACGACCTTCACCACGCGCACGACCTTGTCGAGATCGCCGATGACCGACTTCACGGCGGCCAGGGCGTTCAGCGCGCAGATCCGCGCCAGCTCCTTGGCCTCCTCCGGGGTCACCTCGGCGCCGACCTTGCCGGTCACCCCCAGCGTGCCCTCGACCAGCGGCAGCTGACCCGCCGTGTAGATGTACGAACCGGTGCGGATCGCGGGGACGTACGAGGCGAGGGGAGCCGCGACCTCCGGCAGCGTCAGACCGAGCCCGGCGAGCTTGTCCTCGACGGCGCTCATGCCTTCGCCCGCTTCAGGTAGGCCACCAGCTGCTCGGGGTTGTTCGGCCCCGGCACGACCTGGACGAGCTCCCAGCCGTCCTCGCCCCAGGTGTCCAGAATCTGCTTCGTGGCGTGTACCAGCAGCGGCACGGTCGCGTATTCCCACTTCGTCATGAGCCGACTGTATATCGCTCTCCACCGGGCCCTGGTGCGTAGGCCGCGGGGCGACTGGTTAGGCTCCCCAGTGTGAGCAGGCTCCATGTCGTCAGTGGCAAGGGCGGAACCGGCAAGACCACGGTCGCCGCGGCACTCGCGCTGGCCCTCGCGGCCGAAGGCAGGCGAACGCTGCTGGTCGAAGTCGAAGGCCGCCAGGGCATCGCGCAGCTCTTCGAGACGGAAGCGCTGCCCTACGAAGAGCGGAAGATCGCGACCGCGCCGGGCGGTGGTGAGGTGCACGCCCTCGCGATCGATCCGGAATTCGCCCTCCTCGACTACCTCCATATGTTCTACAAACTGGGCTCGGCCGGACGGGCCCTCAAGAAGCTGGGCGCGATCGACTTCGCGACCACCATCGCCCCCGGGCTGCGCGATGTGCTGCTGACCGGCAAGGCGTGCGAGGCGGTGCGCCGCAAGGGCAAGGACGGGCGCTTCGTCTACGACTCGGTGGTCATGGACGCCCCGCCCACCGGGCGGATCACCCGCTTCCTGAACGTCAACCACGAGGTCGCCGGGCTGGCCAGGACCGGCCCGATACACAACCAGGCACAGGCCGTGATGCGCGTCCTGAAGTCCCCCCAGACAGCGGTCCACCTGGTGACGCTGCTGGAGGAGATGCCGGTCCAGGAGACCGCGGACGGGATCGCGGAGCTGCGCGCCGACGACCTTCCGGCGGGCGCGGTCATCATCAACATGGTGCGGCCCGCGATCCTCGACCACGACGCGGTCGAGATCGCGGCGAACGGGCAGCGCGCGGCGGTCGCGAAGGCGCTCTCCAAGGCGGGTCTGGGCGGCGCGCGCCGTGGCGGCCTCGCCGAGCGCCTGGTCGACCCGCTGCTGGAGCAGGCGCGCGAGCACGCCGAGCGGGTCGCGCTGGAGCGCAGCCAACGGGCCGAACTGTCGGACCTGGGGCTCCCGCTGCACGAGCTGGAGCTGCTCACCGACGGTGTCGACCTGGCCGGGCTCTACCGGCTGGCCGCGGACCTGCGCAAGCAGTGGCCCTCATGAGCGCGGCCCGGGACAGGGGCCGGGCGGACGAGACGGTCGGCAGGGGCTCGACGGACGGTACGAGCCGTACGCAGGAGGCGGCATGAGCATGGACGTGGCACCCCGGCTGGAGACCGACGCGCTCCTGGACGATCCGCAGACCCGCATCGTGGTGTGCTGCGGCTCGGGGGGCGTCGGCAAGACCACCACGGCGGCCGCCCTGGGCGTACGGGCCGCGGAGCGCGGCCGCAAGGTCGTGGTCCTCACCATCGACCCGGCACGCCGGCTCGCCCAGTCGATGGGCATCGACGCGCTCGACAACATCCCGCGGAAGGTGGCGGGCGTCGGCGACGGGAACGGCGGCGAACTGCACGCCATGATGCTGGACATGAAGCGGACGTTCGACGAGTTCGTCGAGGCGCACGCCGATCCGGAGCGCGCCCGGGCGATCCTGGCGAACCCGTTCTACCAGTCGCTCTCGGCCGGTTTCGCGGGCACGCAGGAGTACATGGCCATGGAGAAGCTCGGCCAGCTGCGCGCCCGCGAGGAGTGGGACCTGATCATCGTCGACACCCCGCCGAGCCGCTCGGCGCTGGACTTCCTCGACGCGCCGAAACGTCTCGGCTCTTTCCTGGACGGGAAGTTCATCCGGGTCCTGATGGCCCCAGCGAAGGTCGGCGGCCGGGCCGGGATGAAGTTCCTCAACGTGGGCGTCTCGATGATGACGGGCACGGTCAGCAAGGTGCTCGGCGGACAGCTGATGCGCGATGTGCAGACGTTCGCTGCCGCAATGGACACGATGTTCGGCGGGTTCCGCACCCGGGCCGAGGCCACCTACCGGCTGCTCCAGGCCCCCGGTACGGCCTTCCTGGTGGTGGCCGCGCCGGAGCGGGACGCGCTGCGCGAGGCCGCGTACTTCGTCGAACGGCTGGCGGCGGACCGGATGCCGCTGGCCGGGCTGGTGCTGAACCGGGTGCACGGCAGCGGGGCCGAACAGCTCTCCGCCGAACGGGCGCTGGCGGCCGCGGAGACCCTCTTCCTGGAGGACAACGCCGCCGACCCGGTGACGGACATCGCCCCGGCGACCCTCGATCCCGCGACGGATCCGGAACCGGATGCGAGCGATCCGGCCAACCCCGGGGACGGTGCGGAAAATCTTGCCGACGGCGGATTTGTCGATCGTGACTCAGGGAATGCTCAAGCGCGGAACCCCTCGGCAGCGGACCCCGACGTCTCCCCCACGTCGGCGGACACGTCGGCGGAGCGGCTCGCCGCGGGACTGCTTCGGCTGCACGCGGAGCGTATGCAGGTGCTCGGACGCGAGCAGCGGACGCACGACCGCTTCACGGCACTCCACCCCGAGGTTCCGGTGGCCCAAGTGGCCGCACTCCCCGGAGATGTACACGATCTGGCAGGGCTGCGGGCGATCGGCGAGCGCCTGGCGGACCCGCAGGAGCACACCCAGCGCGCGGGCTGACGCCTCGCTCTGACGCTGGTCGTCGGCCGACGGGCCGGCACCCGGCACGGACGGTGCGTACGGCATGGTCGCGCGCGCTCGGGCGTACGCAAGCAGGCAGGCGCGCGGGCGAAGTGCGCCCGCGCGCACAACACCGCACCGGCTCACGCCTGATGCGTGGGCGCGTTCTGTGAGTGGTGCGCGTTCCACGAGTGATGCGCTTGGTGTGCTGAGGTCGGGGCCGAGGCCGAGGGCGCCCCCCATGGCGCCCTCGCGGGCTCATAGCGTCAGCGTCGCACTCGGACGCCCGGACGCTCAGACCTCGGCGTCGCGCTCAGAAGCGGGCAGACCCCCCATAGGCCGCGGGCCGTACCGTCCGTCCTTCGGGAAACGCCTCATGGCCATCCGGCCGACGCGGTCCATGACCGCATCCGCCCATGCCCATATCGGCTCCTGGCTGACCACGACCGTTCATGGCCGCGGCCGTGCCCGTCCCGGACAGATCCGCACGCACCCGTGCCCGTCCCTGAGACCGACCGACACCGCCACCGCTATCCGACGGCGGCGAAGCGCTCGTACTCCTCGTCGTCGAAGGGCAGAATGCCCGCGCTGCGCTCGTACTCGGTGCGCGCGGTCTCCAGCAGCCTGCGCCATGAGGTCACGGTCGGCCGGCGGCGCAGCAGCGCCCGCCGCTCGCGCTCGGTCATCCCTCCCCACACGCCGAACTCGACGCGGTTGTCCAGGGCGTCCGCAAGGCACTCGGTGCGCACCGGGCATCCGGTGCAGACCGCTTTGGCCCTGTTCTGTGCCGCACCCTGGACGAACAGTTCATCTGGATCAGTAGTGCGGCAGGCGGCCTGCGCACTCCAGTCGGTTACCCAGCCCATGCTGGCGCCGTCCTCTCCCGAATCGGAGCTCCCCCACGGCGACAAACGGCATATTCACCGTCGCCAGTTGAGGACGTTACGGAAGGCGAGCAGGGCGCAACACCCCCTGCGGGCCCAATCTTGGATGGCCCGAACGGACTATGGGTACGCGGCAGATCACCCAACGGAGTGAGCTGACGACATTTGCGATTACTAGTGCAAATACGGGCAGTTCACCCAGGAAACAAAGGGCAGCTCAGGACAGGGGCCGCATTCCGGGCAGGTCTCATCACTCACTGGAGTGAGGGTGGGGGTGTGGCACAGCCGTGCATCTGTGGCTGGCGTGAAACAGCTTATGCGAACACGCGGTCCCCTGTCCGGCGATTCGACACGTAGGCTGCCCCCTATGGGTAACACGCGCTCGGGCGGGGGACTCTCCACTGCTCAACAGGCCGCCAAGTTCCTCGGCGTCAGCGTGCTGGCCGGTGCGGTCATGGCCGGGCTCGCGCTGCCCGCGGTCGGGGCGTTCGGCCTGGCCGCCAAGGGGACGGTCGAGGAGTTCGACGAGATTCCGGCCAATCTCAAGACTCCGCCGCTCAGCGAGCGGACCACCATCCTGGACGCCAAGGGCGGTGAGATCGCGAAGGTCTACTCGCGCGACCGCACCATCGTGAAGCTCAAGGACATCTCCCCCTACATGCGCCAGGCGATCGTCGCGATCGAGGACGCGCGCTTCTACGAGCACGGGGCGATCGACCTCAAGGGCGTGCTGCGCGCCGCGAACAGGAACGCCCAGAACGGCGGAGTCTCGCAGGGCGCCTCCACCCTCACCCAGCAGTACGTGAAGAACGTCTTCGTCGAGGAAGCGGGCAACGACGAGAAGAAGGTCGCCCAGGCCACCGAGCAGTCCATAGGCCGCAAGATCAAGGAACTGAAGTACGCGATCCAGGTCGAGAAGGAACTGGGCAAGAAGCGGATCCTCGAGAACTACCTGAACATCACCTTCTTCGGGCAGCAGGCGTACGGCATCGAGGCCGCCTCCCAGCGCTACTTCAGCAAGCCCGCCAAGGACCTCGAGGTGGAGCAGGCGGCGCTGCTGGCCGGTCTGGTCCAGTCGCCCAGCCGCTATGACCCGGTGGCCAACCCCGACACGGCCAAGACGCGGCGCGACACCGTGCTCCAGCGCATGGCCGAGGTGAAGGACATCAGCCAGGCCAAGGCCGACGCGGCCAAGAAGAAGCCGCTCGGGCTGAAGGTCAGCATGCCCCGCAGCGGCTGCATCACGGCCGTCCACGGCGCGGGCTTCTTCTGTGACTACGTCCGCGAGGTCTTCCTCAACGACCCGGTCTTCGGCAAGACCCGCGCGGCGCGCGCCAAGCGCTGGACCCAGGGCGGGCTGACCATCCGTACGACACTGGACCCGAAGGCGCAGGAGTCGGTCCAGAAGTCGATCAAGTCGCACGTCTACCAGTCCGACCGGGTCGCCACCGCCGTCTCGCTCGTCGAGCCGGGCACCGGCAAGGTGCTGGGCATGGGCCAGTCCCGGCCGTACGGCTTCGGCAAGGACGAGACGCAGATCAACCTCTCCGCGGACAAGTCCATGGGCGGCTCGAACTACGGCTTCCAGGTCGGCTCGACGTTCAAGCCGATCACCGCCGCGGCCGCCATCGAACGGGGGACGAAGCCCTACAAGCGCTACTCCTCGCCCTACAAGATGGAGTACCCGAGCCCGGTGAGCACCTGCAAGGGCTCCTGGAGCAACAGCGAGGGCGCGACCGTCGAGAACGAGAACGAGAGCGAGATCGGCCCGTACGGGATGAAGGAGGCGACCGCGAAGTCGGTCAACACCTACTTCGTCCAGCTGATCAGCGACATCGGGGTCTGCCCGGTGACCCAGCTGGCCGACAAGATGGGCATGCAGCGGGCTGACGGCAACGAGCACAACCAGGTGCCGTCGCTGACCCTCGGCACCGAAGGCTTCTCCCCGCTCACCATGGCCAACGCCTACGCGACCTTCGCCAACCGCGGCATCCACTGCTCCCCGGTCTTCATCGAGTCGATCACCGGCCCCGGCGGCAAGGAACTGAAGGTCCCGAAGTCCACGTGCAAGCGCGCCATGTCGCAGAAGACCGCGGACACCATCAACACCCTGCTGCGCGGTGTGGTCGAGGACGGCACCGGTAAGCAGGCCGGGCTCCAGAACCGCGCGAGCGCCGGAAAGACGGGTACGACCGACGAGCGGAAGGCCGCGTGGTTCGTCGGCTACACCCCGAACCTCGCGGGCGCCGTCTGGGTCGGCGGCCCGGGCGCGGAGGGCGTCAAGATGGAGAACATCTCCATCGGCGGTGTCTTCCACGACAAGGTCTACGGCGCGGACACCCCGGGTCCGATCTGGAAGGACGCGATGAGCGGCGCGCTGGAGGGCAAGCCCGCGCCGGGCTTCGTCACCGTCCCGATCAAGGACCCGAGCGCCCATAAGCCGGACCGCCCGCGCAGGCCGGGCCATGACAAGCCGGGCCGGGGCGGCGACGACCCCTGGCCGGACATCTCCCTCCCCCCGGACCTGATCGGCGGGGGCAACGGGAACGGCGGCGGCGGAAATGGCGGCAAAGGGAACGGCGGCTGGCACTGGCCGCAGTAACGATCACTGAACGCCGAAGGGGGCCGGGCATCCACTGCCCGGCCCCCTTCCGCATCCCCGCCCAGCGCGTCTGACCTGCGAAAGCCGCAGGGACACCGCACCGGGAAGCGGTCGTGTCGCTGGGAAAGCGGTGTCAGCCCGCGAGCTGGCGCTTCACCGCGGCGGAGACACGGCCGCCGTCGGCGCGCCCCGCGACCTTGGGGTTCACGATCTTCATTACGGCGCCCATGGCCCGCGGCCCCTCGGCACCGGCCGCCGCGGCCTCCCGCACGGCCTCGGCCACCAGCGCGTTCAGCTCGTCGTCCGTCAGCGGCTTCGGCAGGTACTCGGCGAGCACCTTGCCCTCGGCCTGCTCCCGCTCGGCCTGCTCGGTCCGGCCGCCCTTGGTGAAGGCGTCGGCCGCCTCGCGGCGCTTCTTCGCCTCCCGCGCAACGATCTTCTCCACCTCGGCATCGGACAGCTCACGGGCGCTCTCCCCCGCGACCTCTTCCTTCTGGATGGCGGTGAGGGTCAGCCGGAGAGTGGAGGAGCGCAGCTCGTCGCGCGCCTTGATCGCTGTGGTGAGGTCGTCCTTCAGCCTGGACTTGAGCGTGGTGGTCATGGCCATGAGTCTGCCAGTACTGGCCGGGAATCACCCGAAGATTTCTCCCCCACCGACGTTCTGCGACCATGGTGACCATGCGCGCGCGATACGGAGTACCCCTGGGAATCACGGCGGTCGGCGCCGCCGGCCTCGCCTACTCGGTCGGCTTCGAGGTCCGGTCCTTCCGGCTCCGGCGGATCACGGTCCCGGTGCTCCCGAGCGGGATGCGACCGCTGCGCGTCCTCCAGGTCTCCGACATCCACATGGTGAGCGGCCAGCGCAAGAAGCAGCGCTGGCTCCAGTCCCTCGCCGGGCTCCGCCCCGATTTCGTCGTCAACACCGGCGACAACCTCTCGGACCCCGAGGGCGTCCCGGAGGTCCTGGACGCGCTGGGCCCGCTGATGGAGTTCCCCGGCGCCTATGTCTTCGGCTCCAATGACTACTACGGACCGAAACTGCGCAATCCCGCCCGCTACCTGTTGGAGAAGGCCAGCGGCCGCCACGGCCTCAACGGCAACGCCCCGGTCGTCGGCGCGATCCACAACCCCTGGTACGAGCTGCGCGACGCCTTCGACGCGGCGGGCTGGGTCGGGCTGTCGAACACCCGGGGACGGCTGAAGCTCAACGACGTCGAGATCGCCCTCACCGGCCTCGACGACCCCCACATCAAGCGCGACCACTACGCCGAGGTGGCCGGTGGCCCCGAAACGGACGCGGACCTGTCCCTGGCCGTGGTCCACGCCCCCTACCTCCGCGTCCTGGACGCCTTCACCGCCGACCGCTACCCCCTGATCCTCGCGGGCCACACCCACGGCGGTCAGCTGTGCATCCCCTTCTACGGCGCCCTGGTCACCAACTGCGACCTGGACACCCGGCGGGTCAAGGGCCTCTCCAGCCACCAGGCCGGGGGCCACACCTCCTACCTCCACGTCTCCGCAGGCTGCGGCACCAACCGCTACACCCCCATCCGCTTCGCCTGCCCCCCGGAGGCCACCCTCCTCACCCTCACCCCCCAGACCCCCTGAAACCGGACACCCCGGCCCCGACCTGCGAGAGCCCCGAAACCGGATTTCGTCTCTGGCCAGCGGTCCGCTAAAGTAGAGCTCGTTGCTTCGGGGTGTAGCGCAGCTTGGCAGCGCGCTTCGTTCGGGACGAAGAGGTCGTGGGTTCAAATCCCGCCACCCCGACTGAAGGAACAAAGGTCAGGCCCGGTGCTGAGAGATCAGCACCGGGCCTGATGCGTTGTGCGTGACTAACTGCGTGACTATCGCTTCGGATCGGCCTTGAAGATGCCATCCATCGCCACCGCACCCGTCTGGATCACAGGGCGGATCTGCTTCCGGTAGACCTCTTCGGTGACGGCGGTTCCGGAGTGCCCCACGAGTCGAGAGATCTCTTCGAGCGGGACACCGCTGTCCGACAGCAGCGAGACGAAGCTATGTCGTAGCTCACGAGGAGTCCATTCCTTGGCGTCCACGCTCTCCGCGTCTTTGATGGCTTGCCGGAAGGCTCGCCGCACGTTCGTGGAATCCAGCTCCTTGCCGACGGCCGACGAGAACACGAGCCCATGCTCTTCCCAGTCGTCACCAGCGGCCAACCGGTCCCACCCCTGGCTCTCCCAGTGCTGCCAGAGCACGTCCACGCACCGGGCCGGGAGCGCGAGCGTGCGCCGTGACTTCCGCGTCTTGGTGTCCCCGCCAGCACGGACCGACCGCCACACCGCTATATAGGGCGGGACCGGCGGACTCGCGTCCGGCTCTCCCTTGAGGAAGACGTGATCCCAAGTGAGTGCCCGCAGCTCTTCCGTACGGGCACCGGTGAGCAGTGCCAGCACTATGTACGCATGCATGGACGTGCCCGCAGCAGCGCTGAGCACTGCTTCAGCCTGAGCGAACGTCAGTGCCTTCGATGGCCGCCCCGCTTGCCCTCTGGGGATGGAACACAGCTCCACCACGTTGCGCTTCACCTTGTCCCGCGCCATGGCTCGCTTGACCGCGCGGTTCAGGCACGAATGGATCCCCTGCAAGGTGCGGGTACTGAGTGACATGGCCTTGGCTGCGAGCCACTTGTCCACATCCTCCGCACTCAGATCGCGCAGCTTCCGGGCACCGAGTGACGAGATCACGTGCTTGCGGCTGAGGGTGGTGCAGGCATCCAAGGTGGCCTTGTCCCGTCCGGACAAGCCATAGAGCAGCCAATCGTTCACCGCGTTCTCCACCGTGTAGCCGGTGGGCGCGATGGCGAGGCCGTCCTCATGATCGCGCAGGACTTCCTTCAGCTTGTTCTTGGCCTCGGTCTTGGTCTTGCCGCTGCCTCGCTTCACGATCCGCTTGCCGCTTGGGTCGTATCCGAGGCTGGCCGTGGCAATCCAGCGTTGGCGCTTGTCGTCCCAGTGAAGACCACCGTCTCCCCTGCTGCGGCGCTTGGTCATCGGGCCTCTCCTGCCTCACGCTCCAAGAGCGCGACGTACTCGGTGATTGCGGACGCGGGGACAAGCCGGGTACGCCCTTCCTTGACCGTGCGCAGCCTCCCCCTGCGGATCTGGTCGTAGATGACACTCCGGCTCAGGCTCAGAACACGCATGGCATCGGACATCCGGTAGAGAAGTGGCTCGGTGAGCAGCGCGTTGTAGCTCAAGACTCGGCTCCTCTTGTTTCAGGAAGTTCCCGTGGGGTCGATTGGGGCGGGCGCAAAGGGCGCTAAGGGCGGAAAGCCGCTTGAGCTGGGGCTTTGCCGGGCGCGAAGTGGGGTGGAAAGGCGGGCGCTAAGTCCGTTGCTTGCCTGCCGTCTTGGTTCGCGCCTGCTTAGCGGCGGGCTTAGTGGACTGCCGTTTCCGCAGGTCACCGGGCTTTCCGCCCTTAGTGCCCTTCGCGCCTCAGCCGGTGTAGGTGAGGACCGTGGTCGGACGGCCGCCG
The DNA here is from genome assembly GCF_024295805.1 of Streptomyces cucumeris. Taxonomy (GTDB): domain Bacteria; phylum Actinomycetota; class Actinomycetes; order Streptomycetales; family Streptomycetaceae; genus Streptomyces; species Streptomyces cucumeris. The sequence goes on from NZ_JANCLX010000004.1 coordinate 323,356, forward strand.
GTCGCCCGCTGGCAGCGGGTGTAGCCGGGGTGGTCGAGGAGGGCGGCGGTGAGGCGATCCCGTTCCGCCTTGCCCGCGTTCTTGAACAGCCTGTGGATTTCCTTGCCGGTGAGTCCGTCGGGTCCGGCCGTGCGGACGGCGGCGGCGAGTTTGTCGAGCTTGGGGTCGCCGGTGACGTTGCCGAGGAGGTGGATGGCGGAGGCGCGGGCGTAGTCCAGGAGGTGCCAGGCGGCGCGCATGTGGTGCTCGGCGATGGTGTCGGTGTGGTCGCACAGGGCGTAGACCATGGCGACCCGTTGGACGTACGGGGCGGCGCGGGCGGTGAACTGGGCGATCACTCCGCCCGCCGAGTCGTCCTCGCTGAGGGCCGGGTACACCTCGTCGCAGTACAGGGTCCAGGCGTCCGGGCTGAACTTCACCTCGTCCACATGGGCCGCGTCGGCGAGGACCGTGCGCCAGCCAGCGGCGAGGTTGGCGACCAGTTCCGGGCTGGCGCCGCGTGAGCCGGGCAGGATGAGGTTGCGGTGGCAGAAGATCGGCAGGAAGCGGTTGTAGGTGCCGCCCGCCATCTCGGAGTCCTGCATCTTGGCCCGGAACTCCTCCGGCGTGATGTGGCCGAGGATCGCGATATGCGGATCGGTGGCCTTGAGCGAGTCGCGGACCATCGAACCGAGGGAGTCCCCGTCCCATGCCTGCCGGAGCACGCCCGGAAGGCTGCTGCCCTCACGGCGCCCGCGGCTCATGGTCACGGCGTACTCCGACTCCAGGACCCACAGCCGCTTGTCGACGCTGGCGGGGTTGGCGTCCTCGCTGTCGTCGTCCTTGACGTACTCGATCAGCCCTTCCCCGGAGTTCAGACCACGCGGGGTGTGTTCGGGGCCGAAGAAGTCCGGGAGGGCCTCGGCGAGTACGCGACGGGCGGTCGATGTTGCCGAGCCCTTCCGGCCGGAGGAGGTGGGCCCGATGGTCAGGGCCCAGATCAGGCAGGGGTGCCGGTCGTTGCCCACCATCAGGTGCGGGCGCCGGCCGATGACGGCCCCGGCCGCCGACAGCAGGTTGGCGAGGACGGCCACCGGGTCCGCCTCCGTGGTGGGGTCCAGCTCGCGCACGGTCTCGCCGATCCAGCCGCAGAACACGTCCGGATGCGGGGTCGGGCCCGGACGGTGCGGGCGGCGGACGCCGGTGTGCGGGTCATAGAAGGGGTTGGTGGGCCCGGTGGGGGTGTCCTCAACGCCCGCGTCGTCCAGGGCGGCGCGGCGGGCGGTGAGTTCGGTGACCTCGGCGAGGACGGCGGTGCGGATGTCCTCGGAGTCCATACCGGGCTCGGCTGCCATCAGCGCCAGACGAGTACCGACTTCGACCAGGCGACGACGCTCCGCCTTGTCCCGCACGATCTCCGCGTAGTACTCGGCGTTGGCCGTGGTCGGCACGGCCTGGACGAGGACGTGGAGGTAGCTCGCGCCGCCGACGCGGGCAAGGTCACCCCGCTTGCCGAGGTGGTCGGCCAGGGTGATGGGGTCCACGGGCTGACCGTCGTGGTGCAGGTCGCGGATCGCGCGGTGGATGGTCTCGTGCGCGGGCCGGTAGTGGTCGGCCGGGTCCATGACCCCGGCCACCTCGTCAATGACCTCGGCCGAGAGCATCATGGCCCCGAGGACGCTCTGTTCCGCGTCGATGTCCTGCGGTGGGATCCGCTCGACGTGGGGCTCCGGGCCGCGGTGGAGCTGCCGCACGTTGTGGTGCGGTGGCGCGGCCTCTGCTGACATGATGGGGCTCTCCTGTTTCGTCTTCGGATGGGCAGGGAGACCGGGGCGGCGGCGATGTCCTTGCACGGGAGCGCCGCCGCCTCGGGCGTTTCTCAGAAGGTCGTGGGCAGCCAGGCGGCGTATTCCTGGCGGACGTACGGCCTGAGTCCGGCCGCGGGACCATGGGCCCCGGCAGTGGCGCCATGGGCGCGGTCGTAGTCGACCAAGCGCATCGCCGCGGTGTTGGCGGCGCGGTTCGCCTCGGCGGAGACATCGGGGGCGTACAGGGCGCTCTCCTGGAGCGCTATGCGGTCGGCGAGTACGGCCTTGCGCAGCCAGTACTCACGGCCGGGATCCTCACCCACGGGGACGGCGGTGGCCATGGCGAGGACAGTGCTCATCTCGCGCAGAACGGTCGGCACGTCGGCGTATGCCTCGGACGGCGCGGTCATGCTGGCGTCGAGCTGGACGCGGTAGGCGGCGAGCTGGTCATCGAAGCCGTCCTTGTCGCCGCACTCGCGGTAGCGGGATGCGGGGAATCCGTGGTCCGGGCCGGGGAGCTCGGTGACGATCTCGCGTGCGGCGGCCACCATCACGTCCACCGTGGGCAGGACGCCGTTGTACAGGCGGACGGTCCGCTCAAGGCGGCCACGGCCGTTCGCATCACCCCAGCCGACCGACCAGCCCTGCTCCTCGTTCCACAGCAGGGCGACCTCGTCCCGCCCATAGGCACGGACGGTCGTCTTCAGGGCGAACTCGATCCATCCGGCGCGCGGGTCGCCCTCTTCGGCCCTCCACTCCGCCACGCTCATTCCGGCGCGATCGACGGCATCGGCGACGGCGGTGATGTACGGCTCATGTGCGGGCCGGAGGAGGTTCTCAGTCATGGGTGGGCTGGTCCTTTCAGGCGGCGTTGCGGCGGTGGGAAGGGAAGTCGATGACGGTGGCCAGCCGCTCGTGCGGGCGCTGTGGGGTGGCCTTCATCCGGCCCTTCGGGGGCGGCTCGGGGTCCGGGGCCCCGGTGGGGCGGAAGGCGGCGCAGACAGCGGCTTCGGCCTGGTCCCGGATCCGTGCCCGCCGGTGCCCGGCGAGGCAGACCGGTCCGAGGAGACCGCCAGGAGCCAGGAGCACGGCAATGGCGATCAGGTCCGGGCTCATGCCACGTCGCCTCGTACGGCGGTGAGGAGTTGCGGCAGGTCGCCGCCGAGGGCGACGAGCCGGGTCTCGATCGCCTGCCAGGACTCCGGGTCGATGTTCATCAGGGCGTTGACGGCGGCGGGGAGGTCGCCGCGCTCACGGGCCGCGAGTGCGTCGCGCAGTTCGCCGGCGGCCATGAGGCTGATGTGTCCGTTCACAATGCGTCCTTCCGAGAGAGTCAGAGGTTGGCGAGCGCCTGGACCATGGCGGCGCTGAACTCGTTGATGGGCTGGGCCGCTCCGGTGCTGGCGAGGTAGAAGCCGAAGCCGGTGGCGACGAAGGCGCTGCCGACGCCGACGGCCCTGAACTTGAGCAGGAAGCCAAGGACGGCGCCGAAGACGAGGACGAGGGAGATGGTCACGGCCACAGTGGTGCCTCCTGGGGCGTGGTCAGCGGGTTCCGTCGCGGTGCATGCGGCGAGCAAGGTTGTAGAGGTGACGGCCGACGCGTATGCACTTCCGCTCGCCGTGGCAGCGGGCGCAGGTCTTGCCGGGCCTGAGACGTCCGCGCCGGTCCGTGATGAGCTGGAAGCCGAAGCCACGGCACTTGCGGCAGGTGCCGAACGGGCTCACGGCGCAGAGAACGGCGTAACCGAATGTGACGATCGCAAGGATCGCGTTAGCGGCCAGAGCAGGGGTCACAGCAAGCCTCCAGGGCCGGTTTCAGGGTGTGCGAGGGGACGGCCACTAGGCACTAGTGGCCTGGTGGAGGCGAAATGTGGCTGCTAGCGGGGCCGCTAGACCTAGCGGGGCGGGGTGCTAGGTCTAGCGACGTCGCACGGCTAGCCGGCCTTCCGCCATCGGTCACGCTCCGCGACAGCGTTGTGAACCTTGGAGCGTTCGATTCCACGGCGGTTGGCGCCCTTGCCGTCGGCGGTCTTGCCCCACACCTGGCCGGTGGGGACGCCGTACGGCTTCAGCGCGGCCGTGAGCTGTTCTGCCTCCCAGCCGTCGTAGACCCCGGGCCGCAGTTCGGCGAGGCGGGCCACGACCGTCTCGTTCCACACCTTCGGCTCGTCGGCCGCGACGACGGCCAGGACATCGGCGAGCAGGTCGAACGCGGCCGTCCGGTCGGTCTCGGGCTCCTCGCCGAGCGCGTGGCCGGTGAGAGTGCCGAGACCCTGGCGGAGTGCTCGGGCGCGGATGGAGATCGTCTCGGCCGCCGGGGCGTCGACATAGACCGAGCGGACGATACGGGCGTCTTCGCCCTCGCCGACGAAGTAGCAGATGCCCTTGTCGGCCCAGGCGAACATGTTGGCCCGGACGCCACGCTTGTAGGAGCCGGTGCCAAGGACCATGTCGTTCTCGATCTGGCCCATGACCTTCAGGCACCACCGCATTCCGGCGTTGGCACTGATCCCGGTGGGCAGCGACTTGGAGTCCGGCCGCTGGGTGGCCAGCAGCAGCACGATGCCGGTCGCGGGTCCACGCTTCACCAGGTCGGTGCAGATCTCCTCGAACTCCTTGCCGTACGTGGGGTGCTCGAACCAGACCTGGCACTCGTCCACCCCGACGACGATCGGATGCAGCCCCAGCGACTTCTTCGACGCAAGGTCGCTGGTCACCTTCGACTCCGGGCACACATCCCGGGGGAGGGAACGGATCATCTTCGCCCGCCGCCGCAGCTCCTCGCGCAGCGCGCGCATGTCCTGGATGGCGTACTCGATGTCCTCCAGGTCCTCGCCCGCCCGGTGCCGGTGGGCCACCTGGTCACCGATCGGGTCGAGATCACCGGTGCCCTTGAGGTCGTAGGTGTGGAGCTCCGCGCGCGGATCCAACGCGGCGATCAGCAGGAGCAGCCGGAGGAGGAACGTCTTGCCCATGCGCGGGACGGATCCGATGATCCCGGCGATGTACATGAGCGTCAGCCGGATCCAACGGCCGCGCTGGTCGGTGGCGAATTCCACCGGCTCGAACAAATCCACCTCACCGGACGTGGCCAGCGGCCACGCCGGCTGCTGGGCCTTGTTCATGTCCTGGTCGCCGACCCACAGCACCATGCGTCCGGTGTGCTCCTCCGGCACAGCCTCGGGCCAGACACAGCCCAGCGGGCGACGCAGACCGGAGGCGAGCCGGTCGCGACGGTCCATCACATCGGCCACGGTCACGCCGTACGGAAGGTCGCCTTCGGCGCGCCAGCCGGGGCCGTCGCGGGTGATCGGGGCGGTGAACGCGAACCCGTCATGGCCCTTGGCCATCGCCTGGTTGATCTGGCTGATGCTGAGGGCGGCCAACGCACGGAGCACCATGTCACTCGTCAGCTTCCGCGCCTTCGGCACCTCGACCGCGCGGGTGGCAACTGGCTGGTCGGCCTCGGTGCCCACGAAGCCCAGTGCCAGCACCAGGGCCGACAGGGACACGGCCTGCAGCCAGCCGGGGGCGAGGACGTACAGAGCGAAGGCGGCGGTGACCCCGACCAGGGAAGCGAGCGTCACGGCCAAGGTGCGGAGGCGCACCCGGCCGTCCCGCTGCCGGGACAGCTTCAGATACTCGGCGGCGTCTTCGCGCCGCACCGCGGCCAGCCGGACGGGCTCACCCTCTTTGTCGGCGACCCATCGCATGGTGCCGCCGAGGAACCGCGCCGTACCGCGCGGCGCCTGGACGGCAAGCCGCGCCGCGTAGACCGGCGAACGCCACGCGTGGTACGCGGCCACATGGCCGTAGTGCGTGGCCACCCACTTCGCGGCAGTGGTCAACTCGTCGCGGGACGTGAGCCACGTGGGGATGATGTCGCGGCGCTTCGCGTCCCTGATGCGGGTCATGAAGCGGAGGCCGGTGGATTGCGGGCCATCCACCATCACCGGGCCCTCGACATGGGAAAGTTGATCCTGCGCAACGTCCTCGTGCCCGGAAGCCTGTCGCTGCTCCGTGGTGGCGAGGTAAGACACCATGTGTCCTGCTCCTTCTGGGGAGTGGCGGGGCCCGGTGCATCGCTTTGGTCGGTTGAGGACCGGGCCCCGCTCAGACGGGCTCGTTCGTCCGCGCGGGCGGGGGCTACTGTTCGCTGGCGGTCGCACCCACCAGGTGAGTGAAATGGCTGGCAGAGCGAGTGCGGCGACTGTCCACGGCCTTGATGCGCTTGCGGCCCCAGCCCTCGCTGAACCCGAACTCCCTGCCGAGCGCGGCCGGGCCGATCGGGCTTCCAGCGTCGAGCGAGTCCGCGTACACCTGCTCCGCACGCTGCCGCGTACGCTCCAACTCGGCCTCGTCGAAGACCTTGCTGCGGGTGTCGCGTACGGGCGTACGGGCGGGCCGTACGGGGGCCGTGCGCTCAGGATGCCGAACGGCGGGTGTACGGCGGCCCACCTGCGCGTACGGGGACTGCTGGCTGCTTGGTGTACGCACCGGCGTGCGGACCTCCTCAGCCGGGCCGGGACCCGGAGCGACCGCCGTACGGTCCCACTTCGGCGTGCTGCCGCGTACGCTCTGCGGCCGATGGTGGAGGACCTTCGCCACGAGATCCGAGCCGAAGAAGATCGCGCCGACCGGCAGCGAGGTGGCCAGCAGCACCAGGGCCCAGTTGGCGGGGTCCCACTCCGCGATCCGCATGCGCTCGCCGCCGCCGTGCAGCTCGGGAACCAGGCCATGCGTGTAGTTGAGTACCAGCGAGGCGAGCGTGTAAGTCGCCAGGACGCGCAGAGCGAACCTGCGGTCCTCGCCGGTGAGCGCCAGCGTGGCGACCAGGGCGAGGGCCATCAATCCGTCCACCACGAACGGGTAGAGCCGCGCTGCCACGGCGTCCGCACCTACCGTCGCGGCCACATCCCGCAGCGCGTTCCACGAGACGCGGAACGCCATGGCGACGACCGCGACCAGGGCGGTGACGAGAAGAGTCTTGGCGACGCGGTTCACCGGTCACCGTCCACCGGGCAACGCAGAAGGTCCGTCGCCTCGGTCTCGATCGCCGCCACGGTGATCCGGACCACGAAGCCCATCAGATCCGGGTAATCGGCGAGGATGTCCCGGGCGGCTTCCAACCTGGCCGCGCGGTCTTCCTCACTCTCTCCCTCCACACCGAGCCACAGGTCAAGCGGTGTGCCGTGGGCCAGTTCCAGGCATTCGGCGTCCGGGGCAGCCGGGTAGGCGGTGATGAAGTGGTTCATGAAGTTCATCTCCTGATCTCGAATCGGGCGGGGAGACCAGAGCGGCGGCGATGTCCTTTGCACGGGAGGGCCACCACCCCGGCGCGGGTGTTCGTCAGACGCGGATCCGGCGCGGCCGGTGGAAGAGGTTGATAAGACCGCTGGTGACCGTGGTCAGCGAGGTGAAGGCGACGAAGAGGGTCAAGAGGATGTCGCCGCCCTCGTTGAAGACCGCGAAGCCCGTCACCACCGCGGCGACGAGGCCGACGAACACGAAGAGCAGGATCGACAGGTCCTGACCTGCGGACTGCTGGGTGCAGCCCCGCGCGACGAGCTCCAGCTCGTGTGGCTGCACGGCCCGGATCTCATTGCGCGCCACTTCGAGGCAGACGAGGTTGCCGTGGCTGTGGCTGGCGACGCCGGTCACGGTGCCAAGCGCCTGGTCGTTGCGGACGCGGACGACGTCGCCAATGGCGAGAAGCATGGGTGATCTCCGTTTCGTCAGGGCCAAGCGGCACGCGGAAGCACGCGGGCAAGGCACGCCGAGATGACCTCCTTAAGAGGTCTTGTCCTCAAGACCTCTTAAGGACTTGCGAAGACCATAGAGATGGAGACCTCAGGTCGTCAACACCTCTTAAGGACTTATGCTGAGACCGTCCGAACAACCGAGGACGGTGAGCACGCATGGCCAAGTACGAGCAGATCGCTGACGCGCTGCGGCAGAGCATTCGCGCAGGTCAGCTCCAACCGGGAGAGAGGCTTCCGGCGGAGGACAAGCTCGCGGCGCAGTACCGGACCAGCGTGCCGACACTCCAGCGAGCGCTGTCGGAGCTGGCGGCCGAGGGGCTGATCGACAAGCGGCACGGGGTGGGGACCTTCGTCCGCAAGCCGCGACAGCGCGTCGAGCGGAACAACGCGCGGCACCAGTGGGAGAAGGACCGCGCGCGCCAGCCCGAGGCCGAGCGGCAGAAGACCGGATCCACGGAGCACGACACCGGGCTTGAGGTGACCGACCTCGCGTTCCGCGCCGAGTACCGCGACGCCGAGGCGAACGAGGACCTGGCGTCGGTCTTCGGGGTCCCGGTGGGCACGCGCCTACTGGAACGGATCTACCGCACCAACTCCGTTGATGAGGAAGCCCCGTTCGCGCTGGTGCATTCCTACCTCGTCCACGAAGTAGTGGCCGGTAACCCGGACCTGCTCAACGCCGCCAACGAGCCCTGGCCGGGAGGCACACAGAATCAACTCCACACGGTTGGCATCGAGCTGGACCGTATCGAGGAACGCATTACCGCCCGCCCGCCGACGGTGGAGGAGGCCGAAGAGCTCGGCATCAAGAAGGGCGTGTCCGTCTTCCTCCTCCGGAAGATCTCCACGGACATCGACGACCGGGTGGTCGAGGTCTCGGATGTCACGCTGTCCGGAGACCGCACGGAGCTCGTCTTCACCACTCCGCTGAAGAGGTGGTGACCATGCCGAACGTCATCACCGTCATCACCGCGGTGCATGCCCCAGGGGCGCAGTACCTTCCAGACGCCTACAAGTCCTTGCAGGAACAGGAGTTGCCGGACGGCTGGGAGTGGCAGTGGGTCATCCAGGAGGACGGCGAAACCGACGCGGTCCGCCCCTACGTCCCCGATGACGCCCGCATCAGCTTCGGCCAGGGCCGGCACGGCCGGGCCGCGATGGCCCGCACGATGGGCCTCTCCCGGGCCGAGGGCGAGTACGTCAAGGTACTGGACGCCGATGACATGCTCACCCCAGGCTCCCTGGCCCGTGATCTGCACGCGCTGAGGGAGAACCCGGACGTCGGCTGGACCACGTCACGTGTGCTCGACCTCCTGCCCGATGGCTCCACCGTCGGCTTTGAGGGCGACCCACCGCCAGGACCACTCGCCCGCGGCGCCGTCCTCGACTTCTGGAAGTCCCACAACTACCGCGCCCAGGTCCACCCGGCGACACTCGCCATGCGCCACGACCTGCTCCTGGCCCTCGGCGGCTGGATGGCCCTGCCCGCGTCCGAGGACACCGGCCTCCTCTTGGCCCTCAGCGCCGTAAGCCGTGGCTGGTTCACCCCCGAGACCGGCCTGCTCTACCGCAAGTGGCCAGGCCAGGTCACCAGCCAGGCTGCGCACGCCGACGAGAGCGAGCGGAAGGCACGTTTCGCTGTCGTCGAGGCGAGAGCCCGTGTCTTGGCGGCGATGGATGGCTGGCGGTACTGGACTGGCTGACTCCCCACACGGCAGCCAGCCGCCTGACCCCATACACGCATCCCCGGCAAGGCCCTGAACCGGAACCCGCTTATGGCCGCGATGAAGGGCATCGAGACCGGAATCCAAGGCTGACGAGGCGTTTGTCAGCAGACGAGCGCTGACATCATGAATGCTGGCCGCTTGATGCAGCCGGTACAACTCAGCACATGTGCCGTCAAGGCGAAGTGGATGGTGGCCGCCCGCGGTCGCGTCGGCTTGCTTACTGTCCAAGGCATGCTCCGCGCGGCACAGACCTGCTTGGGAAGCTAGTCAAGACCCCGGGACGCGTTGATCGCCCTAGTGGACAGCGGATACGTGGAATAGTTCAATCTCTACCTTTCTCGATACGTCAACTCACAAGGACATTTACTGATGCATGAGTGAAGTATCGGCCAAATTCTGGCTGGTTCACTTTCCGAGAACGCAGGATTTCCATGAAGACGATAATATGACAAATCGTCTGAACTGCCCTGCACTTGGCTGGGCGACATCCCTGCGGATTGGAAACCATGAGACCGGACCGCCGACCTGCCTTATTCTCCACAAGAGTGATTGCTACGCTCGCCGCCGCGGCACTCATACCCGTGATGTCACCTGCCGCTAAAGCAGAGGGTAGTGAACTCACCGTCGAATCATATGCACTCCCCATCGGGGCAAAGATTCCAACCCTGGAGGAACTGCAAAACCCGGAAGTCAGGTCCAAGCTCGCTCGTGATTCAAAGGTGGCCGAATCCCCTGCCGTCCCTCAGGAGATGCTCGGCTCCGCTACGGCTGGCCTCCCCAGGGCAACTGAACCATCAGCGCACCCGCCGGCCACTGCAGATACATCCGAGGGCATAGCGGCCGCTGGCTCACTGTACCCCGATCCGTCTCGGAAGATGTCGCGAACGGAATGCAGGAACGAACTCGACGGACATCTGTTCTACGCCAAATCACGCTTCGCCATGTGCGGCGGCATTCAGATGGTCCAGACGTGGTTCGAGCGTCGCAGGCCGGTGGGGCAAACTGCATTTACCGCTTGGGTGATAGGAACCATACCGAACCCCAAAGATCGTTCGGTTCAGTTTGATTACTACTACTCGAACTTCCATGATAGCGGAAGGAATCTATCGGAGGGCCTGAGAGTGGACACCACTCTCAAGATGGACATGCTGCATGCCCCGAGGGCAAGGAAGACGCAATCAGGCTCGCCTCCCCCTTCCAGGACGTTCGACAGACTCAAGCGTGAGAACCGTACCTATATGCATGATGTGGCATTCGATGCAGGGCAAGGTGTGGGCCCTGACGATCTCATCACCATGGCGTACCAGCCCACAGTGAAAGTTACCTTCCCTCTGGCGTGGCCGGGAACTCCCAAGCCCACGGACAGTCAGCGAATAACTTTTGCTGGCATGAATTGGGATGCGGCCGGATACTTGCCAAACAGTGACGTTGCCGATACCAAGAAGCGGGGTGGCGCCGCATTTGCCTACATCGCCGAACTGCCCTACAGCATGAAGGCTGGGGCACCTGAAAGGGCCGTCGCGCAGCATCTAAACCAGGCTCACAAGAAGCCGGGTGAGACATATCCGAAACTCTCCACCAAGGACGTGCCTGGCTTCGATGCGGACCATAGGCTCCATCGCTTGTTCCACGACGCCGCGCGCAAGAAGAAGAACCGGGCGGATGCAAGGAAGGTATGTGTCGAGGTTTGGGGAGCGGACTACGCGACGAATGACCCGGCGGGCCCGCGGGAGTGTGATGAGTACCCATTCGCCTCAACCTATGAGGGCGCTGCCCAGCCAACAACCGAGCCGGGTGCCCGCAAGAATAATTGGTCGGCGAAGGCACTCGCTAAGAACGACAACAGCAAGGCTGGCACAATCTTGGGCGAGTTCTACGACAAGAACAGAATGATCGATGGTCGAAATTCTCGCGGCGAAGAGGTGGACGGGTACATAGTGAGAATAACCAACTAGCTACTCGCCTTGTTCGGGGAACCGTGTCCTCACGGTTCCCCGAACAGTTCGTCACATAGGCCAAAACTGCATCAGGTAGTTCTCAATGCCTTCGGGTACTTCGACTTGCGCTTGACGGAAAACCTCGTCTCTGCCCGCGCAGTAGACCCTTACCTTCCAAGTTGTTTCAGGGCGGCCCAACGCAATCCTATCTAGCTGTTTGGTCGTTGTGACGCACACGGCCAATCTTCCAGTCCGCGAGATAATACTTCCCTCTTCTCGGATATCCCACATAGCGTCTGAGTCAATAGGCGGCTCGGCGTCCCACACCTCAGCAATCAGATTAGCTGTATGAGTGTGCCCGGCGCTCAAAATATCCAGTCGCCCTTCCCGAGGAGTCATGACTTGGCCCTCGTTGTCCTCTCGACCTGAGGGATATCTCTCGGGGATCAGTGAATCGTCTGCTTCTTGTAGAGCCCATCCGTAGAAGTCCACCTCGACTTCTATTTCTGCTCGACTCACTTGCTTGGCCACCATGAACTCCTAGTCGGTCATCCCTTTGGGCGCGCCGCTTGCGCCTTGGCGCCGTCGCTATGGGCTGAGAAGCTGAATCGATCGATTACACCTGGAGTGGCGGACGCGCTCATGGCCTGTCCGAGTACAGGTATGCACGGAACCCACTGGTCAGGTGGTGTCACGTTCACCCTCGCGCCGCACTTCGGGAAGTAGCAAACCTCGCTCAGCGTGCTCCTGGCCGTCGAAGTCACCGTTCACTCCGAGGTCCTGCCGGGCCCGCTCGTGGAAGCGATTGATTGCTTCGAACGCGATGACATGGAGCGCCCGCCACTCGGCCAAGGTGCCTTCCACCACACCGCGCGCCTGCCACCCAATTGCGGCTGTCGCCTCCTGCACTGCGTGGGCAACCTCGATCACCCGGTGGTCAGCCAGCAGCATCACTCGCTCGAACGCTAACGACTGAGCGATGCCAAGTTCGGTGAGGTCTTCGGCCAGCTCTCGTTCGCTGCGCCCAAGCGTCCGCATCTCCTCGCGAACCTCGTACAGCAGCACCGCTCCGTGGATGGCGGCTCGCACGCGGCCGATGAAATCGGCATAGGCATCGAGTTTGCTGCTGTCCCAGCGAGTGCGGCGCTCTGCCTTCCGCTTGCTGCGCTCCATGAGCTCATTCGTAGCGTATGACGTCAGCGCGCCGAGTACGACGGCCGCGATCGTCACGATCTGAGTGATCGTGTCCAAACGTCCCCCTCAACCTGACCAGCACTGATGCACGATGTGCGCCCGATGGCTGCTGGTCGGCCTACGACTTGTCGATGGGGACCTCGTAGACGATCTCGCAGTGCGCCGCCGGGATGACGATGTCCGCCGTCTCCACGGGGCGGCCGTCCTCGCTGAAGTACGTCCGACGGATGTGCGTGACCAGGGCGCCCTTCGGCACTCCAAGAAGATGTGCTTCCTCGGCCGTGGCCTGGCGCGGCTCCGGCTGCTCGACCGCATGGGTGACCCGTACGTCGATAGCGGCCATGCGCTCGACCACTCCGCGGCCGGCATGTGGACCGCCCTCGGGCAGGACCACGATGGTGCCGCCCGTGATGCTGTACGGCTCCCAACTCGTCGACAGCTGAACAGGCTTGCCGTCGGCCAAGTACTCGTACGCGGTGCGAACGCACAGGTCACCCTCGGCGATACCCAGACGCCCAGCAATCTCTGTTGGCGCCGGAACCTTCGCTTCGGTGCGGTGCTCCCACGAGCCGTGCCGGTTGAGCCCAGCCATGTCCGAGCGGAAAGGCGATCCGCCGCTCTCCTCGCGCATGGACGACCGGACCATGCGCAGCCGCTCCCGCGGCTCTGCGACATAGGTACCGGATCCGGCGCGGCCTTCCAGCAACCCCTGTGCGATGAGCAGTTCTTGCGCGCGGCGCACAACGTTGTCCCCGACGTCGTACTCCTCGGCGAGCCGGGCCCGGGAGGGCAACCGGTCTCCGGGTGACCACTCGCCGTCGGCAATGCGCTGCCGGAACCGCTCGGCGACGACGAGATAGGGCGGCTGCTCAGGCATGTGGAAAATCTAGTGCACCAGCCCTAAGCTAGTTAACTAGCCTCACTGTCTGTGATTCGACCGTATCGGAGGGCGCTGTGGTCCCACCTGCCTTGCGGGCGCAGGACATCGCGGCGAGCCTCACCGCCGCCGCGTGCAGACCACAGGTGACGTGGCACTCCGACCACATCCGCATCGAGACCGATGTCCCGGAATCGCTCTCCTTACACAGGTGGCAGGCGCTTCTCGCCGCCTTGGAGCGCGGAGACAGGTTCGGTTTGCGACGCGATGCGGAGGGCTGCCTCGCCTGGGCCGCGGTCTTCACCGGCACCTCGCACCGCGCAGACGACGTGAGCCGACTACGCCGTGACACAGACAGCTCTCAAAGGACCCCCGCGACGGCCCCACCGCCCGGGGGTATGGCCAACAGCTTGGAGGAGCTGCCGACGTGAAAGACATTATCGAGCGGGCCCTCGCATGGGTGGCGCGGCTATTCGCCCCACCACCTGGTCGCCACCGCGCCCTCACACCAGTCGCACGGCCTGCCCTTGTGCCTCTGGTGGCGGCGACCGTCCCCGGCTCCCGGAAGCCGACGCACCATGCCGGCCTGTTGCGCGGGGAGGACGTCTGCCTGGTGCGCCCTTACCTGTTGGCGCACGAGGAACGGGTGCGGCGACGGTCTCGGTCCCCCCAGCGAGTACTGCTGATCTGCGAACACCTCGACATGATGCAGGTGCGCCGATGAATCCTTCGTTCACCACGGCCGCCTCCGCATGTGCTTTGTGTGCCCGCCCGGGAGACTTCGGCCGTCTCGACCCCAGCGACCCGCACGCCGGACTGTGCCCGGACTGCATTGCCGCCGGCCAGCCCACCCGCGACGCCCTCGAACGGTCCGTCGCCATCGTTGCCAAACAGCACCTCGCCGCAGCGGAGGCCCTGGTGCTGACCGTGGCGACGCCCGAGGAGATGACGTACCACCTGGGCACCTTGAGGGTGAGCCTGCGTGGCGTCCTCCAGCTCATCGCCCGCGAAGACTGTCGGGGAGAGGGGCGCGATGACTGACTCAACACGTCCCACCTCCGTCCGCGGGTGGCAGGTTGAACCTGTCGAGGGCCCCATGGTGCGACGTGCCGCCGATGGGCGCATCGCCCTGCCGATGCGGATCCGGCAGGACAGTGCGCCCGTCGCGGAAACCCTGGTGCCTCTCTCACCCGTCGAGGCAGAGCTGCTGCACGCCCAGCTCTGCCATGCCCTCGACGGCGAACCGATCCCCGAGGGCTCCCCGAACTGCCGCTATTCGGTCCAGGGCGACCCCCGTCGTCCCACTCCCCGGCGCCCGAAGTCGGGGCTCGACTCTCCATGGGCAACAGAAAGGTGATCTCGGGTGCCCAAACGCTACGAGTCCATCGCTGAAAAACTCCGCCAGAAGATCCACGCGGGCGACCTGGCGACTGGCGCTCGGCTCCCGGCAGAGACAGCGCTGGCCGCGGAGTATCGGACGAGCATGCCCACGATGCGGATGGCCCTCGGCCTCCTCCAGGCGGAGGGGCTGATCGAGAAGCGCCACGGAAGCGGGAACTACGTCCGGAAGGCGGTGAGCCTTGTCGAATACGGCAGCGACCAGGACATCGGAGGAGCGCCCACCACGGCGTGGAGCAAGACTGATGCCCCCGTCGAGACCATGGTCAGCATGCGCGAAGTCGACGCGGCCGATGACGTAGCCGCACTCATGAAGGTGCCACCTGGCACACGCCTGGTCGAGTACGTCCACCGACGCCAGCGCCACAGCGAACCCAGCCCACACGGCCTCTCACGTTCGTACGTGCTTCGCGAGCTCATGCAGAGCACCCCACAACTACCCTCCGCCAGCCAAGCTCCGTGGAGCGTTCTTCTCCACAGGCAACTCGGCGCCGCGAGTATCACTCTGGACCGCATCGAGCAACGTCTGTCAGCCCGCCCGCCGACCATCGAAGAGGCGCGAGACCTGGGCATCGTTGGCGTCGGAGTCTCTGTGCTGGCAATCCAGCGCGCATCCATCGACACCGAGGGACGAACGGTCGAGGCATCCCTCGTCGTCCTGTCAGGTAACCGAGCGGTGGCTGTCGTCACCACCCCAGCGGCCTCACGCTGACAGCCGAGGTTAAGGCGGTCCTGTCAGTAGAGGACTTACTGATTGGACCGCCTTCTCTGTGCTCTGACCGCCGCCATCCGGCTCAGTTGGTGGCTGTTGAGTTACCACCTGCTCTGCGACATCAAGGCGGCTCGCCGTGCTCGCCGCGCGCACAGCAGGCAGCCACCTGAGGCCAGAGAAGGAGTACGTCGTGGCTAAGGCGGTCGGCTCCACGGCTTTAGGCAGCCACTTTGGGGCGAGCCTCTAAGATCATGGCCCCAACGTCGTGCTTTGCCGGGCAGGTCCACTACCTGCCCGACGCGCCGCAAGCTTACGGGACCATGATCACTCGCCCCAAAGCAGCTCCACCGACCTCGGGCATACGCCATGCGGTTCAAGCGGACTAGCTACATAAGAGACTTCGAGAATCCGTTTGCCAGGCAAGCATCAGCTTCCCCATGCAGTGCGCAACATCACATCTCCGCAATCAGCACATCCGCGCCACCCGCAACCATCCAAGACACGAGCATCTGCGCAGGTCAGAGCCTTGTATAGCCACGCAGCTGACAAACTACCCCTGGTCTCGTAGGATGCACGCCATGCCTGAGCGTCCCAGTCAGCCACATAGCCTCTTCGACCCTTCTGCACAGTCCGACGAGGCAGAGGGACCAGTCGTACCGAGCAGAATCCGCACCGTCTATGCCCATCACCAGCCTCGCGACCTGACAGAAGCGCAAAGAGAAAAGTTTCGCAAGATGTCACGCGATTCTCGCGAAGCACGACGCTCCGCTATGGCTGGCGAGGGCCCTGAACCCATTCACGAGATCAACGTGCCTAAATATCGGCCGCTGGATCTCATGCCTCTGCGAGAGGGAAACAACCTAAGCGCTCTTTCGCTCTTCAGCGGCGGTGGCGGACTTGACCTCGGAGTGGAACGCGCTGGCTTCAATCACACAGCGTCATTCGAGCTCATGCCAGAAGCCGGCGACACTCTGCGGAAAGCTCGCGACCATTGGGCCGTCTTCAGCGGGAACGAAGAGGGCGACGTCCGAGGC
Organism: Streptomyces cucumeris; assembly: GCF_024295805.1. Classification (GTDB taxonomy): domain Bacteria; phylum Actinomycetota; class Actinomycetes; order Streptomycetales; family Streptomycetaceae; genus Streptomyces; species Streptomyces cucumeris. Next base: position 339,786 of record NZ_JANCLX010000004.1, read on the forward strand.
GTCGACTTCAAGCAGTGGCGTGGGAGCGTCGATCTACTGCATGGCGGCCCTCCATGTCAGCCGTTCTCGAACGCAGGCAGGCAGCAGGGCCACCTAGACGAGCGAGACATGTGGCCCCAATTCGTCAGGGCGGTGAAAGAAACACGCCCAGCGGCGTTCATCGGGGAGAATGTACCAGCTCTTGCGAGTCTGAAATTCTCGGAATACGTTTCCGAGAACATTCTGACGCCACTCTCGGGTAGCTACCGCATTCAAAAGATCATTCTGCAAGCGAGTGACTTCGGCGTACCCCAGGTAAGGCGTCGGGTGTTCTTCGTCGGCTTTCGGACGAAGAAGATGGCCGACTCCTGGAAAGCGCCGGAGCCCACCCACTACTGGGGCGACGCGTCCATCATGAGGGGACAGCGCTGCATGGGGCTTCGCGAAGCACTTGGACTTCCGGATATCGGAGTCGACGACCTGTCGCCAACTATCCGGAGCAGCTTGACAGGCCCGCGCCACACAACTTCGATCCTTAACAGTGTGGCCGCTCAGCGAAAGTTTGCGAGTCTAGAAATCTGGCCTAACGGAGTGGCCGCCGACCGGGCCGCGGCGCGAGCCTTTGTAGCCAAAAACGGCCACTTCCGCCTCTCTGTTCCAGACGTGGCCCTTATCCAAGGGTTCCCCGAGGACTGGCCATTCGTAGGAGCCACCTATATGGCTTTGGGCCAAATCGGCAATGCCGTACCTCCACCCCTCGCCTACGCAGTTGCTTCGTCAGTGCTGAAGGTACTCTCGCACTAGGCGTCGCAATTGAATCGCTGGCTCCGTGGTGATTTTCGGGAGCTTCTCAATGTACGAAAGTGGGATGTGAGGGTTGTTGAGTGTCGCACCACGCGACATCACGTAGTAACAACGCTCGCGCATCAATTCCACCATGCGATCCAACGAGTAGCGGATCTCTCGCCCGACGGAAAGGTCCGCTTCGTCGATGTAGCGCGCGGCCGACCATTGCTTCTTCATGATCCACTTGGCTTCATCTTGGGTGTAAAATTCTTTCTCGCCAAGCAATCGCACGACCGAATCGGTTGAGATGCCTCGTACCGCATGCTCCGCCACCTCTACATCGGGCCGTACATAACGTTCCTTGCTAGAGATCCAGGGAGCCATATCATCCGGCGACGCGTAGTAGCTGTACAGCAGCTTAGTCCCTGTGGGGTTGTAGAAGCCAAAAATCCAGTGCATATTCTGCCACTTGGCAAAGTGATTCGACCCCAGGTCGCGGACCGTCGACACGCCCTTACTCGTCGCAGACTTAAGCTCGAACGCCACCGTATGTCCGTCGACGGTCAAGTAGGCGTCGACGTCCGATCTTTTGCGGTCCTCAGACACCTCAAGGTTGAATCGGTCAACCATCTGGTTCTCGCGCTGGTCATCCTGGACACTCATGATCGCATCATGGCACCAGGCGAGAGCCGATGTGGCACCAGTTGGCATTCGCACCCTATGACCGCTTCATCCATTAATAAGGGCCAGGGATGCGTGGTTGAAGACTCAGTGGCGCCGTTCCAATCGGGCGCCTCCAAGGCCAAGTCGGCGCGCGACGACGATGAGTCGAGTCGGCGATCCGCAGCCGGGCGCCGCCTGACATCTCGGCCCACTCCACACAGCGCCTCGATGCGCTGTCGCGACAAGACAGGTACGCATGGACGGCCAGAGAGGCCTGGCGCATGTGTAACTTATTTGATACGCTTCCCAGCGAAGAAGGAAGGAGAGGTCCATGGCAACCGAGCACGGAGCCTTCTGGGACGATCTTGCAGAGGACTTGCAAGACCCCGAGTTCCTACGGCAGTACGTGGTCGAGTCGATCCGTATCGCCACGATCGACCAGATCGTCAACACGCTCGACGAGGCTCGAGATGCAGCCGACCTCTCCAAGGCTGCGCTAGCTCGTGCGATCAGTGCCGAGCCGGCCGTCGTGCGGAGACTCTTCTCAGCGAAGCATGTCAATCCCACCCTCGGCACTCTTGCTGAGGTCGCAGCCGCTCTTGGAATGCGGATCACCCTAGAACCGCTACCGCAGGCCGAACGGCAGTCGATGACCGACCCCCTCCTGGAGGGGCGGTCGGCAGACACTCGTGCGCTCGCGAAGCACCTCAAAGAGCTTCGCAGCTCCAAAAAGCGCTCACAGGTAGCCGCATAGCAGCATGTCGCGTCACTGAATGGAGCGGGGGTTCCGCTTCAGGTACTCGACCCCAAGGTCTCGGACAGTCCGGTAGTCGCGCACCGACAGAGCCGTACGGAACGGCTTATCTAAACCAGTGACTACAACCAGCAAGGGCTTCTCGACCTGCTCCGCTTCGTAGTCGAGCAAGCAAAACAGACGGTAGTGGTGTCGCCGGGGGCCATCAACCCGCACCTCGTACCAGCTGGCCATATCGCCCCTCATGGCTTCCCAGTACCCTCCCCCAGCGAAGCTCTTCGGGGGTGCTGCCGCCACGGCCGCGAGCACCGCGCGCATTTTCACGCGCACATTGGTCGGGCACTCACGCAAAAACGCGCGGCCCGGTGAAGCCTGCTGAGGATCCTCCTCCACATGGCGCTGGAAGTACACCACGTCATGCTCATCGTCACTGGAAGGTCCGGTCCGTATCTGCGATTTCGCCGCACCTCTCGGCGAGGACCGGCGACGGCTACGTGGATCAGGAGTCACAGGACAATGATCTCTTAACAGTCAATCACTTGTGAAGGTCTCGTGCACTTTCAGTAAACTTCACAAGTGATCAATTAACGCATAGCCCATGGATCTGCACATTTCTGCAGTCGTCTGAGGTTGCGAAAAGTGTATGAAGTGCCTAAGGACAGGCTCGAGCGCCACGGACAGTGTGTGGACTGGCCGAGGGATTCGACCGAAGAGTGTTGCTCCCACCAGCGAAGATGGCTCTAGCCGCCACGACCTCCGGAGCCGCGTGCGCCACAAGCTGACGCTGATGAACTATGCGACGGCTCCGGCGACGTGGATGGGGTGGGCAAACCGCCCGTGGGACTGCACTGATACGTGCCAATCCCGCACCCGGAACGGCACCTGATGAGTGTCTAACTGCGTGACAACGACGACGGACAACCACGCACAACCATGGACATCAGCGGACCATCAGCACAGGTGAAGAGCACAGCAGTCTAAGGACAGCCTCCATCCCTAGTTGCTTCGGGACGAAGAGGTCGTGGGTTCAAATCCCGCCACCCCGACTGAAGGAACAAATCAGGGCCCCTCTCATACGAGAGGGGCCCTGATGCGTTGTACGAGAACGACGATCCCGGGCGGCCTGGGACCGCCGCCGCTCATCACCACCCCGCGAAGACTTCCTCACCGAGCCCGAACGCGTCCCCGAACCGTGACATCCGCGACGGACAGCCGACCGAACGGCGACCGGCCGATGACCGCTCCGGGTGAGGCTTCGGCATGACGTCGCGACCGCCCTGGCTATGTGCTGCTGAAGGAGCGAGGGATGCCCGCCCTCGATCGGGGCGGCTTTCCTGAGTCAACCGCCGCCCGGAGGATGAGGGATGAGGCCCCGGCCCGGGAGGGGGCCGGGGCTGCTGTCCAAGGGTTACGCGGTGGGCAGCTTGCCGGCGCGGGTGTGGACCTCGCCCATGAAGTCCGAGTCACGGGAGTTGAGCCGGTAGACGTTGATCCGGACCTTGTGGCCGTCCTTCACGTTCACCTCGCAGGCCTTGTACGAGCTGGTCTCGCAGGTGCCCTTCTTGCCGCCCGAGGTGGCGTCGTAGACCTCCGCGTAGATGTAGTGGCCGTCCTTGCTGCGGTCGTCCACGGTGACGATCTCGGGGCCACCGGAGGAGTTCCGGGGCTCGAAGATCACCATGGCGCGCTCCTTCCCGCCCGACGAGAAGTAGTCGACCGTGTTGCCCCCGGCGTGGGCGGTGCCGACGCCTGTGACGAGTGCGAGGCCGATGGCCACCGCCGCGGTGCCGCCGATGCGGGCGAACGAGGGAAGGTGCTTCATTTCTCTCCTGGTGCCGTGTTCCGCCAAATGCGGGCGTCACTCGATCACATGGGCATCACTGCCATCAATCTCAATTCGCTGAATCCGAGTTGGGGAGCCGACGCTCCTGTTGCAGAACCGGACCAGAGAGAGAGCCGTTCCATGAACCACACGTCCGAAAGGTGGCTGTCCCCGGCCCGAGCGCGCCGGATAGGAAAGGCGCAGCGCCTGGCCGGATGCCGACGACCGTCGGCGCGGACACCGGCGCCGACAAGGAGACCCGACGTGATCCGTACGCGCATCGCCAGTCTCGCCCTCCTGACCGCCGCGGTCACCGCCTTCGGGATGGGGACCGCGAGCGCCGCCCCCGGTGACACCTTCACCATGTGCGGCAGCCAGCTCACTCCCAGCGGCCATGTGGACACCCAGTGGTGGAACAGCGCGGGCTGCGGCTCGGGCAGCTTCAATCCCAACACCAAGCAGGTCAAGCAGCTCACCGGCTACCCGATCGGTACGCAGGTGAGCGCGTGCGCCTCCACCTGGCCGCCGGCGGGTTGGACGATCACCAACACCTACTACAGCGGCGGCTGCCGCTATTCGGCCGTGCCCAGCTTCGACCCCAACACCTGGACGCTCCGCAAGACGTCCTGAGCGCGGGTGGATCAGTCCTCCGCGGCCCGCCAGCCCTGTTGGCGCAGTACCGCCGAGACGTCCGGGGCCCGGTAGTTGTCGCCCTTGAGGACCTTGCCGTCGGCCCGGAGGGTGGGACGCCCGTCGGGGCCCAGTTTGGTCATATTGGCTTGGTGGATCTCGGCGATCACCGCGTCGAGGTCGATCCCGTGCACCAGGGCCGTGCCGTACGCGACGTAGACCACGTCGGCCAGTTCATGGGCGAGGTGGGCGAGGGTGCCCTCGGCTGACGCCTCGGCGACCTCGGCGAACTCCTCCGCCAGCAGGTCCTGCCGGTGGGCGGCCACGTCGGCGGGGACCGCGGTGGGGGTCGTCCGGGCGTCGAGACCGAAAGCCAGGTGGAAGGCGCGGACCAGATCGGCGGGAGAACGATGCACCCGCCGATCGTACGCGGCGGGGCCGGAACGGGGTCTGGATCAGCTCCCGTTCCGGCCCCGGCTCGTTCAGGCCCCGGCCCCGTTCAGGGGCGGCCGAGCGAGTCGTACTCGTCCGCTGCCGCCTCCCGGGGCTCCTCCGCCGCGGCCATGGCACCGCCCTCGGGTGTCACCGCCGCGCGTCGCGCCGTGCGGCGGGCGCTCAGATAGGAGACCAGGGGTTCGGTGCCACGGGCGGTGATCGGGCCGAGCACCACCAGGATCAGCACATATGCCGTGGCCAGCGGGCCGAGCGACGGCTCGATCCCCGCGGTGACCGCGAGTCCGGCGATCACGATGGAGAACTCACCACGGGCGACCAGCGTGCCGCCGGCCCGCCAACGGCCGCGGGAGGAGATCCCGGCCCGCCGGGCCGCCCAGTACCCGGTGGCGATCTTCGTGCAGGCGGTGACGACGGCCAGCAGCAGTGCGGGCAGCAGCACCGGCGGAATGCTGGCGGGGTCGGTGTGCAGACCGAAGAAGACGAAGAAGACCGCGGCGAACAGATCCCGCAACGGACTGAGCAGATTATGTGCCCCTTCGGCCACCTCTCCGGAGAGCGCGATACCGACCAGGAACGCTCCCACGGCCGCCGACACCTGGAGCTGCTGGGCGATTCCGGCCACCAGCAAGGTCAGGCCCAGCACCACCAGCAGCAGCTTCTCGGGGTCGTCACTGGAGACGAAGCGGGAGATGACCCGGCCGTACCGGACGGCCAGGAAGAGCACCAGTCCGGCGACGCCGAGGGCGACGGCCAGGGTCGCGCTGCCCGCGGCCAGGCCCGCCCCGGCCAGCAGGGCGGTGACGATCGGCAGGTAGACGGCCATGGCCAGGTCCTCGAGGACCAGGATGCTGAGGATCACCGGGGTTTCGCGGTTGCCGAGACGGCCCAGGTCCCCGAGGACCTTGGCGATCACGCCCGAGGACGAGATCCAGGTGACTCCGGCCAGCACCACCGCGGCCACCGGCCCCCAGCCCAGCAGCAGGGCCATTGCGGCACCGGGCAGTGCGTTGAGCGCGGCGTCGACCAGCCCGGCCGGGTACTGCGTCTTGAGGTTGCTGACCAGATCACTGGCGGTGTACTCGAGTCCGAGCATCAGCAGGAGCAGGATGACGCCGATCTCGGCGCCGATCGCGACGAACTCCTCGCTCGCGCCGAGCGGCAGCAGTCCGCCCTTGCCGAAGGCCAGACCGGCGAGCAGATAGAGCGGGATCGGGGAGAACTGGAGCCGTCCGGCCAGCCGTCCCAGCAGGCCGAGGCCCAGGATGACCGCACCGAACTCGATGAGGAAGACGGCGGAGGAATGCATGGATCACTCCCGTCCGAGTATCGCCGCGGCCGTCTCCACGCCTTCGCGGGTGCCGATCACGATCAGGATGTCCCCGCCCGCCAGCCGGAAGTCGGGGGTGGGGGACGGGATGGCGCCGGAGCGGCGCAGCACGGCGACGATCGAGGCGCCGGTCTCGGTCCGCATTCGGGTCTCGCCGAGCACCCGGCCGTTCCAGTGCGAGGCCGAGGCCAGCTCGATCCGCTCGGCCACCAGGCCCAGTTCGGTGGTGGAGAGCAGGTTCGGACTGTGATGGGTCGGCATCAGGGCATCGACGAGCGATTCCGCTTCCTCGGCCGTCAGTCGGGTGGACAGTGCGCAGGCGTCCGGGTCCTCCTTCCGGTACGCGCTGAGCGTGCGTCCGCCGTCACGATGCGCGATCACCGACAGACGCTGGCGTTCTCGCGTCGTCAGGTCGTAGCGCACACCGATCCCCGGCAACGGCGTACTGCTCATCCGCGGAGCGCCCACAGCTGATCCTCCTCCTTGCCGCGCCCTCGGCGCGGAGCCGTTTCTGCCATCCTGGTGAATGGTAAAGAATACGTAATGGCGCGGCGGTGGCCAGGTCCGATGACAGCGCTCCGGCGCGGCCGGGTCACGGCAGTGGTCGGATTCCGGGCACGTCCGCGCCGCGGGAGTGGTTGGCTGTCGAGAGCGGCCAGGGACGGGCGCGGCGGTGACGGGTGCGGCTGCCCGGCGGCAAGCCATCAGGCGGCGAGCCATGAGGAGGACGGCGACCATGATCGAGTGGAGGCATCTCAGCTCCGGTGTACGGCCCGTCCCCCAGCCCGTCGCCACCCCGGTGATCTGGGTCGCCGCGTTCGTCGGAGCGCTGCTGCTGGTGGCGGTGGTCAACTTCCTGGGCGGCCACGGCCGCCCCGGTTTCGCGCTGATCGCGCTGTCGCTGCTGGCCGCGCTGCTGGGGCTGTGCGCGCGGTTCGTGGCGGCACCCGGTACGGCGGCTCTGTGCTGGCTCTTCCTCAACGCCTTCGCCATCCCGCCGTCGGGGGAGCTGACCTGGGCCCAGGGCCGCGATACCGGCTGGCTCGCCTGTCTGTTCGCCGCGGCCGTCGCCGGAACGGCCCTCGCCCGGATCGTCAACGCCCGCGCCGGGTACCGCCGGATCACTCCCTACGGGCACGGCACCTGGCCGTCGGACTGACGCCGCGTCCGGCCGCGGGACGGTCCGAGGACACCCCCGGTCCGCGTACACCCACCTCCCGGTCCGAGCGCACCTCCCCGTCCGAGCACCCCTCCCGCCGCACCGAGCGCACCTCCCCGTCCGCGTAGACCTCCCGCCGGGCCGGGCACCTGCCTCGCGCCGCCCCGGCGCGCGCTTTCCGCCGGGTGGGCGTCGCCTCCCTCGGGATGCGCGGAGGGATGTCTAGGGTGGGGCCGTCAGCGGAGATCGCCACGGAGGCTCTCCCGGCCTTCGACTCCGCTTCCGGAGTGGTGACCCATGAGCCTCAGCATCCGCAATCAACTCCCCGCCACCGTCATCGCCGTGACCTCCGGCGAGGCCATGGCCACGGTCCAGAGCCGACTGGACGGTGGCCGGGTCGTGACGGCCGCGGTGACCCTGGGCGCCGTCGAGGAACTCGGTATCGCCGAAGGGTCCCGGGTCACGGCGCTGGCCAAGGCCACCGAGGTCGCGCTGGCCACCGGCGAGGTGTCGGGGCTCAGCATCCGCAACCGGCTGCCCGGCACGGTCGCCCGGCTCGTGCTCGGGGCGGCCATGGCCACCGTGGTGATCACGCTCGACGGGGGCGGGGAGCTGACGGCCGCCATTACCCAGGACGCGGTGCGGGACCTCGGTCTCGCCGAAGGCACCCGGGTCACCGCGCTGATCAAGTCGACCGAGCTGTCGCTCGCCACCGCGTAGCGCGGCTGTTCACCGTCTCGCCCCGACCGTGGCGCACGGCCGCCGGCGCGAGGGACACTGGGCCATATGACCGAGCGCAAGCCACCAGGCGTCAGCTTCGAGACATGGGCGGACCGGCAGATCCGCGAGGCGGAGGAGCGCGGTGACTTCTCCGATCTGCCGGGATTCGGAAAGCCGCTCCCCAACCTCGACCGCCCGTATGACGAGTTGTGGTGGGTCAAGGAGAAGATGCACCGCGAGAACCTCTCCTTCTTGCCGCCGACGCTCGTGCTGCGCAAGGAGGCCGAGGACGCGCTCGCGGCGGCGGCCGAGGCCCCGTCGGAGCGTGCGGTGCGGGAGTTGCTCGCGGGGGTCAACGAGAAGATCCGCGAGGCGATCCGCCGGCCGCCACCGGGCCCACCGCTCAATCTGGCGCCCATCGACATCGATGAGGTCGTCAGGGAGTGGCGGGAACGGCGCACGGCCGGCGGAAACGGCGATCCGGCCGACTAGTCAGCCGGCGGGACGGCTGCGCCGCCCCTTTCCGTTCCCCTACGCCTCGGTGTCGTACGGCTGGGTGATGATCTCCATCCCATGACCGGACGGGTCCATGAAGTACAGCCCGCGCCCGCCGTAATGGCGGTTGATCTCGCCCGGCTGCTTCTGGCGCGGATCGGCGTAGTAGGTGATGCCCTGCTCCCGGATCCGGGCGAACGCCGCGTCGAACTCCGCCTCGGAGATGAGGAACGCGTAGTGCTGCATGGTGATGGACTCGGCCGGAACGGTCGCGAAGTCCAGGGTGACGCTGTTGCTGGTCTGCACCGGGATGAACGGGCCCCATTCGGCACCGACCTCGAGGCCCAGGATGTTCGCCAGGAATTCGGCGGATTCCCGCTTGTCGCGGGCGTGGATGATCGTGTGGTTCAGCTCGACTGGCACGGTGGAATGCCTCCGTAAGGCAATCTCACGGGCACCTCCATGCCTCACCCGGCCGGTGATCGACACGCGATGCCGTGCCTTCGATACTAGGCGGCAACGATCTCCCGCGTCGAGGCCATGACCAACGGTGACCGATTCCCGCGCTCCGTAGTCCTGCCGCATTCGTATGACCCTCCCGGCGCGTGAGCGCGTCGCGCCCGGGTACTCCCGAAGAGTCCGCTTCTTCCCCCAATACCCCGCACCGCGTACCCCTCACCGCCCGTCCGCACCATCGGGAGCACCATGGCGACGATCGAGAACACCCGTCGCCCCGAGACGGTCATCCACACCGCCGGGCTGACCAAGATCTATCCCCATACGGACTTCGCCGCCGTGGACGGGCTGGATCTGGAGGTGTACCACGGCGAGATCTTCGGACTGCTCGGCCCCAATGGAGCGGGCAAGACCACCACGGTCGGAATGCTCACCACACGGGTCGTCCCCACGGCCGGTTCGGCGTTCATCGGCGACATCGACGTGATCGCGCATCCCGCGCTGGCCAAGCAGGTCATCGCCGTCGTGACCCAGCAGAACACCCTGGACCGCTCGCTCACCGTCTGGGAGAACCTCTACTTCCACGGGCTGCTGTTCGGGATGTCCGGCAAGCGGTCGCGTCAGGTGGCCGACCGGCTGCTGGAGCAGTTCCGGCTGTCGAGATGGGCCTCGTCCTCGGTGTACGCGCTGTCCGGCGGGATGGCGCAACGGCTGATGGTGGCCCGCGCGATCTTCCACCGCCCGGCCGTGCTCTTCCTCGACGAGCCGAGCGCGGGTCTCGATCCCCAGAGCAGGCTGGCGCTGTGGGAGATCCTGGACCGGTTGATCGCCGACGGTCAGACCATCCTGCTGACCACGCACAACATGGACGAGGCCGATCAGCTCTGTGACCGGGTGGCCATCATCGATCACGGCCGGGTACTCGCCCTGGGCACCCCCGCGGCACTCAGGCAGAGCGTGGACATCGACACCGTGGTGACCGTCCTGGCACACGGTGACACGGACGCGCTCGGTGAGCTGCTGACCCGCGACATCGCCGAGGTGGTCCGGGTCCGGCCGGTGGAGGGCGGGGTCGAACTCCAGGTCAAGGGCAATGACCGGCTGCTGCCCCGCATCGTCAACTCCGCGGAGAACGGCGGCTTCCGGCTGATCGACCTGTCCGTCAGCGCGTCCTCGCTGGAGACCGTGTTCATCTCGCTGACCGGAAAGGAGCTGAGGGACGAATGACCCCGGCGGGCGGGCGCCCCCTCTCCACCGCCGGTCCGCCGGAGGGCCCCATCGCCGTACGTCCCGGCCGGTCCGCGGCGGCGGCCAGCCGTTCCGCCCTGGCCGCGCTCATCCGGCGGGACCTCACCGTCCTGATGAAGAACTTCGGCGAATTCGTCGGCCGCACGCTGATGCAGCCGTTCCTGCTCGTCTTCGTCTTCCTCTATGTCTTTCCCACCATCGGACAGGGCGTCGGCGCCGGCGGCGGCCGTGCCGGGGAATCCGCGTTCGCCACCGTGCTCGTGCCGGGGGTGGTCTCGATCGCCATCATGTTCCAGGGAATCCAGTCGGTGGCGATCCAGATGTCGCAGGAATTCGGCTTCACCCGGGAGATAGAGGACCGGGTCCAGGCCCCCTGTCCGATCTGGCTGGTGGCGGTCGCGCGGGTGCTGTCCGGGGCGGCCCAGGGGCTGATCTCGGCGATCCTCGTCTTCCCGATCGCGGCGGTGGTGCACGCGCCCGGGGTCCACGCCGACCTGGAGGTCCACTGGTGGGTCGTGGTCACCCTGATCCCGCTGGCCTGTATCGCGATGACCTCGCTGGGGCTACTGCTCGGCACCTCGTTCGAGCCGCAGAACATCGGGGTCATGTTCGGGTTCATCGTGCTGCCGCTGGTGTTCCTCGGGGGCACCTACTACCAGTGGACCAAGCTGTCCCTCGTCCACGTCGGCGGATTCCACTGGCTCCAGATCCTGGTGCTGGTGAATCCGCTGATCTACATCACCGAGGGAATGCGCGCGGGACTCACCCACGCGTCCCATATGCCGCTCTACGTGGTCTATCCGGTCCTGGTGGGATTCTGTATCGCTTTCCTCGGCTTCGGTCTCCGGAATTTCCGGCGCCGGGTGCTCTCGTGATCACGCGCGCCGCCCACGGCCGAACGCACCCGCGCGGGCGCCCGTGTCAGCCGCGCGGGAGGGCCGCCACGCTGAAGAGCCCGCCCTCCGCATCCCGCAGCGCCGCGATCCGCCCGTAGGGGCTGTCGGCCGGCGGGGAGATCACCCCGCCGCCGAGCTCCAGCGTGCGGGCGGCCACCGCATCGACGTCCGCCACCTGGAAGTAGATGTGCCAGCGCGGCCGGACGTTCGGATCGGGAGCGGCCTCCAGGGCACCGCCGCGCAGCCCCGCCACCGCCTTGCCGTCGATGTGCAGCACCACCCGGTCGTGCTCGAACCGCACATCGACCCGCTCCCGCTGCTGTGCGTCCCAGCCGAAGACCTGGCCGTAGAAGAGCGCGGCGTCGAACGCGTCCCGGGTGCGCAGTTCCAGCCATACGGGCGCCCCCGGACGGCGCTCGCCCCACCAGGCGGAGGTGAGGTCGCCCTCCCAGATGCCGAAGACCGCGCCCGCCGGGTCGGCCGCCCAGGCCACCCGGCCGCTGCCGAACTCCAGCGGCCCGACCGCGACCGTACCGCCGCGCTCCTGGGCGCGCCGGGCCACCTCATCCGCACTGTCGGCGGCGAAGTACGTGGTCCAGGTGACCGGGAGGGTCATTCCCCCGGACGGTGACGACGCCGCGATGCCGACGGTCGGTACGCCGCCCTCGGTGTAGGCGATGGTGTAACGGCCGTGGCCCTGCCGGGTCGGCCGGAAGCCCCAGCCGAAGAGATCGCCGTAGAAGGCGTGCGCGCGGTCCGGATCGGCCGCCATGAGACTGACCCAGCACGGTGCCCCCTGGACAGCGCGGAATCTCTCCCGCAAGGCCGCTCACCTCACTCCGCCGTTCGCCGTGCTCCACCGTCGACGTCATCCGCGCACGCTGCATCGCACGGGCACCACGCCCGCTATCTCCACTTTCCTCCGGATCGGCGGACCTCGCCACCGCGCGGCCGGGAAGCGGGGCACCAGGGCCGGACGGGTCCTGGTGGCGTTGTGGCGTATCCCACCGGTACGGGCTGGGCGCCGGGGGACAGTCGCCCAGCGGCGGCAGGGCAGTATTGCGCCCATGTCGAATCTCCGCTCAAACATCGTCGCCTGGCTGGGTCGCCAGTATTTTTCGAGGATTCACAGGAACGGCTTCGATCTGTCCAAGATGTCGTTTCTCCCGGACGCCACCCTGGCCCCGCTGAGGCGCGATGGACTCGACCCCGTTGCCGATCTGGCCCGGACCAGGGCGAAGGAGCCCATCAGCAAGCTCCCTCTGCCTTTTGGGATAAATGCCTGGCTTGTCACCGGATATGACGAGACCAAGGCCGTCCTGGGAAAGGCGAAGGGGTTCAGCTCCGATTTCACCAACCTCGCCGAACGGAACATCGGGGTCGCTCCCCAGCAGAATCCGGGAGGTCTCGGCTTCAGCGATCCACCGGTGCATACGAGACTGCGACGCCTGCTGACGCCGGAGTTCACCATGCGGCGGCTCAGCAGGCTCACCCCGCGCATCCACGCGATCGTGGAGGAGCGCCTGGACGAGATGGCCGCCGCGGAGGGGCCCGTGGACCTGGTGGAGGCATTCGCGCTGCCCATCCCGGCCCTGGTCATATGCGAGTTGCTGGGTGTTCCGTACGAGGACCGGGAAGACTTCCAGCGGCACAGCACCGCACGGTTCGACCTGTTCGGCGGGGCGAACGCCTCCTTCGGCGCGATGTCCGACCAGCTCTCGTACCTGCACGGCATCGTCCGCAAGCAGCGCGAGACGCCGGGCGACGGACTGCTCGGCATGCTGGTGAAGGAGCACGGTGACGAGCTGGACGACCAGGAGCTCGCCGGCCTGGCGGACGGTGTGCTGACCGGCGGTCTGGAGACGACCGCGAGCATGCTGGCGCTCGGCACACTCATCCTGCTCCAGGCGCCCGACCAGTTCGCCGCGATGCGCGACCAGGACGAGATGGTCGACCGGTTCGTGGAGGAGCTGCTGCGCTATCTCACCGTGGTGCAGGTGGCGTTCCCGCGCTTCGCCCGCGAGGACATGGAGATCGGAGGCACCAGGATTGCCGCCGGTGACCTGGTGCTGTGCTCGCTCAGCGGCGCCAACCGTGACGAGCAGCTCGGCCCGGACATGGAACGGGTCGATCCGCACCGGCAGACCTCGTCCCACCTGGCCTTCGGCTACGGCATCCACCGCTGCATAGGCGCCGAGCTGGCCCGGATGGAACTCCGCGCGGCCTACCCCGCGTTGGTGCGGCGCTTCCCGGAGATGCGGCTGGCGGTCCCGGCGGAGCAGCTCTCGTTCCGGAAGCTGTCCATCGTCTACGGCGTGGACGAACTGCCGGTCGTGCTGCGGTAATCACCGTGGCGGGACACCGCAGACGCCCGGAGGCGGGGGAACGAGAGGGGGCGGAGGGGAACGGGAGGGCCGGGGACGGGAGTCAGAAGCGCTCGGCCATCTGCTCGCGCTCCAGCGGGGGTTCGTAGGGCACGGCCCAGAAGTCGGTGACGGTCTGGATCCGGCCGTCCGGCGCGGTGGTGAAGAAGCTGATCCCCTGCGTCTCCTCCTCGTCCACCGAGAAGCGGACCCAGGAGACCGCCTGGGTGCTGTCGGCGACGACGCGCTCGACCTCCAGGCTCCACTCCCCCAGGTGCTCGGCGTTGAAGCGGACGACGCCGTCGCGGCCGACCACGCGCTCGCGGGTCTGCGGCAGCTCGTAGCGGACGTCGTCGGCGAGCGTGGCCCCGAACGCCCGCCAGTCCCTGGCCTGGGCCGTTGCCCAGTACGTCTCCACGGTCGCGCTTATGTCGCCCATCGATCCCCCTCCATGGTGGTGCTGCCGTGCGTCCCCGTCGCGAACGTTATCCACAGGCGCGGGGGGATGCCAGCGCGGATCCCCCGGGCGGCGCAGAATGGGGGGCATGACTGAGAGCACGGAGTCCATGCCGGACTGGGAGAAGCGCTTCCGGGCGCCGCGAGTGAGCCTGCCCGACTGGGCCGAGGACGCCCCGGACCGCTCGCTGTTCATCTCGAACGCCACGGGGACGTACGAGCTGTACGCATGGGACCGGGCCACCGGCGCCCAGCGGCAGGTGACGGACCGGCCGAACGGGACGACGGACGGGGTGCTGACCCCGGACGGGCAGTGGATCTGGTGGTTCTCGGACACCGACGGCGATGAGTTCGGCGTATGGCTGCGGCAGCCGTTCGGCGGCGGCGCGGACGGGGAGCGGGCCGATGAGCCCGCGGCGCCCGGCCTCGAGCCCTCCTATCCGGCCGGGCTGGTGCTGGGCCGGGACGGCACGGCGGTCATCGGCCGGTCCACCGACGAGGAGGGCTCCACGGTCCATGTGGTGCGGCCGGGTGCGGCGCCGGAGGAGATCTACCGCCACCGGGAGTCCGCCGGGGTGGGCGACCTCTCCCACGACGGTTCGCTGATCGCGATCGAGCACACCGAGCACGGTGACGCGATGCACTCGGCGGTCCGGGTCGTGCGGCGGGACGGCACGGCGGTGGCCGAGCTGGACGACACCAAGGGCGGCACCGAGGAGCTGGGGCTGTCGGTGATGGGCTTCGCGCCGGTCGCGGGCGACACCCGGCTGCTGATCGGCCACCAGCGGCGCGGCCGCTGGGAGCCCATGGTGTGGGACCCGCTGACCGGCCGGGAGACGGCGCTGGCGATCGATCTGCCGGGCGATGTCGGGGCGGACTGGTTCCCGGACGGTTCGGCGCTGCTGATCGACCACAGCCACCAGGCGCGCGGCGAGCTGTGGCGGTACGACCTCGGCTCCGGTGAGCTGACCCGGATCGAGACACCGGCGGGCACGATCTCGGGCGCCTCGGCGCGGCCGGACGGCGCGGTGGAGTTCCTGTGGTCCTCGGCCGAGCAGCCGCCGCGGGTGCGCTCCACGAGCGGGCGGACCGTGCTGGACCCGCCGGGGTTCACGGCCCCGGTCTCGGTGGCGGTCGGCGACGCATGGGTGGACGGACCGGGCGGGCGGGTGCACGCGCTGGTGCAGAAGCCCGCGGGCGAGGGTCCCTTCCCCACCGTCTTCGACATCCACGGCGGGCCCACCTGGCACGACAGCGACGCGTTCGCGGCCGGTCCGGCGGCCTGGGTGGACCACGGCTTCGCCGTGGTCCGGGTCAACTACCGCGGTTCCACGGGGTACGGACGGGCGTGGACGGACGCCCTCAAGCACCGGGTCGGGCTGATCGAGCTGGAGGACATCGCGGCGGTCCGCGAGTGGGCGGTGGCCTCCGGGCTCGCCGACCCCGAGCGGCTGGTGCTGGCGGGCGGCTCCTGGGGCGGCTATCTCACCCTGCTCGGGCTGGGCACCCAGCCCGAGGCGTGGGCGGTGGGGCTGGCCGCGGTCCCGGTCGCCGACTACGTCACGGCCTACCACGACGAGATGGAGGCCCTGAAGGCGATGGACCGCACCCTGCTCGGCGGCACCCCGGAGGAGGTGCCGGAGCGGTTCCGGGCGTCCTCCCCACTGACCTATGTCGACGAGGTGCGGGCGCCGGTCTACATCTCCGCGGGGGTCAACGACCCGCGCTGCCCGATACGGCAGATCGACAACTATGTGGAGCGGCTGGAGCGGCGCGGCGCCCCGCACGAGGTGTACCGCTATGACGCGGGACACGGCTCGCTGGTCGTCGAGGAGCGGATCAAGCAGCTGCGGCTGGA
This sequence comes from Streptomyces cucumeris, assembly GCF_024295805.1. Classification (GTDB taxonomy): domain Bacteria; phylum Actinomycetota; class Actinomycetes; order Streptomycetales; family Streptomycetaceae; genus Streptomyces; species Streptomyces cucumeris. Next base: position 355,854 of record NZ_JANCLX010000004.1, read on the forward strand.
GATCGAGTTCGCCGAGCGCCATCTGGCGCCCCGGCCGGGCTCCCCGAACGGCACAGCTAGCGCGTCGGCTTCTCCGCGGGGGTCCGCTCCGGCGGCGGTGCCGGGGACGGCATCGGCTCCGACGGCTCCGAGGGGATGAGGCCGAGCGCGAGGTCGCGGGCGGTCTCGGCCTCGCGCCGGAACAGCCGGAACCACATGAAGACCACGAAGCCCGCGAAGACGAACCACTCACCGGTGTAGCCCAGGTTCTGGAACGCCTTGAGGTCCAGTCCGGTGCCCGCCGCCACGACGGGGGGCACCGGCTCCAGGGCCCCGGGCGCCTCGGTGGCGGTGATCCAGGCGTCGTACACCCCGTACGGCACCAGATTCACCAGGGAGGCCGCGCTGATCATGCCGAGCTGGCCCTTCGGGAGCCCGCCGGAGCCCGTTCCGCCGGAGCCCTGGTGCTCGGTGGCCTGGAGCGCCCCGGTGACCGTCACCTCACCGGCCGGGGGCGCGGGCACCTTCGCCGTGGCCGCCTTGCTGTCGGCGTCCCCGGGAAGCCAGCCGCGGACCACGGGCAGCGCCCTGCCCCCATCGGTGCGCAGCAGGGTCAGTACATAGAAGCCGTCGCGGTCGTCCAGCCGCCGGTCGGGCACGAGGAGTTGGTGCTCGGTGTCATACCGTCCGGTGGCGGTCGCCCGCCGCCCCGCGGTGTCCTGGCTGACGGGCAGCAGTTCGCCCAGCGGCCGGGGCGCGGCGTGCTCGGCGCCGGACGCCCGGTCCTCCTGCTGCTCATGGGTGTCGACACGCGCCTCGAAGCGGCTGAGCTGCCAGCTGCCCATGAACAGGCAGAACGGGATAGCCAGCACGGTGAAGACGTTGATCACCCACCAGCGGGGCGTCAGCAGAAACCGATACACACCACCACGGTACGGGCCCCCGGGTACGGGTCCGGCGCCGCCCCCGGCTCCGGGGGCGGCCCTCGGTGCCGCTACGAGGCGGCCAGCAGACCGGTGCTGTAGACGGTCCCCGCGCAGGCACCGCTGACGGTCACCGATCCGGCCGCCGGTTCGCCCGCCTCCGGCGTATAGCTGACCAGCACACTCGCGGCCGGTGGTTCACCGTCGCCCGGGGTGCCGCCGGGCTCTCCCGTGCCGGGGTCGTCCTGGGGCGAGCCCTCCGGGTCGGAGCTCGGCTCGGGGGCCGAGGGGTCGCCGCTGGAACAGCCGCTGGTCCCCCCGCCGGACGCCGGGATCCAGGCGAACCGCACCTCGTACGCCTGGCCCGGCTGGAGGATCAGGGTGCCCGGCTGGGTGGCGGGGTCGGGCAGCTCGGAGGCCGCGTCGCCCGCCGTGTGGGCGACCTGGAAGACACGCGCCTGGTCGGCGCCGCCCTGCGCGCTCGGGGTGACGGTGCCGCCGCCCTCGACCGTGCACGCCCCGTCCGAGACGTTCGAGACGCGGAACGAGCCGTAGACCCGGCCCTCGGCGTCCGCGGTCCCGGCCGTCCCCGCGCCGCTGCTGAGCTGGGTGCGGGTGCAGGTGGGCGAGGTGGCGTTCAGCGTGCCCGAGGGGTCGGGCGCGGTACCGCCCGAGTCGCCCTCCGGGTCCTTGGTCGGCTTGTCCTTCTTGTCGCCGTGGCGCCGGTCGTGCTTGTCCGTCTCGACGCTGTCGGACGGCTTGTCGGGGTCCTGGCCGCCGCTGCCGCCGCCACGCTGGCCCCCGGCGGTCCCCGGGGTGCGGTGGCTGCTGGACGCGTTGGCCGGGCGGTCGTCGGTGCCGCCGCCGGTGGTCGCGACGTGGACCAGCGCCGGAATGGCGGCACCGCCGAGCACCACCGCCGCCACGGCCCCCACGAGGGCCTGACGGCGCCGGGTGCGGCGGACGGGCACGGCGCGCCGCAGATGCTCCAGGGAGTCGCGCGAGGGCGCGAGGTCGTCGACCGCGCGGTGCATCAGCAGTCGCAGCGCGACTTCGTCCATGTCGTCGGAGTGGGAGTCGGAGTCCGAGTCCGAGTCGGTACCGCCGAGCGGGGATCCACCGGCCTCCGGGTCACCTGTGCCACCCGCGCCGTCCACACCGCTCGCGGCGTCCGCACCGTCGGCGTCGGGCATATCGCCGCCCGGCGCGTCGGCGCGCGGCGCGGTCCCGTCCGCCGTCACCTCATCGGGTTCGGGCTCGGGCCCGTGTCCGTCCCGCCGGTCGGGGTTCCCCGGGTCCGGCTTCCGTGTGCTGTCGTTCATGCCGGAGCCTCCATGGCGACGCGAAGCGCCGCGATGCCACGCGAACCGTACGCCTTGACCGAGCCGAGAGATATCCCCAGCGTCTCGGCCACCTGGGCCTCGGTCATATCGGCGAAGTAGCGCAGCACGAGGACCTCGCGCTGGCGGCGCTGCAGTCCTCTCATCGCCTTGATCAGTTGGTCGCGCTCAAGCTGTTCGTACGCCCCTTCCTCGGCACTGGCCATATCGGGCATCGGCTTCGAGAGCAGCTTCAGCCCGAGGATGCGGCGGCGCAGCGCGGAGCGGGAGAGATTGACGACCGTCTGCCGCAGATAGGCGAGGGTCTTCTCGGGGTCCCGGACTCTCTTGCGCGCCGAGTGAACACGGATGAACGCCTCCTGCACGACGTCCTCGCAGGACGCGGTGTCGTCGAGCAGGAGCGCGGCGAGACCCAGCAGCGACCGGTAGTGGGCGCGGTAGGTCTCGGTGAGGTGATCGACTGTGGTGCCCGCTGCCATCGCGTCGTCAGTGTCCTCGCGCCCCGTCGTGATGTGCGCGGGGCGAGCAGCCGGCCATGGCGCGATCACCGGCATACCGCCCGGCGAGCGCCGCCGCGGGGGTTGAACCGCCGCGCCGCCGCGCCCAGGAACCGTTGCGATGCCGAATACCTCTGCCACGCCTGTTGGACACGCTGCCCCCTGTCAGGGTTGTACGCGAGAGGCACTGCGTTTGATGATGCATTGAATGCCCCCATACGCACCAACTCTTCCCCTATGCCCTGGTTTTCCACAGCGCCCCGCCAAAGGGCGGCTGGAAAGACGCTCCCCGCACGCCGCGGGTTGCGGCGTGCGGGGAACGAATTCGCCTGTCATGTCATCGGCCCAGGTCATCGGAGCCCGGCCGGTCACATGCGCACAGGATATTCACAAGCCGCCATGAGGTGCGCCGCGGAAACGTCACTTTACGCCGTCGTCCCGCGACGGTGAGCGGCGGCCCAGCCGGGCGGCGGCCCCAAAGAGGGGAGGAGGAATGAGGGAAAGGGGCGGGACCTCAGGCCCCGGTGAACTCCGCGGCCACGACCTCCGCGATCTGCGCGGTGTTGAGCGCGGCGCCCTTCCGCAGGTTGTCCCCGCAGACGAACAGCTCCAGCGCCTTCGGGTCGTCCAGCGAACGCCGCACCCGGCCCACCCATGTCGGATCGGTGCCCACGACATCGGCCGGGGTGGGGAATTCGCCCTCCGCCGGGTTGTCGCACAGCACCACACCCGGCGCGGCCGCCAGGATCTCGTGCGCCGCCGCCACCGTCACCTCGTTCTCGAACCGCGCGTGCACGGCGAGCGAATGCGTGGTGATGACGGGAACGCGGACGCAGGTCGCGGTGACCCGCAGCTCGGGCAGGCCCAGGATCTTGCGCGACTCGTTGCGCACCTTCAGCTCCTCGGAGGACCAGCCGTCCTCCTTGAGCGAGCCCGCGAACGGCACCACGTTGAGCGCCATCGGCGCGGGGAACGGGCCCATCTCGCCGACCGCGCGCCGTACGTCACCGGGATGTGTGCCCAGGTCCGTACCGGCGACCAGCGCCAGCTGCTCGCGCAGGGTGTCGACGCCTTCCTTGCCCGCGCCGGAAACCGCCTGGTACGAGGAGACGATCAGCTCACTCAGCCCGAACTCGGCGTGCAGCGCGCCCAGCGCGACGATCATCGACAGGGTGGTGCAGTTGGGGTTGGAGATGATGCCGCGCGGGCGGACCCGTGCCGCGTGCGCGTTCACCTCCGGGACGACCAGGGGGACGTCCGGGTCCATCCGGAAGGCACCGGAGTTGTCGACGGCGACCGCGCCCTTGCTGGCCGCGATCGGCGCCCACTGCGCCGAGACCTCGTCCGGCACGTCGAACATCGCGACGTCGACGCCGTCGAACGCCTCCTCGCTCAGTGCGACGACCTCGACCTGCTCTCCCCGGACGGTCAGCTTCCGTCCGGCGGAACGCGGTGAGGCGATCAGCCGGATCTCGCCCCAGATGTCCGCGCGCTCGGAGAGGATCGAGAGCATGACGGTGCCGACGGCGCCGGTCGCGCCGACGACAGCAAGCGTCGGCTTCCGGCCACCGGCGGCACCGCCAGCACGTGTCATCGGCCGGTCCCTCCGTACACGACGGCCTCGACGCTGTCACTGTCCAGGCCGAACGCGCTGTGCACGGCGACGACCGCGTCCTTCACATCATCGGCGCGGGTGACCACCGAGATACGGATCTCGGAGGTCGAGATCAGCTCGATGTTGACCCCGGCGTTCGACAGCGCCTCGAAGAAGGTCGCGGTGACGCCCGGGTTGGTGCGCATACCGGCACCGACCAGCGAGATCTTGGCGACCTGGTCGTCGTAGCGCAGCGAGTCGAAGCCGATCACGGCCTTCGCCTTGGTCAGCGCCTCCATCGCCTTGTGGCCGTCCGTCTTGGGCAGCGTGAAGGAGATGTCGGTCAGACCGGTCGACGCGGCGGAGACGTTCTGCACCACCATGTCGATGTTGATCTCCGCGTCGGAGATGGTGCGGAAGATGGCCGCGGCCTCACCCGGCTTGTCCGGCACGCCGACGACCGTGACCTTCGCCTCGGACGTGTCGTGCGCGACCCCGGAGATGATCGCCTGCTCCATGCCTTCTTCTCCTTCTGGCGCTTCCGGCCTGCGCACCCAGGTGCCGACATGACCGGAGAAAGACGACCGCACGTGGATCGGGATGTCGTAACGGCGCGCGTACTCGACGCAGCGCAGATGCAACACCTTGGAGCCGCTCGCCGCGAGCTCCAGCATGTCCTCGTACGGAATCTCGTTGATCTTGCGAGCCTTCTTCACCACACGCGGATCGGCGGTGAACACGCCGTCCACGTCGGTGTAGATCTCGCACACCTCGGCCTCCAGGGCCGCGGCAAGGGCCACCGCGGTGGTGTCCGAGCCGCCCCGGCCGAGCGTGGTGATGTCCTTGCTCTCCTGGGACACGCCCTGGAAGCCCGCGACGATCGCGACGGCGCCCTGCTCGACCGCATCACGGATGCGGCCGGGGGTGACGTCGATGATCCGCGCTTTGTTGTGAACCGCGTCGGTGATGACTCCCGCCTGGCTGCCGGTGAACGACAGCGCCTCGTGACCCAGGTTTTTGATCGCCATCGCCAGCAGGGCCATGGAGATCCGCTCACCCGCGGTCAGCAGCATGTCGAACTCGCGGCCGGTGGGGATCGGGGATACCTGCTCGGCGAGATCGATCAGCTCGTCCGTCGTGTCGCCCATGGCGGAAACCACGACAACGACCTGGTGGCCGTTCTTCTTGGCTTCCACGATTCGCTTGGCGACCCGCTTGATGCCCTCGGCATCGGCAACGGAGGAGCCTCCGTACTTCTGCACGACAAGGCCCACGTGCGCTCCTCGCAGCTCTCAATAATGCGGTCGGCTCATTTTAACGAGCGGCCGGAATTTGCCGTCCCAAATGTCACATGGCGAGACACACGCCTCACTCAGTGATCAGCTGGACCAGGGGGACCAGGAGGATCAGGCGGTACATCGTCCAGGTACCGGCGTCTCTCCCCGCATCCCACACCACTCGCTCAGCGACGAACCCTGCCCGCTTCCGGGCGATGCATACAGGAACGTAATTCAGCTCACAGAGGGGGACGGGGGGTGGACAGGCGGTGGACGATCACTGAGACGGCCCTGCGCACAGGCTTGCGCGCCGTGGCGGGGCCGGTCCAGGGACCGTTTTCGGACCCTCTCCGGGCCGAGGGCTGGTGCCCGCCTCAGCGCTGGACGGAGCGGATGCCGAGCGGTGCCGCGATCTCGGCCGCCATGACCCGTCCCGCCGCCTCGGCGAGCTCCTCGTCACCGCCGGAGGCGCCGGTGTCCGTGTCCAGCCCGTCCAGCTCGTCCAGCGGGCTGTCCAGCCGGACGTGCGCGACGAGCGACTGGAGGGCGCGCAGCGCGGCGGAGGCCATCGTTCCCCAGTTGGACAGGTAGGAGAACTGCCACCACCACAGGGCCTCGTTGATCCGGCCCTCGCGGTAGTGGGCCATCCCGTGCCGCAGATCGGTGATGATCCCGGCCAGGTCGTCGGAGATCCGGCTGGCGACGGGCTCGGCGCGCGGTACGTAGGGGTCGAAGACCTCCGAGTACACATCGACCGGCTCCAGCAGCAGGGCGAACCGCTCCCGCAGCTCGTCGACGTCCGGCTCGGGGCCGGTGTCGGGCTCGTACCGCTCCTCCGGGACGAAGTCCTCGTGCGCCCCGAGCCGCCCGCCCGCCAGCAGCAGCTGGGACAGTTCGAGCAGCAGGAACGGCACAGCGCTGTCCGGTTCGTCGCCCTTGGCGACTTCGGTGACCGCGACGATGAAACTCTCGATCTGGTCGGCGATCTGGACCGCGAAGTCGTCCGGATCCGGATGGGCGTCGTGCAGCGTTGCGTCAGACATCGAGAAGTCTTCTCCCTTCGAAGGCACGACCCAGCGTGACCTCGTCGGCGTACTCCAGGTCCCCCCCGACTGGGAGACCACTGGCCAGGCGTGTGACCTTCAAACCCATGGGTTTGACCATGCGCGCGAGGTACGTGGCGGTGGCTTCGCCCTCCAGGTTCGGATCGGTGGCCAGGATGAGTTCGGTGACCGTCCCGTCCGCGAGCCGGGCCAACAGCTCCCTGATCCGCAGATCGTCCGGTCCCACACCCTCGATCGGGCTGATCGCTCCGCCGAGCACGTGGTAGCGGCCGCGGAACTCGCGAGTCCGCTCGATCGCCACCACATCCTTCGGCTCCTCGACCACGCAGATGACCGCCGGGTCGCGGCGCGGGTCCTGGCAGACCCGGCACTGCTCGGACTCGGCGACGTTCCCGCACACCGCGCAGAACCGCACCTTGTCCTTGACCTCGGTCAGCGCGTGAGCGAGGCGGCGGACGTCGGTCGGCTCGGACTGGAGGATGTGGAAGGCGATCCGCTGAGCGCTCTTGGGACCGACGCCGGGCAGCCTGCCCAACTCGTCGATCAGGTCCTGGACCACGCCCTCGTACACGCCCTCATCCAATCTCGCGCCGCCGCGCGGTGGCTGTACTTCATATGAATATTCGAAATATTCAGTTTCTTCGCCCGGTTCTCCGCCCGGACGGAGCCGTGAGGCTCCGGTGGAGCACCCCGAGCCGACCCCCGTCCCCCGTTGCGCGGCCTCAGGCCCTCGGGCGTTCAGACCCTCGGTACCTCGATGCCTGGGTGCCTCAGAAGGGGAGGCCCGGCATTCCGCCCAGCCCCTGGGCGAGCGGGCCGAGCTTCTGCTGCTGGAGCTCCTGCGCGGCGTGGTTCGCGTCGCGGACGGCCGCGACGACGAGATCCGCGAGGGTCTCCGTGTCCTCAGGATCCACGGCCTTGGGATCGATGACCAGGCCCTGGAGCTCACCGGCGCCGGTCACCGTCGCCTTCACCAGACCACCGCCCGAGGAACCCTCGACAGGGGTCCGGCCCAGCTCCTCCTGGGCCGCGGCGAGGTCCTGCTGCATCTTCTGAGCCTGCTGCAGCAACTGCTGCATGTTCGGCTGCCCACCACCGGGGATCACGGCTTCGCTCCTGGCTGTCGACGGTCGTTCTGTCGTTCCTTCGATAGCCCGAGCCTACGTGCTCGGAGGGCACCTCGCTCTACGCCGTACGGAGGAGAGCCGGGGGTGGGGGTCATACGGAATGGCGAGGCGGCGCGGGGCCCCGGACGGGGCCGCGGCAAGGGCCTCCCGGGCCCGTGGCACGGGGCCCGGCGGCCCCTTCGGAGGGGCGTACGGGGGACCGCGGCGGCGCCCCGGGGCGGGGTTTGGTCGCGGGGGTGCGCGGAGCCTCCGACGGAGGCTCGCGAGGGGGTTCCGCCGCGGACTCCCGGTGGCGGCGGCGGGGGAACCGCGGTAGGGGCCGCCACCTGTCGCGTCCGGGGCCGCGGGGCCGGATCCGGAGGGAACGGGGCCAGAGGGAACGGGGTCGGGCCGGGGCGGGCCTACTCGTTCACGATCTCGTCGATGACCGTGGCGCCCAGCTCACGCACGATGAGGTCGTGCCCGCTCAGCGCGGTGTCGTCGAGATCCGGATCGTCCTCGGCCGGGACGTCGTCCTCCGGCGAGATGGGCGGCGGTTCGGGCTCCCGGTACGTCGATGACTCGGCGGGCGGGCCCCCTCCCCCGGGCCGGGGGGCGGGCTCGGGCGCCGTGGGCGCGGGAGCACTCGGCCGGGGCGCGGACTGCTGCGGCGCCGCGGGCTGACCACCGTCGAAGCCACCGCCCGCGGGACCCGCACCGCCTCCGCCGAAGCCACCGCCGTTGCCGGAACCGCCGCCATAACCGCCGGAACCTCCCGGACCGCTCGCACCACCGGCACCGCCACCCCCACCACCGGAAGGATCGACGATGGCCTCGATCCGCCACTGCACACCGATGGCATCGCTGAGAGCCTGCCGCAGCACGTCCTCGCTGCCGCCGCTGACGAAGCTGTCGCGCGCACCGGCGTTGGAGAAGCCGATCTGGAGGGTGGTGCCGTCGAACCCGGACACCGAGGCGTTCTGACTCAGCAGGATCCAGGTGAAACGACGGCGGTTCTTGACCGCCTCCAGGATGTCCGGCCACATCTGGCGGACCTGGACCGCGCCTTGAGCCATGTTCGGCGCGTTCTGCGCCGGGGCCGCGGGAGCGGCTGGGCCGGTGGACTGCTGGGGAGGCGCCGGGGCGGAAGGCTGGGCGGGCGGGGCGCCGCCACCGGCCGGGGCGGCCGTGGGCCAGCCGCCGGGCTGTCGGCCCGAGCCCGCGCCGTCCGCACCGGGGCGGGCACCGCCGGAACCGGGCGCCGAGGCGGTGGGCCAGGCACCGGGCCGGCCCGCGGCGGGGGCAGGGGCGGAAGGCGTCGCGGGTGCCGCGGGCGCCGGGGACTGCTGGGCTCCCGAAGGCCATGTGCCGGGGGCAGGCGCGGACGGCTCCTCCGGACCTTCCTCCGGTCCGGGAGAAGCGGGGGCCTCGGGGGCAGGCGCCTGAGCCGCTGGAGGCGCCGGGGGCTGAGCCGGGGCCGGACCCCGGCCACCCATCGCCGCACGCGCGGCGGCCGGCCCGGCTCCCGGATCGACCGGAACATGGGCGTCGGGTCCGGGGACGTAGCCCATCGCCGGCGAAGCGGCGGCCGTCGCACCACCGGCGGCAGCCATCCCGCCGCCACCGCCGAGACCGCCACCGCCGAGACCGCCCGCCAGGGCGCCCCGCTCAAGCCGCTCGAGCCGCGACTGCACCGACCGCTCGTCGTCGAAGGCGGCGGGCAGCAGCACCCGCGCACAGATCAACTCCAGCTGGAGCCGCGGTGAGGTGGCGCCCCGCATCTCCGTGAGCCCCTCGTTGACGAGGTCGGCCGCACGGCTCAGCTCGGCACCGCCGAAGACCGACGCCTGCGCCTGCATCCGCTCGACCACATCGGCCGGAGCGTCGATAAGCCCCTTCTCCGCCGCGTCCGGCACGGCCGCGAGGATCACCAGATCGCGCAGCCGCTCCAGCAGATCGGCGACGAAGCGCCGCGGGTCGTTGCCGCCCTCGATCACACGGTTGACGACCTCGAAGGCGGCGGCGCCGTCCGTCGCCGCGAACGCGTCGACGATCGAGTCCAGCAGCGAGCCGTCCGTATAACCGAGCAGCGAGGTGGCCATGGCGTACGTCACACCGTCGTCGGCCGCGCCCGCGAGCAACTGGTCCATGACCGACATCGAGTCACGGACGGACCCCGCACCGGCTCGCACCACCAGCGGCAGCACGCCCTCCTCGACCGGAATGGCCTCCCGACCGCAGACCTCGCCGAGGTACTCGCGGAGCGTCCCGGGCGGCACGAGCCGGAAGGGGTAGTGGTGGGTGCGCGACCGGATGGTGCCGATGACCTTCTCGGGCTCGGTGGTCGCGAAGATGAACTTGAGGTGCTCCGGGGGCTCCTCGACCACCTTCAGCAGGGCGTTGAACCCCGCCGAGGTGACCATGTGGGCCTCGTCGATGATGTAGATCTTGTAACGACTGGACGCGGGCCCGAAGAACGCCTTCTCGCGCAGCTCCCGCGCATCGTCCACACCACCGTGGGACGCGGCGTCGATCTCGATGACGTCGATCGACCCCGGACCGTTCCGCGCGAGGTCCTGGCACGACTGGCACTCCCCGCACGGCGCCGGGGTCGGGCCCTTCTCGCAGTTCAGACAGCGGGCCAGGATGCGCGCACTGGTCGTCTTGCCACAGCCCCGCGGACCGCTGAACAGATACGCGTGATTGACCCTGTTGTTACGCAGCGCCTGCTGCAACGGGCCGGTGACATGCTCCTGCCCGATGACCTCCGCGAAGGTCTCGGGGCGGTAGCGGCGGTACAGCGCGAGGGACGACACGCTTACGACGATATCGGGGCCCGCCGACAACCGAAGCCGCCCGCTCCCCCGCCCCCACAACGCAAGGGCCCCCCACGCACCCGCCAGAGCCCACTTACCCTTGCTGCCTTCCGGCCCTGGGGGAGTTCGGTGAGATAGCGCCACGTGAGGGGCTGGCCCCCACCCTAGCGGATGGACCCGGGTGGGAACGAGTTCGCGAGCACGGCATCCGGTCTTGTATTGTTCTCGACGGAGGATTCGCCTAGAGGCCTAGGGCGCACGCTTGGAAAGCGTGTTGGGGGCAACCCCTCACGAGTTCGAATCTCGTATCCTCCGCCAGTGCCTCACCGGGCACGATGTCGAAGGGCCCCACCGCTCGCGGTGGGGCCCTTCGACGTTCGTGGTTGCAGTTTTGGTTGCAGTTGGTCCGTGCCGTGGCCCCCC
>NZ_JANCLX010000004.1:366882-423159 GCF_024295805.1 Streptomyces cucumeris
GTGGTGGGTGGTTGTGGGGGGGGGGGGGGGGGGGGGGCCGGGCCCCCCCCCCCCCCCCCCCCCCCCCAACTCTTGCTCCTGGTCTCAGCCGGAGTGATCATCTCCGCAGTACGCCCTGCAAGGGGGATCGAGCCGAACCGCTCCCGGTCCTTCATGCCAGCAGGGCCTCGCGCAGCTCGTCGTCCCGGAGCAGAGCGAGCACATCCGGGTCCGTCTCGGCGAAAATGTTCTGGGCGTCGCCGGCGTCCACGTGGTGCAAGGCCGCGTAGTAGACGTCAGCGAACGGCTGGTTACGTATGCAGTACACGGCAAACCGCATGTCCTTCTCGTTCCGCTCGCTGCGGGCCCGGTCCCAGGCGCGAAGATGGCCGCTGATCTTCACCCACGCCTCGGCCCTGACCCTCGAACGCTTGCCCTCGTTGAGGCCGCACACCTTGATGGTCCACTCCCCCTTCCTGGATCCCTCGACCGGGCGATAGACGCCGCTGTCGAGCCAGAGGGTGAGGTGGTCGAACGGGTCCTCCCTCGTTGGGTCGACGAGCAGTGAGCCGAGGAGTCCGTCGCTCTCGTGCTGTTCGCCCTTGTAGCGCGAGTTGCAGGGGGAACAGGCGAGGAGCAGGTTGGGCCAGTAGAAGGTCCGCAAGGCACAGAGAGCCTTGGGGACCAAGTGGTCGATGGTGTCCGCGAGGTGATCGCCACAGTACATACAGCAGTCGATCCCGGGAGCCATGCCCTCCAGGGCTCCCCGCACCGGCAGGTACACGTCTCGGCGGAAGGTCTCCCGCTTCCACATGCGGTGAACGTGCTGGCGCCGTTCAGGGACCGGAGTGCCTGCGAGTTCCTCGGTCAGCTTGAGAAGCGCGGTTTCCAGTTCGGAGGGCAGGCGGGGCCGCGTAATCCTGATCACGACCCGCCGGCCTCCCCCCTCCTCGCCCCCAGGTCCAGCTCTTCCAGGCGGGTGGCCTGGGAGCTCGCCAGTTCTCTGCGCAGTTTGCGGAACCGACGTGTCATCTCCTCGTCCGCCTGGCCTGTCGCGACCTCGTACTCCAGATCAGCGAGTTCCTCCCGCATCTCCTCTGCGCGGCGAGAGAATGGAGACTCCAGGCCGAAGAAGTCCGACAGGACCGCATCGTCACCGGTGCCGTAGACGACCCTGCCGTAGAGCTTGTCGTCCACCACCTCGGGCGGGACCTGCTCATTCGGCCCGGGAAGACTGATCAGTCCGCCGGGGTCGGCGGCCTGGCAGATGTAGGGGCTGTGTGTGGTGACGATGAACTGCACGGCAGGGAAGTGGACCTTGAACCACTCCCCGATGCGCTGCTGCCAGGACACATGAAGATGGGCGTCGACTTCGTCGATGAGGACGACCCCCGGGTGAGGCAGATACGGTCGGCCGTCATCCCGGCGCAGCTCCAACGTCCCGTACGCCGCGTACATCTGCCGTACGACGTCCAGAACCAGCGCGGTGACCGTACGCAGGCCATCGCTCATACGCCGTAGTGCGATGAGAGGCCCCTCGCCATCGACGCGTCGCAGCCACAATCCGCGTGAGGTGACTTCCTCAACACGGAAGTCCCCCGGCAACAATCCATGGTTGAGAAGGGCGAGTACCGATTCGAGCAGTCGGTCGACTCCGGCTTCGCCTTCCATCTGGCGCATACGCACAGATACGAGCCACTCGACCGACTCCGTGAGCGCCGACTCTTCCTGGAAGAGAGTGCGCAGGGCCTCGGCTCGATCAGAAGTCTGCGGGTCGCGTTCGCGCATCCCGGTGCCGCTCAGCCTTCTGAAGGGGCCGTAGGCCGCGTGGAACCAGCCAGCAGGAGGCGACGGTGACCACAAGAGGCGCGTGGCCTTCGTATGAGAGACGAAGCGCGCCCGCGTGGGCGGCTCATCGTCCTCAGTGAGCGGCTCCCTGTCCGGGCCCCATTCGACCGCTGTCCTCAGCCTGTCGGATGGCCGGGGAGCGCCGAGATCGACATCCGGATCGGCACGGAGAGTGAGTTCCAGTAGACCGCGCGCCAGCCCGTACGAGAGATGATCCTCGATCTCATTGTCCAGCCGACTGGCCCGCTCGGGCCCTGCCAGCGCCAAGGCGATCGTCCTCAGCAGGGTCGTCTTCCCCGAGCCGTTTCGCCCTGCCAGTACCGTCCAGCCCGCACAGCTTCCATCCGGGCGCGTGAAGTCGAGGTCGCAGGCACGAGCGCCGCGGAACCCACGCACGCCGTCGAGCCGGAGCCTCGTCACATACACCGGACTGCCCTTCGCTGTACCGTCCGGGCCCACGTGGCCCGCCGCAATCTATCGCCCACTGTACGGACGCGCACTGACAGCGACTCGTCGCGGTTCGTGGCCGGATCCGGACGGTCGGCGTCCGTGATGCCGCGCGCGTACCGCACGCGCGTACGCCGGTTGATGTAATGAGTGGGACTGGCAAGCCGAATCGGGACGCGTCCGAAGCACGAAGCAGTGAAGTACGGGGAGGGGTCGTGAACGTTGCCGGCACGCAGGCGGACGACAGGGCCGATAGAGCTCTGCGTGAGGCCGGATGGCGCGTGTGCGCCCCGCATGAGCGTGATCTTAGGCCGGATGCGACGGCTGTCCGGACCATTCACCCGCACGACCCCGGCCTTCGGGTCTATCTCCTCTACGTCGACCAGGACCTGAGCGGCCTCGTCGTGGCCGGAGCGGACAAGGCCGATCCTCGCGACCTGATCGCCGAAGCCGACCGACTCGCCGCCCCGCTCACCGAACAGCACCCCAAGCGCGCCTGGCAGGGACGCTCCTTGCCCTTCCGCTACGGAACCAACGGCCACGTCTGGCGCTTCAGCAACGCCCTCGACGCCGAACGCCTTGATGGCACGCCCGCTCCCGACGCCCCCGAGGGCGGAGCGCGCAGTCGCTACGTTTTCGCCCCGGCCCGCCCGGCCGCCGTCGCCCGCTGGAAGCGTGAGGCCGTGCGCAATCCCGAAGCGCCGACCCTGCGGGCCCGGCTGCGCCGCCTGCCTGGCGTCCTACTCGACCCACAACGGCAGTTGTACGAAGCCCAGCGCCGCTCGATCGAGGGCCTGGAGAAGTCCCTCGCGGCGGATCAGCCACGGGCCTTGATCCAGATGGCGACTGGTTCCGGCAAGACGTACACCGTCGTACAAGCGAGCCACCGGCTCCTTGATCACGCAGACGCCCACCGGATCCTCTTCCTTGTGGATCGCAACAACCTAGGTGACCAGGCACGCGACGAGTATCGCGACTTCATCCCGGCGGGTTCGAAGAAGGCACTGCACGAGGAGTTCCCCCTAAAACACCTCTCGGGCGGGAAGTCGGGCTTGGCCGACTCCGACAAGATCGTGATCACCACAATCCAGAGGCTGTGGTGCAAGCTGTCCGGTCAGCCGCTGCCGGAACCGGGCAGCGAGGGCGAGGAGGGATTCGAGGCGGGTGGCACGGCGGGGCTCACGGCCGGGCATCCCGAAGTCCTATACTCGGCCGACCTCCCGCCCGATTATTTCGACTTCATCGTCATCGACGAGTGTCACCGCTCGATCTACGGGACCTGGCGGCCCGTCCTTGAGTACTTCGACGCGCACATCGTGGGCTTGACCGCGACCCCGATCGGGCCGACGTTCGCCTTCTTCAACGAGAACCTCGTCAGCACGTACTCGTTCGAGGAAGCCGTCGCCGATGAGGTCAACGTCGACTACGACGTCTACAAGATCTCGACACGGATCAGCCGTGAGGGCTCGCTGATCCGGGCGACGACGCCAACGGTCGCCCCCGATGGCACGATCGAGCAGCTGAACACGGTCCTCGCCCACGTGGATCGCGTGACGCGAACACAGCACTGGCGCCAACAGGACGAGGACGACGTGTACGCACCGTCCGACCTCAACACGCGCGTGGAGTCCACCGGCCAGATCCGCACGATCATCAAGACCTTCAAGGACAACCTCTTCACCGAGATCTTCCCGCCGCAGGTGGACCTCGGCACCGGCGAGGTCGTCCACGAGCGGAAAGTCGTGCCCAAGACGCTGATCTTCGCGGCCAGCGACAGACATGCAGACGCGATCGTGGACGAGGTGCTTCGCGCGTGGGACGGCGCCGGAGATGGCTTCTGCAAGAAGATCACCAGTGCGGCGTCCCGCCCGGACAAGGCCATCCGCGACTTCCGCAACAAGCCCGAGATCCGGATCGCCGTCACCGTCGACATGATCGCCACTGGTACCGACATCCCGGCTCTGGAGTGCCTCGTCTTCATGCGGGACATCCGGACCTGGTCGTACTTCGAGCAGATGAAAGGCCGCGGTGCTCGGATCATCAAGCCTGAGGTCCTGAAACGGGTCACCGAGGACGCGCTGTGCAAGGACCGCTTCGTCATCGTCGACACGGTCGGAGTGACCGAGCACGCCATGGTCGACGCGAGACCCCTCGTACGAGACGGGATGGCAGAGACCCCCAGCCTTGAGAGGCTTCTCAAGGAGTGCGAGGACGGACGTCCGCTGTCGGCTGACGACGCCGCCACGCTGGCCGGACGCCTCAGCCGTCTCGGTCAGCGCCTGGACGACGAGCAGCTCGCCCGGATCGAAGGCAGCGCGGGTGGCAGGAAGCTGACCGAGCTGGTGACGGGCCTGGTCCTGGCGACCGACCCCGACAGGCTGGCAGGGGAAGGAGTGAGGGCCGCTGTGAAGGACGCAGTGTCGGGCCTTCCGCAAGCCGACAACCTGGGGAACGCAGAATCGGACCCGGAATCGGCTGAGGACCCGGTCGACGCCATGCTGATCGAGGCGCTGCGTCCCTTCGTGGAGCGGGAGGCGCTGCGCGAGGCGCTGCTGGAGGCCGCCAGAGAGCGTCGCTGGATCAAGATCGACCACCTCAGCCGGGACGGCGGCGTGATCGCTGAGGGGGTGACGGATCTGATGCGCGCCGAGCGCACGGTCCAGGACTGGCGTGCTTACATGGAACAGCAGCGGGACCGCTTCGCCGACCTGCGGATCGCCTTCGAGGAACGGCGCCCGCTGAGCGAGGTCCGGGCCCGGGTTGAGGAGGTCCTCGCCCTAGTCCAGCCGCCGCAGCAGCGCTGGTCCAAGCAACAGCTCTGGAAGGCGTACGTCGACTTCGGCATCGCCCGCGACGGACGGCGCAGGGGCGCGGGGTGGCCCGAATTCCTGTCGGTGTTGCGGTTCGAGCTGGAGCTGGACGGAGACGAGTTCCGGCCCTATAGGGATACGGTGGAGCTCCGCTTCCAGACGTGGCTCGCGCGTCAGGAGACGGCGGGTGTGACGTTCACAAAGGAGCAGCAGGTTTGGCTGCGGCTCGTGGTGGGCGTGGTCTCGACGTCGGCGACGGTGTCGTTGGAGGCGCTGGACCAGCATGCGCTGTGTCGTGACGCAGGCGGATGGAGCGGGTTCAGGGAGGTGTTCGCGGGTTGCGAGCGGATGCCAGACGAGCTGATTGACGAGCTGGATCGGGAATTGGGTGCGTGAGCGTAGACAGCGGCATTGATGAGGGCATGGGAGCGCCGGGACTGCCGGAAGGATGGGCTTGGGCGACCGTCGGTGATCTGCTCGTAGGGTCCGATGCCGGCAAGTCGCTCAAGTGTGATCCTCGACCTGCTGCCCCGGATGAATGGGGCATCGTCAAAGTGAGCGCCATGACCTGGGGCGAGTTCCGCCCCGGCGAGAACAAGGCACTGCTCGACGAGGGGCTCGTCAATCCGGCCTACGAGATTCATGCCGGCGACATCTTGGTGAGCCGCGCGAATACGGTCGAGCACGTAGGAGCGCCGGTACTGGTCGGAGAGGTGAGGCCGCGTCTACTGCTGAGCGACAAGAGCCTGCGCTTCAAGCCCGGTTCCGGAGTCGACCGCGACTGGTTCACGTACTGGTTGCGCGCTCCGGCCGTACGTAAGGCGGTCGCGGCGAAGGCGTCGGGTACCTCGGACTCGATGCGGAACATCTCTCAACCGGACCTCAAGGCGATCGCCATCCCCGTTCCGCCCACGGGCGAGCAACGACGCATGGCTGCGGCCATAGACGACCAGCTCACGCGTCTGGACGCAATCGAGACGCGACTGAAGGTTACGCAGCGGTACCTGGAGAAGCTCCAGGACATCGTCATGACGGCCGCCGCGACGGGTGTCCTGGCCTGGGACGCAGATCCGCAGGACATGTCCGTCGCTGACGATTCCTCTGTCAACGATCGCACGCTGCCGCCGCTCGCCTCGGGGTGGCGCTGGGCCCGGCTTCAGGACATTGCCGAGGTGGTCGGTGGGGTCACCAAGGATTCCAAGAATCAGCACGATCCTGAACTACCGGAGGTGCCGTACCTGCGAGTGGCCAATGCTCAGCGTGCTCGACTGGATCTTTCACAGGTGACCAAGATCCGCGTCCCGCCGAAGGTGCTCGAAAAGCTCCGTCTCCGTGACGGAGACCTACTGATGGCCGAGGGCGGCGACCGGGACAAGCTCGGACGTGGCTGGATCTGGGAGAACCAGATCGACGACTGCATTCACCAGAACCACCTGTTCCGTGCCCGTATCCGGGATGAGGCGACACATCCCAAGCTCCTGGGCTGGTACGTCAATTCAGCAGCGCGCAAATGGTTTGAGGCCCATGGCAAGCAAAGCGTGAACCTGGCCTCCATCAGCATGTCGAAGGTCAAGCTGTTGCCGGTCCCGGTGCCTCCGGCGGACACTCAGGAACAGACGGACTATGTGCAGCTTGGCGAGCGAGTCCTCGCACGCTTCGGCCGTCTGGCTGCCGCGTGTGGGAATGGGCTCGCCCACGTCACCGCCCTCCGCCGCGCCCTCCTCGCCGAAGCCTTCGCTGGCCGTCTCGTCCCTCAAGACCCGGAAGATGAACCCGCCGAGGACCTTCTCAAGCGCATCCGGGCCGAGCGCGAGGCCGCTGAGGCTGATCACAAGGCATCCAGGCGGGCAGCTTCCCAAGCCAAGCGCCGGAGCCGCGTCAAGCCGAAGGCATCCGCCGCGGACGAAGCGCCGCCACCACCCGCCCGCTCCACCACCGCCCCCCTCCCTGAGGGCGAACAGACAACCCTCCCCATGGAGTTCACCGCGTGAAGCTGGATCTGCATGCCCGCCGGCTCGTCGACCGGCTCTGGAACTACTGCAACGTCCTGCGTGACGACGGCGTGTCGAGCCTTGAGTACTTGGAGCAGCTCAGCTTCCTGGTGTTCCTCAAGATGGCCGCCGAGATCGAAGAAGCCGACAGCCACATCGCCCAAGAGGGCAGGCGCCGACATGTGCTGCCCCACGCCAAGGAGTGGCAGGGCCGCGGCTGGCCGGAACTTCTCGACCTCACGGGCAGTGAGCTGGAAGAGGCGTACACGCAGCTACTTGCCGACCTCGGCCAGCGCGGAGAGAACGAGAACACCACCCTCGGCTTGATCTTCCACCGTGCGCGCAATCGTCTCCAGAACCCCGCCAACCTACGCCGCCTCATCGTTGACCTGATCGACAAGGAGGAGTGGCTCAGCGCTAGCAAAGACATCAAGGGCGATGCGTACGAGGCCCTCATCGCCCGCAGCGCCGAGGACACCAAGGCCGGCGCCGGGCAGTACTTCACACCTCGAGTGCTAATCGAGTCCATCGTGCGCTGCATGCGGCCCACCCCGGACGACATCATCACCGACCCGGCCTGCGGCACAGGCGGATTCCTGCTCGCTGCGCACGACTACGTCGTGCGCGAGTACGGCGGCGAAATGTCCACGGAAGACTTCGCCCGCTTCGACGAGGGCGCGATCTGGGGGACCGAACTCGTCTCAGCCACCGCCCGTCTCGCGGCGATGAACCTGCTGCTCCACAACATCGGCCGACCGGACGGCACACCCCTCATCCACGTCGAGGATGCTCTCGCCAGGCCGCCCGCGAAGCGCGCCTCAATGGTCCTGGCCAACCCGCCCTTTGGTAAGAAGTCGTCGATCGTAATCACCAACATCGACGGTTCGGTCAGCCGCGAGGACATGTCGTATCATCGCCGCGACTTCTGGGAGACCACCACCAACAAGCAGTTCAACTTCGTTCAGCACATCGCGAACCTGCTCACCGACAATGGCCGCGCCGCCGTGATCCTCCCGGACAACGTCCTCAACGAGGGTGGCCGAGGTGCGAGCATCCGCCGTGAGCTGCTCAAACGTTACAATCTCCACACCATGCTCCGCCTACCCAAAGGCATCTTCTACGCGGGCAGTGTCAAGGCCAACGTCCTGTTCTTCGACGCTGCCCCGCCCCGTCGCAGCGATGATGAGCCGCCGCGCACTCAGCAGTTGTGGGTGTACGACCTGCGCACCGGCAACCGCCTAACGCTGAAGCAGAATCCGCTGCTCCCCGGGCACCTCGAGGACTTCGAGAAGCGCGCCTTCGGCGTCGGCGAATCCGACCCAGACAGTGCCATTGCCCGCCGCGTACCTGAAGGCCGTCTCCAGGTCTTCGATGGCACCAAACTCGTCGCCACCAGGGATGTCAACCTCGACATCGGCCTGGTCGAACCGGACGACGCGGAGGCCAAATCTCTGACCGAGTTGACACTCGCACTGTCCTCCGAACTTCGCGACGCATTGTCCGAACTGGAAGACTTGGCACAGGACTTGGGCGTGGAGCTGCCGTTGCTCATCCAGGAGCAGTAGTAGGGAAATGGGCCCGGCCAATAGTGGTCAGGGCCCATTCCCTACATGTCCAGCTACGAGTCGTCGCTACTATCCCCGTACTTGCCGGGGTTCTTCGCGCGATCCACAGCCTGTGCACAAGCCTCGATGAACGCTGCGTCAACAGCCTCCTGGTCGGTACCGCGGACCTGAGCCTCGACCTCGCGGCCAGGGCGGCGCGCGGTGTGCCACCGAACTGTTAGGTCCGTGTAGCTCTCGCCCTCGAAATCCCAGGCCGTCGCCGACCACTGCTCAGGCACGCCGACGTTCAGACGCTCACCCCCAGCTACGAAGAGGGCGCGGGCGTGAAACACGACCTTGCATTCGGGCATCCAGTCGCGGATAGCCCGCAGACCGCCAGGCCCGTCCCTCTCCCATTTCTCCCGGTCCCACTCCTCGATCTCTGCGGTCTCGTCCGGGCGATCGGCCTGCCACTGCTCGACCAATGCCTGAGCGCTCTCGCGGCGACGGAAGGGCACGAAACGTTCGCCGAGGTGGGCGACGTACACCGTCGGCTCCGCCGGGCCAAGGCTCTGGCTCGGGCCAGACACCGAACCGCCGAGTGCGGATTGTGGTGTCGTTCCCCATAGCAGGCCGCCGACCTTCGCGGCGGTCTGCTGGAGCACAGGGCTGGTGAGGTGCTGGTACCGGCTGCGCATCCGGGCGGACTTGCCGGGCTCCCAGCCCATGATGCGGTCGACGACCGTATCAGGGACACCAAGGAGGAGTAGGACGGTCGCTGCGGTGTGACGGGCGTCGTGAAGGCGGCCGTCGCGTACGTTCGCCGCCTTCAGCAGGTCCTTCCACCTGTGGTGGTCGGTGTTGGGGTTAAGCGGCTCGCCGGTCGGCGAGGTGAACACGTACCCCTTCTCCACCCACAGGTCGCGTGCGAGTGCCCGCTCGCGTTCCTGCACCTCCTTGTGCCGTCGTAGCAGCTTCAGCAACTCCTCAGGCGCACCGATCGGGCGCTTTCCGGCGCGAGTCTTGGTGTCCTTCGTCTCGCGCCGGAGGCTGATCTTCTGCGGGCAATAGCCCGGCTTACGTCCGCACTTGTCTCCGCAGCCGTGCTTGTAGCGGGGCCGAAGGCGGCCTCGGCGTACGAGTATCACGCCCGCTTCGAAGTCGATGTCCTCCCACTTCAGGCCGAGTGCCTCGCCTTGGCGGAGGCCCAGGGCGAGCGCGATGACCCAGCGGGCGGTGTTGCGGTGCTTATCCGCTTCGAGGAGGAGTCGCTGGACCTCCTCGACCGAGTACGGCTCGACCTCCTCCTCTTCGACCTTGGGAGCCTTGGCGATGGAGGCTGGGTTGGTGGCGAGGTGACGCCGACGAACGGCCTCGTTCAGTGCCGTACGAACAGTGCGGTGCGCCTGGTGGGCGGTGCCGGCTGCACTGCCGTTTGCCTCCATTTTCCGGTAGAAGCGCTCCAAGTGCTCGGGCTCCAGCTTCTCCAGGCGGTGGGTGCCCAGACCAGGGATGAGGTGGTGGTAGACCGCGACGCGGTAGCCGTCGATAGTGTTCTCACCGACGCTGGGTGCGGCAATGTTCTCCGCCCAGTGGGTCAGCCAGGTCTCAACGGTCCAGGTCTGCCCGGCCTTGGGAACACCGGTGGAGTCTCGCCGCTTCTCCAGGTCGCGTACGGCCTTGGTGACCTCGGGGCGGGTCTTGCGACTGATGTGGCGACGGTCGGGGCGACCGTCGTCCTTGACTCCGACGGTTATATAGCCGTGCCAGCGGCCGTCCTTCCCGAAGAAGATCGAGGAAGCGCCGTTGGGCTGGCGGGACGTGCGGGGCTTCTTGGGCTGTGCCATGCGCGCCCGCCTCAGGCCGCGACGTCGAAGTCCGTGGCCCGGTAGCGGCGGGCTAGGAATTCTCCGACCGCCTCGGCGGGTATGCGGCGCAGGCTGCCGATCTTGACGGAAGGTATCTCCCCAGACGAGACGTACTCGTACATCTTCGTCCGCCCGATGCCGAGGCGGCGGGCAGCCTGCTCGACGGTGAGCCCGACGAGAGTGGGGTCGCCGGGTTCGTCACCCTCGGCCATCAAGGTCCGGAGGGCATTCTCGGGGATACCGAGCAGCTGGGCGATCTGGGTGACGGGCAGGGGGAACTCGGGCAAGAGGGCTCCTCACCCCGGTCACGTACGGAGCGCCAACTCCGGCCGGACCGGTCGTGGTGGTGTGGGTGTGGTTGGGCGGTTGCGCAGACGCGCGAAGGTGCCGCATTGGAAGGCCCTGGGTGTTCGCAGCACCGAGGGCCTGGCGGCAGGGATTACTCGTCGATACCGCTGTCGGCGGCCGAGGGATTGACGGCGTCGCCGAGCCAGCGGATCAGCCGGGAACGGGCGCCCTGGTGGCGGTGGAAGTCGCCGTCGGAGGCCGCGTCCAGTTCGTGGGCGAGCAAGTTGCGGACCATGGTCTCCTGGTCCGGGTTGGCCTTGGTGTACTCCCGGAGCTGGTCCTGGACGCGGTCCATGGATTTGCCGAGGGAGCGCCATTCCTTCCACAGCTCGACGTACTCGCCGACCAGGCGCCGGATGATCGGGTTGGCCATCTGGCCTGGCGGGCTGGCCAGCTCGTCGAGGGTCATGTCGAAGATCTTGCAGAAGCCGAGTGCCTCATCGGTGTTGACCCGGCGGCGCGGCTTGCCGCTCTCGATGCGCCAGACCGCGGACTGGCCGATGGGGTGGCCGATCTCGGCCATCTTCTCCGCCAGGGTGACCGTGCTCCATCCGCGCGCTTCGCGCTCCAGTTTCACGCGCTCGGCGATGTTGTCCTCGACCGGGGGTCGCGCGTTCGTAGAGCGCGCATCGTCGTCGCCCTTGCCCTCGGCCATGTTCACCTCCTCGTCGTGCGGGCCTGGCCGTACAGCTGCGGCCCAGGGTGAACCAGTAGAGCGCATTTGGAAGACGAATGCAAGTAGATGTTTCCCGAATGCCTAGGGTAGACTTATGGCGTCCGGCGGCGAACGCGGCTGGACAAGCAGAAACCCCCGGTGCTGCGAACACCGGGGGCGAAGCAGAAAACCTCGCAACCGCCCAACCATGACGATCTGGACCGGTGGCCGGAGTTGGCGCTCCATGTGGCCTGCCGGGAGAGGAGTCCTATGGCCCAGAGTACGGGCCTGCCACACCAATTTCCATCCCGCCAGCCCTCGGACGAGGGCCCTGGAGGCGGTCTCCGTGGCCCGGGCGAACCCCTGTATGCCCTGGCTGCCGAGCAGGCAGTGCTTGGCGCATGCATGCACCGCAGCGAGGCCGTGGACGTGGCCCGGGGCGTCCTGGACGCCACCGACTTCTACCGGCCCGCGCACGAGACGGTCTGGCGCACGCTCCTCGCGCTACGGGGCGAGGATCTGCCCACCGACCCCATCGTGCTGAGCGAGCGCCTCGACGCCGCCGGTGACCTGAGCCGCGTAGGCGGCGCGGCCTACCTGCACCAACTCGCCAGCGCCTCGCCCTCGGTCGGCGACGCCGAGCATCACGCTCACATCGTGCGCCGCCAGGCCGACCGGCGACGCCTGCACTCCATGAGTCTCCGGCTGCAGCAGCAGACCGAAGAACCAGGCGCCGATCCGGATGTGGTCCGCAGCACTTTCGAGGCGGACCTGCGCACCGAGCGCGAACGGGCTCTGGCCTCCGGCAGCGGGCGCCTCTCCCGCTACCTCGTCGACGGCTGGGACTTCGTCACCAAGACCGGCGCGGACACCGACCCCCTGTGGGGGACGCGCGACCAGACCGCCTGGTCGTCCGGCGAATGCCTGATGATCGTCGGCGCCCCCGGCGTCGGCAAGACGACGCTCGCCCACCAGGTCGTCCTTGCCCGCCTCGGCATGCAGGACACAGTCCTCGACCTGCCGGTCGCCGAGAGCGAGCGCGTGTTGTACCTGGCGATGGACCGGCCGAAGCAGATCGCCCGCGCGATGGCCCGCCGCGTCGGCCTCCGTGACGAGCAGC
This sequence comes from Streptomyces cucumeris, assembly GCF_024295805.1. GTDB lineage: Bacteria > Actinomycetota > Actinomycetes > Streptomycetales > Streptomycetaceae > Streptomyces > Streptomyces cucumeris. The sequence goes on from NZ_JANCLX010000004.1 coordinate 379,493, forward strand.
GGCTCCGCGAGCGGCTCTCCGTCTGGCAGGGCCCGCTGCCCGCCACCCTCGACAAGGAGCCGGACCTGCTGGCCGACCTGGCCGCAGCGCACGGCGCCGACACGATCGTGATCGACAGCCTCAAGGACGCCGTCAGCACGCTCGTCGACGACGCCCTCGCAGTGGCGTACCACAACGCCCGCATGCGTGCTCTGCGCAACGGCGTCGAGGTCATGGAGCTACACCACCAGCGCAAGGCCACGGCCGACGCCCCGCGCGGCCAGCGTCCCGCCCTGGACAGGGTCTACGGCTCCACCTGGCTCACCTCCGGTGCCGGAAGCGTGCTGTTCGTCGAAGGCAAGGCAGGTGACCCCGCCGTCACAATCCACCACCTCAAGACCGTGACCGGCGAGATCGGTCCGCTCAACGTCGTTCACGACCACCAGCACGGCACCACAACGGTCGAGCCGACCCTCGACCCAACGGTCCTCCTGCGGAGCGCACCCAACGGGCTGACCACCCGCGACCTGGCAACACGCCTCTCCGGCGACGCCAACCCCGAACGCGCCGACGTCGAGAAGGCCCGCCGCCACCTCGAACGCCTGGTCGCCACCAACCTCGCCGTCAAAGCCGACGGTATGGCCGGTGGAACGGGAGGCGGGCAGCAGGCCCGCTACTACGCATCCGCCCGCCACATCGGCGTCGTCGGCTGACACCACGCCCGCAGCCCCGGAAGCGATCACGCGACCGTACACGCGCCCCTGACGCGCGCACGCCCCGGAAAGCCGCCCACGGCGTCCACGCTCACCGCAAAACCGCAGGTAGAGCGACCACGCGAGCGTCCACGCCGTACACGCGACCGAGCGATCACGCGCGGGGCCCCCTTTAGAAGGGGCCCCGCGTGTACGCCCCCTCCGTGAACGCCGCCCCTCAAGCTCACCGCGCCACCCTGGAGAGACCTGACTTGCCCTCCCCCCGCCCGATAGCCCTCGCCGCCGTACGCGGCAGCCGCTCCATCCGCGTCGGCATCGTCCTGCTCGCCGCCTTCGGCTTCGCGCTCTCCTACGACGCCCTGCGCCAGATGGCCGTCGCAGGCCACGTCCGCGGGCCGCTCACCTACCTCTTCCCGCTCGTGATCGACGGCTTCATCGCCATCGGCATCGTCGCCCTGCTCATCCTGCGAGGCGCACCTCTTCACTCCCGCCTCTACGTGTGGACGCTCATCGGTGCAGCCACCGGCACCAGCATCGCGGCCAACGTCGTCCACGCCATCGGCCTCAACGAAGGAACCCGCCTCCACCTCAACAACACCACCGCCGGCGCCCTGTCCGCCATCGCCCCACTCGCCCTCGCCGGCGCCGTCCACCTCTACCTCGTCATGAACCGCCACCTCGCCGACGACGACGCCGTGGCGGAAGCGAGGCCCGCCACGGAGCCCGCAGTGTCCGCCAAGCCAGAGGGAGACCGTCAGATCTGCCAAGAGCTGGCGAGCGACGCCAACACCGTGGCGCCCGCCAAGACGAGCAGCCCACCGCCGACGCCCGAGGCGAAGTCCGACGCCATCAAGATCCCCTCCGCCAAGAAGGCGTCCAAATCCCGCCAACGCACCGTCCCCGAAGAGAAACTACTGGCCACGGCACGCGCCATCGGTGCCGAGAACGGCCAAGTCCCTCGCACCGCCTTGGAGAAGGCAGTCAGGGCCAAGGGCTACACCGTGAGCAAAGACGACGCCAAGAAGGCGGCCGACGCAGTCAGGGAAGAACTGACCGCCACCAAGAGCAGCGTCGTCACGTGAGCGCCATGGCGGAAAAGCAGGCGTTGGCAGTTCGCGTCCGCCACCACCTGGCACAGCCAGCTGAACCACGCCACCCACGAGGACATCAACGCCGAGCTCCGCCACTCGAGACCTCGCCTGCCCGACTCCGGCTCCGCGCCACGGCTGCAGCCGTGTCCCACACGACTCCATGGAGACCACCAATGCACGACGAGCACCACATGCACCTCACCCACCGTGATGCGTCAATCGACACCCCAGCCCCAGACGGAGCAAGTTATCCGCCGCGACACTCTTCCCCGTCGGGGAAGGCAGCCGGGCCAGAACCCGCCCCAGGAGTGGCGGGGGCGGACCAGCACCGGGGGGTGCTGGCCTGTGGGGCAACGACCGAGGGCGGATCGCAGCCGGAGGAGAAGCCGTCACCGCGCAAGCGCCGCGATGCGAAGAAGACCTCGCGCAAACGCTCGCCCAAGCCGCCTTCGCACAAGCGCGATTACGTGTGCAGCGTCCGCCTGAACGTCGACGAGAAGACCCTGCTCTCCGCTGCCGCCAGCACGACCCGTACGAGCCTGCCGGCCTTCCTCGCCCGCAGCGGGCTCGCCTCCGCACACGATCTCGACAACACCGCCGCCGCCATCGCAGGCCACCGCGAGCTGGTCGCCGAACTGTTCGCCGCCCGCCGACACCTCGGACAGGTCGGCAACAACCTCAACCAGATCGCCCGCGCCCTCAACTCCGGCGGTCAGCCAGCAGAGATGGACGCGGTGATCGCGGCGGTCCAGCGCGCCGTGACCCGCGTACAGGCAGCCACCGACCGGCTGCTGGACCAGCACTGACCTGGCTTACATACGACGCCACCCCGCGCCCACCACTCCCACCAATCACCTCGGACACAGCATGATCCCCCGGATACAGAAGCGCGGCCAGCGCACCATCGGGCTCCTGTACTACCTGTACGGGCCCGGGAAGCACGAGGAGCACATCGACCCGCATCTGGTCGCCTCCTGGGACCACAACGCTCCCGACCCCGGCCGGGACCGGTCTGCCACCCTTCGGCAGCTCCAGCAGCTTCTGGACCAGCCCGTCGAGAACATCGACCAATCGCAGCGGCCGAAGAAGCACGTGTGGCACCTGTCCGTCCGCAACAGTGCCGAGGACCGGATCCTGGCGGACGAGGAGTGGGGCGAGGTGGCCCGTCGGATGGTCGCCGCTGCCGGTATCGACGACCCCGAGCAAGGTGCTGGGTGCCGGTGGGTGGCCGTCCGGCACGCCGACGATCACATCCACATCGTCGCCACCCTCGTCCGCGAAGACGGCTACAAGCCCGAACTCAACCACGACGCTGCCCGCGTCCAAGCCCAGGCCCGCGCCCTCGAAGTGGAGTTGGGCCTGCGCCGCCTCAGCAAGGGCGATGGCACTGCCGCCCAGCGTTCGACCAACGCCGAGCGCCACAAGGCCCAACGCCAAGGCCGAGAGCGCACCGCGCGGGAAGAACTTCGGGAGACCGTGCGCCGCGCGGCGGCTGGCACAGCCAGCGAGGAGGAGTTCTTCGAGCGGCTGGCCGCCGCCGGTCTGCTGATCCGCAAGCGCCTCGCCCCCTCCGGGGACCTGCTCGGCTACAAGGTCGCCCTGCCCGATGACCGCAACAAGGACGACGAGCCGGTGTTCTACCCTGGCGCGCGCCTCGCGCCGGACCTGTCCCTGCCCCGGATCCGGGAACGCTGGTCCGGCGACACCCACGACCAGGACACCCCGCAAGATGCCCCCGTCCGTACGGCGCCGAGCACACCGGCCGCCGCCCGCCGGCGAACAGCAGCGGCGGCGTGGCAAGCGATGCTCCTCATCGAGCACGGCAACGACAAAGTGTCCGCCGCGTACATCGCGGCAGCCAGCGAGGTCCTGGACGCGCTCGCGGCCACCTCCGCCGCTCACACCCGACGCGAACTGCGCGACGCCGCCATCGCGTTCGAGCGCGCCTCCCGCTCCCATATCCGGGCCGAGCGCGGCCACGACCGGGCACTGCGACAGGCCGCCCGCGACCTCGTCCACAGCGGAACCGCCCTGGGCCGCGGAGAGGACGGCGCGACCACCGCGATGGCGATCGACATGATGTTCTTCCTCATCACCGCCGCCACCCACTGGCACGCGAAGAAGGGACACACCCAGCAGGCTGCCGCCGCCCGCCAGACCGCCGAACACCTGCGGACCGCCTACCAGGCCGCCGCGGCCCAGCCCCTCGGCGTCCTCTACCAGCGAGGCCGACGCCTGAGCCGCCCTCTCCTCCAGCGCCAGACGGCACTGCTACGCGAAGCCGTGCCTGAGCTGGCGGAGCAGGTCCTCGCCGAGCCCGGCTGGTACGCACTCGCCGCCACCCTCACCGACGCCGAGAACGCCGGCCACGACCCCACATCTCTCCTGACCGACGCTGCCCGGCATCGGGAACTCGCCACGGCGGAGTCCGTAAGCGACGTGCTGGTGTGGCGTCTGCGCCGAACCGCCGACCTACCGGCCGCCACCAGCCCCACGACGGCGGAAGCCCACACGGCCCAGCACGCGGCCCACGGTACGTGGCAGCAGGCACAGGGCCGATCTGCAGCTCGCCGCGGCCGGTCGTAGCTGCGGACCTTGTGCGCGACGAGCCCGGCTTCCTCGTTCGAGGAGGCCGGGCTCGTTGCGCCAGGTGAGAGTGCAGCGGGTCGTCAACCGGCTGGGGCTCGCAGCAGCCGGTCCTGAGTGCTCTCGGGCAGCACTCGACGCAGGACCGGTGCGGTGGAGCTGAGGGAGTCGGCGAACGCAGCGACGAGGTCGTACGGCACGCTGGCGCCGAACGACGCCGCCCACAGATAGCCCGCGCCGAACACCGGCTCGGCCCACGCCTGCCACCCGGCCAGTACTGCCTCGTCAGCCTCGGCCACGAGAGCGAGCGGGTCGGCATCCTGAATGAGAGGCGGCACCTCACCAAGGCGGACGTGGGAAGCGAAGGTCGGATCCACCGCCCTCATCCCGGGCTGGTCCACGTCGCGCAGCCAACCATGCGCCGCAACAGCGTCGACGACCAGCTCTGGGCCGCCAAGCGGTACGGCAGGCTGATCGCGCGCGTCGAGCGCGACGAGAAAGTCAGCGAGGACCTCGCCGGGGACATCGCGGGTGAAGTAGGCCGACCACTCCGCGAGCGGGCTGCTCGTGTCCGCACGAGCGGAGACCTGCCAGGCGATCGGCAAACTCCCCAGGTGGAAGGGCTCATCCGGCAGGACCCACTGGGCCCAGCGGAGAGTGTCGGGACTGATGTGAAGGACGGTGCTGCGCAGAACCTGACGGTCCTCCGGCACCTCGTCCAACTCCTGCCGTCCACGGACGATCGTCAAGCTGGTCCACCCTAGGTCAGCGAGCACGTCCGCGACGGCATCGTAGAGACGTCCGTCGTCACCTGCCAGGTACCGGGGACCGACCCAGTACGCGGACGGGGCGCTGGTCGAGGTGGATGGGTCGAACGGGAAGTCGGGATGCAGGAGCGCCTCCAGGGGGCTGGTGGGGAATCACGGGCCGCCCGGTTGGTCCGTAGCGTGGGCGACGTGCGCTAGGTGGGGCGGCATCGGGAAAGCGGCATCTCATGCCGCACTGGCATGCCCGGGTGCAGGCGGACAACGTCGAAGGGGTCGGCGACGGAAATCTCCGTGCGCCGCAGTCACAGTCCTTGCACGAGGCAAGGCGGGGCGGGATCACGGGTGTAAGGCCGCCGGTGGGCGGAGAGCAGTCTCCAGGTGAGGGCCCGCCGACTCGCAGCCTCGGCGTCACGCCTGCCGAGAGGTCTCCAGCACGCAGGCCACAGCGGCGGCGACGACATCGGCCGGTGTCTCGGTGTCGAAGGAAATCCGGTAACCGCGCACCTCGGCCGTACCGGTAACGGCGATCTTCCACCCCTCGCGATCGGTGCCAGGGCGCCCGGCCGGGAACCATCCAAGGTAGAAGCGGCCGTCCTTCGAGTTGACGTGTACGTCCGCACGGTCGTCCACGACCAGGCTGAAATCGTCGGCGGAGAACTGATCCATCACGAGCATGGGCTCACTCGGGCCTATCAGCCACTCACGCAACCGCAGAGCCTCGATGGTGGTGGAGAATCCGGGACTCCGGGGTGCCGCAGCCACAGGCAATCACCTCTTTGACCTGGGGATTTACGAGAAGGTCGTCCACGTTGACATGTCTTGCACGCGTTGGCCAGTCATTCGTGGCCCCTTGGCGTCTGCCCCCAGCGAACTGTCCTTGGACAGCGAAGTTAGTCGCCTGCTGCGCGCTGAACTGCGGCGACTAACTTGATTGTCAAGGAGGCAGCTCCAGACCACCTGTTGACCCCGTCGAGCGACTCCTAGTTGCTGCGGGTGCAACGAGTTGCATCCGCCACCTGAGCCTGAGGAGTAGTCGGCGGCAGTGCCCGCCATTGCCGCCGACTACCGCTCCGGGTTGGGGTTAGGCTGATGCCGATCCATGGCTGTGGTGAACGCGTCTCTTGCTGCCGCGGAAGAGGAACCCTCCCTGCCACGCACGCGGTCGATGTCGAGCCACTGAACCTGGGCTTCTGGCCGGTGAGCTGGCGGATCTGACAGGTAGGCATTCATGCGTGGCCAATCCCGTCGTGCCTCGTCCAGGTTCTCGTACCAGGCAACGCCGCGTGCGTTGCAGGGCATGCAGAGCAGTCCTCGAACGCACTTAGCGCATCCTGAGCAACAGGCGTGATCGTGGTCGATCTGCCAGTACGAGGGCCCTTCGATGGCGGCATCTCCGGGGCCCTCTCCGCAGATTGCACACGCGTCACCCTGTGCGCGGAGGATGGCGTTCACCCGCCAGATTGTCAGTCCGTACTTCTTGGCCTGCCGCTCGGCGGCGGCGCACAAGTAGCAGCGCAATCCAGCGGCGAAGCCCTCCTCCGGGTAGACCGGCCCTCTACAGAGGCGGCACTCATCCTCCATGCCAGGCCAAATGTCAGGCCACCCGTAGTCTTCCCAGCCCGGAGTGCGTCGCCTCTTCATGCGCGGAATCTAACCCGACGGACTGACATGCCCGCCCAGCCGGTACGGCCATACAACACCCCCAGCGTGCTCACCCCGCATGACTAGGTTCGCTGTCAAACGACTCGACTGGATGACAAGGGACACGAACCCAGACGTGGCGACGCGGCTGTCGGTGGCGTCCGCTGCGGGACTGGTCGACGACGGCCATACGCGGCAGGGAGGTTTGGTCACCGCAGGTCTACACTGCCGATCATGACGCGGAGTCCTGTCGATCTGGCGATCTTCGATTGTGATGGCGTGCTGGTGGACAGCGAGCGGATATGCGTCAAAGTGGACGCGATAATCACGGCTGACCTGGGATGCGCGTTCACCGAGGAAGAGATCATCGAGAAGTTCGTCGGCTCCTCCACCGAGGTCTACACAGCCGCCATAGAGGAACGACTTGGCCAGCGCCTAGAGAAGAACTGGCTGCAGCAATACGAGCATCTCTACCAAGCGGCCCTCGAAGCTGACCTGACCGCTGTCGATGGCGTCGCAGAAGCCCTGAATAGCCTTGTCATGCCCGTCTGCGTCGCATCGAACACTGGTCACGCCAGTCTCAGGAGAAACCTGGACATCGTCGGCCTGAGAGCCCACTTCGAGGGGCGCATCTTCAGCGCAGCCGATGTCGCCCGAGGCAAGCCTGCCCCCGACCTCTTCCTGCACGCTGCGCGATCCATGGGCGTAGAACCCGGGCGGTGCGTGGTAATCGAGGACAGCGCGTACGGAGTTCAGGCAGCCCGTGCCGCCGGTATGCGGACTTTCGGCTACTGCGGCGGTCTCACGCCAGCCTCACGGCTGGAAGGGCCAGGCACCACCCTGTTCGACGATATGCGCGACCTGCCCAAGCTGCTGGCCGCCACTACCCACTGAACTTCCGCAGCGTCCCTACCACTTGGCTCCGTGAGCCGGAGGCTCTCCCCCGGCTCACGGCTGAGCTTCCGCTCCCGGTCTGCGTCAGGCTCCGGTGACCTCGATGGCTGCCAGATTCTTCTTGCCCCTGCGCAGCATCAGCCAGCGTCCGTGAAGGAGCTCGTCGGCCGTGACCACAGCATCCTCGGCGGTCACCTTGACGTTGTTCACGTAGGCGCCGCCCTCCTTCACGGTGCGGCGGGCTGCTGACTTGCTCGGCACCAGGCCGACCTCAGCGAACAGGTCGGTGACCTGGCCGAGCTCGCTCACCTTGGCGTTCGGGAGTTCGGAGACCGCGGCGGCCAGCGTCGCCGCGTCGAGTTCGGCGAGCTCGCCCTGCCCGAACAGCGCCTTTGACGCTGCGATCACGGAGGCGCACTGGTCGGCGCCGTGCACCAGCGTGGTCAGCTCCTCGGCGAGCGCACGCTGCGCGGTACGGGCTTGCGGCCGCTCCTCGGTCACCTTTTCGAGCTCCTCCAGCTCGTCGCGGGACTTGAAGGAGAGGATGCGCATGTACCGCGAGATGTCCTGGTCATCCGTGTTCAGCCAGAACTGGTAGAACGCGTATGGCGTGGTCATCTCCGGGTCGAGCCAGAGCGTGCCCGTCTCCGTCTTGCCGAACTTGGTGCCGTCCGCCTTCGTCATCAGTGGCGTCGCGAGCGCGTGCACCTCGGCGTGCGGCTCCAGGCGGTGGATCAGATCCAGACCGGCCGTGAGGTTGCCCCACTGGTCGCTGCCGCCCGTCTGGAGGGCGCAGCCATACCGCCGGTACAGCTCCAGGAAGTCCATACCCTGAAGCAGTTGGTAGCTGAACTCCGTGAAGCTGATGCCCTCGTCGGACGCCAGGCGCCGGGCGACCGAGTCCTTGGTGAGCATCTTGTTCACGCGGAAGTGCTTGCCGACGTCCCGCAGGAACTCGATCACGGACAGGCCGCCGGTCCAGTCCAGGTTGTTGACCATGGTCGCCGCGTTGTCGCCCTCAAAGGTGAGGAACGGCTCGATCTGTGCACGCAACCGGGTCACCCACTCGGCGATGACCTCCGGGTCGTTCAGGGTGCGCTCGGCGGTCGGCCGAGGGTCGCCGATGTGGCCGGTCGCGCCGCCCACGAGCGCCAGCGGTCGGTGCCCGGCCTGCTGGAGTCGCCGCATGGTGAGCACCTGCACCAGGTGGCCGACGTGCAGGCTGGCCGCGGTGGGGTCGAAGCCGCAATAGAAGGTGACAGGGCCGTCCGCGAGAGCCTTGCGCAATGCGTCCTCGTCAGTGGCATGGGCGATCAGCCCGCGCCACGTGAGCTCGTCGACGATGGCCGTCACGGTCCCGTGTCTCCTTGAGTCGCGCGTACAGTGCGGCGGCCAGTCTAGTCGTCCAGTACGAGCTTCTGCGTTTGTGCTGGTCAGCAACAGCTTCTGGGGCAGAACAGTCAAGATCACCCCCACATCGGGGTGTCCTGAGTCACACAGCCCCGAACCATGCGTCGAGCAGGCGGTCGGCGACAGCTTCGCTGTGATCACGGTAGTCACGCACGAGCGCTCTCCCGTTGGTCACGAATCGGGCCCGGAGCGCCGGATCATGATCAAGTGCGTCGATCGCCTGCCCAAGATCTCGCGCGGCCCGCTTGACGTCACTCCCGGAAACCACGGGATACAGCACATTGCCATCGAGCTCGTAGTCGGCGATTGGTGGCGGGTCGACGAACATCGCGGCTTTCCCGAGTTCGGGCAGGCTGCCTATCCGGTGAGCCACGACGGGCACGCCTGACTCCATCGCTTCCAGCGTGACCCGGGCGAGACCTTCTGGACCCAGGGACGGCACCAGCAGAATCCTGGTGCGGTTGTAGATCGTGGTGGGATCCGGGGCGAAGGGGGCCACTTGGACGTTCGATGAGGGCGGCACATACGCCGGGGCATCGGGCCAGGTCTCCACGACCAGGTAATCGTCGCCGGGGCGCCGTCGAACGAGTGCGTCCCAGACACACCGGCCCTTGATCGGATGGTGATTGATCAAGGTCAGGAACCGCCCCTCTGTCCCCGAAGGCGCAGGGTCGGCTCGTCGCTCGGGTAGGAGGTTGGGGAGAACCTGCGCCGGCACACCGGTTTGGCCATGGAAAGCATCGGCGATGGTCTGGCTGACCGCGTACACGCTGGTCTGCCTCATCAGGTCGTAGTAGCTCCCCACCTCTTCGTCGGGGTGGTCACTGCTTGTGGGGTAGAGCTGGTCAGTCACCAGCATCGCTACCTGCCGACCGCTCGCAAGGCTTTCATCCAGCACGGCGTGATGCGCTTCATTGAGGCGAACCGCACACGAGTTGAGCAGGATTACGTCGGGATCCAGGTCGTTCAAAATATCTTGAAGAGCTTGCCGGTACGCGCTGGCCGCCCCCGGAGCACCGATGAAGGCTTCGTGGACAGTGCAACCCTGGACTGTTCGGGCTCTGCGTCCGATTCCGGGGTCCGTGCTTTGAGCGATACAGGCGAGGCTGGCCGGGTGCCCTCGGGCTACGACGCGTTTCAGTAGCTCGCGAACTTGCAGGAACAGGCCATTGGTGAAGCCCTCGCGGGTGAAGTCGTCGATACTCACAAAGAGGACACCGGTCATGACGTTACTCCTTGTGGGCCGCGGCGACGGCAAAGGCATCGAGCAAGCTCCAGAGCCGGGTGGCGATCTGACTGCCGACGGAGGGCGGGCCGGCGACGCTGAGAGGACTGGGGGCGAGCATTTTGAGGCATGCGATCGCGGAGTACAGTTCGAATACACGACGCCGACTCGGGCCAACGCACAGCGGCGCTGCAACCTGCTCAATGCAGTCGGCTTCCGGTCCACGGGCAAGAAGACCGGCGCGCGCGACTCCGAGCGGGTACAGGGCGTCACCGAATCCGACCTCGTCCAGGTCGACGATTGCCGTGACCTTCCCGCCTTCCACCAACACATTCTGGTGAGTGGCATCGATCAGATAGGGCAGCGGGTCGATCCCATCGAATTCGGGACCTAGCTCGCGGATGATCCTGCGGATTTGTTCAATGGCCGGGGCCTGTCGTTGCAGGGGCGCGAGCTGATCAACTGCACCGGTGAAGTACTCCCACAGCACGTCCGACCAGTGCGGATGACAACGAAGGTCGCCGTAACTGGCGATACCGCCGTACCCAGGGCCGGGTGGGAGCCCGCACGTGCGTTGTTGGATATCGAGCAGGTCGTCGGCGACACTGCGCTTCTCGGCCTCCGTAAGGTCGGCGTAGACGTTACAGAGATCAGTTCCTGGGGCTTGCTCAAGGAACATGATCGGCCAGGGCAGTACGGTCCCGCTCAGGTCCATGTGCAGTACGCGGGGAACGGGCACTCCCACCGTTGCGAGCTGGCGCCGCCAATACGCGAATCCGGCGAAGCACTCGGCACGGTCGTGGCGTGTGATCCGCGCGATCACGCGCCCACCGGACGCCAACTGCACCGTGAACACGAAGTGACTGCGGCCCATCGGGATTCGGTTCGCGGTTACGGCCTCTTGGTTCAGGCATCGACTGGCCGCCCGCAGGACTGCTTGCTCTGTCGGAGGCTTCATGGCAGGAGCACCTCTGCTGCCGCGAGCGGGATGACATTGAGGCTGGCGTAGCCTCGAAAGAATGACCAGGTCGTCTCGAAGTCGTCGGTACTGACGATCAGGCCAGGCACACCGAGGCAACCCGCGAGGTGGCCCAGGCCGCTGTCGCACCCCACGAAGAGACGGCATGACAGCAGGTGGGCGACCATTTCGGGGAGGTCGGCCCGGACGTAGGTCAGGTCCTCGCCGAGGTACGTCTGGGTGTCGGGGCCACCGAGAATCCGCACTTCACCGTGTGCTGAGACCTGATTCAGGAGCCGCCGGGCTGATTGTCGCGATGGCGCGGTGCTAGAACGCGCATCGAGCTGGCAATACACCACATTCTCTTGGCCACGAGGCGTCGGTGCCTGGCGGAGAGGCAGTGGCTGTACTCGGTGGCGGGCCCGCCCTCCAAAGGCGTCGGTGACGGCGTGGTTGAACCGGTCAAGCCAAGGGATGCTCCATGAGGATCGGGCGAAGATCGCGTCGCCGTTGATCGACTCGCTGGGTGAAGGGGCATAGCTCACCCGCTCGCACGCGAACACCTCCGCCACTTCGGCAAGGGCCGACGAACCAGTCACGGCAATCGACGCCACGGCGTTGTCGCGGCAGTAGTGCTCCAGGCCGGTCACGATGCCCAGCGCGTCGCCGAGGCGGTTATGGCGGGCAAACCGCATCACGGTTCCGTCGGTGAGCGTTGACAGCGGCGTGTCCTCGCGCGACACGGCTTTCGCTGCGTCGACGAGTTGGTCGCCCAAGCAGCGCAACCCTCGTTGGCCGCAGCGCCAAGTCCGGGGAACCGCAGCAATATCCACTGCGGGCTGCTGGTGGGCATCGACAAATCGCACCTCGTCGAAGCCGAACTCCTCGATGAGATCACGCATCGCCGGCGGCCCGCTCACCTCGACTTGGGTCAGTCCATGTGTCCGGGCGTAGGAGGCCAGGCCAGCGGCCAACTCGACGCAGTCACGGACGGGAAGGTCGGCGGCCGCGAAGCGTGTCGGGAGCTCTTCTCGGCCGCACAGCGACGGTCGGTTCATCGAGCCTCCTCGTACGCCTCTGCATGCATGTACGTAGCGTCGAACTGTCGCTTGCCCCTCAGCAGGCGCACGACCAGCTCTCTGGCGTGAGCATCGGAGAAATACGGGTTGAGGGAGTACACCCGTAGAGCGACGACCGGCTCGCCGGCGGGTGTGTAGAACGCCGCGGAGGTCTTGCTCACCGCGATCTGTTCAGCGTCCGGCACCCGCTGAGTCGACAGCCACGCGAACAGGTCAGAGGTGTACTGGTTTATCCGGCGAACGGAGCTGGTGTCGTCGAAGTCCTCCTCGGTGGTGGCGGGATCATCCGGCGGGTAACAGCGCACGAACACGTCCGGGCCGTACGAATGTCTGTTGATGACTGTCGCGTCGCGACCTGCCAAGGCATTGATGTGGCGCCGGAGCGCTTCGGCTGTTTCAAGCGCGTGGCCGAGCAGTTGCCGCATCCCCTGCTTACCCAGAGCCTGCAAGCCAACCCAGGTGGCGACCATGTTCGCTGCCGACCTGGAAGTCTCCAGCGTGAAGGTCCCGGGGTTGTAGGCGTCCTTGTCGTGGAACAACGGGGTCATTTCTCCGCCGTCGCGACGCAGCCGCGAGAAGTCCCGGCTGTCTCGCATGACGATCATGCTCGACGTATAGGGCGCGAAACCGGTCTTGTGGAAGTCCGTTCCGAACGAGTCGGCGTGCCGCACCGTCTTCAGACGCTCCACGAGACGTGACAGCTTGGCCACCACAGGGGGGCTGAAGCCGAGGGGATTCTGATGAAGGTCGTAGTCGATGAAGCAGAGGTATGCCCACCCGATGACCGTGTCTGCATGCACATGGGGGGTGTAATCCAACCCGTATTCGGCGGCCAGACGATCCCGCATCGCAGCGATCTCGCCGAAATCGTCGAAGGCCATGTTGGAAGTCGTTCCGCCTGCGCCGATGATGCACGCAAGCCGGTGGCCGCGTGCCAGCACGTCGCGGCAGGCCGATTCCATCGAGTCCAGGTCCGTGGTCTGGTCGGGTAGCGACGCAGCGGATATGTAGTTTCGGGTGCCGATCCCAAGCCACGCGCACGCGGATTTCTGCGAGTAGTGCGCCGGCCAGGACCCGACGACGGCCATCCCGGGCTCAATCCCACGCTCGGCGTGGTCGGGCTGTGCCTTGGAAATGCCGACGTTGATGGCGTACAGGTTGGTCGCCGTGCCTCCGAACGTGAACAGGCCGCCTGCCCGCTCTGGGTCGTACCCCGCCAGCCGCGCCAGCGCCTGGGCGGAAGACAACTCGGCGGAAAGGGTCTCCGCGGCGTCCTCCCCGGTGACGCCGTTCGGCATGAACAACGAGACCGCGCACAGCACTGCCAGGTTGACGAACGACGGTGGCGGAACGATGTTCTTGGCGAACATCTGGTGATGCACTTTGACCGACCCAGCGAGCCACCAGCGCAATTGGCTGAGAGCCGTCTCCGCCGTGACGGGGCTCTCCGGCAGGCGTCCGTCGCCCACAGGGGAACGCCCCTCCTCCTGGCCGGTGCGCGGATACACGGGCCCCTCGCCCTGGTGGCTCAGCGTCTCATCGAGGGCGCGGCGAAGGAGGTCGACAAGCGCATCGGCATTGGTCCCGTCGGGGTGCAGGAACAGACCGCTGCGCCAGCGCTCAAACTCATCTCCGGCGCCGTAGGAATCAGTCGTCATCGCAGATCGATCCCGGCACTTCGGAGGAGCAACGTGACCGTGCTCATCGCACGGACTTTCCGTAGAGCTTCATGCGCTCGGGGCGGGGCGTGCGCCGTCGACCGGCCACGAGATCCCCGCAAGCAACCGCGATGGACCACACCAGATCGTCGTACTGACAACGCAGAATCCCGACTCGCTCTGCCGCGGCGGCGTCACCCCCGACCAGTCGCTCCGTATGGACGATCCGAAGCTTCTGCACCGAGAGCCGGTCAAGCGCCGAGCCGATCGACTCCGTGATGGGAGGCACGTCCTCGTCCGCGCTCCACGCCGCATCCAAGATCCGGTCGATCTGCTCGATGAGTGCATGGCGAAGACCGTTGAGCTCGTCGATCTCCCGCTTGATGGCCGGAATCTCCCCGTCCCCAGCTTGCCGTACCCGGTCCTCGGCATCCCACTGGCGGCTGTTGACCGCATGCAGCTGGTCCAGAACCTGCAACAAGTCCGGCCGATAAGGAGATGGGATCCCGGCGAGAGCGTCCTCGCACCATTCACCTTGCCCACCTGCTACGTCGGGGCAGGATGTACTCGTCGTCATCGGAGCGTGCGGGCCTACCTCCGGCTCACCCGTGTCTGTACCCAGCCGTGCACGGGTCTTGGTCATGGGTGGTGATCCCCCTTCGGTCTCTCGTTAGGACGGTCTCTGCCGACCGTCGTTGAAGACAACCTTGAGCACGACCGGAGGGTGCCCTAGAGGGACGCGTTACTCCACGATGACTACTCCATGTTGCGCCTGGCTCAACGACCAGAGTGGTCGCCTGGCATCCATCCAGGTCCGCCCCTGCCCCTAAGTTGATCTCGTGGCACGCTAACAGCTCAGGGAGAACAGACGATCATGGGCCATCTCGCACCAGTTTCTCCGCCTGCTGAGGCGATGCCACCACTCCTCATCGCCGACCTCCCGTCCGACCCGCGATGCCTGGACAGCCTCAGCCCCGGGGCAGCAATCGGCACCTCCTCGACGGTGCCCAGCATCCGGCGCCTCTGCCCGCGCACAAGGCTGGCCATCCAGGTCGATGGAACCAGACGGCACAGTGCGGCGCTGGTCTGCTGAAGCAGCAGTGCACCGCTCATCGCAGCGCAGACATGCCTCGGTACCCAACCGGAATGCCGACCGGGTACGGACATTCGACAGCCATGGACGATGTCAAGGACTCAGCGGCCGTCGGTATGCGAGATGTTTTGTGCGAGTTGGCCCACGACGCTAAATATCCATTGCCCGAAGCTGGTTGGAGCGATCAGGACGCCGAAGACCAGAACGATGACCACGGTCATCTTCTCGTCGAACCGGCTCCGAGCGTGTGTGCGTCGACGCAGTCGCATAACGATGATCACCGCTAGCAGAACCGCGACGTTGATGGTCAAAATCATCCGGCCAGTCCTCCCCTCAACACCTGGCATTCCGCCTCTCTGCATGGCTCGAACCGGGTACTTCTCAACGGCCCCATCCGCAGTGATTGGCGACAGAGCACTTGTCCAGTGGCTGGTTTCATGGCGCTCTCGCGGCGTTACGCTGGCCGCCAGGACCCTCCCCTCGCACCCAGCGCCCCACTCGGCAGTTTCAGGACAGGGTTGTTGGACGACGTGGGGGCGGGATGCGGTCCAGCAGCTCCCACAAGGGCCGGTAGCTAGCAGCCCACTCGCCGAGCTTGCGGCGATCGACGAGATGTATCCGGTGCTCCTTTCCCCAAGGGATGGCCTTGGAGCTGAAGCGGCCATTGGTGAGGACGAGGGCAACATCCGCTCCATGGATCTGCCGCGCGGTGCCGTTGACCTGCTGTAGGACGCCGACGCCAACGGCAGAGCCACGATCTCCGTCCCGGCGGTGCTTGCACTGGATGGCCCACACACGCCCGGCGGGATCGACGGCCCGCACATCACAGGCGTTGTCGCCGGCGCCGCCCATCCGCTCGGCCTCGCAGCCGTCCCGCCGCATCAGGTCCCGTATCGCGAACTCGAACGCGCGGTGATCCAGCGCGTCCAATTCAGCGATCCGTATCCGCAGGGCACGGGCGCGCACACGTTCCCACTCGGCCCGCTGCCGTACCTGATGCAGCCAGAAGCCGCCGCCGACCGCAGCGACCACGACCGCGAGGAGGATGATCCACCAGTGCGCGAGCAGCCACTGCACGACGGTGACCACCACGACGATCGCCACAGCCCCGGTGGCCAGCAGAGCAACCTGCTCATCCTGCTTCTTGGTGCGGCGCACCGGCCTACGTCGGCCGGTACGCCGCGCCGGGCGTCGGCGGCTCATCGGGCCGTACCCGGGCGCGCCCATATCGGGACAGCGACCCGAACGTGAGCCTCCACCTTTACCCCCATGAAGTAAGTCCTCCTGTCCAGAGCCGTTGACGATCCCCGCGCAGGCAATGAGAGCACGCAGCTCTGACAACGTGTGGAGGTTTGATTACTTTAAGTGATCGATTTTCGGCCAGCGTCGACCGTGGTCCGATGTATCTGAACGGCGATGACCAGGGTTTTCCGGTGCTTGCTCGACCAACTTCGGCCGTTTCGTCGAACGAGTCGGATCTCCGGAGCCCTATCGACGAACTCCGTCCCTTCTGCCGACCCCCTGGCGATCCGAGCTGGAGTTGCGCGGGTGCGCAGGGTTGAGGAACCAAGCACGCGCCGAGGCGAGCCACCAGGTTCCGCAGAAGGCGAGGACGACGCCGACCGCGATGGGTGCGTAGTTGAAGGTCTCCGCGGTGACGGGCGAAGTCTGCGGCAGCATGAACAGCACGGTGATCACCAGCACCCACACGATGGCGATGGTGCCGACGGTCGTGGACCACGAGCCGAGGTGCCAGGGGCCGCGCTCGAAACGGTCGCCTTGCCGGATCCGGAGGAAGGTGGGGATCACGTAGGCGATGTAGAGGCCGATGGTCGCGATGGAGGTCACTGCCGCGTACGCGGTGGTGTTCCACAGGTAGGGCAGACCGAGTGCGAAGGCGCCGCCGGTGGCGAGCCAGACGGCGTTGGTGGGCGTTCGCGTCGCGGGGTTGAGCTTGTGCCACGTGCTGGAGAAGGGCAGGGCGCCATCACGTGAGAAGGCATAGATCATGCGGGAGTTGGCGGTCACCGACGCCATGCCGCAGAAGAGCTGCGCAACGATGATCACGAGCAGAAGCCATTTACCGACCGCCGCGCCGAGGGCGTTCATAAGGATCTCCGCCGGCGGCACTCCAGTCCCCGACGCGAGTGCGCCGGCGTAGGACTGGATGGCGTAGGTGAAGCCGAAGAGGAGGACGAACCCGGCCGCGAGGGAGACGAGGATCGAACGGACGATGCCCTTGGGCCCGGCGGTGGATGCGTCGATGGTCTCCTCGGTCATGTGGGCGGAGGCGTCGTAGCCGGTGAAGGTGTACTGCGCCATCAGCAGACCGATCAGCACCACGTAGCCGCTGGACGAAAAGCCGGTGTTGTTGACGAACTCACCGAACACGAACCCTGTCGACTGGTGGTGGTCGGGGACGAGCACCAGGGCGCCGCAGATGACGATGACACCGAGGATATGCCACCAGATGGAGACTTCGTTGAGGAGGGCGACGATGCGCACGCCGAAGGTGTTCAGGACACCGTGGAGGGCGAGGATGGCTCCGAACAGCGTGATGGTGTGGCCCGGCGTGGCGGCGTAGCCGAATTGGAGATCGAGCAGTGCGTTGAGGAAGTTGGCGGCGCCGAAGTCGATGCCGGCGGTGACCGCTATCTGGCCGAGTGTGTTGAACCAGCCGGTGAACCACGCCCAGGCTGCTGCGGAGCGCTTGGGGGCCATACGGTGCGCCCAGAAGTACAGGCCGGCGCTGGTCGGATACGAGGAGCAGACCTCGGCCATCGACAGGCCGACGAACAGCGTCATCAGGCCGACGAACAGCCAGCCCCACATGATCACCGCCGGGCCGCCGGTGTTCATGCCATACCCGTAGAGGGTCATGCAGCCGGACAGGATGGAGATGATCGTGAAGCTGACGCCGAAGTTGGCCCGACCGGACATCGAGCGGGAGAGCGTCTGCTGATAGCCGAGTTGTTTCAGGCGCTCCTCGTCGGAGATGCGGGAGACGTCAAGAGGCATGGAGATTCCGCCCTTTCGTGGATCGCGCGTGGGGTCGAGTGCTCAGTGGTGCCGGCGCCGCCGCGGGCTGTAGGCCCAGGCGCGGTGCCGCAGAAACAGTTGGTCGGCTTGGCCGCAGTAGGCCCATGGAACCTGGGTGGCGTAAGGGCCGATCGCGTCGAAGACCTCAGCCGCCTCGGTGTGGCGGTTGGCGAATGACAGTGCGTGCGCGAGGTAGTTGGCGTCATCGGCGAAGCAGGCGTGCTGGCGCGGCGCGCGGTATCGCCACCAACGGTCCAGCACGCGATCGATCTGCGGGCAGTCGATCCAGGGGTGGATCGTCAGCCCGTACGCCGTCTGGTCCTGCTCTTGACGCGATCGGTGCGCTTCGGCAACCACGACCAAGGGCAGGACCGCGATCGGCAGCCCCTTCGGGGCTATGGACGCCTGCTCCTCGGCCCACCACATCGCCTCCCCCGCCCGGCCGTGGTGCCGAAGGAAGAGGTAGGTGGCCACCTCGTGGTGCGCCTCGCGGTTCCAGGGGTCGCGCTGCTTGATCTCCGCCCAAATCCGGTGCAGCGTCGCCCGGTCCGGCGCGTGGGTCCGCAGCAATGCGAGCATCACCACCAGGGGCGCCACATCGTGCGGCCATACCTTCAATGTCAGGCGGCAGGTGGCCCACGCCTCTTCCATCAATGACCGGCCGGCGCGATGCCCAGCGATCATCGCTCGGAGGGCCTGCACATTTGCCAGGAGGGCCAGCGCGTGTGGCGAGCGAGGCTCCGCCTTCGCCCACGTGTCGGCGAACCTCAGCCGAGCCCCTGCTTCCGCGAGTACTTGGAGGCGGAAGACTCGACGGTCCCAGTCGGCACCGGTAGAGGCCAGCAACTCCTGCGGACCCTCCCAGCGCCCCATGGAGGCGTCTTCCAGGGCCCGCCGCAACGCCTCGTCATTTCTCGTCGGGTGCATGTCAAGGACGGCTCGGCCGCCGGTCGTAGTCATCGTGTTCACTCCGGTGGCCTCCTGCCTGGCAAGCAGGCAGGAGGGGCCTGGTTGTCAGACGGTCCGAATCTCGGTACCGAGCGCCACCGAAATGGCACGTTGGTGGACGAGACCCGTGCGAACGAGCCGGGCCTCCGGCATAAAGCAATCGACGATGGTCATGTGGTTCGCCGCCGGGCACACTCCACCGTCGACGATGACACTGACCTCCAGGCCGGAAGCGGCGATGAAGGCATGGACCTGCTCAATGGTGACGGCCGGACCGGGGTCGTTCGGGCCTGCGTCCCCGGAGATGTTCGCTGTGGTGGCCGCGAGGGGTACTTTCACCCGCGCGGCGAGGTCCCCGAGGATGCCGGGATCGACCGTGACCAGGGCCGGTGATCCGACTGCCGCGTGCCGGGCCGCGTCGTCCGGGCTCTTCCACGGCAGCAGCAGCGCGAGATCGCCAGGCCAGAAGGCCGCCGCGAGTCGACTTGCCTCCGGACTGAAGGTGAAGACGCCTTCGCAGGAGGCAGCAGAAGGGGCGACGTAGGCGAGGGGCTTGCCACTCGGGCGGCGCTTGCCCGTGATGATGCTGTCGCACGCCCGGGCGTTGCTGGCATCCGCGCAGACCATGTACCAGCGCTGGGTCGGGACGACGACGAGTTCTCCACCCTCGATCGCCTGAGCGGCGGCGTCGAGGTCTTGGGTTCCGATAATGCGCATGAGCTACTCCTTGTCGGCTGCGATCTGAGGGACGAAGGTCAGCGGCGGGTAGTCGAGCCACGGGTCGCGCAGTGCTTCGAGGCGGCGGCCCTTGTGGTCCGGGTGGGAGACGCGGAAGTAGGCCATCACCCTGGGGGACGGGGTGAGGTTCCGTCCCACCGAGTGCGGGACAAGGTGATGCATGAGCAGGACGTCGCCAGGCGCACCGAGCAACGGCACACCCTGCTCGTGATCGACCTCCGGCGGTACCTGCTCCGTCATACCGAGCGACCACTCGCTGCGGAACCAGTCCGCCATGGTTCGGTGGCCGCCCGGTTGGTAGCGCAGCGCGCCGTCTTGTGCGCTGGTGACGTCCGAGAGGACGACGCCGACGAGGAGCGAGAAGGTACGTAGTTCTCGCGGATCGAGATGCGGGCAGGAGACCCCGTCCACGTGCATCGGCTTCTCCGGCTGCACGCCAGGGAACTCCGATTCCGGCACCCGGATTTGGATCTGGGCGGTCGTGATGGGAGCGGTGTCGCCGAGGAGGTCGCCAGCTAGGTCGGCGGCATCCGTACCTCCATACAGGGCGAGGATGTCGGGGTGACTGCCCAACTCGGGCGCGAACGTTCGCTGGCTGTACGCGGGTACGTCATCAGCCTTCAGGCGGTCGCGGTACCAGGTATCGACCAGTGGTGCGGCGCGCCGGACCAGTTCGGGGGCGATCAGCCCGCGGCGTATGACCGCGCCGTCCCGTTTGAACGTGTGCTTCTCCTCAGGTGTGAGGGGCATGGCGTCTCCGTGAGGTCTCCGGCGTCCCTGGGGACGAGGCCGTGGCGATGCGGTCCAAGGCGTGCGTACTTGCGTCGAGTGCCGCTGCGAGGAGCTTCTGGCCGAGTTCTGTGGTTGCTTTGCGCGGGTCTCCGCCGATGACGCCGTGAGTGGCAAGGGTGGGGTTGTCGGAGGTCCATGGCCAGGTGATGCCGCGGTCGAGTACGAGGCGGCTGATCGCCTGGCGCTGGCCGGGGTCGGGGAGTGCCTCGCTCGGCAGGAGGTCCAGTCGGACCGAGTCAGGGTCGAGGGCGAGCATGAGGGCGGTCTCAAGGATCCCGGCATGCACCTCGGGGAGTTCGCTGTCGATCGGGACGCGACCGGCAGCGAGGGTGGCGGGATGGAGGCCCCAGGCGGTGATGCCGTGGTTGTGGCGGAGCTGCTGGACGAGCACCTCCAGCACGCCACGGTTGCCGCCGTGGCCATTGACGAGGAGCACGCAACGAGCCGACGTGGTGCGGACGTACTCCTCCACGAGTGCGCCGACCACCGCGGCGTACAGGCGAACGTCCAGGGTGACGGTCCCCGGCGTGCGTGCGTGTTCGGGCGAGAGTCCGTAGGGGACGGCCGGCCCAACCCAGAGGTCGTGCCGGTCCGCCACCTGTGCAGCCAGACTGTGGGCGAATCGCTCAGCGATGACGGTGTCGGTGTCCAACGGCAGGTGCGGACCGTGCTGCTCGACGGAACCGAGCGGCAGGCAGAGGACAGACCGCTCACTCAGCTCGACTGCCGCGAGCGGTGCGGTGAGCGCGGCGAACGCCCGTCTGGGGTGGTCGAGCGTCACCTCCTGCTCCGCCGCCCGAAGCGGATCAGGAACTCGTTCTCCTCCGGGAAGGTGTCGTCCTCGCTGAAGTCGGCGAGCCGCTCCATGACCGCGGTCTCGAATGCCTGTAGCCGGTCGCCGAAGAGGTGGGGGGCGGCGAAGGAGGTGGAGTACAGATAGCCGAGGATGCTCTCCCTGGTCCACGTGCGATGGACAGGGATCCGGGCCTCTTCGACCTGGTCGAAGAGTGATTCCTCCATGATCTCGCTGTACGGGCGGTTGTGGTGCTGGAAGGTACCGGAGCCGGCCCGGCGCTCCTCGCCGAGGAAGGTCTTGATGACGTCCCGGACGGCTTCCTTCCAAGGGCTCGTAGTGGTCCAGAAGCTGCTGTCGCCGAAGATGGCGACGACGCCGTCGGGGGCGACCTGGTCATCCAGTCGAGCCAGTACGGCGGCCTGGTCGAGCCAGTGGAACGCGCGACAGATCGTGACCAGGTCGGCTTTCCAACCGAGGGGCGGCACGAAGTCCTCGGCGGTGCTCTCGACGAGCGAGAGGCGTGAGCCTTCGGGGATCTTCGGGCGCAGCGCCGACTCTGCCGCGGTGAGCATGTCGGCATCGTTGTCGATGGCGATGATGTCGTCGAACCGGTCCAGCAGCGCCTCGGCGACCAGCCCGGTGCCGGTGCCGACGTCCAGCAGGCGGCGCGGGCCTTCGGTGCGGATCGGGACGGCCTGGTGCAGGACCACGGCGACGTCTTCGGGGATGCCGGGGCGGAACTGGCGGTAGTAGCTGGCGGTTCCGGTGAACAGGCTCATGTGGCGCTCCGTGCTGCGAGGTGCTGGATGTGGGTGGCGGCTGCCGCAAGGTCATCGGCGACGAGCACACCGTGGTCAACGAGCAGGGACTCGTCGGGGACCTGTCTTCCGCGCGAGATCCACACAGCGCTCGCCCCTGCTTCGGTGGCACCCACGATGTCGCACGCCCAGTCGTCTCCGATGTGGATCAGGCCACCGGGGTCTGTAGCGAAGTGGTCGGTGACGGCGTGGAAAGCGCGAGGGTCGGGCTTGGTGTGGCCGATGCGACAGGACGGGAAGAAGTCGCTCACCCACGGGGAGAGAAGTGTGCGCAGTCCGTCGGTGTCAGCGTCGACGCAGGATACGTTGGAGAGGGTGGCCACGGTCGCTACGGCGCTGATCCGGCGCAGGGCCTCAGTGACACCGGGGTAGAGGTTGAACGGGGCCGGCGGCACGTCTCGCGGGAACGTCTCCGTCGGCACCTGGACGGCTTCGCAGACCTCGCTCACCAGAGCGTCGGTCAGGGTCGGGTGGGTGTGAAGACTGGACCGCAGGATCGCCCGGGTGCGCGCGGGAGGCAGCGGAGAGGCTTCGACCAGCCGCATCGTCAGGCCGGGACCGTCGGCCATACCCAGCGTCCCTCCGACGTCCACGGAGACCAGGAGTCCGGGTCGTGACGTCACTGGTTCCTCCCCGAAGTGGCAGGCAGCGTGGAGACGACGGCTCCGATGCGGGCCTTCCGGATGTCCCCGGTGGTGGCCTCGGAGAGGAACGTCAGGACGTACCGCAGCTCCGCTTCGTCAAGGCCATTGAGGGATCGTCCCTCCCGGCCGGCGGCGGCGTTGAGGTCCGGTGGGACGCTGCGCGGGCGCAATCCGTGCGGCAGGTGGAGTCGGCCGTGCCAGTGCTCGCCGTCGCCCGGTGCAGGGAAGCTGTCCGTGGGGCGCAGGACAGTGACGTCGTCCAGGGTCAGGATGCGGACGCGGACGGACGTGTCCGCGATGTCGAGGCTCCCGGTGAGAAAGGTGTCGTGACCGTCGAGACGTTGCGACAGGCGGAGCATGGGCCCTTCCGGGCTGTGGGTGACCGTGCCCTCGACGGGGACGTTCAGCAGAGCGTTGGGCATGCTGTGCTCCTTGGCGTGGCGCCGAGACCAGTGGTGTCCGGCAGGCGGATATGGCCGTCTTCGGGGCGGATCGGCATCTCATAGAGGCGTTGTCGTCCGGGCTCCCACCTGAGCCGGTACTCGACAGCCCGGGCGACGGTGGGAAAGGCAGCGGCGAGGTGGAGGCCGGGCAGGAGTGAGCGACCATGCGGGTAGACGGGGATGCCCTGGGCCTGGGCGATCGGGATGATCTGGGCCGCCCGGGTCAGACCGCCGCACCCGACGACATCGAGGGTCAGGGCGCTGGGACGGATGTACTGGATCAGTCCGGTGGGGTCCTCGTCGCAATGCGCACGTTCACCGACTGCCAGCGGCACCGAGGTCGCCGCAAGGAATTCGTAGGCGTCTGCGGCGTGATGCGGGAGCGGGTCCTCCAGCCACCGCAGAGAAGAGGGATCGACGGCCTGTGCGAAGGCCAGTGCCACGGACGGCGTCCAGGTGCCCACCGCGTCGACGGCGAGGGGAGCCCCGAGAGCCTGGGAGTAGCGCTCGACTGCCTGGGCCATGCGCAGTGCGGCTTGCTCGGAGGGGGCTGCCGGGTCGCGGCGTAGTCCCCACTTGGTGAAGCTCCAGCCGTCGGCCGCGACACCGCTCAGCGCGTCCGGGCTGTCGATGCGGCTGAGGTCCAAGGTCAGCCACGAGGCATACGCGGGAACGAACTTCCGAGGAGCCACGGTGGTGAGGAGTTCGGCAACAGTGCGCTCCGCGAGCTGACCGTGAAGGTCCCAGACGGCGCAGTCGACGGTCCCGACCGCCCAAGAAGCCACCTCGGATGGACACCTGCGAGCCGCCGCACGCAGCTGCTCCAGCAGAACGACGTGGTCGGTGACCGCCGCGTCCTTCACTTCGGGCGCCAGAACGTCGCTCACGTAGCGCCCGACGCCCTCCCCGACCGGTCCGTACCATCCAACCGCTGTGGTGGACCGAACCCCGACGAAAAAAGTGTCATCTCCGGGTGTCACGGGCCGCCTCGCCTGAACGACGTGCAGGCCCTCGATGGTCCAAGAGCTCATCGGACCACCTCACGGCAGGCCAGGAGACGGCCTGCGGCCCGCTCGACGCCCGCCACATCCATCCCCATCGTGCGGGCGAGGTCGTGCTGTGGCATGGGACCGCCCGGCTCCTGCCAGCCAATGACGTCGGTGGGACGGCGGAGGCGCCCGGCCAGCAGGCCCCAGACAGCGGCGGGGTGGCCAAGGGTGAGGACAAGAACAGCGGCTTTGGTCCCCAGGTAGTCCTCGATCTCGCGATCGGCCAGCCCTCGTGGCCACACATGCGGGGGTCCGAGCACCGTCAGGTCATGCAGATTGACGACCCGGACCCGGCACCCGTGGCGCACTCGGACGCGCTCGGCGGCCTGCGTGGCCACGGCAGCGGGGATGTCCCCAGCCGCCACGATCACCAGGTCGGGCTCGTCTTCGTCGCTGAGGTGCGGCCACACCGCGAGACCACGGCTCTGCTCCTCGGCGAGCGTTTCCATCGGGTGGGCGGTGCGGCTGTGCTTACCGGCGATGACCAGGTTGACGCGGTCCACCGAGTCGAGCGCCCCGTCGAGGGCCGCTGCGGTTCGTGCCGGGTCGGCAGGCGTCAGCACGCGCACGCCGGGGGCCGCCAAGCCCAGCAGAGCGGTGGCGAGGGACGGGTCACCGTGTGTGTAGACGTTGTTCCAGCCATAGGAAGTCAGCAGCAGATTGAGGCTGGGCAGGCCCCGTGCACCGTCGAGGCGTCGTTGCTTGATGTGTCCCACCAAACCGCTGGCGAGCAAAGGAGCGAAGCTCTCGTACGACACGAGCAGCCCACGGCGTCCGCTGG
This sequence comes from Streptomyces cucumeris, assembly GCF_024295805.1. Classification (GTDB taxonomy): domain Bacteria; phylum Actinomycetota; class Actinomycetes; order Streptomycetales; family Streptomycetaceae; genus Streptomyces; species Streptomyces cucumeris. Next base: position 404,635 of record NZ_JANCLX010000004.1, read on the forward strand.
CGGTCCAGCCGGCGAGCCGTTCCAGCAGTACCTCCTCCGCCAACAGCTCGTGAACCCACCGCTCACCGGCGAGCTCGCCGAGGCGGTTGGAATCCAGTTCGTCTGGGCTGACCAGCAGGACATCGCCTCGCGCGGCGTGCTCTCGTACGACCTGGCTGACCGCGCTCGTGAAAGAGACACCGCGGTCCTCCTTTGGGCCAGCGGAGACGCCCTGCCGCGTGGAAGGCGCCGGAGGAAGGGAGCACCAGCGGACCTGCATGACGGCTTCCGCGAGGGGACCTTGCCCGCGTCCCTCCTCGTCAAAGAGCTGGGAGGGCTGGTAGGAAGCGAGCCAGTCAGCGAGGAGCGACAGGTGCTCGGGATCAGTACGCGGGCCGGTGAGGGGTGTCTTGTGCAGGGCCGGCGTGCCGAGGAGAGTCTGGTCTCCGAGGGCGGATGGGCCAGTCCACCCCTTGAGGCACCGCAGGACGACCGCTGTGGCCCTGTCTTCGAGGACGGATTCCATCGCGTCCCAGAGCGCGGCATGGAAGTCGGCGTGCTCGTCAAGTGATCCAGTACTGACCCGAACGACCTTGGTACCCCACCCCAGACCGGCGAAGTACGCATGGAGTTCGCTGTCGTCCAACCCCCCGAGCAGGGATGGCCCACCCATGCGGAAACCGTTCACGTGCACCACAGGGAGTACGGCAGCTCGGCCCGGCGCTCTGTGCGCGAACCAGGAGGCCGAGGTCGTCGGCGTCTCGCACTCTCCATCGCCGATCACCGGAACCACGACCCGGCCGGGGGCGTCCAGCGCGGCCCCCTGGGCGAACGGGAGGCAACCGCCAAGACGGCCGCCGAGAAACGCGCCCGCTGGCAGCGCCGGTGTGACTTCGGCGCCCAGGCCATCGGTGTCAGGGAACGACCGGGACAGGTGTCGCAGTCCGTCGGCGTCCGGCGCGAAGTCGGGGCGTAGCTTGCCGAGGTCGCCCGTCACCCAGGCTGCGGACAACTGCACGACGCCGGCGTGACCGGCTCCGAGCAGCGGCACCAGGTCCGCGTCCCGTTCGAGGGTCCCAGCGGCAAGACCGATGTGGGACAGTGCCCAGGCGGTGCCAGGAACGGTTCCCCAGTGGCCCGAAGGGTGTTCCTTCACGTGAGCTGCGGCCAGCGGTTGCTGGAGCATGACGTTGTCCCGCAGATGGAGTTGACACACCGAGGCGTAGCAGATGGCCCTCCACAGGGCATCGGCCAGAGAAGCGTCGTCCACCATCACGCGCCGACCAGGGTCTCGCCGGCGAAGGTGAAGTACCACAGCGGGCGGTAACACTCCCACGCCGCCGGACGCAGCCCCGTCGGTTTCAAGATCTGCTCTATCTCCATGCGGGCGTGCAGGTAGTACTCCAGCTCCTGCGCCCCGGAGGCGCGGAGGCCGGCCATGATGCGGTTGTGGGCCTGGTAGACCTGGAAGTTGGGAAACTCGGTCACGTAGGGCGCGAGGGCTTCGACACCATTGCGCAGGGCGTCGAAGTCGTCCAGTCCCACGATGTACGTGAACGAACTGCCGTGGCCCGCGGCCACCGCTCGCCGCAGTACCTCGGGCATCCAGGTGGACGTCAGAACCGCCTTGCTGGCCTTCAGCAGGAGATCACGGCGGGTGAAGCACTCCGCGGTGAGCCGGAGCACGAAGGGCCCGACGTCGGCGAGCTCCTCGAACGCCTGCTGAGAGCGCAGCACCGAGGTGAGGAAGCCGAGGCGGGCTTCCACGCCGTACTCGACAAGCACCGAGCGCAAAGCACGCAGGTGGTCGACGGCTGCGGGTTCCCGCTCAAAGCACCCCGTTGAGACGGTGACCTCACGAACTTCCGTAAGGTCCCGCCTCGGGTGCTGCTCTCCCAGTACGGCGAGGAGTTCCCGGAGGTCCCGTTCCTCCGACAGTCGGGGGTCTGCTGCCGCCTCCAGTGTGTTGGGGCAGAAAGCGCACCCGACGCAGCGGCTGCGGGCGTTCGGGTTGAGCGTCAAGGCCGTGCCGTTGTCGCGGAAGTAGCCGCCGACTGCCTCGTCGGCATCGACGCGCTCAACGGTGCCGACCGGGACACCCCCCAGCAGCAACCGCCCGTCCTCCACCAACCGGAACGGCGATTCCGTGGCGTTCAGCGGGACGATGAGCTGCCAGGGCACCGACCGCGCGCTGTCCAGCCGAACCTGAAGTCGCGCCCGGTGGCGCGGCGCTTCCCCGTTGATTCCATGGAGATTGACCGCGATGAGCAGGGCGTCTTCGACCGGCACTCGGTACTGCTGCGCGAGTCGCTCCACTTCCGCGAGCGAGGACGTCGCGCCCACCTGTCCACCGAGTAGTGCTGTCACGCGCGTGCTCCATCCATGAGGTCGGAGTGGGATGGCGCGTCGACGGAGCGCGGGGGCAACTCCGCCGACGGCACGCAAGAGACTGCCGTTGCGCGCCAGGACGACGAACCACGCGCAGGGATTTTTGGCGGACGTCCCGGGACGTTTTCAGCGGACGGCGTGTTCCAGCGACCGTAGATGGTGCATCAGGGCAGCGACGTCGGTGAGGTCGGCAAGCACCATGTCGGCTCCTGCTTGACGCAGTTCATCCTCGCTGTGTACGCCGGAGGCCACCGCGACGATGTGCGCGCCGGAGTGCAGAGCAGCTTCGACGTCACGCGGGGTGTCCCCAATGAGGACGGTGGGTGCGTCCAACGGAATGCCATGAGCCGTATGGACCCGCTTCCGAGCGACGTCGACCAGGTCGGTCCGATCCGCCGCGTCCGCTCCGTAGGCCCCGGATTCCATGTCGAGCAGCCCATCCAGTCCGAAGGCCCTGAGTTTGACCCGGGCGTTTGCCTGGATGTTGCCGGTCAGGACTGAGGAGACCATGCCGGGCTCCGCAGCCACGGCTGTGAGGGCCTCTCGGGCACCTGGCAGATCACGGCCGCGACGGGTAAGGTCCGCTTCCCGCGCGGCGCCGGCGGCCTCCAATGCTGGAAGGATCCGCTCCCATGCCGGGGGCTCCAGCCCGTGATCCCGGAACATCCCACCAAGGATCAGCCGGTCGGTCCGGCCTTCGGTGCGAGCCGGGTGGGCCGCGGCACGGCCCGCCGCGTCTTTGAAAGCGGCAGCATAGATCTCCTTGCTGACGCCGGAGTTCTCGATGAGGGTGTGGTCGATATCCCACAGCACGATCAGCGGCACCGGGCCAGGGTAGGCACACGCGCACTTCCAGCCACAACCACGTGCCTCCCGCCCAACACACTTGCGGTTCGCCACCGCACTCAGGTTGGCTTTGCGGAGTGAATGAGCGACTGCGTTCCGCGCTCGTCCAACGGGGCCTGACAGTTGAGGAAATGGCCAGCGCCTGCTCCGTGGACCCCAAGACCGCCAGCAGGTGGGTCAGTGGCAGAGTGCCCCACCGGCGGCACCGCTGGACGGTGGCCAACCTGCTGAGCGTCGACGAGGCATACCTCTGGCCGGAGAACGAGCAGGGGACCCAGCGGCTGGGCTCAGACCGCTCGGAACTCGTCGACACCCACCCCAACCGAGCCAGCGTCCCGCGCGACCTGTGGCTGTCCCTCCTCCTCGGAGCGATGAAGCAGATCGACGTGCTCGTCTTCTCGGGCACCTTCTTCGCTCAGACGAACCCGCACATCGCGCGGATGCTCCAGGAACGAGCACAGGCAGGCGTGCGCGTTCGGCTCTGCTTCGGCGATCCGACCGGGGAAGCGGTCCGCATCCGGGGCCGTGAGGAGGGCATCGGAGACACGCTCGCGGCCAAGATCAGGGCATCCCTCACGTACTACCGTGACCTCGTCGGCTACCCGGGCTGTGAGGTGCGCCTTCACGACACCACGCTGTACAACTCGATCTTCCGATACGACGACCACCTCATGGTCAACCCCCACATCTGGGGCCAGCCGGCCAGCGCCAACCCGATTCTCCAGCTCCGCCAGACAGATGGCGGGGAGTGGTTCCAGCGGTACGGCGACAGCTTCGAGGCCGTCTGGACGACCGCGCGCCTTTGGACACCCGACCAGTAGGAGTAGCAACCACCGTGGGCAGGACCGAGTACTACCACGACCCCAAGGCCCCCAAGGCCAACACCCTCATCCCCGCCAGCAACATGCTCGTGGTCGACGACCAAGGCGCCATCCTCCTCCAGCGACGCCGCGACACCGGCCAGTGGGCCCTGCCCGGCGGCGCCCAGGACATCGGCGAGAGCCCGGCACAGTGTGCGGTCCGCGAGTGCCAGGAAGAGACCGGAATCGTCGCGGAGGTCACCGGCTTCCTGGGCGTTTACTCGAACCCGGCGCACATCGTCGCGTACACCGACGGCGAGATCCGGCAGCAGTTCGAGGTCGTGTACATCGGCCGCCCGGTCAGCGGCGAGCCCACGATCAATGATGAAGCCGACGGCGTGCGGTGGGTTAACCCGGACGACCTGCACTCCCTCGACATCCACCCGAGCATGCACGAGCAGATCGGCCACTACCTGGCCGGGACGTACCCCTACCTCGGGTGAACGCTCACCCTCGCAGTTCGACGCCGGCCTCGGCCGCAGCCGCCCGCACCCGATCCACGCTCGCGTGGATGTGCGGTGTGGCCCGGCGAATGAATCGCCCCACCACGCTGTCCTCGCCATAGCGGCCCAAGATCTCGCTCAACCGCTCTGCCGACGTCGTCCGACGGCCGTCCGGCGTCGTGGTCATATCGCAGTACACGAGTGCGTCCACGAGCAGCGGATCATCCAGCAGGGGGAATTCGTCCGCCAGCTCGTCCCGAAGACCGCGCTCCTCGGCCTCCAGTAGCGCGTAGGTGTGGTTCGCCACCAGCCGGACGACCCGTTCGTCAGCCGTATGCGTATCCCGGAGGTACCGGGCTCCGTCCAGGGGATGGAATCCGGTGTGGACGAGCGGGGGCGCATAGCCGATGTCGTGCAGCACCGCGGCGGATTCCAGAACCTCGGCGTCGGCACCGACCAGGGGCGCGATCATCCGGGCACAAGCGGCAACGCCCTGTGTGTGCGCCCATCTGCGCGGAAGGCTGTAGCGCAGCAGCTCGCCCGCCAGTTCATACGCCCAGTTGCCGTTGTTCGTCGCCACGCGGGGAGGATACGACAAAAGCTGGGCGCCCCCGTGATCAGCCCGAGCGCCTCCTCCCACATCGGCCGAGGCGGCTCACTCGGTGTCGCCGATCCTGAGCACGGGAACGCCTTCGGCTACGCGATGAACAACATCATCGGAGGCCCCAACGATGTGCGAGCGACGTTGCTGGTTGACGCTGTGCAGATGTCGCTGGCGTAGCTGAACACGGGCACCGTCAGTTCTCCACACGCAAGACTGGGCCGTGGACGGCAGCCCAACGAGGTTGGTCGGCAACGACGCAGCGTCCTGTGCATAGCCTCGGCACCGGCTGCTGGGTTCCCTGCAGGATCGCCCCAGGGCCGTGGCCATTAGAAGCACTACCTGCGCAACTAGACAAACCGCTCATCCGAACCGGTCACCGCCGTGCGGAATCTGGTCAGACTCGCCCAAGACGGCTCCAACGAGGGGCTCAGATCTACTTCGAACTTCGACCTGTGTGCCGTCGCTCTCACACTGGGCCCGCAATCAATGATCCGGAGGTGGCCCGTGGGCAAAATGACGGAGGAGCAGCGGCAGCAGCGAGCCCGAGCCAGGGCCCGCAGCGCAGCACTGGAAGCAGAGGAGGACGACCGGCGCCGGGAGGAAAAGAATGAGGAGTGGAAACGTGAAGGCACGTACCTGAGCCGCGAGGAGTTCGAAGCGGGCCATCCTTGCCGCGGGTGCGGCGAGCCGATCCTCGACGGCCGTGGCAACCAACCGCCGCTACTGCGGATGACGCCCGAAGAGCAGGCCGAGCACGACGCGGAAGAGGCCCGATACAAGGAGCGTCACGGCGAGTGCCGCGCCGTACGCTGGACGATGAGCGGATCGCGCACGCAGCACTGCGGCCATTGCTGCCCGCCCCCTCCCATAAGCGAGAAGCAGAGGGAAGTGATCGCTGAGCTACTCTCCCACAAGACCGACAAGCGGGAACTGGACGACTGGGACCTCATACTCACTTGCGACCACACCGTCCGTAGGACCCAACACCGTGATCACCAGCACTACTCGATACCCGTAGCACGGTGCCCGGCCTGCGGGCAGCGGCGGGGCGTAGTCGAGGCCGTACACATCGGCCCCACGGAAGATCCCAAGGGCGAGGTCCGGCGGGAACGCTTGGACGCCGAACTTCGGAAAGCCAAGGCGAAACTGGAGCGACAGCGCAAGGCCGCGGCGAAGACGGAACAGCAAGTCGACGAACTCGCCGGGAAACTCGGAGGAACCGAAAACCACTCCGATAGTTGATTAGCGTACTGTCTCGGCGGCAGGCTGCATATGTATGCGTCGGCAACAGGTCTACCGGTCCCTCCCCCGCCAGCTCAGAGGCACCTGACCCCACGCAGACGTTCCGCATACCCGCATCGACACATCCACATGCACGGGGCCAAGCCCGGTCCCCTCCACGGCTCGACGCGGCATGGAGATGATTCCTAGGCGTTGCCGCTACAGGCCCACGTCACCGATCATTTCGCTCATGCCAGACCCAAACACGCGCACGCCCAACTCCGGTACCGGGCTTCCGGGAGCGAGCTACAGCCGCCGAAACCATCGTGCCCTTACCAGCGACCAGCCCGGCCGCAGCCGCTGGTTCGCCATCGACGAGGCTGGCAATGATGGAGATCAGCTCTATGGGCGTGAGCACCGCTACTTCGTCCTCGGTGGCATCGCCATCGATGACGCAGAGGCCGCTGAAATCCTCCAAGACATCCGCACCCGAGCTCGGGTGCAGGCACCGGAGATTAAATTCCAACGGTCCTTCAGCAAGCTGGGCGACGCCTGGAAGCGCGACATACTCGCGGAACTCCTGTCGCCGTCCGGCGCCCTAGCTGGCCGAACCATGCTCTATGTCGTTGACAAGCGGTACATGATCGCTACGAAATTGGTCGACCTGCTCATCGAGGAGCGCTACCACGCCCTCGGCATCGATGTCGTAAGCAACGGGATCGTCCGTAAAATCGCGATTGACCTCGCCACCTGGGGACCGAAAGCTGTGGGCGCCGACCACTTCGATGTGCTGCTAGCCACTACCGCGATGTTCTTCTCCAAGAAAAATCGCCGCGGCGACAAAATCAGCGCCGACGAACTCTACCGTATCTACCGTGAGGCGGCATCCTACTCTCGCCGCAAGAAGAACCCGGCTGTACGCCATCTCGCCGACGTCTTCGAATTCCTGGCGAAACGCACCCGCGTCTATGCCGAGGAATTCGCCGCGGAGCGCAGCCAAGCCGCCGCAGGCGTCCCCAGCGCAGTTGCGGGCCTGGACGATGACGCGATGGACCCGATCATCCCCGCCCTCGCCGCGTTGGTGAGCTCCGCATCCGCACGCTTTGGGCGCCTCGACATCCTGGCAGACGAGCAGCGACTCCTCACGGACGAGAAGTTCGACGTCCTCGACAAGGCGATCGCCGCCATGATCACTACGTGGCACCAGCGCGACGGGCACGCCCTGCGCGGTGAGCTGGTGCGCGGCCAATCCGCCAGCCACCCGTCGCTGCAACTGGCTGACCTCGTCAGCGGGGCCGGCCTGGCATCTACCCGTCACAGCGATACCGACCCCGAATCCCAAGAGGACCTGGATCTGGCAGTGCGACAAATATTCCTGCCCGACAGTCTCCTCATCCCCTAGATTCCCGGTGCGCCACAATCTGGTGGCCCCATGCCGTACCAGTACATACCCTGACAGGATGGAAAACAGATCGGCAGATTCAAGTGACACGTCCAGCACGGCGCACGGCATCGGCGGATACGCTTCTGCGCAGGATCTGCCGTCGGTTCGCCAGCTACATCAGCAGTTGCGGCAGACTCGGGCGCTTCGGTTCCTGATCCCCCGTGATCAGCGCCCGGACCTTGCGGTCGTCGAGCGCCGACTACAACACCTGTGCGAAACCGTGGATGCGTTCTACCAGGTACTGGGGCCCAGGAATTGGATCTTCCACGAGAACCTCCCCGTCGACGCCATCGCCGAGCTGCTCACATCCGAGGGGGGTCCCGAGGCTGCGGAAGAGGCGTTCATCGCCCTGTACACCGACCAGGACGCGCTCGCTTCCCGCCTGCAAGTGATCAACAAACTGCCAGCCCTACGCAAGCGGCGGCATCTAATCCTCAAAGCTCACGAGGACTACGCCGCCGGCCGCTACTACGCCTGCATTCACCTGCTGATCAGCGTCATGGACGGTTTCGTCAACGAATTCGAGACCGTACGCAGGGGCCTGCACGCGCGGCAAGCCGAGGACCTTCATGCATGGGACAGCGTCGTCGGACACCACATGGGCCTGGCCAACGCGCACAAGACGTTCATCAAAGGGAAAAGCGCCACCAACGAGGACCCCGTCTACGAGCTGTACCGCAACGGCATCGTCCACGGCAGCCTCCTCAATTACGACAACGTCGTAGTGGCGACCAAAGCCTGGAACCGTCTGTTCGCGGTAGTCGACTGGGCCAACGCCACACTCAAGGAGAAAACCCCGCCGCCATCCCGGCCGACCATGAGGCAGCTATGGCACTCACTGTCCGAACTTAGTAGGCACCAAAAGGCCAATGACGCCTGGAAGCCACACCGCGTCAGCTCAGACGACGCGAGCTTCAGCCAGGAGGCCCCTGCCTTGGCCACCGAGCAGTTCCTGACGGCCTGGACACAGTGCAACTACGGGCGGATGGCCCAATGGATCTCACAACCCATCCGCGACAAGCACGGCGCTGCCATGCCCCGCGAGGTGAGGATGCTGTACAAGGACCGACCACTATCAGCCTTCGCGGTCTTGACCGTCGACCACATCGCGCCGGCCTCCTGCCTCGTCGAGGTCGAGGTCCACCTGGCCGATCAGCCTGACGGTCAGGCAGTCCCGGCAACCTTTCGGTGGCTCTATGAAGACCCGCAAGGAGACCCTGTCTCGTCGCTGCTGCCGGGCCAGTGGCGGCTGTACTGCTGGGAGCCCGACCGGTTCATCCCTTATCCCGACCTCAAGGGATGGTTGAAGCCGGACCCCAACGCGCCGGACGCGAAACCCGATCTGCGTGAGCGGCCGCAGGGGGGCCTGGCCTGAAGTACGCGAAATGCAGGGCCTGCGGGCACCGATCTCAGCGCCTCATCATCAACCCAATGTCCGCGTGAACTACGAGTCAGTCCAGGTGGTACGTCATGGCGTCGTCTCCGCAGTGGACGTCGCTGACGCCATTGACTGCGCCTACCGACTGCGCCAGAACCTCTCCGACCGCGATGTCGAGTTGTGCACCACCGCCCAGGCCATCTGATCTGACGGCAGCAAGATCAGGCGGGCGCCTCACAACAATTCGCGGCGGTATGTCATGAGGATGAGCCTGCCGCACCTCTTCAGAGATGTACGGCCCATGCCCCGAAAGCGCGGGAAGCGGGAGCCGCTGATCGAAGGAGGTTGTCCGGTGGAGGTTGCCGGCACGTTGATGTCCATCGCTGTTCTTCTGGCCCCGAGCGTGAAGGACTGGGTGGACAGTGTTACCTACCGCAATCGGGCCCAGGGCAGGGCGGCCTTGGTCCGAGCGCGGCGCGGGGAGGAAAGCGAGCAGCACGGTGAGGGGCCGGGCAAGAGGCAGGGGAGGGGCCGTGGCTGAGCAGGCACAGGATGCGGTGTCGGCCTTGGACACCGTGTACCGGGATCACCATGCGGAGATGACCGGGCTCGCCCGTCGACTGCTGGCCGAGGAAGGAGTCCCCGACTCCGTCGTCGGCGCTGAGGACGTCGTGCAGACGGCGTTCGCCAAGGTCCTTCGCGCCCCTGAGAGCGTCCGCGAGCCCCGCGCATATCTGTACGCGGTGATCCGCAACGACGTAAGGGCTGCAGGGCGTGACAACCGTGTGCAAGGGAAGTCGGCCGCAGCGGGTGGTGCACAAGGACAGGTGAGTAGGGAAGTCCACGTCGCCGATTTCAGCGGACTGGTCGCCAACCGCATGGCTGTGTACAAGGCATTGCACGACCTTCCGCCGCAGCAACGCACTGCAGTGTGGGCGACCAAAGCGATGGACTATACGCAGGCCGAAACGGCCGAGTTCATGGGCAAGAGACCTGGCACCATCGCCACCCATGTGCTGCGGGCCGTGGTGGCACTCCGCGCCAATCTCGTCGCGTTCCTTGTCGCGATTGCCACGGTGCTGGTGCTCGGCGGCGGGCGAGCCCTTAAAGAAGTGTCAGCTGCGGGCAGTGAGAGGGAAAGGGATCCGCAAGCGTTCTCGGCCGATGGGGTGGTGTACCTGGCGGGCGCCTTACTCCTTGCCACTGGCCTTACCATCTGGGCATTTTGGGCATGGCGCAAGCGTCGACGGGGATTCGATGAGACCGGAACGTTCGCGCGACAATCAGTGACGAGGCGCCTTCAGCAAGAGCTTGGTCAGTGGTGGTGGAGGCTGGGCTCGGAACGGGACATACGACGGCAAGGTCGAGGTCCCGATGACACATACGGGTACGCGCGAACCCGCGTGTACCTGCCGGACGAATAAGCCGAACCTGCTGTTGAGCCATTCAGCTCGCCGAGGTCTCCTCGTACACTCCCTCAGGAGTGGCATGGCGCACAAGACCCGCGTCATCCCGCAACCAGGCCCGGCCGCCCCCACGGGTGAGCACACGCTTGCGTACAGGCCATGGCAAGTAGGCTACCCAGCTTGCGGACGCCCATCCGTTGGCCCAGCGCGACGCCGAAGAAAGCCCTGAGCAGGTAGTTCTGGTCTCATTCGCCCCCGTCCGGCGCCGTCCAAGAGCGCCACCATCACTCCCTCGACCCCAGGTCAGAACACCCCCGTCCCCCGCCGGACCCCCAGACGAAGAACTGGAAGGCGTGTTGGGGGCAACCCCTCACGAGTTCGAATCTCGTATCCTCCGCCAGTGCCTTCACCGGGCACGATGTCGGAGGGCCCCACCGCTCGCGGTGGGGCCCTTCGGCGTTCGTGGTTGCAGTTACCATGATCGGCGCACCGTCCGCACGAGATCATGTTGCGGAGCCGGCTGCCAGCGAGGCCGCGCAGCCCCAGTCACAGAGGAGAGACGGTGTCCGCTGACAAAGTCATCCTGCACGGCCCGATCGGGGAGTTCGCCCGCCAGCTGAGCCCGTCAGACGATCTGCACGCCGAAGAGATGTATGCGGCAACCATCTCGGTGTGGTCAACAGCAATCGCGCCCACCGTGAAGGTTCGCTCGTACCTACCGGGGGTGCGTCCGACGCTGGTGTGGACTGCGTTTGTCGGAGACCGCTGGAATCCGTCGGAAGGGATGGCGCAAACCGTGGTACGTGCACTGCGCGTGCGGGACTCCTTCACATCGCTGCAGGGGCGCCACCCAGTCAACAGCGTGGCCCACCTCTTCAGCGCGGTGGAATCAGCACGCCGCTATCCCTCCCTGCACACCTCCGCGCCGCGGAGCACGTTGCTTGAAGGTTCTCCGTTCCGAAGGACTCCGGCCGGCAAGCAGCGACTCCAGAGTGAGCTCAACCACGCGTTGCGTCAGGCGTGGGACGGCAGCAACTTCTTGTGGGTTGGCGCGAAGAAGCAGACCCCTGCCCAGCGGGAGCTGGACCGAATACCGCCCATGGTGGGAGTCCTCTGGGGAATCTCGGATGTGGGATGGAAGCAGCGCCCGTACGCACCAGGGGATGACGCCTTCTACTCCCGCTTCCTCCCGTTCAAGCTCCGCGGTCTCCCCCGCGACGGTCGCCTTGCCCAGACCGGCCCCGCTCCCGAGCTGGTCGACGCGTATGCATGGGCGATCGGAAGCCAACGGGAAGTGAAGTTGGGGCGAGCCGCAGCAGAGAAGTGGGACAAGGTCAGAGCTCTTGAGGACTCGACACTGCTAGACAGCCCGGCCCCAAGGGACGCCGCCTTCACGATCCGGGTGGGGGAGCACACCCTTCGGGTGGCAGCGGCACTCGCCGCCGCAGAGATGTCACCCGTCATCGAGCCGGACATGATCGACGCAGCGTGGTCCCTGGTGTGGCGCTCCATTCGCGATGTCGCCGACCTCGCCCATACGGACAGCACTCTGCTTGAGGATCCCCTTGCCAAGACCAGCGTGGCCGTGCCGACCGACGTGGGCTCGGCCGACGTTCGCGTAGAGCCTTCGTGGCACGCGGAGAGCGCCGCCCCGGGCTTCCCCGATATACCTGTCCCGCGGAGAACTGCAGTAGTACAGGCCCCAGACCGAGATTCCCGGGTCACACGCCAGGTCAAAGCGTTGTACAACAACACCTGCCAGTTCTGCGGAACAATGATCGAACTGCCGGCGCCGCTCTTCTCCTACAGCCAAGCTGCGCACATACAGGCGCTTGGAGCGCCCCACAACGGTCCCGACCGAGTCGAAAACGTGCTCTGCCTCTGTCCGAATTGTCACGTCCGCTTCGACATGGGTGCCCGCTTCCTCACTGATGCACTCCGCATCGTCGACGCGGCCACAGGCAATGATCTCGGCCCTCTGACGGTTCATGTTCAGCACCGAATCCGCCTTGAGTACGTCCGGCAGCACCGCTCCCGCTGGGCTGACAAGTAGCGATCATCGCGCACCGAGCTATGTCGCTTAGGGCAAAGACGTGACTGCTGCCGACCAGCGCCAGCCCAGCCGTCAGAGTCTCTGGCGGCCGTTGAGGACCGTGCGGCACACGCTGCAATACATCGCCGCGTACCGCCCGTACCTGCGCATCAGCTGGCTGCACCCGGCGCATGGCCCCAGCTCCCACGTCGGGCATCTCAGCGCGGCGGAGGCGGCGGCCCGCTCGACTGGGGTGATCCGCATCGGATCATGAGAGCCCTGTACGGGCATGCGGGGCAGGGTGAAGCCGCCAGTCGGCTGGCCTAAGTCGCGAATGGGCCGGGCGTCGCTGACGAACCAGCCTTCTTCTCCTGCCCGGCAAGTGCGGTCGATCTCCTGCTCGGCGAAGGTGATCACATCGTCGTCCTCTTCGGCCGAGGCTGGGGGAAGAGGCGTCCGTTCACCGACGATCTCCTCCCACAGCGTGCGATCGTCCAGCGATACCCACATGTGCCGACCGGCCCGGCCGTTGCCGCGGCTGGGCACGTAGACCGGGACGCTCTCCCCCGTGGCGCTCTGCAAGACCAGGTCTTCGATGTGGACTGGCCTCTTCTCAGGCACGCACAGCGCGGGCACGAACCAGTCGGCGTGAATCGCGCCACAGTGACCGGCGCCCTCACTGACGAGGCAGTGGCGGTCGCTGCTCGGTACGCACTTCCAGACCTGAAGGTGACGGTACCCGCCACGGATCACCATCTCTTTGCCATCCGCGATGTCCTTCCACGGCATGTCGTCGACGCGTGCCCACGGCGCTCGGTCGATCAGGGAGGCTGCCCGGTCCTTCGCCACCCAGAGGGGTGTGATGCCGTGCTCCACAGCGTTGGCCGAGCGGCGGTGCACGCTGCTGGGGCTGAGGTGGTGGTACTGGATCTCCCAGCCGATCCGTAGGCCGCTGGGCCCGGCGACGACCGCGTCGGTGACGCTCCGCCGGTTGGCTACGGGAACCTCGGCCTCGGAATCCAGCCCGTACCGCATGGCGGTTTCGACGACCCGTTCCTTCGTGGCCTTGTGCTGTGCACTCTCCGCCGGGGTCGGCTTGTGTGTGACCGGCAGGTGAGAGGCAACCAGGGGCCTTCGGCCACCCACCCTGCCTCGACGGATGAACATCCACGGAGACTTCCCGCCTGTCTCCGACTGGCACTCCCGCCCCTCGTGGTGTGCCAAGCACTCGAGCAGTTGCGGATCTCGGTCGGTGACGCGCGCGGTGATCTCGCCGAGCAGCTCCGGACGGCCCGGATGCCCGAGATCGGGTAACGACAGATTGATCTCTATGCCATATCCGGTGTGCCACACCCCATTCGCCATTCCTCCACGATAGGAACGGCTACTGACACTCAACAGGGCGCACACCAGGGGAATATGGCGGGGCGAGCCCTTTGACACGGCCCTGCAGCGGTATCAATAGACGGGCAAACGATCGCTGACCACTGTCTCGGGAGCACAGGGGTGGGGTAACAAGTGACTGATCAGTCGGTATTCGTCCTGGGGAACGATCTGCAAGCTCTGGAGCCGGCCGCATTCGAGACCGAGGCGGAGTTCCAGGAGCTCCTCGCGCGCCACCCGCGGGTGCTGGATTTCGGCTCTCTGGCCGATGGCCGGCCGTTGCGGCTGGTGCTGGTAGCGCGAGAGATGGGTGTTTCGACGAGTGTGGAGAGCAGTCCGGCCTACTGGCTGGACCATCTCTTCGTCGACGCCGACGGGGTGCCGACGCTGGTGGAGGTCAAGCGGGCAAGCGACACCCGGATCCGGCGCGAGGTGGTGGGCCAGATGTTGGACTACGCGGCGAACGGAGCACGTTACTGGCCCGCAGCGCTGCTTCAGCGCTCCTTCGAGGAGACCTGTGTCGCAGACGGCCGACTGCTGGAGGAGGCGTACGGGGAATTGCTCGGCGACCGCTCCCGGGAGGAGTTCTGGACGACGGTCGAAGAGCGACTGGCCACAGGGCAGATGCGGCTACTGTTCGTCGCGGACCGGATCCCGCTGGAGCTGAGGGCGATCGTCGAGTTCCTGAACCGGCAGATGTGGCAGACCGACGTGTACGCGGTCGAGCTGACTCAGTACCGAGGCGAAGGTGACCTCCGCGTCCTCGTCCCGCGCGTCCACGGGGAGGTCGCCACGGCAGCGAAGTTCCCGTCCGGCCGCCGCACCACGCAGCGAACCACGCGGGACGACATGGACGCGGTGATAAGGACTCGCCTCGCCCCGGAAACGAGGCGTATCGCGACCTCACTACTCGATCACGCGGCTGCCAGGGGACGGCCGGAGGGCGGTACGGCCAAGTACCCGAGCATGTCCGTCTACTACCCAGTCGCTGGCCGCCAGGTGCCGCTCTGGACGCTGTCCCTGTACGACAGCCCCGCCAAGGAGGAGCTCGCCTTCAGCTTCGGATCGATCACCCATCACCTCGACCTCGACGCGACGGCGGCGTTCGCGGAGTCTCTGCCGGCCGTTCCCGAGCTGCAGAAGAAGCTGGAGGTGCAGCGGGAGAAGGGATACAAGGGCTGGCCGTCGGTCCCTCTGACCGCCCTGGCAGCCGAACCCGGTGCTGTGGAAGGGATCCTGGCTGCCATCCAGCAGCTCATGGAGAGCCGGGGATCGTCCGACAGTGTTGGTTGAGCCGGGATTCAGCCCGGTGGCCACCGCTCTGGTTGCAGTTTTGGTTGCATTCACCCCCGTCCGGAGCCGTCCGCCGCCTGTCCAGCGAACCGCTCCGTCGCAGTTCAGAACGCCCCCGGCCTTCGCCGGACGCCCAGACGAACATTTGGAAAGCGTGTTGGGGGCAACCCCTCACGAGTTCGAATCTCGTATCCTCCGCCAGTGCCTCACCGGGCACGATGTCGAAGGGCCCCACCGCTCGCGGTGGGGCCCTTCGACGTGTCGTGGTCTCATTCTTGGTCTCATTGGGCCCCGGAGGGGCCCCACGGCGTCTCGCCGACCTGGTCCGCGGCCCTACGGAGTATGGGCCCGGTCACATGCATGTAGCGCGCCCGCACCGCGCGGCGTCGCTCGGCTCCCGACCCGTGATCGCGTCCACGATCACATCCGGGAAGCCGGGCAGGAGCAGGGCCGCGCCCGCGGCGTGATGTGCATCACGAAGTCGCCCGTCGCGCACACCCGCATCCCGGAGAAGCCTCTTCCACACGTGATAGTCGGTGTTCGGGCTCAGCGGGCCACCAGTCGGCAAGGCGAAGACGTAGCCCTTGTCCTCCCAGTCCGCCCCGGCGTCCGCGCGCTCGCGGTCCTGCTCTTCCTTGTGCTTACGGAGAAGTCTGATCAGCGGGTCGGGAAGGCCGACCGTACGGCGGCCGGAGCGCGACTTCGTGTTCTTGTGCTCGCGCCTCAACAACTCGCGCTGTGGGCAGCAACCCGGCTTCCTGCCGCACGGGGTGTCGCCGCAGCCGTGGCGGTACTTCGGCCGGAGCCGGTTTCGCCGGACACAGAGATACCCAGCGTCGAGGTCTACGTCCTCCCACTGAAGACCCAGCGCTTCTCCCTGCCGGAGGCCGAGCGCCAGGGCCAGGACCCAGCGTGCGCTGTTGCGGAGTCTGGACGCCTCCAGGAGCAGGCTCCGCACCTCCTCGACGGTGTACGGCTCGACCTCTCCCTCTTCGAGCCGAGGGGCACGGGCAAGTGGGCGAAGGACAGCGCGGCAGCGATGACCGCTTGCACCAGCACCGCGTCAACGCGGCCCAAGTAGGTGCGCATGTCTACGCCCCCTCGCGGGTGTGACTGGCGGGGGGGGGATGGCGCGTGGGCCGAGTACGGCCAGCAGTTCGGCGCGCTCTGCTTCGGTAGCGGCATCCCGGTAGAGGCGGTGTGCGTCGGCCAAGGCAGTTGCGTAGTCGCCAGCTCGTACGGCGGTCTCGATCTGGCGAATCGCCTGCCGCGTCTGGGTGTGCACAAGGGACCTCCTTTCAGGCATGGCGGGGGTAGGGACATGGCGTGGATGCGGTCGCGCCGACCGTGGGATGAGCTGGGCTACTTGCTGGCCGGGACCGGTGACGTCAGAGCGCTCACCGGAACGGCCGGCGCATCGGGCCGGAACGGTTCCAGCGCGGGCAGGTCCGGAACGAGGTGCGCGGTATCCCGGCAGACTCCGGCAGCGTTGCCGAGCGACAGATACGGGGTGCGGATGCGGGACCAGCCGCCGGAGGTGTCCCCGGCGACCGCGAGGCCGGGCCGTTCGGGAGCGATGGCGCAGGCCGCGCCGACCGCTTCGGGGGCGATGTCGCCCAGCGCCATCTTGGCGGAGGCTTCGTCGTTCACGCGGTGGCAGACGCGGCCGGTCAGCTGAGCCCGGAGCATCGTCGCGCCCTTGCCCAGTTCCGCGCCGAACCGCTGTCCGCAGACCTCCAGGCAGATGCCTGCCGCGCGGCCGAGTTGGGCGAGCCGGATGAGCTGGGTGACCATCTCGTCCCGCCGTTCCTCATCTTTCCGCGTGGCGACGAGGAACAGCTCGGCCACCTCGTCGACGAGCAGCACCACCGGCACCGGTCGTTCGTCTTCCGGCAGGCCCCAGATGTCCGAGGTGATCTCCTCGTCCGGTGTGCTGGGCGCGATGCCCTGCCGGGCCTTGATCAAGTCGTATCGGTCCTCCATCAGTTCAACGAGAACGGGCAGCAGGTCAGCCGCCTGTACGGGGTCGGTGGCCAGCGCCGACAGCCGGGAAGCGAACGGCGCCAGCTCCACTCCCCGCTCGCAGTCGATCCCGACCAGCACGACCGACTGCCGGGCCAGCCCGGCTATCAGGTGCCGCAGGAACATCGACTTCCCCGACAGCGTCGCTCCCAAAGTGAGCTGGTGCGGAACGGTCCGGTAGTCGCGTACGAACGGTGTCGCGTCCTCCTTCAGCGCCACCGGCACTTTGAGGAAGCCGTCACCGGTCTTGCGTGGCATCCGTACCTTCCTGAGTACGTCGAAGCCGATCAGCCGCAGTTCGACGACACCGGGCTTCACCACCTCCACATACACGCCGTGAACTCCCCAAGCGTGTCGCAGCCGTTCGGCCGAGGCCGCCACGTCCGCCGGTTCCTGCCCCGGTGCCAGCCGCAGCCGGACACGCAGGCCGGTCGAGGTCGGGCGGATGAGCCCGCGCCGGGGCGGGACGGGGTGAACTTCCCGGTGGGTGAGCGCGTGTGTCGCCCAGGCCCGCAGCCGGGACGGCGGGACGGTCAGCCCGCAGGCATCCATGACGGATCCGTACGAGCCCAGCAGCTTCACCGTGGAAACCGGCAGACCGACCGTGGACCAGAACGCGGCCGGATGCCGGGCCCGGAAGTAGGCCGCCCCGCCGACCGGCAGATGGCGGCCACCTTCGCCATCTTGATCAGGCTAGGAGGACCTGGGCGTCTGCCTCTCCGCCGGTGGCCCCTCGGGGAGCCGGGTGCGGTCGGCCGGTGCTCATCGCTGGTTCCTCTGCCTTCCTGGCCCCCCGCGACCCGGCTCAGCGTTCAGTACTGCTCGGTCTCCATAAAACCCGTACTCGCGTTATCGTCCGCCCCGAAGGCGTCCGCGGCGGCGGTCGGGTCGAATCCGGGCGGGCTGTCCTTGAGCGCCAGGCCCATACCGGCCAGCTTCGCCTTGACCTCGTCGATCGACTTGGCACCGAAGTTGCGGATGTCCAGCAGGTCCGCCTCGGAACGGGACAGGAGCTCACCCACCGAGTGGACGCCCTCACGCTTGAGGCAGTTGTACGAGCGGACCGTGAGCTCGAGCTCCTCGATCGGCAGCGCCATGTCGGCGGCCAGGGCGGCGTCCGTCGGGGACGGGCCCATGTCGATGCCCTCGGCGTCCACGTTCAGCTCGCGGGCCAGGCCGAACAGCTCGACCAGGGTCTTACCGGCCGACGCCATGGCATCGCGCGG
>NZ_JANCLX010000040.1 GCF_024295805.1 Streptomyces cucumeris
GTCGATGAGCGCGCGGACGGCGGGTTCGAAGCCGACCTGACCGCGCAGATTCCGGTACCAGTACCCGGCGTCCATGGTGGCGGTGTCCAGGAAACCACCCGTGACGGTCGAGTAGAACGGCACACTCCCCGCCATCGGAGCCACAGGAGCCAGCGCAGCCAGCAGCTCCGCCTCGATGGCCTCCACCTGCGCCGAATGCGAGGCATAGTCCACCTTGACCCGGCGCGCCCGCACCCCATCACGCTCACACAGCGCCAGCACCTCATCCAACGCCCCGGGCTCACCCGCCACGATCACCGCCGCCGGACCATTGACCGCCGCCACCGAAATCCGGCCCTCATACGGAGCGATCAGCTCCTCGGCACGCTCCACCGGCAACGCGACCGACATCATCCCGCCGAGCCCCGCCAACCGGTCACGCACCAACTGACTGCGCACCGCCACGATCCGCGCCGCATCCGGCAGCGACAGGCCACCGGCCACATACGCCGCGGCGATCTCACCCTGCGAATGACCCACCACCGCAGACGGCTCAACCCCATAGGAACGCCACAGCGCCGCAAGCCCCACCATCACCGCGAACAACGCGGGCTGGACCACATCCACCCGCTCCAGCGACGGCGCACCCTCAACCCCACGCAGCACATCCTCAAGACGCCAGTCCACGAACTCCGACAACGCCTCACCACACGCCGCGACCTCCGCCGCGAACACCGGCGAGGAGTCCAGCAGACCAACCGCCATCCCCTCCCACTGCGCACCCTGACCCGGGAACACGAACACCGGCTTCACACTCGAACCGGCCGTCTGGCCCTCCGCCACGTTCGCAGCGGGTTCGGCCGAGCTCAGCTCGCTCAGACCGGTCAGCAGGGCACCCCGGTCGGTGGCCACGACCACGGCGCGGCGCTCCAGATGGGCGCGGGTGGTCGCCTGGGCGAAGGCGATGTCCAGGTGGTCCAGTTCGGGGCGGGCGATCAGATGCGCGCGCAGCCGGTCGGCCTGCTCGCGCAGCGCGCCCTCACCACGGGCGGAGAGCGGGACGAGCACCGGCGGTCGGGCACCGGTGCCGTGGTCCCCGGTCGGCTCGTCGTTCGCGGCCGGCTCCTTTTCGGGGGCCTCCTCGAGGATCACATGGGCGTTGGTGCCGCTCACGCCGAAGGAGGAGACACCGGCGCGGCGCACCCGCTCCCCCGCGGCCCACGGCCGCGGTTCGGTCAGCAGCGCGACCTCGCCCGAGGACCAGTCCACGTGTGAGGACGGCGCGTCCACGTGCAGGGTGGGCGGAAGCGTCTCATGACGCATCGCCATCACCATCTTGATCACGCCCGCCACACCGGCCGCGGCCTGGGTGTGGCCGAAGTTCGACTTGATCGAGCCGAGCCACAGCGGCCCGTTCTCCCGGTTCTGGCCGTAGGTGGCCAGCAGCGCTTCCGCCTCGATCGGGTCGCCCAGCGGGGTGCCCGTGCCGTGGCCCTCGACCGCGTCGACGTCGGAGGGGGTGAGTCCGGCGCTGGACAGCGCCTGGCGGATCACCCGCTCCTGGGACGGGCCGTTGGGCGCGGTGAGGCCGTTGCTCGCGCCGTCCTGGTTGACGGCGCTGCCGCGTACGAGGGCCAGGATCCGGCGTCCGTTGCGCTTGGCGTCGGAGAGCCGCTCCAGGACCAGCAGGCCCATGCCCTCCGCCCAGCCGACACCGTCCGCGGCCTCCGCGTACGCCTTGCAGCGTCCGTCCGGCGACAGCGCGCGCTGACGGCTGAACTCGATGAAGGCACTGGGCCTGGCGAGCGTGGTGGCGCCGCCGACCACGGCGAGCGAGCACTCCTTGGCACGCAGGGACTTGGCCGCCAGGTCGATGGCCACCAGGGAGGAGGAGCAGACGGTGTCCACGGTGACCGCGGGACCCTCGAAGCCGAAGGTGTAGCTGATGCGGCCGGAGGCAACGCTGGGGGACGACGCGATGGAGAGGTAGCCCTCGATCTCCGGGCGCCGGTCGCTGAGGCCCGCGACGAATTGGTAGTCGGAGAACATGAGCCCGCAGAAGACCCCGGTGTCGCTCTCCTTGAGCGTCAGGGGGTCGATGCCCGCGTCCTCGAACGCCTCCCAGGCGCCCTCCAGCAGCAGCCGCTGCTGCGGGTCCATGGCCAGCGCCTCGCGCGGGCTGATCCCGAAGAACTCGGCGTCGAACTCGGCCATGTCGTCGAGGAATCCGCCGTGGCGGGTATAGGCGGTGCCGGGGTGGTCCGGGTCCGGGTCGTAGAGGTTGTCCAGATCCCAGCCGCGGTCTTCGGGGAATTCCGAGAACCCCATACGTCCCTCGGCGACCAACGACCACAATTCCTCCGGTGAGGTCACCCCACCGGGAAAGCGGCAACTGATCCCCACGATGGCCAGGGGTTCGCCCGCCTGGTCGAGCAGCTGCTGGTTCTGCCGCCGCAGGCGCTCGGTCTCCTTCAGCGACTTACGCAGGGCTCCGACGATGTCGGGCTTCTCGAGGGCCATGCTTGTTTCCCCCACCTTCGGGCTCTTGCCGGCAACCATGTGGTCGACTGTTTAGATCCCGCGGTGGCCCGCCCAGATACAGCCATTCAAGAATTTTTTCCCGGGGAAGGTTTGAGAGACTGCCGATGCTGTTGGCGGACCGGTCCCGGGCGCTTGGGGACATGACAAAGCGGCCCGGCCGCACCGGGTTCCGGGATGGTTGCCGAAACCCCGCGCGGCGGGCCGCCGGATGGTCAGGAGCTCACGGGTTCACGGCGAGCGTGTCGTTCAGTGCCCCGTTGATGGCAGCGGTCAGGCGGGCGCCGTTGTCGGTGAAGAAGAAGTGGCCGCCCTCATGCGTCTCCAGGGTGAACTCCCCGGTCGTGCTGCGCTTCCACTCGGCCGCCTCCGGCTCGTTGACCTTGGGGTCCGCCCTGCCGATGTGCACATGGACCGGCACCGAGACCTGTGTGGCCGACGAGGCACAGTACGTCTCCGCCAGCCGGTAGTCCGCACGCATGGGGGGCAGGATGATGTCGAGGATCTCCTCGTCCTGGAGGAGCTGGTGCCCCATTCCGCCGAGCAGCGCCATCTCCTGGAGAAAGGCGTCGTTCCCTTTGAGATGGGTGCCCTCGTCCTTGCGCAGCGTCGGCGCCACCCGGCCGCAGGCGAAGAGGGCCAGCGGCGGTTTTCCCTTGGCCTCCAGACGGTGGGTCACCTCGAAGGCGACCAACGCGCCCATACTGTTTCCCATCAGGACGACGGGCAGATCGTTCCAGTCACCGATGAGTTCGGCGATCTCGTCGGCCAGTTCCTCGATGGTGTCCCGGAAAGGCTCATGGCGGCGATCCTGCCGACCGGGGTACTGCACCGCGTGGACATCCAGTTCAGCGAATCCCCGCGCGAACTGGAAGTAGGAGTTCGCTGATCCTCCGGCGTGCGGCAGGAGAATCAGTCTGGCCTTGGGAGTGTCCGCGGAGTTGAGTTTGCGGATCCAGCGCCCGAAATCATCTGTGGTACCCATGGGAGACCCTCCCCGTTCATTTCCGAATGACGTCGACCGGTGTGAGGGTGTCAACTGGCGTCCTCCACCTTCTGCATGGCGACGTCCCCGCCCTCCTTCGGTGTCTCCCGCGACGGGAAGCGGATGAACAGGGTGCAGGCGATCGCCCCCAGCAGCAGGAATCCGACGGGAAGGAGCCCTGTCTCACTCAGCGCCGTACTGTAGGGCTCCTTGAACATCTCGGGGATCTTGGTGACGCTGCCCTCGACATGGCCCCCGCCGCCACCGACGCCCGGCAGATGCGCCTCCAGCCGGTCCACGAACAGCGCGCCGACCGCGGCGCTGCCGAGCACGGCGCCCACCTGGCGGTTGGTGTTGTAGACACCGGAGCCCGCGCCGGACTGGTCGATGGGGAGGTTACGGGTGGCGATGGCGCCCAGCGGGCCCCAGACCATGCCGTTGCCGATACCGGTCACTGCGGCCGTGGCCAAGAACATCCACAGCTCCGAGTCCGGCTTCATCAACTCGCTGTACGCGACGATGGTGATGCCGAACAGCACGAAGCCCGTGGTGGTGAAGGTGCGCGGATGCATGGTGTCGGACAGCTTGCCGACGAACGGCGCACAGACACCGGTGAGGATCGCCAGCGGTGCGAAGATCAGCGCCGACTCCATCGAGGTGAGCCCGCGCACGCCCTGCAGATAGAAGTAGGTGGGCACGGTCATCGCGGTCACCGCGGCGCCCATGGCCGCGATGCCCACGTTGGCCAGCGCGAAGTTGCGGTCACGGAACAGGCTCAGCATCAGCAGGGGTTCGCCCTTGTTGACCGCCTGTGTCACGACGAACATCGCCAGGACGGCGAGACCCGCGCCGATCATCAGCCAGATACTCGCCGACCAGTCCTTGTTGTTGCCTTCCTGGAGGCCGAAGACCAGCAGGAACATACCGCCGCAGGAGAGCACGATGCCGACCACGTCGAACTTGTGCGGCGTGGTCGGGAGCGAGGGCACCATCTTCCAGGCGAGGAAGAAGGCCAGGACGCCGATCGGGACGTTGATCAGGAAGATCCACTCCCAGCCGGCGGAGTCCACCAGCAGACCGCCGACGACCGGACCCACCAGCAG
The DNA here is from genome assembly GCF_024295805.1 of Streptomyces cucumeris. Taxonomy (GTDB): domain Bacteria; phylum Actinomycetota; class Actinomycetes; order Streptomycetales; family Streptomycetaceae; genus Streptomyces; species Streptomyces cucumeris. The sequence goes on from NZ_JANCLX010000040.1 coordinate 4,606, forward strand.
CGCGACTCCCGCGGAACCGCCCCACGCGCCCATCGCGGCACCCCGCTTGTCCGCGGGGAAGATCCGGGTGACGACCGCCATGGTCTGGGGTGTCATCAGCGCGGCCCCGAGGCCCTGGACGGCGCGGGCCGCGATCAGCATGTCGATGCTCCCGGCCACTCCGCACCACAGCGAGGAGAGCGTGAACACCACCAGGCCGACCAGGTAGACGTTCTTCGGGCCGAAGCGGTCACCGAGCCGTCCGGTGAACAGCAGCGGTGCGGCGTAGGTGAGCAGATAGGCGCTGGTCACCCAGACCACTTCGGAGACATCCGCCTCGAGCGACTCCATGATGGCGGGGTTGGCGACCGCCACCACGCTCATATCCAGCAAGATGAGGGAGAATCCGACGAGCAGCGCGCCCAGAACGTGCCACGGATTTCGTTCAACGGTCACGGTTATCTTCCCACCCTCAAGCTGACTGGTCCCTTCTCCGGATCACAGATCCCGGCACCGCCCACTCCGGATACATCCGCGACGGAATTCCCCCATATATGTGGCGGAGGTCACACCAGCGCCCTGTCCCGGCGAAGACAATCGGTCCGTGGGAACAGACATCTACGGGTTCGTGGAGTGCCGCACCTGGGGGCCCGGCCTCGAGATCGGGGCGACGGCCTGGTACTCCGCCATCGATCTGTCGCTGCTCGGCGTGGACCGGGACTACGCCGCCTTCGGCTGTCTCTTCGGGGTGAGGGGCCCCAAGGGCCACTGGCGGCCGGTGGCGGCCGGCCGCAGGCTGCCGGCGGACGTTTCGGAGGTGACCGGAGCGGAGCATGCGGCGCACGGGGCGGCGGTGTTCGGCACGACCTGGATCGGCTGGGACGAGGTCCTTGCCATCGACTGGGACGAACCGGCGATCCCCCGGGCCACCGATATCGCCCGGTACCGGCGACTCCCGGACGGCACCCTGGAGTTGGCGCACCGGGGGGACTGGAGCCGTGGCTTCGCCCGGGCCAGCGGTATCGACACCTTGTCCGTCGACCCGGACCGGGTCGGAGAGTTGTGGGCCGAGGGCACCGAATGGGACGTCGGCACCACCGTCTTCCGGGCCGAACGCGCCCGGCGCCGGGACGCGGTGCCCGCGGACGGCCCGTGGCAGCCGGTGTGGACCGTGATGCGCGCTCTCGCGGGGGTCCACGGCGATGCCCAGGTCCGCCTGGTGGTCTGGTTCGACGCCTAGGCCATCCGGCGCCCGGTGTCACTCCAGCGCCTTGAGGGCGTCCTCCCCGCGGGTCCACCACACGCCGACGCGCAGGCGGGTCAGCAGCCAGCCGTCCGCGCCCCGGCGGAACTCCCACTCGTAGGGCCCGCCCATGGAGTAGGGCGAGGCAATCTGCCCGGGCTCGGTCACGGCGACGAACCACATGTACCCGATACCGGTGGCGCGGTCGTCGTCCTCGATGGTGAAGTGCGCGTTCAGGATGTGGTGCTGCATGCTCGGGTAGGGCGCCTCCGCACGCTCCACCGTGGTCCGGATCGCCTCCTTGCCCCGGACCGTCTCCCACGGGCCGAATTCGAGCGTCGCGTCATCGGCCCAACACGCGGTCCAGGTCTCCCAGTCCCTGAGGTCGAGCGCCCGCCACCCCCGCATCATCAGCCCGCGCAGCGCCTCCTTGTCCTCCAGGACGCGGATCCTTCGCACCAGGCTCTCGTCGTCCCTGGTGGCGGATGGCACCTCGGCTCCGTGCATCCCGGCCTGCTGTGTCCCGGTGTGCTGCATCGCGGTTCGTTCCTTCCGGACGGACTGTGGTCGGCGCACGGGCCGCGCGCCGCTTCGGAGTCTGTCCGGCGGTGGGAGGGCCGACCAGGACGCACCGTCACTGGGCGGCGCGCACCCAGTCACACCCTCGCCCTCCGACGGAGGGACCACGGCCGACGCGGCCGGTCCCGTACGACCTCAGAACCACCCGCGGTGCCGGGCGTACCCCCGTGGTCGGACACCATTCCACCCCGTCGGTGGTTCTCCTGCGTCCGTCCCGTACGGAAGGGTGAATGCGTCCCAACACACCCTGCCCATAAGGACACCGCACGTGCGCAGCAGATCGTTGACTCATGTCCTGGCGGCGAGCACCCTCGCGGCGTTGGTACCGGCCTTCGCCCCGGGCAGCGCATCGGCCGCCGAGAACCCCCTGCAGCAGTACATCGAGCAGCGGCCGTCGTGGCACCGCTGCGACAGTGACTCCCCGGCCTCCTTCCAGTGCGCCACCATCAAGGTGCCGTTGGACTACGACCGTCCCGACGGCAAGAAGATCGGCCTCGCCATCTCACGGCTGAAGACCAGCACCCCCGCGGAGCGCCGTGGGGTGCTGCTCGTCAACCCCGGCGGACCGGGTGGTTCGGGCCTCTCCATGCCCTTCGGGCTGGCCGGTGAACTGCCCTCGTCGGTGAAGAAGAAGTACGACCTCATCGGTTTCGACCCGCGGGGTGTCGGCCGCAGCTCCCCGGTGGGCTGTGGTCTCAGTGCCAAGGAGCAGAACTGGGAACGCCCCTACCGGGCGGAGAAGTTCGCCAAGGACGTGAAGTGGGCCCGTACCGTCGCCGAGAAGTGCGACACGAAGCAAGGGGACCGGCTGCGCCACATCACCACCCGGAACACGGCCCGCGACATGGACGTGATGCGGGCCGTGCTGGGCCAGAAGAAGATCTCCTACCTGGGGTACTCCTACGGCACCTACCTCGGCGCCGTGTACACGCAGATGTTCCCGCGCCACGCCGACCGGTTCATCCTGGACAGCTCCGTGGATCCGGCGCGGATATGGCGCGGCATGATCCAGATATGGGCCGAGGGCGCCGAACCCGCCTTCACCCGGTGGAGCGAGTGGACGGCTCAGCGGCACGCCACATACAAGTTGGGCAAGACGCCCAAGGCCGTCCGCAAGACGTTCTGGGACCTGGTCGCACGGGCCGACCGCAAGCCGATCGAGCTCGACGGCCAGAAGCTGACGGGGGATGACATCCGCTCCGGCAGCCGTGCCGCGTTCTTCAGCGTGCGGGAGGGCGCGGAGGGCATCGCCAAGCTCAAGAAGGCGGCCGACCGGGGCCCGTCCCGGACCGCCGAGCCCAAGGCGCCGAGCCGTACCGGTCAGCCGTCCTTCGGACGGGCCACGCCCGACGACAACGGCACCGCCGCCTTCTGGTCCGTCGTGTGTGCGGACACCGGTGCGTGGCCGCGGGACCCCGAGGGGTACCGCGCCGACGCGGTGCGGGCGAAGAAGGAGTACCCGCTGTACGGCGACTTCGGCTCCACCATCAAGCCGTGCGCGTTCTGGAAGAAGGAGGGGAGCGAGCCCGCCACCACGATCGACAACGAGGTCGGGGCACTGGTCCTGCAGAACGAGTGGGACTCCCAGACGCCCCTCGCCAGTGGCCGCGGTATGCACCGGGCCATGAAGGGCTCGCGGATGGTCACCGTCGCCGGGGGCGAGGGCCACGGCATCTACGGTTCCAAGTCATGTGCGGACAAAACGGCCACCAGCTATCTGACCACCGGCCGTCTCCCGGAGCAGGACCTGACCTGCCGGACCTCCGCGGCGCAGCGTGAGCGGGGCTTCAACAAGCTGCCGCTTCCCACGCCTCCGGGGCTCCCGGGCCTGACGGACCGCTTCTGAGCGGCCCGCTGAACCGCTGTGACCGCCGCTGAACCGGTCGGAGCGGCAGGAGGAACGACGTGGGGCTCCGGACCGGAGCCCCACGTCGCGTAGGTACGGCACGTCGCGCGCGTGTGTGGCGCGCGACCCGGGGGTCACCCGGTGGTGGTCCTGCGCTTCCGCCACCAGTCCACCGTCGCGCGGACCTGTTCGTAGAGGGGTGTGGCGCGTAGCGTGAACGCGGCTTCGTAGGCACCTGAATCAGCCACGAACGGACGGTCGAACTGGTAGCGGATCTCCCCCAGTTCGCGGATCTGCGGTGAGAACACGCCCAGCAGGCGCAGCACTGCCGGTGACAGCCCGCGCACCGCGACCGGCCCGGTGTCCGCCTCGGCGGCGAGGCGGTCGACCATCTGCCGGACGGACAGCGCGGGCAGCGTCGGAACGTGCCAGGCCCGGCCCCAGGCGCGCTCCTCACCCGCCACCTCGACCAGGGCCCCCGCCACGTCGGGCAGATAGCTCCAGCTGTGCGGGGCGTCGGGATCCCCCAGCGCGGAGACCGGTTTGCCGCGCAGCACGCGCGGCACGACCCGCGCGGCGAGGTGGCCGCCGTCGGTCACCCCGGGGCCGAAGAAGTCCGAGGCCCGCACCTCGACCGCCCGGATGCGCCCCTGCTCGTGCAGGGTCCGCGCCCGCTCCCAGACGGCGGCGCGCACCCGCCCCTTGGGGCCGGTCGCCGCGAGCGGCAGTTCCTCGGTCAGCGGCACGTCCACCGGTCCGTAGCCGTAGAGGTTGCCCAGCATGACGAGGACGGCCCCGGTCGCCTCGGCAGCCGCGCACATCGCGGAGGCCAGTGGTGGCCATTCGCGCGTCCAGCGGTGGTAGGGCGGTCCGGCACAGCCGTAGAGGGCGGTTGCTCCCTTGACGGCCTCGGTCAGCCGCCCGCTGTCGGCGGCGTCCAGGGCGAGGTGCTCGACACCGGGTTCCGGGGCGCGGCCCGACCTGGTGACGACCCTTACCGAATGGCCCTGTTCGGCCAGCAGCCGGGCGGTGGCCGCACCCGCGGGGCCGGATCCTATGACGACATGAAGACTCACAGCCGCACACTAACGCGAGGGTGTGGTGCGGCTCGTGGTGCATGGCGGCCGATTGCTCATGAATCGCTTATGGATCGTTCATGCCTCTTCCCGCTTGAACATGAAAGTGACATCCTCGCCGCCCGGATCGGTGCTTCGTTGAAACGTGCTCGAATTGTCCCTTTTCCCAGCGTTATCCGACCTTCCGGGAGAAGACATGGCGTCCGTTGCGCATACGGGGGATCTTGTCATCGGTGTCACCCCGTTCGGGGAACCGGACGCCAGACTCGCGGCGGCGTTCAGCCGCGCAGGCGGGCTCGGTGTACTCGATCTGGGGGCCGGTGGCCGTCAGGCGCGGGACGCCCTGGAACGCACCCGGAGTTGGGCGGGTGACGCCCGGTTCGGGGTCAGGGTGGCGGCGGGCTGCCGTCTGGCGCCCGGCGATCTGATCGCACCGCCGACCGGTACCTGTCGGGGGGCGGACGGCGCGGACGACACGCGGCCCGTGGACGCGGATCCACGGGCCGCCGCTGTTGACGGACCGCACACCGTCGTGCTCGGCGGGGACGCCCCGTGGGCCGTAGGGGATGTCGCCGGGCACCACCGGGTGCTCGTCGAGGTCACCTCCGCGGAGGAGGCCCTGGCCGCGATCACGGCCGGGGCCCACGGTCTGGTCGCACGGGGGAACGAGAGCGGCGGCCGGGTGGGTGAGCTGAGCACCTTCGTGCTGCTCCAACGGCTCCTCGCCGACCCCGAGGTGAGCTTGCCGGTGTGGGCGTGCGGTGGGATCGGACCGCACACGGCGGCCGCCGCCGTCGTGGCGGGTGCGGCCGGGGTCGTCCTGGACAGCCAGCTTGCGCTGCTCGCCGAGTGCGGGCTCCCCGAGGAACGCGTGGCCGCGATCCGTTCCATGGACGGCTCGGAGACCGTGGTGACGGACGGCCACCGCGTCCTGCGGCGGCGGGTGTCCGCGCCCGGTGAGCGACCGCTCCCCGTCGGCCAGGACGGCTTCCTCGCGGCACGGTTCGCCGAACGCTGGCGGGACACCGGGCGGGCGGTCCGGGCCCTGACCGACGCGATCCGCCACGCGGCGGTGGCACCGGACGAGGAGGCCGATCGCGGGCCCGTCGCGCGGGTGCCGAATGCCGCGTTACGGCCCGAGGCCGCGTTACAGCCCGAGATCGCGTTACAGCCCGAGGCCGCCTTACGGCCCGGTGCGGTGCTGCGACCCGGCGCGCCGATGACGTCGACCACCGGCACCCGGCTGCCGCTCGCCCAGGGGCCGATGACCCGGGTCAGCGATCAGGCCGGTTTCGCGACCTCCGTGGCGGACGGCGGAGCACTGCCGTTCATCGCGCTCGCCCTCGCCGGACGCGATCAGGCCCGCACCCTGCTGGAGGAGGCCGCAGCCGCCCTCGCGGGGCGGTCCTGGGGCGTCGGAGTGCTCGGCTTCGCACCCGAGAACATCCGTGAGGCCCAGCTCGAAGCCGTTCTCGAGGTCCGCCCCAGCCATGCCGTCATCGCGGGCGGACGGCCCTCCCAGGCCATGGCGCTGGAGCGGGCGGGCATCACCACCTTTCTGCACGTCCCCTCGCCGGGGCTGCTCGCGCAGTTCCTGCGGGCCGGGGCCCGCCGGTTCGTCTTCGAGGGTTCGGAGTGCGGTGGCCACGTGGGCCCCAGGAACAGCTTCCCCCTGTGGGAGGCGCAGTTGGGGGTACTCGAGGACTTCCTCGACGGCGCGGACGCGGACGGTACGGGCCAGGAGCATCGCATCGAGGTGTTCTTCGCCGGTGGCATCCACGACGAGCGGTCCGCCGCGATGGTGGCCGCACTCGCCGCCCCGCTCACCCGGCGCGGTGGCGCCGTGGGCCTGCTGATGGGAACCGCCTACCTGTTCACCGAGGAAGCCGTGGCGCAGGGCGCCGTCCAGCCGCTGTTCCAGCGGCAGGTGGTCGCCGCGCGCCGCACCGCGCTGCTGGAGACCGCACCGGGGCACGCCACCCGGTGCGTGGCCAGCCCCTACGCGGACAGCTTCCACCACCTCCGGGACGGACTGCGCGCGGGCGGCACACCGGACCGGCGGATGTGGGAGGAGCTGGAGCGCCTCAACGTCGGACGGCTGCGGATCGCCAGCAAGGGCGTCGAACGCGCCCCCGGCGGCGAGCTGGTGGCCGTCGACGAGGAGCGTCAGCTCACCGAGGGCATGTTCATGGCCGGGGACGTGGCCGTGCTGCGCTCCGCCACGACCACCGTCGACGCGCTCCACCACTCCGTCACCTCGGCGGCCGCGGACTTCCTCGACGACCGCGCCGCCGCCCTCGGCGAACGGCTGGGGACGCACCCGGACGCGCGGCGCGCAGAGCCGCAGCCGCCACCGCCCCTGGACGTCGCCGTGATCGGCATGGCGTGTATGTTCCCGCAGGCCCCCGACCTGGCCACGTTCTGGTCCCATGTGGTGGGCGGCCTGGACTCCGTGACGGAGGTGCCCGCCGAGCGGTGGGACCCGGCCGTGCACTACCGGGCGGAGGGGGACGCGAGCGAGGGTGGCACCACCTCCCGCTGGGGCGGCTTCCTGCCGCGGATCCCCTTCGACCCGTTGCGCTACGGCATCCCCCCGGCCTCGCTCGGCAGTATCGAGCCCGTCCAGCTGCTCGCGCTGGAGGCGGCGCGCCAGGCGCTGGAGGACGCCGGGTACGGCGACGGGGAGGATGCCCGCCCGTTCGACCGCTCCCGCACCTCGGTGGTCTTCGGGGCCGAGTCGGGCAGCGACCTGTCCCACGCGCAGACGCTGCGCGCCGTCCTCCCCTCGTACTTCGGCGAGGTGCCGCCCGGGGTGGCGGAACAGCTCCCCGCGCTCACCGAGGACGGCTTCCCGGGGATGCTCGCCAATGTGATCGCCGGGCGGATCGCCAACCGGCTGGACCTGGGCGGGGCCAACTACACGGTGGACGCGGCCTGCGCGTCGTCGCTCGCCGCCGTGGACGTGGCATGCAAGGAACTGGTCGGCGGCACCAGTGACACCGTGCTGTGCGGCGGCGCCGACCTGCACAACAGCATCACCGACTACATGCTGTTCTCGTCGGTCCACGCGCTCTCCCCGACCGGGCGTTCCCGCACCTTCGACGGCTCCGCCGACGGCATCGTCCTCGGCGAGGGCGTGGCATGTCTGGTGCTCAAACGGCTCGCCGACGCCGAACGCGACGGCGACCGCGTCTACGGTGTGATCAAGGGTGTGGGAAGTTCGAGCGACGGACGGTCGCTGGGGCTGACCGCGCCGCGTCCCGAGGGGCAGCGGGCGGCACTGGAGCGCGCGTACCGCAACGCCCGTGTCTCACCCGCGGACGTCGGTCTCCTGGAGGCGCACGGCACCGGGACGGTGGTCGGCGACCGCACCGAACTGGCCGTCCTCACCGAGGTGTTCGGGGAGGCGGGCGCCCGGCCGGGCGGCTGTGCGCTCGGTTCGGTGAAGTCCCAGATCGGACACACCAAGTGTGCCGCGGGCCTGGCCGGTCTGATCAAGACCGTGCTGGGGCTGCACACCGGCGTCAAACCGCCCACCCTGCATCTGGAGAGCCCGAACTCGGCCTGGGACGGGGACAGCAGCCCCTTCGCCTTCCCCGCCGAGGCACGTCCGTGGGTGGCGCCCGCCGCCGAACGCCTCGCCGGGGTCAGTGGTTTCGGCTTCGGCGGCACCAACTTCCACGTGGTCGTGGCGGCCCATGACAGCGGCGCTCCCCCCGCGCAGGGGCTCCGCGGCTGGCCCGCGGAGCTGTTCACCTTCCGCGGCACGGACCACGCCGCGGCGCTGCGCGCCGTGGAGGACCTCCTCCGCCTGGCGACGGCCGCGGACACCGGCGCCACGCGGCCGTGGCGGCTGCGCGATCTGGCACTGGCCGCGTCCCGGCGGTCGGACGCGGACCGCGGCCCGGTGCGGGTGGCGGTGGTGGCCGAGGACGTGGCGGGGCTGACGGTACGGCTGCGCCGGGTGCTGGCGGGCGAACACGACCCGGCGGCCGGGATCCACGTGGCGGATCCCCCGGCGGCCGAGGGGGAGGTTCCCGGAAGCGGCCCCGGCGAGGTGGCGTTCCTCTTCCCCGGCCAGGGCAGCCAGCGCCCCGGGATGTTCGCCGGACACTTCATCGCCTTCCCCGAGCTCCAGCGCCATCTGGAACTCGGTCGCGCACACGCCGACGTGCTCTATCCACCGGCGGCGTTCGACGCCACGGGGAGGGCCGCGCAGCGCGCGGCGCTGACCGACACCCGGGTGGCACAGCCCGCCCTGGGCATGACCGGGCTGGCCGCGTACGACCTGCTCACCTCCGCCGGTGTGGTGCCCGCCATGGCGGGCGGGCACAGCTACGGGGAACTGGTGGCGCTGTGTGCGGCCGGCGCCCTCACCCCGCGCGCGCTGCTGGAGCTGAGCGCCGAACGCGCGGCCGCCATCGTGGCGGCCGCGGGGAACACCCCGGGCGCCATGGCGGCGGTGACGGCACCGGCCGAGGACGTCTCCCGGGTGCTGCGGGACACCGGACTCGATGAGCGGGTCGTCCTGGCCAACCACAACGCCCCGCGCCAGGCCGTGGTCTCCGGACCGGAGGAGGCGGTGGCCGAGGCGGTGCGCGCACTGCGGGACGCCGGGCACTCCGCCAAGACCATCCCGGTGGCCTGTGCCTTCCACAGCCCGCTGGTGGCGGCCGCCTCGGCCCGCTTCGCCGAGGTCCTGGAACGGTACGAGGTGACGGCACCGGAGTTCCCGGTCTGGGCGAACCGCACGGCAGCGCCGCACGGCGCGGAGCCGGATGCGATACGCGCCGAACTGGCGGCCCAGATCGGTGCACCGGTGCGTTTCGTGGAGCAGATCGAGGCCATGTACGCGGCGGGCGCCCGGGTGTTCGTCGAGGCGGGTCCCGGCACGGTGCTCACCCGGCTCGTCGGGGCGATCCTCGGCGACCGTCCGCACCGCGCCGTCGCCTGCGACGGCGCACGGGACGGCGGTGGTACGGGCGCGCTGCGCGGTTTCCTCGACGCGCTCGCCCAACTGGCGGTGGCCGGGCTGCCGGTGCGCACCGGCTGGCTCCTCCGCGGCCGGGACGCCGTGGACGCCGGACGCGGCGATCCACCGCGCCGGGCGGGCTGGACGGTCGACGGCCAGCTGGTCCGCACCGCGGCCGGTGAACTTCTCCCCGGTGCGCTCGCACCGGCCCGACGTGTCGTGGAGGCAACGGTGAGCCAGGCGGAGCACACGGAGGGGGCGCGGGGGGACCGGGACGCCCTGATCGCCGAATTCCTCAGGACGAGCCGGGAGATGGTCGCGGCACAGCGCGATGTGCTCCTGACGTACCTCGGCGCCGCGCCGGATGCCCGGCCGGCCGCACCGGAGACGATTCCCGCGCCGGCCCCGGCGCCACTGGCCGCGGCCGCCCCCGCGCACACGGCCGTCCCCGTGGAGACGCCCGCGCCCACCGCCGATGACACCGCGGCGCCCGCCCGGGGGCACACCGTGGAGGAGGTGCTCCGGGCCGTCTCGGACATCATCGGTGAACGCACCGGCTACCCCCTCGACATGATCGAGCCGGATCTCGATCTGGAGGCCGACCTCAGCATCGATTCGATCAAACGGGCCGAGATCGCGGGTGAGCTGGCCCGGCGTCTGGGCGTGGCCGGTTCGGGTGCCCTCGGTGACGAGGAACTGGAGGAGCTGGCCAAGGCCCGTACGGCCATGGCCGTCGCCACCTGGCTGGCGGCGCGGCTCACCCCCGACGCCGGGGAACCCGCGGCGTCCGCGCCGCCCGTCGTGGCCACCGCACCCGTCGGCCCCGTCGAGGCCACCGCCCCGACCGCCCCGACGGACGCCACCGACGCCACCGACGCCACCGACGCCACCGAGGGAACGGCGCCCCGCCGCTTCGTGATGCGCCCGGTGCCGCTGGCCGTTCCCGACACCGCCACCACCGCGCCCGCCCTCCTCTCCGGTACCCGGTTCGCCCTGCTCGGGGCCGCCGACGACACGGCCGAGGCACTCGTCGCACGGCTGACCGGCCACGGTGCCGAGGCCATGGTGTTCGGCCCGGAACACCTCCTGGACGAGGACGACGGCCCGTGGGACGGCATCGTCCTGCTCGACCCGCTCACCGGTTCCGGGGCACCCGTACTGCCCGCCGCGTTCCCCGTCGTCCAGGCGGCGCTGCGGCGCCATCCGCGCTGGCTGCTGGCCGCCCGCCGGGCCGATCCGCTCGACCTCCGTACGGCCGGGCTGCACGGCCTGTTCCGTACGGTGGCCAAGGAGTACCCGCGGACCGCGGCGGCCGTCGTGGACTTCCCCGCGGACGGGTCGGCCACCGCGGAGGCAGTCGCCGACGCGCTGCTGGACGAGGTGGCCGCCGAGGTCCGCGCACCCGTGGTGCTGCGCACCGGCACCGGACGGCAGGGGCTCGAGGCGGTGGAGGACGCGCCGGGTGCGCTCGCCACCTCGGGCGCGGGCCCCGCGGGCGAGGGCGCGGCGGAGGCCATGGCCCTGGGGCTGGACCAGGACACGGTGGTCGTGCTGGCCGGCGGCGGGAGAGGCATCACCGCGCGGTTCGCCGCCACCCTCGCGTCGGCCTCGCGTTGCCGGATCGAACTGCTGGGCCGCACCCCCGAGCCCGTGGGTCCGGAGGACCCGGCCACCGCGGGGGCGCGGGACGAGCCCGCGCTGCGCGCCGCGCTCGCCGCCCGGGACGGCGGAACACCGGCGGAGATCCAGCGGGAGGCGGCCCGGATCCTGGCCTCCCGCGAAGTGGCGGCCACGGTGGCGGAGTTGCGGGGCCTCGGCAGCCGGGTGCGGTACCGGTCGGTGGATGTGCGTGACGCCGCCTCGGTGCTCCAGGCCGTCAAGGAGATCCACACCGACCACGGACGGCTGGACGGCGTCGTGTACGCCGCCGGGGTGATCGAGGACCAGCTCATCGAGGAGAAGTCGGCGGAGTCCTTCCAGCGGGTGTTCGGCACGAAGACCGAGGGTGCGAGCACCCTGCTGGACGCACTGGACAAGGTGTCGGCCGAGCCCTCGTTCGCCGTGCTCTTCGGCAGTGTGTCGGCGGTGTCCGGCAACCGCGGGCAGGCCGACTACGCGGCGGCCAACGACGCGCTGGAGGCCATCGGGACCCGGTGGGCGGTCCGCACCGGGCGCCGGGCGCTCACCGTGCACTGGGGTCCCTGGGCGCCGACGGGCGCGCACCACGGGATGGTGACCCCGGAGCTGGCGCGCGCCTACGCGCGTCGTGGCATCGCGCTCATAGACCCCGAGGAGGGCGCGCTGGCCCTGTTGCGCGAGCTGGCCTGGGGCGAGGAGTCCGTACGTGCCGTCGTCCGCACCGCCTCGCGCTGGTGAGCGCGGCCACCGGCCGTGCGACGGACGGGACCGCCGGGGACGGCCGGGTCCCGCCGGTGGCGATCGTCGGGATGTCCGTGCTGTTCCCCGGCGCCCCCGGGCTCGCCGCCTACTGGCGGAACCTGCTGGACGGCGTGGATGCCATCACCGATGTCCCGGACGGCCGGTGGGACTCGGCGTACTACGCACCGGGGAGCGCGGGGGGCGGTGCGACGGGCCCCGACCGGGTGTACTGCCGAAGGGGCGGGTTCGTCGACGAGCTCGCCGAGGTGGAGGCGGTACGGTTCGGGATCACCCCGTCCTCGGTGTCCGGTACCGAACCCGACCAGCTCATCGCGCTGAAGGTGGCCGCGGAGGCCCTGGACGACGCGGGCGGCCGGGACCGGCTGCCCGCGCCGGAACGGGTGGGGGTGGTCCTGGGACGCGGTGGCTATCTCACCCCGGGGCTGGCCCGGCTGGACCAACGGGTGCGCACCGCACACCAATTGACGCATACGCTCGCGGAGCTGCTGCCCGGGCTGGGGGACGAGGTCCTTGACCGGGTGCGGTCGGCGTTCACGGAACGGCTGGGGCCGGACCGCCCCGAGGCGGCCATCGGGCTGGTGCCCAACCTGGCGGCCTCCCGGGTGGCCAACCGGCTCGATCTGCGCGGCCCGGTGTACACGGTGGACGCCGCGTGCGCGTCCTCGCTCGTGGCCGTCGACCAGGCGGTGGGGGAACTGGCCTCGGGCCGGTGCGACATGGTGCTCGCGGGCGGTGTGCACCACTGCCACGACATCACGCTGTGGAGCGTGTTCGCCCAGTTGCGCGCGCTGTCGCCGAGTCAGCGCATCCGCCCCTTCCACCGTGCGGCCGACGGTGTGCTGATCGGCGAGGGCACCGGCGTGGTGGTGCTCAAACGGCTGGCCGACGCCCAGCGCGACGGGGACCGTGTCTACGCCGTCGTACGCGGTACCGGAGTGGCGGGCGACGGCCGGGCCGCGGGGCTGACCACTCCCGACCCGGACGGCCAGACGCGGGCCGTGCGGCAGGCGTGGCGCTCGGCCGGACTGGATCCGCGGGAGCCCGGCGCCATCGGTCTGCTGGAGGCCCACGGCACCGGGACACCTGCCGGGGACACCGCCGAACTCACCACCGTGGCCGAGGTGTTCGGGCCCGGCGGCGACGAGGCCGGTGCGGCGGTCATCGGTTCGGTGAAGTCCATGATCGGCCATACCATGCCGGCGGCGGGTGTGGCCGGGCTGGTCAAGGCCGCGCTGGCGCTCCACCACGGACGGCTGCTGCCGACGTTGCACTGTGACGATCCGCATCCGGCGCTGGCGGCCACCCGTTTCCGCACCCTCGACAAGGCCGAGCCCTGGGAGACCGGGCCGGATGCGGGGAGGCGCCGGGCCGCGGTGAACGCCTTCGGCTTCGGCGGGATCAACGCGCATGTGGTGCTGGAGGAAGCGCCGTCGGCGCCACGGCGCTCCTCAGGCACCCCCGCTTCCCCGCCGCACCCCACGGCCGCGGTGACGGAGCCCGAACCGGTGCTCGCCCTGGCCGCCGCCACCCCGGAGGCCCTGGGGGAACTCCTCACCGCTGACGACGCCACGCTGCGCGCCACCGCCACCACCACAACCGACGGCCGTCATAGGGCTGGCCGCGCCCGGCTCGGCCTCGTCGCGCCCACCGCCAAACGGCTGGCCCTGGCCAGGCGGGTGGTGTCGGGCGGCCGGGCGTGGCGCGGACGCGGCGACCTCTGGTTCACCCCGGACCCACTCCTCGGCGAGGGCGGCGAACGGGACCCCGGGGGCGGTGCCGGGACGGGCCGTCTGGCCTTCGTCTTCCCCGGCCTCGAGGCGGAGTTCGCACCCCGGCTGGACGGTGTCGCCGCGTACTTCGGGCTCCCCGGCGCGGTCGCCCGCCACTCCGCGGGACCGGCCGAGGTCGGTGACGTCGGCCGTCATGGCGTCGGGGTGTTCGCCGTGGGGCGGCTGCTCGACCGGGCGCTGCGGCGGATGGGTCTGGTGCCGGACGCGCTGGCGGGTCACAGCGTCGGCGAGTGGACGGCAATGGCGGCGGCCGGGCTCTGTTCCGGTGAAGCCGTCGACTCCTTTCTCGACTCCTTCGACCCCGACGCGCTCCGGGTGCCGGGGCTGGCCTTCGCCGCTCTGGGCGCGTCCGCCGAGCGCGTGGGCGCCGCCCTCGCCGCACGGCCGGACGCGGGAACGGTGCTCTCGCACGACAACGCCCCGAACCAGTCGATGGTGTGCGGACCGCGCGCCGCTGTCGAGGAGTTCGTCACCGTGATGCGGGCGGAGGGCGTCATCGCGCAGGTGCTGCCGTTCCAGTCCGGCTTCCACACCCCGATGCTCGCGCCCTACCTCGAACCGATCAAGGAGACGGTGGGGCGGTTCGACCTGCTGGCTCCGGCCACCCCGGTGTGGTCGGCAACCACGGCCGCGCCATATCCGCGCGCCGAGGCGGCGGTGCGGGAGCTGTTCGTACGCCATCTGCTGGAGCCGGTGCGCTTCCGTGCGCTGACCGAGGCCCTGTACGCGGCGGGTGTGCGAGCCTTCGTCCAGGTCGGCACGGGGCAGTTGGCCTCGCTCATCGGGGACACCCTGAGCGGCAGGGACCATCTGGTGGCGGCGGCGGGTTCGGCGCGTCGTGGCGGTGTCGCCCAGCTCCGCCGGGTGGCCACCGCGCTGTGGACCGAAGGCGCGCGGGTGGACCCGGCGTTGCCGAGGCCCGCCGCGGTCGGCCACGGGAGGCTGCGGGCCACCGCGTCGCTGCCACCGGTGCGGCTGGACCTCGGCGGCGCCCTGGTCTCCCTGGCCGGTGAGGACGCGGCGGCGCTGCGGGCGGAGCTGTCCGCCGCCCTGCCGTCCCCCGTCCCGGACCACGACCGGGCCGCCCACGACTCCGCGCGGGGCGAGGGCCGGACGGCGCCGGACGGCGGCCACCGCGCCCTCGGGGCCCTCGCCGCACACCACCCCATGGCCGCCGAACTCGATGCGCTGCTCCGCGAGACGGCGGACACGGCGGCGGAGGTCATCACCGCGGCCGCCGCACGCCCGGCCCCCGTGCGCACACCCCCGGCCACCACCGCACCGCCACACGACACCGCGCCGTCACACCCCACCGGGCACACCGCGGTGCCCGGCGGGGCACCCGCCACCACGCGCACCGTGCTGCGCGTGTCCACCCGGACCATGCCCTATCTGCTCGATCACTGTTTCTTCCCGCAGCGTCCCGGCTGGCCCGACGAGACGGACCGCAGACCGGTCGTCCCCGCCACCACGATCCTCCAGCACTGCATGGACGCGGCCGAGCGGGCCGCGCCCGGGCGGCGGGCGGTCGCCGTGCACGGAGCTCGGTTCGACCAGTGGGTGGCAGCCGCGCCCCCGGTCGAGGTGCCCCTCACCGTCACGCCCTCCCCCGGCCGTCCGGACCGGTTGGAGGTCGCGTTCGGGGACGGCGCGCGTGCCACGGTGGAGACGGCCGCCGCCCATCCGGCCGACCGTCCGGCGCCGTGGCCCGCCGACCCGGCCGACGAACGCACACCCGACCACACCGCGGCGGAGCTGTACCGGGAGCGGTGGATGTTCCACGGCCCCGCGTTCCAGGGGCTCACCCGGCTCACCGCCATCGGCGCGTCGCAGGTGCGCGGCACCATCACGGCGCCGTCCGCGCCCGGCGCCCTGCTGGACAACGTGGGGCAGTTGCTGGGCTACTGGATCATGGCGACCGGCACCGAGCGCACGGTCGTCTTCCCCGTCGCCCTGCGCCGGTTGCGGCTGTTCGGACCGCCTCCGGCCCCGGGCACCGCGGTGGAGTGCGTGGTGCGGATCGTGTCGCTGAGCGACACCGTGCTCGAGGCCGATATGCAGCTCCACGTCGGCGGCACGGTGTGGGCGGAGCTGACGGGCTGGCAGGACCGCCGGTTCGACAACCACCCCCGTACGGTGGCGGCCCAGCGCTTTCCGCAGCACCACACGCTCTCGGATGCGCGGCCCGGCGGCTGGGTGGCGGTCCATGAACGGTGGCCCGATCTGGCGTCACGCGACCTGATCATGCGGAACCACCTCGGCGCGGCCGAGCGCACCGCGTACGAGCGCCATGCGCCGCGTGGCCGCAGACAGTGGCTGCTCGGCCGGATCGCGGCCAAGGACGCGGTGCGGCGGTGGCTGTGGGAGCACGGGGAGGGTCCGGTCTTCCCCGCCGAGATCACGATCCAGGAGGACGAACGGGGGCGGCCGTACGCCACCGGGGCGCACGGCCGGACGGTGCCGGAGCTGGATGTGTCCCTCGCCCACCGGGCCGAGACCGGGGTGGCCCTGGTGCGCCCCAGGCCACCGGGCGGCCGCGGGGTACTGGGCATCGGCATCGAGGAGGTCACGGACACCGGGGGCGGGACACCGGGGGCGGACCGGGAACGGGAGGCGCTGGTCGCGGTGTGCGACGCGACCGGTGGGTCCGAGGACCGGTGGGCGGCGGCCTTCCGCGCCGCGCACCGGGCCGTGACCGCGGCGGAGGGGACTCCAGGACCGGGCCGTCCACCGGAGACGGCCGTGCTCGCGGCCGGGCCCGGATGGCTGCTGGCCGAGGTGTCCCCGTCCACCGGCCCGCCGCGCCGCTACCGGATGCGGTGCGCGGAGACGGCCAACCCGCCCGGGTTGCCGGTCAGGTACTACGCCGTGGCCTGGACCACCGGCACGGTGGACGACAACGAGGAGAACGCACTGTGACCATCGGTGAGCAGACGGCCCCACCCGTGGCGGACGAGCGGTCCGTCCTCGCGGACATCGCGGGGATGCTCCGGACCATGCTCGACGAATACGGCGTCGACGACATCGAGATCACCATGCAGACCCGCTTCACCGAGGACCTGGAGCTGGAGAGCATCGACCTGGTGGCCCTGGCGGGCAGCCTGGAGGCGCGGTACGGACAACACGTCAACTTCGCCGAGTTCGTGGCGGATCTGGAACTCGACGAGATCATCGACCTGAGCGTGGGTCGCCTGGTCGACCATGTGGTCCGGAAGCTGCGGACCGTCGAAGGGGGCAGTTGACCATGGCGATGGTCCACATCGGCGGCGCGCGCGACGGCATCGAACTCCATGTGCAGCGGCTGCCCCCGCCCGGTGGCCGCCCGCCCGCGGCCACCGCCGTCCTGCTGCACGGACTGCTCACCGACAGCCTGGCCAGCTACTACTTCACCGTGGCACCCGCCCTCGCCGCCGCCGGGGTCGATGTGGTGATGTACGACCACCGGGGCCACGGGCGCAGCCGCCGTCCCGCCACCGGCTACCGGCTGGAGTCGTTCGTCACCGATCTGGAGCGCCTGCTGGACCGGCTGGAGCTCACCGGACCGGTCCACCTGGTCGGCAACTGCTTCGGTGGCACCGTGGCGTTCGAGTACGCCATCCGCCACCCGGAGCGGGTCGCGGGGCTGGTGGCGATCGAGGCGAAGCCCGCCACCGCGTCCTGGGCCGTGGAGATCGAGGGGATCTTCCGGCGGATGGTGGGCGAACTGATCGAGCACGAGGCCGAGTCGATGGCCTGGATCACCGCGCACCGCGGGGCGCACACCGCGCGTCTGGCCCGCGTGGCGGCCCGGCTGGTGCGGACCACCTCCATCGCCCGGGACGTACCGGGGAGCCGGACGCGCCGTGAGGAGCAGGTCCGTGCGGTGCGGTGTCCGGTGCTCGCCGTGTACGGGGCGGAGTCCGAGCTCGCCGGGGCCGGGGAGTGGCTGGAGTCCGTACTGCCCGGCGCCCGTTCGGTGGTGCTGCCCGGCCAGGGCCACTCCGTTCTGGCCGAGGCGCCGGGTCCGCTGCTGGACCTGCTGCTGTGGTGGCTGCTCGACCCCGGTGGCACACCACCGTCCGCCGTTCCGGGGGCGGGGCTCGCCCATGGCCCGGTGGCGGCGGGGGCGGAGGCCCGGTGAGCCGGTTCCTGTTCGTGGTGCCGCCGCTGGTCGGACATATCAATCCCACCCTCGGGGTGGGCGCCGAACTGGCCGCGCGCGGCCATGAGGTGGCGTGGGCCGGGCTGCCGGAGGTGCTGGAGCCGATGACGGGGGGCCGGGCGACGGTCTTCCCCTGCGCGGGGCTCCGGCTCGGCGCGGGCGGCGCCGTCCGGCCACCGGACGTCCGGGGCCCCGGTGCGCTGAAGTTCCTCTGGGAACGGTTCCTGGTACCGCTCGCGGAGGAGATGGCCCCGGGCACGGAACGGGCGGTGGCCCGGTTCCGTCCGGATGTGGTGGTGGCCGACCAGCAGGCCGTCGCCGGTGGCCTGGTGGCCGAGCGCATGGGCGTGCGGTGGGCCACCTCGGCCACCACCTCGGCGGAGTTCAGCGGCGCGCTGGACGGGATGCCCAAGGTGGACGCGTGGCTGACGGGTCTGCTCGGGGAGCTGCGCGGGCGTATCGGCGATCTGAAAGGCACCGCCGACCCCCGTTTCTCGCCCCATCTCGTCCTCGCGTTCACCACCGAGGAGCTCGCGGGCCGGGCCACCGGCCGGGGCGGTGACCGGATCCGGTTCGTGGGTCCGTCGATCGCCGCCCGCCCGGCCGAACCGGACTTCCCCTGGGACTGGCTGGATCCCGCGCGCCGCACCGTCCTGGTCTCGCTGGGCACCGCCAACGCCGGGGCCGGGGACCGGTTCCTCGCGCAGTGCCGTGCGGCGGGGCGCCTGCGCGCGGACCGGCTGCAGATGGTGCTGGCCGATCCGGCGGCCCCGCCGGATCCGGACCCCGCGGCGGACCGCGATGTGCTGGCGCTGCCGTACGTACCGCAACTCCCGCTGCTGGCGCGGGCCGGTGCGGTGGTCTGCCACGCGGGACACAACACGGTGTGCGAGGCGCTCTGGCACGGGGTCCCGCTGGTGGTGGCCCCGATCCGGGACGACCAGCCGGTGGTGGCCGCGCAGGTGGTCGACGCCGGGGCCGGGGTGCGGGTGCGGTTCGGCCGGGCGACGGCCGCCCAGCTCGGTACGGCGCTGGACACCGTGCTCGACCACCCGGGCCACCGGAGCGCGGCCGAACGCATCGGCGCGTCGTTCCGCGCCGCGGGCGGCGCCCCGGCCGCCGCCACCCGGCTGGAACACCTGGCGGGCACGGCGGCCGTATCCACCGAGACCACCGAGGAGGCACGATGAGCGACACCATCGAGGATGCCGAGCACGGCAAGCGGTCCGCCCGCGCCGACCGCGCGGCGCTCGTCACCGCGCTGCGTCCGCGCTATCTGGCCGATGTGGCCGAGGGCACGGAACGGTTCTTCGAAGCGCGCCGCACCGACTGCCCCTGGTGCGGCTCGCACCGGCTGCGACGACGGCTGCGCACCATCGACCGCTTCCAGCGCAAACCGGGCCGGTTCACCCTGGACCGCTGTCTGGAATGCCGCCATGTCTTCCAGAACCCCCGGCTCAGCGGCGCGGGTCTGGAGTATTACTACCGGGACTTCTACGACGGGCTCGGGGAACGCGACCTCGGCAACATCTTCGCCGGGCGGGAGAAGACCTACCGGCAGCGCGCCGAACCCCTCAGACGCTTCGCCCCGTCCCCGCGCAACTGGCTGGACGTGGGCACCGGGCACGGCCACTTCTGCGAGGCGGCCCGCGCGGTCTTCCCCACCACGTCCTTCGACGGGCTGGACTTCACCGACGGTGTGGAGCTGGCGAAGCGGGCGGGGCGGGTGGACCGGGCGATCCGCGGCGCCTTCACCGAACTGTCGGAGGAACTGGCCGAGAGCTATGACGCGGTGAGCATGTACCACTACCTGGAGCACAGCACGGATCCGCGCGCCGAGCTGAGGGCGGCCCGGCGGGCGCTGCGCCCCGGCGGCCACCTCCTCATCGAAGTGCCCGACGCCGAGTGTCTGTTCGCCCGCCTCTTCGGCCGCTGGTGGCTGCCCTGGCTGCAGCCCCAGCACCTGCACTTCGTACCGGTGGCCAATCTCCGCGCCGAGCTGTCACGGCTGGGCTTCACCGTCGTGGTCGAACAGCACCGCGAACCCCATGACACGGTGGACCTGCTGGGCGCGGTGTGGCTGCTCCTCAACGCGGTGGCACCGCCCGAGGACGCTCCATGGCTGAAGCGGCGGCCGGGCCGGGTGCGCTGGCTGGCGCGGTGCGCGGTGCTGCTCGCCGGTGTTCCCGCCCTGATCGTCGGGACCGTGCTGGACCGGCTGGTGATCAAACCGATGGCGGGCCGCTTCCGGCTGGCCAACGCCTACCGGGTGATCGCCCGCCGCGACTGATCGCGAGGGGTCCGGACAGAGCAGGGTCCGGTGCGGAGGTGGGTGGCGGACCGGCGGTCCGACCGCCACCCACCGCCCCTCAGAGGGACTTCTCCAGCAGGGTGACCCCGTAGATACTGCCGAGGCCGCCGTCCTTGGACCGCTCGCCGACCACCTTGTAGCCCGCGTTCTCGTAGTACTCCCGGAGCCGGGGGTTGCTCGTGAGGGCGTCGAGGCGGCAGAACGCGCGGCCGGTGGCGGCGATCCGTTCCTCGGCCCGGACGAGCATCCGCGCTCCGGTGCCCGGGGGCGCCACACGGCGGTCCGTCATCAGCCGGTGGACGTAGCCCGCGTCCGGGCTCTGGGGTCCCCAGGCGGCCGGATCGTCCCACCACAGCTCCCAGGCCCCGGCGACGGGGCCGTCCGGGCCGAGGGTGGCGATCCACACCTCGCCGTCGCGCAGCCGCGCGCGGAAGTGCTCGGTGCCGAGCTCCCCGGGCTTCCACTGGTCGATGCCACGGGCGCTCTGCCAGCGGGCCGCGTCGTCCCGCAACCGGACCAGTACCGGCAGATCGCGCTCGTCCGCCAGGCGGTAGCTCAACGGGGCGTGGCACAGCCCCAGATACGTCCAGGACACTCCCTCACGGCCGTGCGGGTCCTCGCGGTGGGCGAGGTGCAGCACCTCCAGACCGTGTGCCCCGGCGAGTGCGACGGTCTCCTCGGCGGAGACGGGGAACATCCGGCGCCCGGCCGGGACAGGGCCGTGGCGCAGCGAGAGGATCACCCGTCCCCCGGCCCCGAGCAGTCCGGCCAGAGCGGCCACGCCCGCCGCCCGCTGTCCTTCGTCCAGGTGCATCCAGACCGCGGTGAGCAGGATCAGGTCGAACCGCCGGTCCCGGACGCCGGGAGCGGACAGCCCGGGAAGGGCGTCGTCGATCCACTCGATCTCCTGACCGGCGTGGATCCGGCGGCCCAGGTCGCGGAGTCCGGCGGTGGGTTCCACCGCGACGACCCGGTGCCCCCGCGCGGCCAGCGCCGCCGCGTCCCGCCCGCTGCCCGCCCCGATGTCCAGCACCGTGCCGGGCTCGGCCGGGAAGAGGTGCAGCACCTCGCGGTGCACCTCGTCGAAGGTCACGCTCTCGTACTGCTCGGCGAGGGATTCGGCGGCCTCGCCGTATCCCGCGGTGCTGTCCAGGGCGAGCAACCGCTCGTCGGGTATGTCGTTGTCCACGTTCAGCACCCTATGTGCGCTCGTGGGGTTCCTCGTTCAGATGGTCGAAGACGAGTCGCAGGGCCCGGGACAACTCCGCCCGCGCATCGGCCGTCAGCGGTGAGAGAAGCTCGTCCTCGACGGTCTTCGCCTCCGCGTCCAGACGCCGCAACTCCCCCTCGCCCGCCGGGGTGAGCCGCACCGAGACCCGGCGGCGGTCCACCGCGTCACGGGTGCGCCCGACCCAGCCCCGTTCGACGAGGTCGTCCACCACTTTGGTCATATCGCTCGGGTGGATGGTGAGCCGGGCGGCCAACTGCCGCTGTGACTGCGCGCCGTAGTCATCGAGCGCGGCCAGTACGGCCATGTGCCACAGCCGCAGCCGGCGCGTCGCCAATCGCTCCCCGACCCGCGCCCGGGCGGCCTTGCCGACCTTCGAGAGCAGATATCCGTCACGCTTCAGCAGGCTCGGTGGGGCAGATTCCATGCAGTCCATGATATGGGTCGCACCTATGGTTGGTGCACACCTACGATCATGCGGAGGAACACACCACGGACACACCGCGCCTGCCCCGATTCCTTCACACCAAACGATCCTGACGCGGTGTCACTCGTTGGCCGCGTCGCCGTCCGCGTTCCTCCGCAGCGCTCTGAGCGACGCGGCGTCACGGTAGCCGACCTGGTGGGCGATGTCGGTTTCGCTGAGGGACGTGGTGCGGCGCAGATGGTCCGCCCGCTCGGCACGGAGTCTGCGCACCACCGCGTAGGGGGTGGTGTGCAGCCGCTCCCGCACCCGGCGCTCCAGGGTCCGCCGGGTGGCGCCCAGGGCGTGGGCGGCGTCCGCGACGGTGATCTCGCGCGCCAGATTGGCGCGGATCCAGCCTTCGAAGTCGGTGACCAGCGGGTCCTCATCGGCGAGGTAACCGGTGACGGCCCGCATGGTGTCGGTGGGGCGTTCATCGATGAGCAGGGCGGCCGCGGTGGCCCGCGCGAGCTGCGGGCTGACCCGCGCCACCAGGCTCATGGCCAGGTCGATATGGGCGAACGCCGCTCCGGCGGTGGTGACGGCTCCGTCGCGGACCACCATGCGGGACACCTCAAGACCCACCCCGGGGTAGCGCCGCCGGAAGACGTCGTACAGCCACCAACTGGTGGTGGCCTGAAGGCCGTCGAGCAGCCCGGCCTCGGCGAGGACGAAGGTGCCCGTGCATGCCGCGGCCAGTTCCCGGCCGTCCGCGGACCAGTCCCGCAGCGCGGCGCGCAGCGCCCGTACGTCCTCGCGCATCAGGGCGTCCACGAGGGTGGCGGGACCTTCGGCGGACAGCGCGGGGACCAGCAGCATGTCCACCGATCCGTCCGCCGCGCACTCCTCCAGGGTGAGGTCCACCGGCACCAGCAGTCCGCCCGCGGTCGGGACCGGGTCGCGGGTGGGCGAGACGGTCACGGCGGTCACGGCGGGGATCTCGGGGTCGGTCTGACGGCGGGCGGCGTTCGCCGTCCGCAACACGTCCAGGACGGTCGTGACACCCGAGTCCCAGCACCCCCGCAGCACCACCACTCCGATGTTCATGTCGCAGACGCTCCGTTCGATGTCGCATTCACCGCCGACGGTGTTCCTACGGTAAGTGCCACCCCACCGTTCCGGCCCTTGAAAGGACACCACCGTGCACGCTGTGATCGGCACCCTGCCGCACCACTACCGGCGGCTGAACCTCACCCCCGGCGTCGTGCAGCCGTGGGAGGACGGGCTGCGTACGGCCGCCGCGGACGGCACCTTCGAGTGGTGGTACTGCGACGCGCACCTCGAGGACGGTTCCACCCTGACCATCGAATTCCACACCAAACCGCCCTACGTCTCCCCCAAGGCGCCCCTCACCCCGTTCGTACTGCTGACGCTGACCCACCCCGACGGATCGCGGACCGACCGGACCTACCTCGGGGAGCCCTCGGACTTCACCGCGTCGGCCGAGGGCTGTGACGTGGCCATCGGCCCCCAGGTGTTCCGCGGCGGTCCCGACGGCTACACCGTTCACGTCGAGATCGAGGACACCGTCGTCGATCTGGCCCTGACAGCCGAGGTTCCGCCGTGGCGGCCGGAGACCGGCCACGTCTTCTTCGGTGAGGACGAGGAGCACTACATCGCCTGGCTCCCCGTCGTCACCCGGGGTCATGTCGAAGCCACCGTGACCATCGACGGTGTGACCAGCCGGCTGACCGGCAGCGGCTACCACGACCACAACTGGGGCAACATCGCTCCCCGCAAGGTGCTCGACCACTGGTACTGGGGGCGGGCCCGGCTGGGCGACCACACCGTCGTCACCCTGATGTTCGTCAGCCACGAGCGCTACGGCAAGGCGGTCCTGCCCGCCGTCCTGGTGGCGGAGTCGGGGCGGGTCATCACCTCGGCGGTCGGCGCCGACGCGGTCGGCTTCGCGGAGGACGAGGTGTTCGTCCACCCCGACAGCGGCGTCGAGGTGGCGGGGCGGCTCACCTACCGGGTCGGTGAGGGGAGTTCGACGTACACGATCACCTTCGACCGCGACAAGGACGCGTTCCTCCTCGACTTCGGCACCGCCGGTGCCTACCACCGCTTCATCGGTGAGGTGACCCTGCGCCATGAGCTGTCCGACGGCGATGGCCCGAGCGCGACCGTACGGGGCCGGACCCTCTGGGAGCTGCTGCACTTCGCGGGAAAGGCGGCGGGAACGGACGGAGGGGGCGGGGCGGGTATCCCGGTGATCGGCCACCAGGCGTGACCACCGGCGCCCGTGGCCCGTGGCCCGGGGCTCCGGAAGGGGCGGCGGACGACGGTCGGTTGACTCCCTCCGCCCCCGCCGAACGCCCCGCGGCACCGTTCCCCCGTACGGTCACCGCGCCGACGGCACCGCCGACCGTGCGGGCGACGGCGTTGACGCCGTTGCCGTGTCCATCTCGTGGTCTGCGCCGCCCTGCTGGTGTGGGCGCTCGTGGACACCTACCGCGACAGCTCGGGCGAGTCCATGGCGGGTGTCATCCCGCTGCTGGCGACGACCCCCGTCAGCTTCGCGGTGGCCGTACTGCCGGAGCACGAGACGATGTTCATCGCCGCCGTCGCCCTCGGGGCGCTGGTCAACGCCACGGTCATCGGCTGGTGCTCCCGCGCCCTGCGCCACGGCGACCGCACGGACCCGGCAGCCTGAACCCACCGCGACCGAGGCGATTCGCCCCGACGCCGGGCGCGTCACGAGGTTAGGCGACCCTAACCCAGCGGTACCCTCGGGTCCATGCCCCTCTCGGAGCTGCTGAGGATCAGCCTTGTCTGCGCCGCGGCTCTCGTCGCGCTGTTCAGCGGAAGTATCATCGGCTCGCTGTTGATCGCCCCGGACGCGCTCGCGCCGGACTATCCGCGGGCGATCCGGGAGCGGTACGGAACGCAGAGCGCACGGGGCAAGCGGGCGGCGGCCGTTGCCGGCGGGGTGAACCTGCTGGCGTTCATCGCCGTACCGGTGGCGGGAGTTCACGCACTGCACCGCGACACGGACGGGACCCTCGGCTTCTGGCCCCCGTTCACGCTGGGCACGATCTGTTTCCTGGCCATCACCCTCTTCGACCTGCTGGTCCTGGACTGGTGGCTGTTCTGCACGGTCCAGCCCCGCTTCATGGTCCTCCCCGGCACGCAGGGCATGCCCGAATACCGGGACTACGGCTTCCACGTCCGGGTACTCCTCCCACGCCCGGTGCCCTGGCCACTCCTGGCCATCCCCGGATACGGGGCGGCCGTCGGAACGATCGGCTGCCTGACGGAAGCCGTCACCGGCTGACGCGTTGATCACCCTCTGTGGCCATCGCGCAATTCTGAGCCATATCTGAGGCGGAATCATGGCCTCCCTCACAGCGGCGAGGTGCTCCCCTTGCTTGGATGGATCCCGCGCCGGGGCCGCCCGTCGGCCGTCGGTGATCCGCGAGCCGCAGAGGGGGAACGATGGGTCGGGGACAATCGCTGCGCGTGACCGCCTGTGCCGTGGTGGCAGGCACCCTCGTCGCAGGGGCCGGATGCACGGCGGATGAAGACAAGAAGGCGGATCCGGCCATGTCGCCGGAGGCCCGCGCCTATCTGTCATCGGCACTGACCTTCATGGAGAAGAACGCGCTCCACCGTCGCACGATCGATTGGAAACGGCTGCGCCGCACCGCGTACACGCAGGCCCGGGAAGCGCGGAAGCCCGCGGACACCTACAGCGCGATCTATTCGGCCCTCAACTCGCTGGGCGACGGGCACAGCTTCCTATGGGATCCGAAGAAGACCGAAGCGGCGTACGGACCCTCGCCGAAGGTGATCGAGGGCCTGGAAGGCCGGTCGATGGGGGATCACATCGGCTATGTGTCCATCCCCGGTGTCACCGGAACCGAGAAGACGCTCCGGCGGTACGTACGACAGGGGCGCCGGGCCGTGGCGAAGGCGGACCGGGGGCGGGCCTGCGGCTGGGTCGTGGATCTGCGCGACAACAGGGGCGGAATCATGTGGCCGATGCTCGCCGTCGTCGGCCGGATCCTGGGCGACGGCCGCGTCGGGATGTTCGTGGACGCGAAAGGGGAGAAGACCGCGTGGACCATCGAGAACGGCAACCCCGCCAATGAGGGGTACGACTGGGGCGCCAGCGAGCCCGTCGCCCACGATGACGCCCCGGTCGCGGTCCTCACCGGCCCGGACACGGGGAGCTCGGGCGAGGCCGTCCTGGTGGCCTTCCGCGGCCGGCCGGAGACACGGTCCTTCGGTGAACCCACCTCCGGGGTCCCCACCGGGAACACGTTGCACCGCCTCCCCGACGGAGCCCTCCTGGGTGTCACGACGGCCCGGGACGCGGACCGCACCGGCCGGACGTACGACGCGGCCATCCCACCCGACCAGGACGTCCTCGTCCCCCTGATCCGCGGGGAAGCCCATGAGGACCGGGCGCTGACCACGGCGAAGAACTGGCTGCTGAAGCGACCCGCCTGCCGGTGAGCGGCATGCTCCCACCGGTCACCCGTCACCGGGCGGGCCCGGGCGCTCCATCCGGGAGAGCCAGGTGGTGAGCAGTGTTTCGAGGGTCTCGGCCTCCTCGGCCGTGAGGAGCCCCAGCAGATGTCGCTCATTGCGCATATGGTCGGTGAACGCCTGGTCGATCAGTTCGCGGCCCGGGGTGGTGAGGGCGACGATCCGGCCGCGCTGGTCGTCGGCGGAGCGGCGGCGGGTGACGAGTCCGGCCCGCTCCAGGCGGTCGATCCGCTTCGTCATCGCACCGGTGGTGACCATGGTGTGCGCGGCGAGTTCGCCGGGGGCCCGCTCGAAGGGCTCACCGGCGCGGCGCAGCGCGCACAGCACATCGAACTCCCCCTCACCGAGACCGTAGCGGCCGTACACCCGGCAGAGCTCTTCGGTGAGCTGCCCGGCCAGCCGGTGGAGCCGGCCGATCACGCCTTGCGGGGAGACGTCGACGTCGGGCCGTTCACGACGCCAGTCGGCCTGGATGCGGGCCACGCGGTCCAGCGGTTGCCTGTCTGCCATGCCTCCCATAGTAGCTTCCGGGGAAGTTATATTAGCTTCCATGGAAGCTAATGCGCGATGGGTGGCACTGACGGCGGTCGCTCCGGTGGCATGGGGCACCAACTACTTCGTCACCCACGCGTTCCTCCCGGCGGACCATCCGCTGTACGGGGCCGCGCTGCGGGCGCTCCCCGCGGGGCTGGTGCTGCTCGCCCTGTGCCGACGGCGGTCGCATGGCGCGTGGTGGTGGCGATCCGCGGTGCTGGGCCTGCTCAATGTGAGCGTGTTCTTCGTCCTCGTCTACGTCGCTTCCCAGCTGCTGCCGACGAGCGTGGCCTCGACCGTCATGGCGGTGTCCCCGCTGACGATGATGCTGATCGCCTGGCCCCTGGTGTCCGAGCGGCCCCGGGCCACGCACCTCGCCGGGGCCGGGACCGGGCTTGCGGGGGTGTGCCTGATGCTGCTCACCGGGGCGGACGGGGTGAGCGGCCCGGGGGTGCTCGCCTCGGCCGCCGCCGTGCTGGTGTCGTCCTTCGGCCACGTCCTGACCAAACGGTGGAGCGCGGACATCGATGTGGTCGCCTCGACCGCCTGGCAGCTCACCGCCGGAGGTCTGTTCCTCCTCCCGGTCGCCGCGGCCGTGGAGGGCCCTCCCCCCGCGCTCTCCGGTCCGGCGCTCCTCGCCTTCGGTTATGTCTCACTGATCGCCACCGCACTGGCCTTCGCCGCCTGGTTCACCGGGCTGCGCCATCTGCCCGCGGCCACCGTGGGACTGGTCGGACTGCTCAACCCGGTCACCGGTGTGCTGCTCGGCACGGTGGTCGCCGCGGAGGTGCTGACCGTCCAACAGCTGTGCGGACTGGTGCTCGTCCTCGCCGGGGTCGCCCTCGGCCGTCCCACGCGGACACGTGGAACCCCCGCCACCGGGCCCGCGACACCACACGGGGCCGCGCCCTCGGATCGGGCGCGGCCCCGGGAACGCCTCCGGTGAGGTGAGGTGGTGGCGTCGTCGGCTCAGGCTTTGCGCTGCATGCTCTCCCGCGCGGAGTTGCCCTGCTGCGCTGCCTTCGGATCCTTCTCCTCCGCCTTGGCGCGCACATCCCGCTCGATCCGGGCGCCGACGGTCGGGTCGATATTGCGCCAGTACTCGAACGCCCGTTGCAGTACCGGCTCGGTGACACCGTCGAGCAGATGCCCCACGACGTTGTCCACCAGCCGTTCACGCGCTCCGTCGTCCAGCACCTCGCGCACCATCGTCCCGGCCTGGCCCCAGTCGTCGTCCTCCGGGTGCGAGACATAGGCCGCCCGGGTGATCTCGCCGTCCGCGTACCAGCTCGGCGGGTTGCCGTAGCGCTCGGTGTCGGCCGCCGGTCCGCCCTTGGAGTTGGGCGCGTACACCGGATCCGTGGTGTTGCGGTAGGCCATCGCCCCGTCCTTGGAGTAGGTGTGCACGGGGGCGAGCGGAGAGTTGACGGGAAGCTGCTGGTAGTTGGCGCCGATACGGTGGCGGTGGGCATCGGCGTACGAGAAGAGCCGGGCCAGGAGCATACGGTCGGGGCTCGGCCCGATACCCGGTACGAGGTTGTTCGGCTGGAACGCGGCCTGCTCGATCTCGGCGTGGTTGTCGGTGGGGTTGCGGTCCAGGGTCATCCTGCCGACCTCGATGAGCGGGTAGTCGGCGTGCGGCCAGACCTTGGTCAGGTCGAACGGGTTGAACCGGTAGCCCGGCGCGTCCGCGTACGGCATCACCTGCACGTACAGGGTCCAGCTCGGACACTTCCCGTCCCGGATGTGTTCGAACAGATCGCGGGTGTGGTAGTCGGTGTCGGCTGCGGCCATCTGGTCGGCCTCGTGCTGGGTGAAGAACTCGATGCCCTGGTCGGTCTTGAAGTGGTACTTGACCCAGAAGCGCTCACCGGCGGCATTGATCCACATGTAGGTGTGCGAGGTGTAGCCGTTCATATGGCGCCAGCTCCGCGGGATGCCGCGGTCGCCCATCAGCCAGGTGACCTGGTGGGCGGACTCGGGTGAGAGGGTCCAGAAGTCCCACTGCATGTCGTGGTCGCGCAGGTTGTTGTCGGCGCGGCGCTTCTGGGACCGGATGAAGTGCTGGAACTTCATCGGATCCTTGACGAAGAAGATCGGCGTGTTGTTGCCGACCATGTCGTAGTTGCCCTCGGTGGTGTAGAACTTCACCGCGAAGCCGCGCGGGTCGCGCCAGGTGTCCGGGCTGCCGCGCTCACCGGCCACGGTGGAGAACCGAGTCACCAGTTCGGTCCTGGTGCCGGGCTGGAACAGCGCGGCCTTGGTGTAGCCGCTCACATCGCCGGTCACCTGGAAGTGTCCGAACGCGCCACTGCCCTTCGCGTGGGGCTGCCGTTCGGGAATGCGTTCCCGGTTGAACTGGGCCATCTGCTCGATCAGATAGGCGTCCTGGAGCAGGACCGGCCCACCGGGTCCGACGGTCAGGGAGTGTTCATCACTCTCGACGGGGATGCCGGCATCCGTCGTCGTCGGGTTGCGGTCCGCGTTCGCCATCGCTGGTCTCTCCTTCGTCTCGCGGGCACCTCTCACAGCGGTCGGTACGACCGCAGTCAACCCGGCCGCCACCGCTCACCGTCCGCGCTGAAGCCATGTCCCGGCACGAGTGGCCCCTACCGGAACCCGTCAAACATCACGGGCAGGCTCCCCGTGCCCATCGGGACGGCCGGTCAGGACGGCCGGAGCGCGCGCCGGTGCCCGCGCTGCTCCAGTTCCTCGTCGTCGACGAGGACGAGCATGGGCTTGTCGGGCAGACACATCATGGTGACGAGGAACCGGACCGGTACGTCCGTCCGGTGGTTGCCGTCCTGGTAGTGGATCACGTCGCCGCCCGGTTCCCAGAACGCCTCTCCCGCCCTGATCACCCGTTCGGGCTCTCCTTCGAGCTCGAATACCATCTCCCCCTCCAGCACATAGCCGAAGGCCGGTCCGAAGTGCCGGTGGGGCGGTGTGCCGGGGTCACCGGGAGGGAACTCGACCACCAGCGTCATGGCGTGCGCGCCGTCCGGCACGACGGGTGACTCCGCCTCCTGGATGACGGTGACCGCGGTCTTCCATGCCTCGGACCGACGCCCCTGGCCCGCTGGGGAGTGGGCCGTCGCCTCGTCGTGCGCCATCGCGCCACCTCCGTCCGGACGTGGACCGGGACGTGGACCGGGCGGCCGCCGTCCGCGGCCCCGGCACCGGGCGCCGGAGCGGACGGGGCATCCTTCGCCACCGTACTGCGCCCGCGCACCGGCCACCCCTCGGCCGGTCGCGCTGCGCCGGTCACGGGGTCGGGCTTACCGTGGTCGGAGGCGTCGGGTCCCGGTCCGGAGCCGACGGGCCCCGCACACTCGACGAAGGGTGCGTCATGAGGTTCACGGTCCTGGGCGCGAGCGGGCTGATCGGAACCCAGGTGGTCGAGCGGCTGGGAGCGGGCGGCCACGAGGTCGTCCCGGCGTCGCTGTCGACCGGGGTCGACGTGGTCAGCGGCAAGGGTCTGGACGATGTCCTGCCGGGCAGCGAAGTGCTGATCAATCTGACCAACTCCCCCGCGTTCGACGCCTCCTCCATCGACTTCTTCGAGACGTCGATGAACACCATCGGCACGGCCGCGGAGCGGGCCGGTGTGCGCCACGAGGTGATTCTCTCGATCGTCGGCGTGGACCGGGTGCCCCAACTGGACTACTACCGGGCCAAGGCCGCTCAGGAGGAGATCCTCGCGAGCGGCCCGGTCCCGTACTCGATCGTGCGGGCCACCCAGTTCTTCGAGTTCGTCGAGGCCATCATGGACTGGACGACCGAGGGTGAGACCGTCCGGCTGCCCACCACCCCGGTGCAGCCGATGGCGGCCGCGGACGTCTCCGCGGCGGTCGTGGCCACCGCCACCGGCGCCCCGCTGCGGGGCGTGCGCAACGTCGGCGGCCCCGAGGTGTTCCCGCTCGACGAGCTGGGCCGGATCACCCTGGGGGCCAGGCCCGACGGCCGCCGGGTGGTCACCGACGAGCAGGCGGGCATGTTCGCGGCCATCGCGGGAGATGTCCTCACCGCGCCGGAGGGCACGCCCCTGGCGCCCACGTACTACCGGGAATGGCTCGAGCACCGCTGAGTCAGCGGGCGCTGCCGATGTTCCGGTCGGCATCGGATCCCTTGAGCATCAAGGTGGTCTCCTCGATGCGGTTGAACCGGCCGTCGGGCGCGAAGTCGGCGAACACATAGACCTCCATGCTCACGGTCGAACCGTCCTTCTTGGTGATGTGGGCGGTGTGCCGGTCGGCGTAGTTGCTGCCGTCGTACAGCTCCTCGTGCACCTCGACACGGCCATCGGCGACGAGGGAGCGCACATGGGTGATGTGCTCCAGGAACTCGGTGCGGTCGGCCCACTCGCCGTCCGTGCGCTGGCGGTACTCCGGGGAGAAGTGGCGGTCGGCCGCCTCCTCCAGGGTGATGTCGCTGTTGAAGAGCAGGTCGTTCAGGGCGGCCTCGATGCCGGTGCGAGTCATGGGAATCCCCTTCAAGAAAGGTAGTGCGTGCGCCGCGCACGCATCTCCTTCACTGTAGCAGGAAACGCGTGCGGCGCGCACGCTATTCTTGTGGTGTGGAAAACGAAGTGGGACATGAGATCGCGGAAGCGCTGGGCATCCTGCTCAGGCGCACCACTCGCGCACAGCTGCACAAGCGGCTCACCGAAGGCATGGGAGAGGCGGTGGACGAGGTGACCTACCCGGTGCTCAGCGCACTGGCCCGGACCGGACCCCGCAGTGCCGCGGAGCTGGCTCCCGATGCCGGGGTCGACCGCTCCGGTGTCACCCGCCGCGCCTCCCGGCTGGAGGCCGCCGGGCTCATCCGCCGGGAGGCGGACCCCACGGACCGGCGCGCACATCTGCTCGTCCTCACCGAGGAGGGCGAAGCCGCGGTGACGGAGCTGCGCGCGCGTCTGGCCGCCCACATCATGAGGAGCCTGTCCTCCTGGCCGCCCGGGGAAGCCGAGTCCTTCGCCCGCCAGTTGCGCCGCTTCACGGCCGAAGGCCCGTTCGCCTGACGCCGCCATACCCGTACCGGACACCGGCGTCCCGTCGGTGTCCGGTTGCCGGGCGCGGCCCGGCCGGAAAAGCCACCGTGGACGGCCCCGGGCGCGCGTCGGTTCCGATACGGGGGTCGATCCGGCGCAGACTCTAGGTGTTCCCCCAGCGATACGGCGTGTACGAGCCCTTTCTGACCTGGGCTTCCATGCTTAGACCGGACCATGTTCCGATGACGTACGCTTCATGTCACGACGCGGGAGCGGACACCTGTGCCCTCCGCGCGATCCCGAACGTCTGGGGTACCTCCGCGACTTGGGCAGCGTCGCCAGGAGGTGGACGCACACAGTGAACTCACAACACGCGCATGCCACGCGATACTGCCTGCTGGGCCCCGTCGAGGTGCTGCGCGACGGGACCGCGTTGGACCTGGGGCCACGGCAACGCCGACTGCTGCTGATCCGGCTGCTCATCGAGGACGGCCGGCCCGTCTCGGTGGAACAGCTCTGCCGGGACCTGTGGCAGGGCCCTCCGCCGACGGGCGCCGTGTCCTCGGTGCGTGCGCACATCAGCCGACTGCGCTCGGTGCTCGACCCCGTGCGCACCGGCCGGTCCACCGTCCTGGTCAACGGTCCTGCCGGATACTCCCTGAAGGTCCCGCGTGAGGCGCTGGACACCACCGGCTTCGAGGAGTCGGTGGCACGGGCCCGCGAGGCCATGCGGCACGGTCAACTGGACACCGCCCGCGAGGAGATCGACGGCTCGCTGAGCCTGTGGCGCGGCGAGGCCCTCGGCGACGCCGCCGGACACGACTTCGCGGTCCGCGAGGCGGCCCGGCTCGCCACCGCCCGCCAGGACGCCGAGGAGTTGCGGGCGACCGTCCTCATCAAACAGGGCGATGTGGAGCGCGCGATCGCCGCCGCCGAGGCACTGACCCTCGGGGCCCCGCTCCGCGAGACGTCCTGGGCCCTGCTGATGCGTGCGCTGTACGCCGCGGGCCGGTCGGTGGAGGCGCTGCGCCAGTACGAGCGGTTCCGCGCCATGCTGGCCTCGGAGCTCGGTCTCGACCCCGGGCCGGGGATGCGCGAGCTGCACATGGCGATCCTGCGGCACGACATCGAGGTGCTCGGGGAATCCGCCACCGCCACCGCGCACCCCCCGGTGCCACCGCAGGGCGGACCGGCTCCGGCCGCGGTTCCGCTGGTGGGCCGGGACGAGGAGATCACGCACCTCGCCGCGCTGCTGCGCTCGGCGTCGGCGGGCCGCACCCAGTGGGCCGTACTCTCCGGGGAGCCCGGGTCCGGCAAGACCCGGTTGCTGGACGAGCTGTCCATGGTGGCCGAGGGCACGGGTTTCACCGTCGCCCGGGCCAGCGGCGGTCAGGCGCTCAGCGAGAGCCACGGCATCTCGCTCCTGTGCCCCGCCACCCAGATCCTGGAAGGGCTGGGAGCCGCGGGGCCCGCGGACCGGTCCGGTCCCGACGCCGACGGCGGTCAACTGGCCACGCTGGTACGGGAGCTCACCCGCAAGCCGGCCCTGTGCGTCATCGACGACCTCGACTGGGCCACCCCGGAGTTCCACGGTCTGCTGCGCCGGCTCGCCGCCGTCCTGCGGGACGCTCCGGTCGTCCTGGTCTGCGCCCTGCGCGACACCGAAGAGCCCGCCGCGAGCGCGCTGCTGGCAGAACTGGCCCGGCACGGCGCCACCCGGCTGCACCTGGATCCGCTGTCGGCCACCGATGTGGCCGGGCTGCTCGCCGCCGCGGGCGAGAACGCCTCACCCCAGGCGGCGGAGGCACTCCACCGGCAGGGCGAGGGAAACCCCTTCACCCTGGGCGAGTTGATGAAGATGCCGCCGGAGCAGCGTGTCGGCCCGGCGGCGCGGGTGCCCGCGGCGGTGAGCAGCGTGGTCCACGCGCGGCTCGCCGAACTGGCCCCACCGGCACGCCGGATGCTCACCTACGCCGCGGCCGACGGCGCGGACCTGGACATCGGACTGCTCGCCGAGGTCCTGGACATGCCCCGGGACCGGCTGCTGCCCCTGGTCGACGCCGCCGTCACCGCCCGGGTGCTGGTCTGGGACGCGGACCCCGGTGAACGCTCCACAGGGCGTTACCGCTTCCCCGAACTGCCGCGCCAAGTGGTGCTGCGTACACTCACCCCCTCGTCGAGACAGTTGCTGCATGCGGGCCTCGCCCGTGTGCTCGACGGCCGTCCGGCCACCGATCCGCAACGTGTCGCCGGACATGTGCGCGCGGCGGGCCCGATGGCGCCGGAGACGTCCGTCGAGCGGGTGGTCCCGCCCGTCCCCGAACAAGGTCGCTGACCTGTCCCTCACCCCCGTCAACACCCCCATCGCCGCTGAACACGAGGTCCAGCGGCCAGGAGGAGAAGTCCATGTCCGATCAGCACCAGGCCGGTGGCGCGGAGACGCCGAGCGGCAGCCAGGCCGCCGGAGCCGCGTCCCCCGACCCGGAAGCGGCACCGGCGCGCGGTTCCTCGTCGCCCGAGGCGTCCGTGTCCGGCCCGGGGTCCGCGGCCACGCCCGACGCGGCGAGCGTCGAGGCACACCTCACCGGCAGAGTGCCGTCCGCCACCGGTGGCTCGGGTACGACGTCCACGTCGTCCACGTCGTCGCCCGCAGGGGCGAAGGGTTCGAAGGGCGCGTCCGGCGAGGAGGGTCCGTCCACCGGGGAAGGCTCGTCCGAGGCGACGAAGAAGGCCCCCGCAGCGAAGGGCTCACCCGAGGCCGAGGCGGGCGAGGGCGGCGAGGCGTCCGAACCTGAGGGCGCGGACGGTGAGTCCACCGGCGCGGCGGAGACGGCCAGCGAGACGGAGGAGGGGAGCGGCACACCGGAGACCGCCGCCTCCGAGGGCGCGTCGGCCACCGGTACGCGCTCCGGGGGCAAGACCCGGGCGGGCAGGTCCGGCCGTGGCAGGGGTGCCATCGCCACCGTGTCCGGGGAGGCACGGGCCGAGGGGCCCGCCGCCGCGGCCACCGCCAGTGCCGCGGCGCCCGGCGGGTCCGGTCCCGACGCGGCCGCCGGCTTCCCCGGCCGTCCCAAGAAGCCGCTGCTCGCCGGGGCAGCGATGGCCGGGGCCGTGCTCGTCGCCGTACCGCTGCTCGTCATGGCCGTCTCGGACAAGGACGAGAAGAGCGAGAAGGTGGCCACGGCCGGCTCCTCCGACACCGTGCTGGACGACGACGGATCGCGGGCGGGGGCGTTCGTGCCCGAGTCGCCCTCCCCGAAGAAGGAGAAGCCGAAGAAGGAGAAGAAGGAGAAGGCTCCCGCCGCCGCGAAGCAGCCGCCGCCGGCCGCCCCCAGCAGCCCGACGGCGAAGCCCAAGGCCAAGCCGCGCTCCCCCGCCAAGAAGAAGGCGAGCAACCTGCCCCTCCTGAACAATGTGCTGATCAAGAACAACACGAACCAGACGTGTGCCGACATCCCCGGTACCGGCTACCAGGACGGGCCGGTCCACCAGTCGGCCTGCAACAGCACCATGCAGGACAACCAGCTCTGGGACGTGGAGAAGAAGTACGGCAAGGCCGGTCCGGGCGGAGCCCCGCTGTACCAGATCCGCAACGTGGTGGACAACCTGTGCATGGACCTGCCGGGTTACGGAGGGGCCTCGGGCGCCTCGTACGTCACGGAGTACCCGTGCAACGGCACGACGGACGACAACCAGCTGTGGTGGCTGGACAAGCAGAGCGACGGCCGCTACTGGATCCGCAACTTCGCCAGCAACAACCAGTGCCTGGACTCGTACGAGGCGGATTCCGAAACCCGCAACCTCATCATCTGGCCGTGCAACGAGGAGAGCCAGAACAACCACGAGTGGTACTTCACGGCCCACTGATCCCGGTCGCCCGACCGCTGCCGCGCCCCCGTCGGGGGCGCGGCAGTTCGCGTTTCAGCTCCGCTGTCCCTCGGTGCCCTCGTCTCCCGACGCGGCATTCGTGGACATCGGTTCCCTGGACACCGGAACCTCGGGCAACGAGACCTCGGTCACCGGGGGCTCGGGCGTCCCGTCCCCCGCGGCCGTCTGCTGTGCCGCGGCCGCGAGCGCCTCGCGCAGGGCGTCGGTGTCCACGGTCATGGACACCGGGCCCGAGGGGTTGATGTAGAGCACATGCTCCTGCGGTATCCGGTCGACGAGCTGTGCCACGGGGACCAGTTCGAACCCGAACCGCCCGGCCGTGTGCAGATGGACCGGTGAGGTGAAGACGGGGACCACCGGCGTGCCGTCAGGGGCCGTGGCGGACAGCGGGTCACCGGCGGGGTCGGTCAGCACGGCGACCTCCGCCGCGGCGAGGGTCCTCGGTACCGCTTCCCCCGGTCCGTATCCGGTGGCGGCGAGCTGCACCGCTTCGTCCACCTCGTCGGTCGCCTCGGGCCAGCCCATGGCCTGGGGCGAAGGGCGGTACTCCTCGTTCTCGCGCCACTCCTCGATCTCCCCGTCCAGGCCGGACCTCCACTGGCCGACCACAGCCCAGTTCGGAGGCTCACCCGGTCCGGCCCACGCCGGGTCGACCATACCCAGCCAGTGGTCGGGGGCCAGCCGCGCGGCCTCCTCGATCTGCTTGGGGACCGGCGGCGCGGTGTCGGAGGCGGTGTTGTCGTTCATGAGCTCCTCTGTGGGGTGTACGTAGGGTCGTCCAGTATGCGGCGCAGGTCCTCGGCCAGGGAGCCGGACGGCTCCAGGCCGCGTGTGCGGAACCAGTCGTCGATCAGGCGTCGCAGCAGTTCCGGGGTCAATTCCTCCGAGGTGTCGAGTACGGTGCCGGATCCCAGCGCCGCCAGGAGGTCCAGCACATCGCCCAGCGTGCCACGGTGGTCCGCGAACCAGGCCGCCGCCTCCGGGTCACCGGGCCCGTCGGCCTGTCCGTCGTCCCGGACTCCGGTCGGCCAGCCGGCGGTGTCCAGGACGTGTTCGTCGGGGAACCGGCCGTCGGTGGCCACGTTCGCGCGCAGCTCTGCCTCGGTCAGCGGGGCGATGTGCCAGTAGCGGCTCCAGTTGTCGATGTAGTCGAGCTCCGGCGACTCGGGGGTACCGCGCTCACGCAGGTGATCGAGGATGAGCTGGGAGGCCGCCATGATCTCGTGCAGCGAGTGGTGGCCCACCGACAGCATCTCCGCCATCAGGGCGACCCGCACCAGGCCGAGGTCGATGTCCAGCCCCCATGCGTCGCGCATCTTCACGGCCTGCATCATCAGCCGGTAGGACGAACCCGAGGTCCCGGCCCGTACGAGGCCACCGGTGGCTTCGGCATCCGACTGCAGACGGCTGCCCATGGCCAGGTTCCAGCGGTTCCGGCCCGGGATCCACGGGACACCGTCATCCGGCATCAGTGCCCGCTCCGCGTCGCTCAGCTCCGGCCGGACGTCCTCCTGGGCCACCGGCACCCGCAGCATGCGCTCCGCGTCGGCGAGCAGCCGCGCCTGGTCGGCGGGCGGCAGTCCGCGGGCCTGTTCCCGCAGTTGCTCGTAGGCCGCCATGGTGCTGGAGGGCAGCCGGTCGCCGCGCTCGGCGTGGATGAGCGGCGGATCGGGGTCCGGACTGCCGAGCAGACCGGAGATGGTCCGGGCGCCGACCCACAGCAGCCCCATGCGCTCCCGCAGGTTGCCCGACTCGACCACCGCCAGCAACTGGTCCCGTCCGGTGCCCACCGTGCCGTCGACGGTGAAGTCGGCCGAGCCGAGCCCCTGCCAGACATCGGCCGCCACGGCCCGGTCCCATACGGCGCGCACCATGACCTCGAGCTGGTCGTTGGCGGCCTCGTGGTCGCCGAGGTACCAGCCGAGCCGTTCCTCGAAGCGCTCGCCCTCCTCCAGGTACCGGATACGCGCCTGGATCCACTCGGGCGCGCGCTCCCCGGCGTTGCGGCGGTCGTCCGCGGTGCGCCCCCCGAGCCAGCGCCGTACGGAGTCGGGCGCGGCGGTGAGGGCATCGGTGACCCGGCGCAGCACCTGCTGGTCGGGGCTCTCCTCGGGACCGTGCGGAAGTCCCGCGAGGGAACGGTCGCCGTCGAGGACGAGGAGGGCGCTGTCGTCCGTCCCTCCCCCGCCGTAGGTGTCCACGGAACCGTCCTCGCCCACCACGGCCACGCCGACGCCCAGCTCGCGGGCGGCCGTCGCCGCGAACGCCCGGGCCGTCGGCTCCTGTTCGGCCACTCCGTACGAGGGGTCGGCCAGGGCGAGACGGAACCTCTGGATGGGGCTCAGGGTGACGTCCGCGGCGGGAATCACATCGCCGAGGAGGGCTCCCTGCATACGCTGTGCGGCGGTCAGTTGCACACCGGCGGATTCGAGCAGACTCAGCGGGAGCTGCCTGTCACGGTCCAGCGGGGGCAGGGCGACATCGGACAGGTCCACGTCGGTGATGTGCCGCGCCAGCCAGTCGCGGAAGGAGTCGGCCGAGTCGACCCCGGCGGCCTCGAGCGCCGCGGGAGCCGCGTACCGGAGGGTGAACAGCAGGGCGTCGACGGGCCGGTCGCCGTCTTCCGGTGACGCGTGCAGCGCGTAGGGGACACCGTCGAGCTGGGCGGCGTACGGTCCGGTGCGCCGGTACCCGGCCACGCTCGCGGTGGTGTCCTGCGCGTCGGCGGGAGACCCGGATCCGGGCTCGTCGTCGGGCTCGCCGCCGGCCGGGGCGGCGGTGTTGTGGAACGCCACGTCCGGGTAGGACGGCATCTCCTCCAGGTCGTACCTGCCGTAATCCAGTCCCGTGTCCGGGTCTTTCTCCGCCGTCCGGTCGGTGATCAGGAACGGGGTGCCCGGCGGATACAGCACCTCTTCCTCATGCGGCCATTTGGAGAAGGGTGCGATGTTCCGCCCGGACGAATGGGGGACGTGTGCCAGCACCGGGTGGGTGCGGCCCTCCGTGTCCTCTTCGCTCCGCATGAAGTCCATGGCCGTGTCCTCGTCGCGGCTGGTGCTGCGGAACCGGGGCATGAACAGCGTGTCGGCGGTCAGCAGCGGCGAGTCCGCGGGTACCTCGGCCACCGCTCCGGCACTCCAGCCTCCCCACCACACCGGCCCGTTGACGGGCGGCAGCAGTTCCAGGGCTTCCACGGCCATCTCGACATGGTGGGGAAGCTGTTGGTACAGACGGTCCGCAGCCGCGAACACCTGGCGCCGGAGCGCCACGAGGCGCGGGTCCAGCGGATCGGGATCCCCGGACTCCGTCAACGGCTTCAGCCCATCGACCGCTTGGCTGAACAACGGATCGGCGGCCAGCGTCAGCGGCACCTCCGCCTCGTCGCTCCGCCGCAGGTCCAGCGCCATCTGCCAGGCCCGCCGCCGGACCATCCAACGGCCGACGGCATCGCCGAAGCGACCACCGGTGACATAGGTCTTGAGCAGTTTGTGGTCCGCGGCCGTGTAGAGGTACAGCGCCGTCAGATGCCCTGGTGTCAGCCGGGCCAGCGCCTCCATACCCTCTTCCCCGTACTCCCCGAGCCACTGCCGAGCGGCTGCGTACCGGTCGAAGTCGCTCACGGCGCCACGTGTCTCCGCCGCGGCCTCGAACTCCTGGCTGATCGACTCGGCGACCGGGGTGCCGTCCTCGGTGGTGAGGTTCACTTCGCGCTCGTACAGCGTGCGATGAGGCAGCTGCGGGCCGAAGGCCAGCGTGCGCTCGGCCCACTGGTGGAGACGCGCGCCCTCCTGGGCGAGCGCGGTGCGCTCCGCGGCGTCGCCCACGCCGACGAGGTGCGAGGTGCGCAGCACCTCCTGGAGCGAATTGCTCCCCGTCAGGATGGCCCAGGTCATCAGCGCCTTGCGGAACTCCAGCAGCTCCGCGTGGTCGGTCCCGATCGCCCGGTACGCCTGGAGCATCCCCCCGACGGGTGCCGACAGCCCGCCGACGTGCCGGAAGCCGCGCAGATCGTGTGCCTCCCGGTAGGTCCCCCCACCGTGTTGCTGCGGCCGCTCCGGCCACGGCAGGGCGATGCTGCCGGGAAGGGTGTTGCTCAGGGAGGCGGGTCCATCGCCGTACGCGGCGGTGGCGAATGCGTTCAGCAGATCGGACAGGGACGGCCGCGACTGGAGGAAGCGACGGACCGCGCCCGGCTGCCGGAGCCAGCGCCCGGCCGCCGGTTCCTGGAAGAACGCACGGTCCGCCGCCGCTGGTCCGTGCCGCCGGGCCAGGAAGTCGTGGAGCTGGCGGATGGCATGGACGACGGCCTCCGT
Source organism: Streptomyces cucumeris (assembly GCF_024295805.1). Classification (GTDB taxonomy): domain Bacteria; phylum Actinomycetota; class Actinomycetes; order Streptomycetales; family Streptomycetaceae; genus Streptomyces; species Streptomyces cucumeris. The sequence continues at coordinate 44,853 of NZ_JANCLX010000040.1, forward strand.
GATCGCCGGGTCGGCGAGCAACGTCTCGGCGAGTTCGGCCTCGTACTCGACACTGAGCAGGCGCCATTCCCGCTGCCCGTAGTACGAGGCGAACCGCACCGCTTCGGCCGAGCCCGCCACCCGCCACCCGGGCACACTCCAGGCGTTCGTGCCGGTCCCGGTGGCCGTGGGAACGGTGGCGGGGACCACGGGGTCCAACGCCGTGCCGCCCAGCGCGGCCGGCCGACTCGGGCGGACGCGCTGCCAGGTCGTGGGGTGGCCGTCCGCGTCCTCCAGGAGGTGGATGACGGCGGCGCCATCCTCTTCGGAAGGGGTCACCGCGACCGTGCCGGTGTTGATGTACACGTCGAGACCGGTGACATCGGCGACGGCCTGGGCGCGGCGGATGGCCTGTTCTGCGCTGTCGCCGTCGGGCACGGTTCCGGTGGCGCACGACAGGATCGTGACGCTGGTGAAGCCGGCGGCGGCCAGGTCGGCGCCGCCGAGCAGCCGGGCCACGGCCTCGCCGTCCCCATCGGTGGCTCCGCCGTTCTCGTGCGCCAGCGCGTAGCCGCTCTCGCTGCCGTGGGAGGCGAAGAAGAACGTACCGGCGGCAGTGGTGGGGAGCGGGACCTTCCGGGCGGTCCGTTCGCCGCCCGGTCCCCTGCTCCACTCGGTGTAGTGGGTGGCTTCGGGGAGACGGGCGTAGGCACCCTCGCGCAGCGCCCAGTCGTCAGGGGAGAACGACGCCTTGCCCACGACACGTCCACCCGCGCGGATCTCCTGGACCGTCAGTGCGTCCGCGGAGGTCCCGGTGGGCTGCTCCGCCCACGGGCTGTTCCAGTAGCCGGAGGCCGGGTAGGCGGGAGGCCCGGAGCGCGCCGGCGGGGCGGCGAGTGCCTGACGGGTGGCGGTGGTCTCGGCGAGCAGGACATGTTCGTAGCGGCGGCCGGACACGGGGTCGACGCGCAGCGAGCGTTCGCGCACCGTGAAGTCTGCGTGACGGGGATACGCGACCGGCGTGCGCTCCGGGTCCCCGGAGAAGGTGGCGATGTCCCGTCCGGAGGAGCGCTCCACCTCGAAGACCACCGGATGGTGGCCGGGGACCTCGGCGCCGAGGGCCCACAGCTCTCCCAGCGCGGTCTCCCTGGACCGGCGCGTCAGGTGGAACGGCGAGGTACTGACCTCGTCCAGCGTTCCCGGGGGTGCTGCGTCCCCGTCGCCCTGCGGGAGTTCACCGGGCAGCCAGTCGGACCACCACACCGTCGCCCCGGCGGGCGGCAGTACGGCGAGTGCCTCGGAGGCGAGGCCGATGTGCAGGCGCAGCTCGGCCTGGAGTGCGGGCAGGATCTGGGTGGCCCGCTGGTACGCGGCCTGGAGCAGCGTGGCGAGCCGTTCGGCCCGGTCGCCGGCGGACTCGGGGATGGCCCGGGCAGCGGTGGCGAGATCACGGATGGTCCGGTCGCGCAGCAGCAGTGTGGGGAGGGCGGGCAGGCCGGAGCGGAACTCACGCGCGAGGACGTTCATGATGAGCGTCGCCGAGGCGTGGGAGGAGTCCCGGGAGAAGAGGGGGGCGTCCGGACCGTCGAGGAGGCGCAGTGCGGCGATGTGGGCGGTGTCGAGCCCGGTGAGGGCGTCGCCGTGCTGCCGGTGCCAGTCGAGCAGCGCCTTCTCCCGCGGCAGCAGGGTGGAGGTGCCGGATTCGGTGTCCGTCAGCAGCAGTCGCTCGATGCGCCGCACGACATCCGCGACGCCGTCCGCCCGCGCAACCGTGCCGTCGGTGCCCGCGGGAACCTGACCGGTGTGCGCGCCGGCGAGACGCCGGTGCGGCAGCCGCAGGGCGTCGGCGGCGGCAGTGGAGTCGCCGGTCCGGCGGCGGGGGGCGAGTTCACGGTCGGCCCACAGGTAGAGGTGCACCGCGTCCCCCAGGGTCGCGGCCCGCTCGGTGGCGTCCCCGAGGCCGAGGGTGTGGGTGGCGGGGAGGATCTCGATCAGGGAGTGGCGGCCGACGGGCAGCAGCCAGCCGAGGACCGCCTCGCGGAACGCCATCACATCGGATGGCTCTGTTCCGGGGAGTTCCCGGTAGCGCGCCAGCGCGTCGCGGGCGAGGCCGGCGGGACCGTGCGCCAGGGGGAGGCCGCGGCCGATGTGGAGGTCCTGGTACAGGTTGCCTTCCCGCCGGAGCGGTGCCGGATCGTGGAAGTGGTCGTGGAGTCCGGCCGCGCGGGCGTACGCGGCCATCAGCTCCGGCAGTGAGGCCCCGCCCGCGGGGTCCAGCAGCCGGTCCAGCGCGGCGGTGTGGTCGAAGGATCCGTCCTCGCCGGGCGCGAAGAAGGTCCTCACCGCGGCGGTGTCACCGCCCGGTTCGGTCGCGAGGTGCCGGCGCAGGGCGCGGACCGCGGCACGGGCCGCCGCGATGACCCGGGGGTCCGAGGCCAGGGCCCGCCCGAGCGCGCGTTCGTACCCACGGCTCAGCTCGGACCAGCGCGCGTCGTCGTACAGGCCGCTGAAGCTGTCGGCGTCCGGCCACGGATCGTGCGGCCGGGCAGCGGCGGTGTCGGGCGAGGGGCTCACCGGGACGGAGGGAGCGGTCCGGGGCGACTGCCCGACGCCGGGGGTGGTGAAGGTCGCCGACCCCTGGGGCAGGGGCACGGTCGTGTCGCCCTGGGCCCAGCTTGCGTCCGCGGAGGACCGGGTACTCGTCGACTCGCCTGCGTTCCGGGCGAGTGAGGAGCGCTCGGGATCGGTGTGGCTGGTGACACCGGTCGACGTGCCGTCGGGTGCGATGACGGCGTGGGTCACGGTTTCGCGGTTCCACGTCCCGGCCGGGGTTCCGGCAGGCAGCTCCCGCAAAGTCACATGCGTGTACCGGACCTTGTGCTTCTGGTCCCAGCGGATCTCCCGCCGCACCACCTGCAAGGTGGTCTCAACGGGATACAGCGCCTGCTGCCACCCGGGGATCCGGGCGAACGGCGTGATGGACCGCGCGGAGGACGCCTGTACCTCGTACAGGGCGTGGCGCTGCTGCCCCTGCTGCGCGTCAGCCGCCACCAAGGTGGTCACGGCGGATTCAGCCGAGGTCGAGTTGGCCCTGAAGGACGCGCGTACGAAGGTGAGGCCGGGGAGGGTGGTGCCCACTGACTCCGGGCCCGCCCAGTACACGCTGCCGCCCATGGGCGGCAGCAGGGCCAGCGCCTCCCGCGCCATGCGCCGGTGGATGGCCAGTTCCCCGTGGATGTCGACGGCGAGTGCCTCGGCGACGACCGAGGCCTGCTGCCGGAGGGTGGTCAGCCATGCCGCCCGGTCGTGGGCCGTGGCGGGGAGTTGCCTGGCCTGCCGCACCAGCGAACGGAACTCCCGGTCGCGCAGGAGCAGCAGCGGGAAGTGGCTCTCGGCCCCGCCGGCGAGGAAGCCCTGCGTGGTCAGGGCCACCAGGGCGTTGCGGAGGTGCCCCAGTGCGTCCGGGCCGTCGATGTACTGCGGCTCGAACAGCCGGACGTCGGGGCCGCCGGCCAGGTAGAGCGCGGGAATGTGCGCGGCGGTGAGCCCGTCGGGCTGTGTGCGGGTGTCCTGCCGCAGCAGCCACATACGCAGGGCGGCACGCCGCTCCTGCCCCGCCGCCGCCGTGGGCCAGGGCAGCGTCTCCAGGTCCTGAGCGGTCCAGGGGCCGCCCGGCACACCGGTGAGCTTGATGATCGCGGCGGTCTCTGCGGCGTTGCCCGTGAGCCAGGGGGTGAGCCACTGGGTGCTCCGCTGGTACATCCGGTGGTGAGGCAGCAGCGGCTGCCCGGTCAGCGCGGTGTCGCCGCCGGTCCCGGCAGCCGATGTGGGTCCGGGGGTGATGCGGTGCCGGGGCCGGAAGGCGGTGTCGGCCCAGGTGTAGAGCTGGACCGCGTCGACGTCCGCCGGGCGCGGCTCTGCCTCACCACGCACCTCGACCTGGTGAGCGGCCTCGACCAGTTCGGCCAGCGAATGGTTCCCGTGGTGCAGATGGAGTGCGAACAAGGCGTTCCGCAGCCCCAGCAGCAGGCCCGGCTCGGTGTAGGGCAGCCCGCGGAACGCCCACAGCAGCCACTCCACACCCGCTGCCCGGCCGTCGGCGGCGCGGTGACCGAGACCTCGGTGCAGTTCGCGGAACCCGAGGTCGTTCCGGGGGTGCGGGACCGGTACAGGTTCCGTGGTGGGCATCTGAAAGAGATTCACGTCCGGGCGGTCCCGCCACAGTCCCCGGAGCGAACGGTCCTCGCCCCGGCCGCTGTGCGCATAGGCGGCCACGACGAGGGCGCTCATCAGCTCCGGCACGGTGGCCGCCGACCCGTCGTCGAGGAGGAACGCCGTGCCGTCCTCGATCCCGCCGTCCGTGGTGAGGCCCGGTGTGAAGGCGAGCGTGGCCGCGCGGGCGCCGAGGTGGCGCGCCAGATAGGCGTGCAGGGTGCGGACGGCCGCGCGTGCCGCCGTCAGCACGGCGGGATCGGCGGCCAGTGCCCGGCCCAGGGCCTTCTCGTACTCCTCGCTCGTCCGCCACCAGCGCGGGTCCGCGTAGAAGGATCCGAACCCGGACCGGTTCCCGGTCGCGGGGGCGGCCGGGGGCGCGGCGGGCAACGGCGCGGCGTGGTGCTCCTCGACCCTGATCAGTTCGTACTCGACGCCCTCCTCGGTGCTCTTGACGGCACGGGTGAGGACGCGGAAGGTCGCGCCGGGCGGGGAGAGGACCTCCTTCTCGTGAGGGTAACGGGAGAACATGGTGATCTCCCTGCCCGTCGACTTGCCGACTTCGACCATCGCCCGGTGGGATCCCGACGGCAACGGCCTGTTCCTCAGCACGAACCTCATCGCCCCGTGCCGGGTCAGGGACGTGCTGCGGAAGAAGGGCATCGTCAGCAGATCGGCGCCGTACAGCGGTGACGGGGGCACCGGCCCCTCCAGCGGGCCGGGGACACCACGGTCGCCCCACCAGGTGGTGCGGTTGACCGGCGGCAGTATCTCCAGTGCCTCCGCGGCCATTTCGATGTGCAGCTTCAGCTGGGGAAGGAGCCGGTCGGAGATCCCGTCGAGCGTGCGCCGCAACCGCGCCAGCTCGGGGCCGGGAGCCAGGTCGGGCAGGGCCTCGAGTCGGGCCCACAGCTCGGAGAAGCCTGGCTGGGTGCGCAGTGTCACCGGCACGATGCTCTTCAGACGCCTCGAGTCCGCCCACCCCTTCTTGACGAGCTTCCAGGCGGCTGCCCGCACCATCCAGCGGGTTACGCCCTCACCGAACCTCTCCCCGTTCAGCAAGGTCTTCATGAGCTGGTAGTCGGACGAGCTGTAGAGGTAGAGAGCCGTGATGTGGGGGCGTTGCACATTCAGCAGCGCCTCGCGGCCCTGTTCCCCGTACTGCTGCAGCCACTCGTCCAGCGCCGTCCGGTTGCCGGTGCCGGCGAGAACATCCCCGGGGTTGTCCGACATGGCGTCATCGAGCATCGCCATCAGATGGTCAGGGATGGCGAGAGTCCCGGTCTCGTCCCGGGTGAACGACATCGTCGCGTCGTACAGGTCCAGGTGAGGAAGATCCAGCTTATCCAGGAGATCAGGCTGGTGAATACTCTGGTCGACGACCGCCCAGGGGACGAGGTGGTTCCTGACCCACTGTTGTGTCCGCACCGCGTCCCGTCCCGTCGCGATGCGTTCCTCGGACTCACCCAAGCCGACGAAGTGCGACGCACGCAGGGCCTCGTGCAGCGAGTGCAGTTCCTTCGTCACGGTCCAGGCGATCACCGCGTTGCGGAAGTCGTTCAGCTCCTGCCTGGACGCCCCGGTCAGCGCGAAGCTCTGCAACAGCCACAGCGCCGGCCCGTTCAGGCCCCCCACCTGGCGGAAGCCCCGCTCGTCGTAGCGGTTCCGGTTCACACCGGTGGCGCCCAGGCGTATGGGGTGTCCCGCAAAGCCGATCTGACCGGGCAGAGCCCGGCCGAGGGTCATCGGCGCGGCGGTGTTGGTGAAGGCGGCGTCCATGAACGCGCGCATCAGCTCGTCCAACGAGGCTGTGGAGCCGGACCCCACAAGCCGCCTGACACTGCCCCGCTTCGGATCGTGCGGTGCGAGGAACGCCTGATCCGCCACCAGTGGGCCGTAATACGTGGAGAAGAAGTCGCGGAGGCGCCCGACAGCCTGCCGTGCGGCGGTGACCACCTTCGGATCCTCGGCGAGCGCCTGCGCCACCGCGAATTCGAATTCCAGGCTGAGGCGCCGCCACTTCAGGTCACGGTAATAGCCGGTGAACCGGGGGGTGTCCGGGGAACCGGTGATCTTCCAGGACGCGATCTGCCATGAACGGTCCACGGAGTCCGGGTCATTGAACTGCCAGGGCTCCGGGTAGGCGATGTCCGGGTCGGCCGGTGTGGTGTCCGCAGAGGTCACGGCCGCGGGAACCGTCCCTGATCCCGCGCTCCCCGGCGGATGTTCCGTCACCCACTCCGTACGTCGGCCCTGCGCATCCTCCAGCAGATGAATACGTGCCGGACCACCCTCCGACGGCGCCGTCACCGCGACCCGGCCCGTGGCCATATGCACCGTCAGACCTGACACCTCAGCGATCCGCCGAGCCCGCGCCCGCGCGCCGGCAGCCCCTCCGGGACCACACGCCAGCACCGTCACGCTGCGGAAACCACGACCCCGCGCACCCGCCGACAACCGGCCGACGTACGAGCCGTCATCGCGACGCACCCCACCGTCGGCGGTGGTCAGAGCGAAGCCGTTCGCCCCACCGTGCGAGGCGAAGAAGAACGTCCCCCCTGCCGAGCCGCCACCGGGCAGCCGACCGGTCCGCGCAACCAGCGCGCCCGACCCGTCCCGCTCCCATGCGACGAAGTCCGAAGCCTGGTCCAACCGGCCATAGCCCTCACGCCGCGCCGCCCAGTCACCCTCGTCGAACGACACCGAACCCACCACACGGCCGTCCGTGCCGCGCACCTCACGCACCACCGGCACCGGCTCGGCGGAGTCGGGTTCAGCCGGAACACCGGGAGCGGCATCGAGCTCCTGGACGACGCGGTCCTCGACAGCCTCCTCGACCGTGATGGACTCGTAGCGGAGATCGCTCTCCTTGTCGTGCATCAGTGACCTGCCGGTGACCCGGAAGACCTTCCCGGGCGGATACAGCGCCTCGTCCTCGACGGGATAGGCGGAGAACGGCCCCATGTCGCGGCCCGTGGAGTCCCGGACCTCGACCAGCACCCGGTGCGAGTCCTCCGGCGCGCGCCTGCTGCTCAGCGCGAACCGCAGCGCCGCGTGCCTGGCCTGCGAAGTGCTGCGGAAGAACGGGACGGAGATGGTCCCGACACCGTAGAGCGGACCGTTCACCGGCTCGTCGTACAGGCCGCCGGGCGCACCGCGGTCGCCCCACCACACCGTGCGGTCGACCGGAGGCAGCAACTCCAGCGCCTCGATCGCCATGTCGATGTGCAACGGCAACTCGGCGTACAGCCGGTCCGCCATCCGCTCCAGCCGCTGTCGACGCCTCGACAGTGCGGGACTGGGAGTGCTCAAGCTGTCCAGGGTCCGCAGCTCCGCGAAGAGGTCGCGGAAATGGGGCTGATTGCGCAGCGTGGTCGGAAGGGTGGTGATCTCATCGCTCCGCACCGACTTGGCGACCATCGACCAGACGCTGTGCCGCAGCAGATACCGCCCCATCGCGGCTCCGAGCCGTTCCCCGTTGAGCAGCGCCTTCATCAGCCGGTAGTCGGGCGAACTGTAGAGGTAGAGGGCGGTGAGATGCGCGGGGGTCAGCCGCTTCAACGTCTCCATGCCCTGCGGCCCGTACTTCTGGAGCCATGAGCCGAGTCGCTCGGCCCTGCTCCCGGGCTTGGCGGACAGCGAGCCCTCGATCGCCTTGTCGACCATGCCGACGAGGTCGGACGGCAGATCGGCACCACGGGTGATCCTGTGGGAGTAGGTCATCCGCTCGCCGTACAGGGCCTGATGCGGCGGCAATGGAGCGTCCGGCACATCCGCGAGCCCGAAGGCGGTGTGCGCCCAGATGTGGAGCCGTGCCCCGTCGTCACCGACCGCGGCACGTTCAGCCGCATCCCCCACACCCATACGGTGCGACGCACGCAGGATCTCCGACAACGACTGCAGATCCGCCGGAACCATCCACGCCATCACAGCGCCACGGAACTCCCGCAACTCCTCCGCCGACGCACCCAGATCCCGGTACACCTCCAACAGCCGCGACGCCGGACCCCACACACCATCCACACGGCGCCGACCACGCTCGTCGTGCACCTCCCGGTAAGCGCTCCCCGCCACGAACCGCCCACGGCCCGTACCGGATCCGGAGGATGCCTCCCGCACACCGGCGGGCATGTCACCACTCGCGTACACCGCACGCGCGAACGCGCCCAGCAATTCGCGCACGGTGTCCGGCCCCGCCGGAAGAGTACGCAGACGCTCCAGTGCGGCACCGGGCGCAGGATCCGCCGGGAAGAGCGTGCGCAGTGCCCCGGGGACACCCACACGCCCGGCCAGCGACTCGAACATGCGGCGCACGGCCCGGCGGGCCGCCTCTGTGGTCGCGGGATCCGCGGCCACCCGCCCGGCCACGGCGAACTCGTACTCCGCACTGCGCCGGCGCCACTCACGGTCGCGGTACATACTCGCGAACCGCACCGCACCCGGTGACCCGGCCGTCCGCCACGACGACACCGACCAGGCCGGGGAGCCCTCCTCGTCCGTGTCGGAACCGAAGTAGTCGTCGAGGTCGGAATCGAGATCCATGTCCTCGGCAGCATGGCCCTCGTCGGGAGTGATCTCGGCGTCGGAGTCGAGGTCCATGGCCTCCGATCCACCGTCGGAGTCGGATGCGTCGACGTTGACATGACCGGCGTCCGGGTAGGCGATGTCCGGGTCGGCCGGTGTGATGTCCGCAGAGGTCCCGGCCGCGGGAGCCGTCCCCGATCCGGCCGACCTCGGCGGATGTTCCGTCACCCACTCCGTACGCCGGCCCTGCGCATCCTCCAGCAGATGAATACGGGCCGGACCGCCCTCCGACGACGACGTCACCGCGACCCGACCCGTCGCCATATGCACCGTCAGACCCGACACCTCGGCAATCCGCCGAGCCCGCGCCCGCGCCTCCGCCACACTCCCCGGCACATCACCCGGACCACACGACAGCACCGTCACACTGCGGAAACCACGCTCCCGCACCCCCTCCAACAACCGCCCCACATACGCCCCATCATCACGACGCACCCCACCGCCATCCGTCGCCAGCCCGAACCCATCAGCACCACCATGCGATGCGAAGAAGAACGTCCCCTCCGCACTCCCGCCGCCCGGCAACACACCCGAACCGGCAACCTTCCGTCCCGCCCCGTCACGCTCCCACGCAACAAACCCCGAAGCCCCGTCCAGCCGCCCGTAATCCCCACGCCGGGACGCCCAGTCACCCTCGTCGAACGACACCGCGCCCACCAACCGGCCATCCCCACCACGCACCTCACGCACCACAGGCTGAGCCTCAGCCGCGTCGTTCACCTGGGGTGCGGAGGCCGGTGGGGCCTCTTCGGCCGAGATCAGCTCGTAGGAGAGACCGTCCTTCGCGTCCTGCAGGACGCTCCTGCCGGTGACGCGGAACACCGTGCCCGGCGGGTAGAGGGCCTCGTCCTCATCGGAGTGCTCGGAGAAGGGGGCGATGTCCCGCCCCGTGGAGCTCGCGATCTCCACCAGGGCGCGATGCGTACCGTGCGGCAGGGGCTTGTCCGCCAGTGCGAACTTGCGCAGCGCCGTTTCCTGGTCGAGCGAGGTGCTGCGGAAGAACGGAACCGTGATGGTGTCGACGCCGTAGACCGGCCCGTCCACCGGCTCTTCGTCGAGCTGTCCGGGCACACCACGGTCGCCCCACCACACCGTACCGACGACCGGCGGCAGCAACTCCAGCGCCTCGATCGCCATGTCCACATGCAACGACAACTCGTCGTGGACCGCATCCGCCATCTCGTCCAGCCGCCGCAGCAGCGACGACAGCTCGTCGCTCGCGGTCACCAGGTCGCCCAGCTCGTCCAACTCGTCGTACAGCTCCTGGAAATCGGGCTGGTTCCGAAGGGTGATCGGCACCATGAAGATCCAGCCCTCGTCCACGGCCTGCCGCACAAGCGCCCGCGTGGCGAGACGCACGACATGACGGCTCATCGCCGTACCGAGCCGCTGGCCGTTCATCACCGCCTTCATCAGCCGGTAGTCGGGCTCGCTGTAGAGGTGGAGCGCCGTGAGATGCGCGGGGCTCAGCCGCTTCAGCGCTTCGGTGCCGCGGGCTCCGTGGCGACGGAGCCACCCTCGCAGGGCAGGGCCGCGAGGGTTGTCGCCCTTCAGGGCCTGGCGGCGGTTGTTTCCCTTCTGAGAGGCGCCCTTGAGCGCGGCATCGACCGCCGCGGCCATCGTGTCGGGGACGTCGATCCCGCCCGTGAGTTCGGCGGAGTACCTCATGCGCTCGCCGTACAGGATCTGATGCGGCGGCAACAGGTCGTCCGACACGTCCGCGAGCCCGAAGGCGGTGTGCGCCCAGACGTGGAGCCGTGCCCCGTCGTCACCGACCGCGGCACGTTCAGCCGCATCCCCCACACCCATACGGTGCGACGTACGCATGATCTCCGACAACGACTGCAGATCCGCCGGAACCATCCACGCCACCAGAGCGCCACGGAACTCCCGCAACTCCTCCGCCGACGCACCCAGGTCCCGGTACACCTGCAACAGCCGCGACGCCGGACCCCACACACCGCCCACACGGCGCCGACCACGCTCGTCGTGCACCTCCCGGTAGGCGCTCCCGGGCAGGAACCGTCCTTCGCCATCGGGCCGCGACAGCGCCTCTTGCACAGCGGACGGCAACTCCTGGCCCGCGTACACCGCACGCGTGAACGTCGCCATCAGCTGCGCCAGGCTCTCCGGACCCGCCGGGAGGGTCCGCAACCGCTCCAGCGCGGCCCGGCCGTCCACCGGAGCCTCGCCGGGCGGGAAGAACGCGCGCAGCGCCTCGGCCTCGCCCATCCGGGCGGTGAGGTCTTCGTACAGCCGGACCACCGCACGCCGGGCGGCGTCCATGGTCGCCGGGTCTTCGCCCAACTGCTGGGCCACGACGAACTCGTACTCCGCACTGAGCTGACGCCACTCACGGTCGCGGTACATACTCGCGAACCGCACCGCACCCGGCGACCCGGCCGTCCGCCACGACGACACCGACCAGGGCGCGGTACGGCTGCCCGAGTCGAGGTCCAGACCGCTCAAGTCGTCGGCGAGGTCGGGGGTGGCGTTGATCTGACCGCTGTGCGGGTAGGCGGTGGACTCCGTGGTGTCCGTCCCCACCGGGCCCAGGTCCTCGTGGTCGCCGTGATCATCGAACCGCAGCAGTCGCACGGTGCCGTCGCGGCCGGCAAGGAGCAGGTCCACGGGCGCGTCCAGCTCGTTCACCAGATCCGAGACCAACCGCGTCGGATCGCCGCCCAGTGAACGGACTCCGGCCCGCAGCACCAGACGGAAGCCGCCGGGCGCCTCCTGGGCCAGTCGCGGCATCAGTGCCTCGACGAGATCGTCGGGGGAGCTCGCCGGGGCGCCGCCGGTCAGCTCCGAGGCCTCGAACACCAGGGGCTTGAGACCGTCGTCGGGCGTTACATACGCGAGCGCGTTCCAGTGGGTTTCCCCGGCGGGGGACGCGGACCGCGCCCCGTCGACCGACGCGTCCTCCGAGCCGTCCTCGGACTCCTCGTCGCCCTGCGGCGGTACGGCCAGGGAGCTCAGGGTGTCGAGGTCCACGGGCCGGTCCTGGGCCTGGGCCTCGGTGACGGCGGCGAGGAGCGAGACGAGGTGGTCCTCGGTCACATCGTCCGTGGTCTCGAGGGAGAACACCTCCTGGGTGAGGCCGACGATGGCCTCGGGGGCACTCTGACCCGGGAAGCGTGCCAGGGCCGGGGCGGTCAGCGCGTGGACAGCGGCCAGCCGCTCCCGGTCCGCCGCGTCCGTACCGTGCACATCGGGGCCGAGGAGGGCCTGGGCGGTGCGCGCCGTCTCCTTCATCCGCCGCAGCCGCTCGTCCGGGGTGCCGGTGAGGTCCGCCATACCCATGGCGTCGGCCAGTTGGTCCACCGTGCCGGAGTCCGGGGCCTGCGGGGACCCGGCGAGCCGGTCCCAGCGCGCCCACCGCCGGTGGCGGTCGAAACGGACCATGCCCTCCTTCAGCCGCTCGGCGATCTCACCGACGGTGAATCCGCCGAGGAACAGCGAGCGGGAGTCCATCAGCACCGAGGGCCGGAACCCCTGCTCCAGCAGGAATTTGTGCATCAGGATGTGCACATTGACCCGGCTGTTGGCGTCGGTGAACGGCTGGAGGATCTGGAGCGTCCGGGTCACCCGGGCGATCGCCCGCAGTTTGTCGTCGGGACTCGCCGCGGCCTCCACCTCGGCGTAGTAGCGGTCCAGTGCGGCCTGGACGATCCCGCGCGCCTCCCGGGGGGAGTAGTCGATGGACACCTGGCCGCCGTGGAGTCCGTGGTGGAAGACGACGAGCGGCTTGGGGCTCCCCGCCGGGTAGCGGTCGGTGATGGAGACCAGCAGCGGACGCCCCAGCAGCACCTCTTCCTTGAGGTCGTCGGCGACCCCGTCGCTGCCGATCGGGCGCATCGTGGTCCGCCCCTGCTCATGGCCCGACCAGGTGGTGGCGGTGTTCTGCCCGGAGCCGGTGACGAGGTACCGGGTGGCCATGTCGTGCAGTTCCTCGTACGCGTCCGCGTCGATGCGGGACCAGTCGCGGCCGGTGCGGCCGCCGCCGTCGAGGACTTCGCGGTACGCCTCCATCAGGCTCTGGCGGTAGCCGGGGTACTTGTGGGCGTCCAGGTGTCCGCCCACGTCGTCGGGGCTGAGCCGGAAGGCATCGGAATGCACATTGGCGTCGATGAACAGCCGCCACCACGAGTCCTCCGGCAGCAGCGACGAGAGCGTGGGCGCGGCGGAGCCGGTGCCCGAGGTGGCGGCCGGGGAGTCACCGGGCTGGTTCCCATCCGTCTCGGCCTCGTCCTGGTGGTGCGGATGCTCCAGGTCGGCGGGGGCGGATCCGGGCGGCGGGGGCAGCGCCACGTCCCCGCGGGACCCGCTACGGGTGTCGGTGGCGGCATCGCCCTTGTCACTCGCCAGGCCGCTGCCTTCCGTACGCGTACCGCTCTCCGCGCGGTCGCGTCGCCATGCCTCGGCGCGCTCGGCCGCACGCGTCTGGTGCTCCCAGCGGGCCTCGTCCAGAGCGCTCCGGATCCTGCGCAGTTGGTCATGGACGGCGTCACGCGCCCGGGCGCTGCGGACCAGTTCCCGGGTGGCCCGCCGCAGTTCCCGTTCGGCCCGGGCCTGGGCGTCCTGAGCCCGCTGGAGGCCGTCGGCCGTGACGTCCATCCGCTCGTACGCGCTCTGCGCGGCCTTCGCGGTCCGGACGGCGTCGGTGCGCTCCAGATCGGCACGGCGGTGCGCGGCGGCCGCGGTCTCCATCACACGACCCGCGTGCTCCAGCGCGCGGGTCGCGCCTGTCTCCCGCCGGGCCAGGGCGGCCTCGGCATAGGCCGCCGTCGCCTCGGCCGCCAGCGCGCGGGTGTAGGCGTCGGACGCGTCCTGCGACGGCCCGCCCTCGGCCGGACGACGCTCGCCATCGGGCGTGCTCCGGCCGCCGGGCCGGGTGTCGGACGGGGTGTTCCGCCCGGTCTCCGTCCGGTCGGCCGCGGGACGCGGCCGGGCGACCAGGAACTCGGTCCCCCGCTGGTAGAGGGTCACCGTGTTCCCGGAGGTGGCCCCGGGGTTGCCGTAGGTGCGGTATGTACCGTCCTCGGACACCAGGGTCAGGGTGATGCCCTCGGTGCGCGTGGTCAGTTCGGCCGCCAGCGACGCGGTGGCACTGTCCCAGCGGCGTGCCGCCCGCAGGTTCTCGCGCAGCAGCGCTTCCTCGTTGGCGCGGACGTCCCGTACGGCCCGGGGTACGCGGCCCCCCGTGCGGGTGAGTTCGCGCCGCAGTCCGGCTCGCTGGGCGGCGTCGAGTTCGAGGGGGAGCCCGGCCACCTCGTGGTGGTGGAACACCGCCCCCGGGTCGAGACGGGCCCCTTCGGGCAGCGGCTGGGCCGACACCAGGCTGGCGAGGTGGCGCGGGTCGCGGCCGCGCGGAAGGTCCGACAGCGGCGTTCCACCCGGTACTCCCGGCCAGGTGTTCCGTGCACGCGGTCGTCCGACCCCATGCCCGGCCGGGCCCTGCTGCCGGGCCGCCGTGACAGCGGCGTAGAAGCGGTTGCCGTCGCCCTCGGCCTCGACCAGATCGTAGACCCGTCCGTCGGGGCCGGTCAGGGTGCGGTGGTCGGTCGCGGCGTCGAAGCGGGGCCGCTGGTCGCGCTGCTCGGTGGCGGTCCACGGGGGTGAGGTGTGTGCCGGGGACCGGACCGGGATGTCCTCGGACACCGTGGTGACCTGCGGCGCCGGTGCGGGCGCGGGGAGGCCGGGCGCGGATCGGGTGCCGGACGCCGCCTCGGGCAGGGCGAGTTGGTAGTGGCGCTTCTCGCCCCCCCCGCCCAGCCACAGCACGAGGGGCTGCGGGCCGGAATCCGCGGTGTCCGTGCCGTCGGTGGCCTCCGGACCGTCAGTGCCGACCCTGCCGTCCGGAGAGAAGTGGTGGTAGCTCCCGTCCGGGGTCACGACACGCACCGGCACCCCGAACGTGCGGGCCGCGAGCAGCGGCAGGAGGTCGGCGGCCGCGTGATCCCAGCCGGTCCGGCCCTCCGTGTCGCCGGAGCGCAGGAGTTGTGCGTAGGCCAGGCCGAGCCGGTGGCCCGCACTCAGGCTGAGCGATTCCGGGACCACCCGGATCGCGTCGAACTCCCGCCGCTCCGGTGTGTTGTCGCCCAGGTCGATTCCGGCGGCGTCGATCTCGTCGCCGGTGAAGGTGTCCTCGGTGTCCGGCGCCAGTACCGCGAGCAGGTCCGCGTTGCCCTGGCTGACAAGGCGGGCGGCCAGCAGCTCCCGCAGGCTGGTCACCAAGCTCTCCCGGCTGGAGGTGTCCAGGCCCTCGCGCGGCAGCAGTTCCGGGTCGATACGGTGCAGGCCCTCGGCCAGCGCGTGGAAGAACGAGTTGCCGTCCCCCGGCACGTCCAGGAGGGTGAACCGCTCGCCATCCGGGGCGACGAGCCCCGTGGGAGCGTCGCCGTCGCCGGGGGTGTAACGAGGAGTCTCCGGCTCGGCGTCGGTGCCGGTCTCCGTGTCCACGGTGGGGTCCGTGAAGGTCACCGCGGGCGGCTTGGGCGTTCCGTCGAGACGGGCGCGCCCGTCCTCGGTGGCGTTGAGCCGGTGCCAGCGGGTAAGCCGGTCGGCGGCGCCGCGCACCTTGTGGTATTCGGTGGCCAGCCGCTCGGCCTTGTCCCGCAGCCCGTCGATGGTCTGCCGCGTCTGGTCCATCTTCGCCTGCGCCGCGTCCCGGGCCGCGGCCGCGCCGGCCGCCGTCCTCGTCGCCTCCCGCACGGCCAGCTCGGCGCGGACCAGGGCCCACTGGGCCTTGGTCACCTGTCGGGCGGCTTCGTCCCGCATGTGGACCGCGTGGCGTTCGGCCGCGGCGGCCGCCCGGTCGGCCTCGGCCAGCCGCTCGCGCTGCAGCTCGGCCCAGCCGTCGTGCTCGGGCACGCTGTCCTCGGCCGCGCGACGCTCCTCGGCGGCCCGGGCGCGCGCCTCCGCCTCGAGCGTGGTGGCGCGCCGGTCCGCTGCCTCGGCGGCGGCCCTGGCCTCCGCCAGAGGCCGCTCCGCGGCGCGCCAGGCGTCCTGGGCCGCGGTCACCGCCCGCTCGGCGGCGGTCAGCTCGCGCCCGGTCCGGGCCAGGTCGTCACGGGGTCCCGCACCCGAGTCGCGGCGGGCCTCCCAGTACTTCTTGTCGGCCTCGACCCATGCCGTCGCGGCCTCCTGAACGGCCTCCCACGCCGCGGCCGCCTCCTCGGGGAACGAGGTGTCGTCGATCAGTCCGAGCTGCCGGGCCACGTCCTGGCGCACCCAGACGATGACGGCCGCCTCGGTCTCGTACGCCTTCTGCCCGGCCGAACCGAAGCGCTTGGGCCACCCCTTGCGCAGCGGTGAGATCACCGCCCGGCCGATCGCGCTGTCCTTGATGTGCCGTTGCACGGCGGCGCTGCTGAGCCAGGTGGTGGGGACGGCGAACAGGAAGGCCAGATCCTCCCCCTGGTCGACGGTCGTCTCCGTCATGACGTCCTGGGTGTGCGCACCGCCTTCCGCTCCGGTGGCGTTGGGACCGGAGGCGCCGAGCCCCGGCCGCAGTGAACCCGCGGGCTCGGCCGAGGCACTGCTGCCGACGTCGAACGCCGCGCCGTACCCTTCCGCTCCCGAGGCGGACGCACCTCCGGCCGTGATCCGTCGCGACAGGCGCTGGAGGTTGGTCCCGGGCGCCACCGTCATCAGTACGGCGCGCTCGAAGTGCGGCTTGGCGTGCAGGACGAGAGCGCCGTCGGCACCGCCGACGAGACTGTCCTCGACGAGTCCCGGCACCGGATAGCCCTGGCCGAGCGCGGGGAAGTAGTGGGCGGCCAGCACGGTGTTGTTCGTGCCTTCGTCCAGGCTGTGGGAGGAGCCGGTGTCCAGCCGGGTGAGGCCGGTGTCCTTGGCCCGTACG
The DNA here is from genome assembly GCF_024295805.1 of Streptomyces cucumeris. Lineage (GTDB taxonomy): Bacteria > Actinomycetota > Actinomycetes > Streptomycetales > Streptomycetaceae > Streptomyces > Streptomyces cucumeris. The sequence goes on from NZ_JANCLX010000040.1 coordinate 61,495, forward strand.
AGGGCGTCGTCGCCGTCGTCGCGGAAGCCGATGTCGTAGGCCGCGGCGAGCGCGAGGTACGCGGACGCCCGGACCTGCTCGACACCGATGACACCGCGGGCCTGGAATCCCTGGGTGGGCGGCTGGAACACACCCTCCGTGCCGTCGGGGAGGGTGGTCCGCCGCCAGTCGGCGTCCCCGTGCGTCGTCGGGAGGGTCACCCGGCGCGGTGCGGAGGGGGCGGGGAGTGCGGGCGGTCCGAGCGGGTCGTCGTGCGTGGCCGCCGCGGGGCCGGTGTCCGGGGACATCAGACTGAGCGGTGTCTGCTTGCGGAGGGTGCCGACGTCCCCCTCCTCGACGACACCGCGCTTGCCGCGGATGTAGCGGGACGCCTTCCGCGCCCGGTGGACGAGGTCACGGCTGCGGCCCTCGGGGGGCGGCGTGCCCGCATCGGTGTCGTCGTCCACCTCCAGTGCGATGCGCAGCCGGTAGGAGGTGTCGTATTCGGCGTAGGGCTCGCTGGTGGCGAACGCCCAGGTGTCCATGGGGTTGTCGGAACCGCTTGCGGTGAGGGTCCGGCGGGCCGAGCCGGTCTCGCTGAAGCCGGGACCGGCCGCCGAGGCGTCGGGGTTACCCGTGTACGCGCTCTCGGACACGGACACCCCGAACTCCGGTCCCCGCGTCCGGCTCACACTGAAGCCGGTGGACGCGATGGCCCAGAGGTTGTCCTCCCAGTCGATGCCGTGTCCGAGCCGGTGGAAGCGGGAGGTGCCGGCGACGAGCTGGACCCGCAGCCGCGCCCGCCGGGTGCCGATGCGCAGTCCGTCCCAGCCCCAGTGCCCGGTCCGGAGCGGCACCGTCTGGCCCGTGTTCTCCATCTCCCCGCGCAGGGCGCGCATCAGCCTGCCCGACACCAGGCGCAGGACGGTGTCGTGGTCGGAGTCGGGGAGCGACAGTCCGCGCAGCGCACGGTCGAAGGCGGCCATCACGGCGGAGGGGTCGAGTTCGCCCAGAGGATAGGTGCACAGGGTGTTCCCCACCAGCCAGGGCTGGGGCGACCAGGTCTGCGCGTCGTAGTGCGGTGCCGTGCCCCAGCCGTCGTCGATCAGGTTCAGGGTCACGGCGCTGTGCTCGGAGAGCAGCCCCATCCAGCCGCCGGGGACGGTCACCTGCCGCCCGGCCGCGTTCGCCAAGGCGCCCGGCACCAGGCGGCTGCCCGCGCCGGTCGTCCCGCCCAGTGCGCTGGACGCCACCGCGATGTCGTGCTCGGCGGTGCCGGACACCAGCACCTGGTGGCTGTTGTCCTGGCGCGCGATCTCATTGGTGACGGAGCGGCTCTGGGTGCCCGTCCGGCCCCGGGCGTACGACCACGGGCTGAGGCCGAGCGCATAGGAACCCAGCGGACCGCGACTACCGCTCTGCGGCTGGGACACCGAGAACTGTGTGCCGAACACGAAGTTGTAGGTGACGGCGTTCTTCCCCCCGGTCAGGGTGGCGCCGGCCATCTTCAGGGTGGCCGACATCGGCGCCGGCGGGGTCATCGCCCACAGAGCGGACACGGCGATCCGGTGGAAGAGGACACCGCTCCGGTTGAGATACGGCCCCTTCGCCCACAGTTCGGTGGCGCGCCAGCCCGAGAGGCCGAGGGTCTGGTCGGCATTGGCCGTCAGATACGGGGACTGGAAGGCGAGCAGTGCCGCGTCGTGCGGAGCCGCGCCTTGCTGTGTCAGGTGCCAGGAGCCGCCCGAGGCGGACGTGAGGGATTCCTCGGCCGCCCGGACCAGCGCGGCGCTGCCGAGGAGGCCGACCGTCACCTGGGCGTGGTTCTCGAACGGCTGACGGTTGAGGTCGACACCGGGCGCAGATGTCGCCAGAGCCAGCGCCTTCGAACTCTCCATCGGCGCCGTGGTGATCCGGCTTCCGAAGTCGCGGAAGGGGTTGTCCGCATCGTCCGTATGCGGGTCGGTCGTCGGCATGTGCTCATCGAGAACACTGAGGATCACCCGTCCGGTGACGGGGCCGCCGCCCACCGTGGAGCCGTCGGCCGCGTTGCCGATCAGGAGGGAGTTCTTCTCACGGAAGACGAAGGGCTGGGTGCCCAGGATTCCTGCCGTGGCGATCCCGCGCATCAGGGCGGGCAGCCGCCAGTAGCCGCCCCGGCTGACGGTGACGGTGAGCTGGTAGCTGAAGAGGTGCGGCGGCCGGGTGCCGCCCACCGCCGACTCGGTGGCATTGCTGGGCCCGAACAGGCTGCCCTGCCCCCGGCCGCGCCCACCGCTCAGGCCGAGGAACGCGGTACCCCCGCGCCGGGAGAATCCCTGCGGGGTGGCGTTCACGGTGCGCAGGGTGAAGCTGCCTTCCACACCGCCGTACTGATCGTGGCCCACCCCGTGTTCGCCCTCGAGCTTCTCGGTGCCCGCGGTGGAGTACTTGACGGCCAGTCCGTTCTGGGTGCCCTCGTACCGGCGGCCGGTCAGTTCGCCGTCGATCCACAGGTAGCGGTAGCCGCGCTTGAAGCGGGCGGATTCGCGCAGCCGGACGCGGATGCCCTGGGTGGTCAGCCCTTCCAGGTTGGACGCCATGCTGTGGTGCGAGACCTTGGTGATGATCTCCAGGGTGTTGTTGAGCACCGTCTCGAAGTGGTCCGCGTCGCGCCAGCGGGAGTTGTCCGGGTCGAGTTCGCTCAACGGGGCGACGAGCCCCGGATAGGCACGGGCGGCTTCCTCCACGACCTTCTCGGCCAGCATTTCGAGCCAGCTCTCGGCCGGCTCCCCGTCGGTGGTGTCGTGGGTGAACTCCTCAGCCCTGCTGGTCCCCAGGGTGGGCGGGTGGTCGAGGGTCAGATACGCGGGCGCCTTGGGCTCGGGCGCACCGCTGCGGACACGCGTCCGGGTGCCGTCGTCCCAGCCCGCCAGCCGACGTGCCTCGGCCCTCGGCATCTGGTCCAGGCTCCAGGTGACGAAGCGTGCCTCGGGGAAGCGGGGGTTGCCGGCCGCGTCGCGGTTGCGGCCGCTGCGCCGGACGACGACGGTCTTCTCGACGAGGTACAGGCCGGTCGGGGAGTCCTTCACCGCGCCCTCCACCTTGTTGCCGCCCTCGCCGCCGAGCGTGGTGGCGCGAGTGGTCCGGTGGCCGTACCGCCCGACGAAGCCGAGGATGAACCTCAGGTTCAAGCGGGTGCCCGCCAGGCCGAGCCACTGGAAGACCGGCCCCGCGGTGGTCTGGATCTCCTGCCCGTCGGTGATGGACAGCCCACGTTCGCCCACGAGGGTCAGCCAGGCCGTGTCCTTGAGCGCGGCGGCCGTCGTCTCGTCGATGAGGACCGCCCGCCGGGGCAGCGTGCGCACCGTGAAGACACCCAGCGGCTTGCCCTGCTTGTCCTGGCCGAACAGCGGCGGGGTGGTCATCGTGCCGGCCCCCAGCAGCCGGGAGTTCTGGCGGAAGTTCTGCGAGGAGAAAAACGTGTCGAGTTGACGGTAGGCGCTGGTGCCCGGACGGGCCCCGATCTGTCCGGTGGCCCAGTCCCGGATGTGGGCCACCGGGCCGAAGTCCTCGGTGACGACGAACCGGTGGTGCTGCTGTGTGCCCCGATAGGTGATGAGCGGGGGGATGCGTCCCGCCTTCGACTCGGTCATCGCGCTGTCCGCGAGCCGCAGCAGGAGTCCGGCGCGTACGGCGAAGCCGAAGGCCACCGGGGCGGTGCCGGCTCCCTCGGTCGCCGATGTGCCACCCGCTTCGGTGACGGTGAGCTGGTAGTGGACATCGTCGACGCTGGGGTGTGCGGCCCCGGTGAGGGATGCCTCGGTCCGGGCCATGACCTTCCCGGTCATGGTGTAGCCGACCGCGCGGCTGTGGGCGAAGCGCAGCCCGAGCCGGGCGAAGGCGCCGAACGGCTTGGTCAGGGGCCACAGGGGTGCCAGCGGGTTGAACGCGTAGGTGGTGCTGTGGGACTGGTCACCGCCGGTGTGGCGCTGGCCGCGCGTCTTCATCCCGATGCTCCGCGGTTGCTCGGCCGGATCGGTGAAGCGCTCCCAGTGCCCGTAGTGCCGCACCGCGAGGTGCACCACCCGGACCCTGCCCTTGGCGTCGGTGTAGGTGAACTCCCGGCCGTCACCGCTGAGCCCCCCGAGGTCCTCGCGGAGCGCCCGGTCGATATCGGCCAGGAGCGCCTTGGCGGACGGCGAGTTCACGCCGCCCTTGCCCCATCGGGTGTCCGGCCGGGCCTGCAGTTCGCGAGCGATCTCGCGCAACACCAGTTCCCTGCCGCGCAGGGCGAAGTCCCTGACCCCGAAGGCGGTGGAGCGTGCGAGCACTTCCTCGGGCAGGCCGGAGAGCAGGTGCCGGATACCGTCGAGGTGCGCGGGCATCCTGCTGTCGTCGGTGAACCGGGCCTGCTCCCGCTCCCGTGCCGGGGGCGGCAGTTCGCGGTCGATGCGGGGCGGGCGGCGCCGGTCCAGGTGCTGGTCGATACCGAGGGGGTCGTTGGCGGGCTTGGGGTCCGCGGGGTCCTCGGAGGTCGGCGCGTTCCAGTGTTCGTCTTCCGGCGGGGCCTGCGGCGCCGTGGAGCGCACCGCACCCGGCCGCGGCGCAGGCTCCGAAGCCGCGGAAGCCGGACGGTACACCCGCCAACCCCGGGCATCACCCGCCGCACTCTCCCGCAGATGCACACCACCGGACTCACCACCCTCACCAGACGAAGCAGCGAACCCACGATCAGGCACATACACCGTCAGACCCGTACGGTCCGCAGCAGCCTGCAACGCCACATCCTCAGCCCCAGACAACCCCTCCCCACACGCCGCCAAAGTGATACTCGTGAACCCCTGCGCCACCAACTCCGGCGCGAAACGCTCCACCGCCTCCCCACGACCGACCCGCTCCACACCCCCGTCATCCCTCACCAACTCCAAGCCATCCGCATCACCATGCGCAGCGAAGAAGAACCTCCCCCGCTCCCCCGCACCCGGCAACCCACGCTGCACACCCGACAAACGACCCTCGCCGTCACGCCGCCAATCGGTGTACTCCCCCACCTCCGACAGACCCCGATACGAATCCTTACGCCGCTCCCAGTCCCGCGCACCGAACGACGCCCGCCCCACCACACGCCCCCGCGCGTCCTTCACCTCACGCAACACCACACCCGACGACCAGTCCTGCGACACCTGCGCGGAAGGTGACGGGGACGGCTCGGATGCCTGCTCGCTCCCGGCCGAGGACGTGTCCGGGTCGAAGAAGGGGTTGTGCACGTAGTCCCCGACGGGCCGCCCGTTCTCCATCGGCTGCGCCCCGCGCACATACCGGGTGTGCACGCCGCCGGGGAAGGCGATTTCCTGCTGGTCGGGGAAGGGCGAGGCGAGGCCCAGGGTCGCGTTGACGTCGATGCCACCGGGGGCCTCGATGTCGTACCGCCAGCGGTAATGGGCGTGCTGCGCCCGGGCCGCGGAGGGATCGGCCCGCACCGAGTCGCTCACATAATCCACGTTGGTGGTCGTGCTGAGGTAGCCGGTCGTCGCCATGCGCTCGCTGTTGTAGACATGGTTGAGCAGATGAACCATGTCGTCGCCGCGCGGCTTCAGTCCCTCGCGGAAGACCTGCTCCGGGGACTTGCGGCTGAACTTGTACAGCGGAGTGTCGTGGTCGCGCCAGAGCGCGTCCGGAAGCACACCTCCTGCCAGCGGTCCGAGGGTGGCGGCGGTGGACTCCGGCGGGACGGGCGGCGTCGCGCTCACCGGCCCCGAGGGCGGCCAGGCGATCGGCGTGACGTCCTCGTCATCGCTCACCGGCCGCGTCAGATACGCACGGGAGGAGGCGACGAGCCCGCGCCCGGGAAGGTACCAGTCCCAGGAAGGCCCTTCGCCGTACAGCCGCCCCCGGTCGTCGCTGACCCTCCCGGCCTTCGGACCGTCGGGGTTGTACTCACCGCGCAGCCCGAGACCCGGTATCTCGGCCACGAACATGTGCAGATCGGGGTCCTCCTGCCCCTGTCCCCACACCGTGAACCGAGTCCCGCCGGTGACAGCGGGGAACTCCGCCACGGTGCCCGTGAACCGCTTGTCGAACTTGCCGTCCGGTCCATAGCTGCCCGCCGTCGGCGGCCCGGTGATCTTCCGGTGACTCCTCCCGCCGAGTTCCGCTCCCCCGGCCGGCGCCGGGGCGGGCGCGTTCCAGTCGTCTTCCGACGGGTAGCTGAAGGGCACTGCGACCCGCTGAGTCGGCCAGTGCGGGGCCAGGCGCTTCCCGTGAGGATGCGCCACCAGCCAAGGAGTGGGACCGCCGTCGGCCTGCTCCCGAACGTGCACCAGGGGCGTCGCACCGTCCGAGGAGACGGTGACCGCGACCGCCTCGTCCGGATACCACACGGACAGGCCGGTGTCGTCGGCCAGCTTCCACGCCGTCGTCTCGGTGCCCTTGTCCGAGCACGCCAGGATCATCAAGTCGGTGACACCGGTCAGGTCCAGCATGGTGACGTACTGGCCCATCTCGCGCGCGTCACCGGCCCGCGCCCCTCCCCCGGGCTGCGCCATCAGGAGGTTGCGCCCCCCAGGAGCGCTGTGCGAAGTCCAGATCCGGGCGTTGCGGAAGGGCAACGGGAACGCCATCCCCGTGGGACGCCCCGTCGAGTCCAGCCGCCACTCCACGTAGTGCTTCACCGTCGGCAGCTGGCGGTAGACCTCGCGGCGTCGGTTCCAGTCGCTCTGGGTGAACGACGCCCAGCCGACCCGCCGACCGCTATGCGTGATCTCCTGCAGCACAGCCCGTGAGTTCCACCAGGCGCCCCGGTCTCCTGGGACCGGCACCAACGGTGCGGACTGCGCGCCACCCGGCGTCTGCGGGGCGGCGGTGGACGACGGCAGGGCGATGGCACGTCGGCGGATCTGGGCTACGGGCTCGGTCTCCTCCAACTGGACGTAGAGGTAACGCAGCCGGGTCCGCGCGTCCTGCCGGATGCCCTGTCGCCGCACGCGGAAAACCGTCGCCGCTGGATACCGCACCTCCTGCCGCTCCGGGTCCCGGGAGAAGGGAGCGATGTCCCGAGCCGTGGACCCGGCCACCTCGAACAGAACCGGGTACCGGCCGTCCGACCCGGCGTTCTGCCCGATCACGCCGGTGAGCACAGCATCTTCGGTTCGCCTTGCCATATGGAACTCCGGCACGGTGACCGCGTGCAGCTCACCCGGCAGTCCCTCGGTGAGATCACCCGCGACCCATGTGCTCCACCACACCGGTGCGTTCACCGGCGGCAACGCCATCAGGGCGTCACCCGCCATCCCCAGATGCAGGGGAATCTCCGCCGCCAGTGCGGCGGCAAGCTGGTCGGTCAGCCGCAGCAGGCTCCGCAGGGCTTCTTCCCGCCTCTTCCCATCAGGGAGCGACTGGATCCTGGTGAGGGCATCGGCGAACCCCTGATCCCGCAGAAGCAGCAGCGGGAAGTCGAACTTCCGTGCTTGGACCGCGCGCCGGACGATGGACTCCGCCTCCTGTCGCAGCAACTCTGCCCCGTCCGGGTGGAGCGGATCGGTGAAGCGCGCGTTGACGAGCGCCGCGTCCGGGCCCGAGAGGAGATACAGGGGCAGGACGTCCCCCTCCCGGAGGATGTCCGGTACGGAACCACCATGCCGCTGCCGCCAGCGCTCCAGGGCCGTATGCCGCGCGTTTCCGTCCGGGCCGGGGGAGACCGCCACCCCGCTCAGCGCATTCCAGATCCCGCTGATAGCGACCCCGGTGGCCAGTTCGGTGAACCGCCCGGTGAACTGGTGGTACAGCGCGTGATGCGGGAGGTAGAGCGTCTCCATGAAAGCACCGGGATCCCGGTGCTCCCGCGGTGCGAGAAGCGTGGCGAACGCGCTGTACGTATGGGCCGCGTCATCCCGCAGTTCCACGTCGGAGTCGAAGACGCGAGAGTCAGCCTCGTGGGAGGCCTCGATGATTTCGAAGAGCGAGCGGGTGTAAGTGGGCAGGCACCAGGCGAGTATGGCCTCGCGCAGACGCAGCATCTCCTCCTTCGACGCTCCGGTCTCGGAGCGGTAGGCACTGAACAGATGTGTCGTATGGGCGGCATGACCTGTGATCAGCGGGAAGCCACGGGTTTGGTGGATTTCGCGGTACCAGGCACTGTTCTTGTCCGCCGGCGGCTGGGCGGACGGGGGCGGATATGCGGAGGCGATAGCGATCCACAGGGCCCGCATGAGGTCGTGCAGCGTCTTCCCGGAGTCCGGATCCCGAAGGCGGCTCAACTTCCGATCGGCGGCGTCCGGCGCCTGGTGCGGAAAGAACGCCTGGGCGGCCCCAGCACGGCCGAGGCGCTGGGTGAAGTGGTGATACAGGGACCTGACGGCTTCCCGGGCGGTCTCCGTCACCGCCGGATCCGCGGCCAGCGTCCTTCCCAGGTGCCTCTCGTAGGCGACCGCCAGGCGCTCCCATTCGGGGTCGGCATACGAGCCGCTGAACCGGAAGGCCCGGCCGGCCGGGTCCATAAGAGCCGCACGGGCCCTCTCCGCGGCGAGAGCGCTCGGATCCTGCGGCTCGGCCTCCCGCCACGTCGGCTCCGGCTTTCCGTGGGGCTGGTTGATCCCGGGTTCGGCCGTTGTCGGCGAGATGAAGAGCGTGTCCGGGGCGGCGAGAGTGGCACGCCTGCTCCAAGTGGCCACTTGCTGAGAGGGAGCAGCCGACCCCTCGACGCCCGCGCTGCACGCGATCATCAGCACACGAACGTGGGCGGCGATTCCCTGGCTCTCCATCACTTGCCGGATGTAACGGCCGACCTGTGTGCCGTCCACCACCTTCGCGCCGTACCGCGTCATGGCTCTGAAGGTCTTGCCGTTGGCGTGCGACGCCCAGACGCCCGCACTCTTGACCGACCAGGGCAGGGGCCGGAGATCTTCCGACTCCTCACCGACGAGGTACTGCCGAGCTTCGTGCAGGCGAGGGTACTTGTCCTTCTCGTTCAGCCAGAACGGCAGGTCGATGGAGGCCACGCCGAACCAGCTGCCGTCGAGGGTGCGCAGCTGCCGGGTGACGATCTCGCGGTCCCACTCCTGCGCCAGCGGCTGCACGACCTCCTCCAAGGTCCTGTGCATATACCGCCTGCCGGTCGCCCCGTCGAGACGGAGCTCACGGCGAATCTCCCGCAGCACCGTCGCCGAGGGGTACAGCACGGTGCGCTCGGCGGGCCTGCGGGCCAGTGGGGAGACATCCCGGCCGGTGGAGTCCACCACCTCCCACAGCACCGGGTACGCTCCCCCCTTCGCGGCATCCGGCTCCAGCAAGGAGGAGAGGGCCGTCTCCCGACGCGTCGTCGCATGGTGCAGTCTCGGCACGCTCAGTGTTCGCCGCTCACCGCCACCGTGCTGCGGCGCGGACTCCCACGACGCCCACCACACCGGTCCGCTGACCGGCGGCAGCAGTGCCGCCGCCTCAGCCGCCATCTCCGCGTGCGCCCGCAGCTCACCATGAAGCCCGTCCACCAGCTCGACGGACCGCTCCGCGAGACGGCCGCGAAGATCCGCCAGTGTGTCCTCGGCCCCGGGATCGCCGAGGAGCCTCTCGGCGCGCTGCGCCAGATGGCGGAACCGCTTGTCCCGCAGGAACAGCAGCGGCAAGGACTCCATCAGCGCGCCGCCCTCGAACGCCTGCGCCACCAGGGAGCGCGCCTTCTCCCACAGCTCGGCCTTGACCTCCAGCTGATCGGGCGCGTCCGGACCGGCCAGGAACTTCTCGTCGAGCAGCCGCACATCGACCCCACTGGCCAACTGCAGCGCCGCCGCGTGTCCCTCCTTGACGTTCCCGCCCAGCAGCCCGAGCGAGCGATGGCGCTGTATCCACGCGCGGAGGGCCTCGCGCCGCTCCCGTCGCGCCGCCACCCCCGGACCGCTCAGGTCGGTGCCGCCGAGGTATCCACCCGGCTCGATCAGATCCCTGATCTCCTGGACACGGTCGTCTCCGGTGACCTTCGAGGTGAACCAGTCCGCTCGCGCGAGGTACATCCGCTCATGAGGCAGTTGCAGGGCGCTGTCATCCCCGCCCTCCCGATCGACCGGCTGGAGGGACGCGTCCACCCATGCGTAGAGGCGGGAAGCCTCGACCATCGTGTCGGGCTCGGTCTCGTCGCGCACCCCGGCCCGGCGTGAGGCCAGCAGGATCTCCACCAGTGTGTGATCGTGCTCATTGGGCAGGATCCAGCCCAGCAGGGCCTCCCGGAACCGAAGCACCTCGCCATTGGGCACGTTCAGGAACTGATGGACCGTGAGCAGCCACTCGACGTCCTCGGCTGTGCCCGGTCCCACCGGGAGGCCAAGCCGGTCGTGCATCTCCTCCAGCACGGCCGGGCTGTGCGGCAGCACATGCCCGGGCCCCTGCAGGCCCCGCGCGTTCAACCGGGGTTGATCCGTCCACAGCTGGATCAGCGTGGCCCCGGGACCGCTGGCGCCGTGCGTGAAGGCGTTCACCAGCTCCCGCAAGGTGGCCCGGCTCCTGGGATCCAGCAAGCGGTCCATCGCCCGCCGCGGGTCCTTCGCCCGGGGAAGGAACGTCGCCGCCACTTCTCCGGGCCTGTAGTACGTGGTCAGCAGCTCATAAAGGCTCTTGACCGCTCGCCGTGCCTCCATGATCACTTCCGGGTCCTCGGCCAGCACCCGCCCGAGCGCCCGCTCGTACCCTCTGCTCAGCTCCTTCCACTTGGCGTCGGCGTAGAAGGCGCCGAACCGCGGCGGAGGGGAACCGCCGTCGTCCTGAGCTGAAGGGGGCGCGTTCCAGTGTTCGTCCCCCGGCGGGGCTGATGGCGCCGTCGAGCGCACCGCACCCGCCCGCGGCGCAGGCTCCGAAGCCGCGGAAGCCGGACGGTACACCCGCCAACCCCGGGCATCACCCGCCGCACTCTCCCGCAGATGCACACCACCGGACTCACCACCCTCACCAGACGAAGCAGCGAACCCACGATCAGGCACATACACCGTCAGACCCGTACGGTCCGCAGCAGCCTGCAACGCCACATCCTCAGCCCCAGACAACCCCTCCCCACACGCCGCCAAAGTGATACTCGTGAACCCCTGCGCCACCAACTCCGGCGCGAAACGCTCCACCGCCTCCCCACGACCGACCCGCTCCACACCCCCGTCATCCCTCACCAACTCCAAGCCATCCGCATCACCATGCGCAGCGAAGAAGAACCTCCCCCGCTCCCCCGCACCCGGCAACCCACGCTGCACACCCGACAAACGACCCTCGCCGTCACGCCGCCAATCGGTGTACTCCCCCACCTCCGACAGACCCCGATACGAATCCTTACGCCGCTCCCAGTCCCGCGCACCGAACGACGCCCGCCCCACCACACGCCCCCGCGCGTCCTTCACCTCACGCAACACCACACCCGACGACCAG
>NZ_JANCLX010000041.1:0-65461 GCF_024295805.1 Streptomyces cucumeris
AACCGCCTCAAGCAGTGGCGCGGCCTCGCCACGCGCTACGACAAGACCGCAACCGTCTACCAGGCCGCACTCCACCTCGCGGCCATCCACATCTGGGCCGCGAGGTGATCCGTAAGAAACGGCCTAGTCGGCCACCTGGGCCGCCACGGGGGCGGCCACCGGTGCGGGGACCGGGGTGGCCACCGGAGCGGTGAACCCGTCCGCGCGGATGTGGGCCATGGGGTGTCCAGCCACCCGGTAGCGTCCGTTCGGCACCTCGCGGGACCAGGTGACGTGGACGGTCAGCGGGCCCGCCCATTCGTAGCCGTGCTTCTCCGCGTGGCGCAGCAGACTGTCGGTGAGCACCTGTCCCACCGTGCAGCCACGCCGGGTCAGTTCCCCGTACACACCCTCCGCCAGTTCGACGTCATAGGCATTGGGGACCACCGTCCGCTCCGGTCCGCAGACCACGGCATGATCGTCGCACTCCCGTCGCAGCGCTTCGACGAGTTCCACGGGCTCGCTCCGGAACATCTTGGCGAGCAGTCCTTGTTGCCAGCGCTCTATCGCTCGTTCCCATCGGCTCAGCGTCTCCATGGCCTCCCGGGTTCCCTGAAAGGATCACCTCATGCCCGGTCGGTGCCCGCGCGGATGCGGGGGCACGGGTCGGATGACCGGTGCCCCCGCTGTTCCGGCCCTGGTCAGCCGCGCAGTGGACCGAAGAAGACACGCAGGTCGGCGGCGACGCTGCCGGGCAGCTCCATGGCCACGAAGTGGTGGCTGCCCGGGTTGCCCTCCGGCCAGTGGGTGATGGTGTTGTGGCGCTCGGCCAGCCGCCGGATCCCGGGCGGGCCGCTGTACACACCGGTCGGCACCGCCTTCTGACCCTCCGGCCAGACGAACTCGGTGGACTCGTACATGGGCCAGGAGGAGGAGCCGAAGGTGTCGGTGAGCCAGTAGAGGGTGAGGTTGGTCAGCAGCAGATCGCGGTCGAGGATCTCGTCCGGCAGCTTGTCCGCCATGCTGAACTCGTTGAACTTCTGCACCATCCAGGCCAGCGCCCCGACCGGGGAGTCGTGCCAGGCGTGGGCGAAGGTCTGCGGCGCGGCGCGCAGCAGCCTGTGGTGGTCGACCCCGGACATCCAGTCCTGGCTCTGCAGGAAGGCGAAGGCGGCCCGCTCCTCCTCGTTCATCTCGGGGACATCGGCCTCGGTGGGGAAGCCGAGCCCGCCGATCACATAGACCCCGGCCACATGGTCCGGGGCGGCCTTGGCCACCGCGGGGGCGATGTACGCCCCGAGGTCCCCGCCCTGGACGCCGTAGCGCTCATAGCCCAGGCGGCGCATCAGTTCGGCCCACATGCTCCCCACCCGGGCCACATTCCAGCCGGTGACGGGCGGCGGGCCGGAGAAGCCGAAGCCGGGCGGCGAGGGGATCACCACATGGAACGCCTGGGCGGGGTCGGCGCCGTGGGCGCGCGGGTCGGTGAGGTGGCCGATGATGTCGAGGAACTCCACGAAGGAGTTGGGCCAGCCGTGTGTCAGCAGCAGCGGCAGGGCGTCCGGCTCGGGGGAACGGATATGCAGGAAGTGGCTGTCGATCCCGTCGATCTCGGTCATGAACTGCGGGAACTCATTGATCCGGGCTTCCTGGCGGCGCCAGTCGAAACCGGTGCGCCAGTGGTCGGCCAGCTCCTTGAGGTACGCGGTGGGAACACCACGGCTCCAGCCCTCGCCCGGCAACTGCCGGGTCCAGCGCGCACGGGCCAGGCGGTCGGTCAGATCGTCCAGGTCGGCCTGCGGGATATCGATGCGGAAGGGGCGGATCTCGGTGCTCATCTTCATGTCCTCCACGGGGAGTTCCTGGGCGTCCGTCGTGCGATGTGAAGAACGGTAATGGCCATATAGGTCAGATCGTGACCTCTATCTGTCCTCTACGGAGTCTCTGTGACATCCGGTTCCGGAGCCGTGAGTAGACACTGTCTACTCGTGACTGGTAGACAGTGTCTATGGATGAGCGCGGCAGAGGGCTTGAGGCCCGACTGGTGGACGTGGGAGTCGACTTGGTGACCAGGGAGGGGGTGCAGGCGCTGACCCTGCGCGAGATCGCACGCCGGGCCGGGGTCTCGCACGGTGCGCCGCGCCGCTACTTCCCGACCCATCTGGATCTGCTGTCCGCCATCGCGCGGCAGGGCTTCGCCGACCTCGCCGCCCGCACCGCCACGGCGCTGGCGGACACCGAGGTGGCGGCGCGCGCCCAGATCACGGCGCTGGGCCGGGTGTATCTCGACTTCGCACGCACCGACCGCGGCATGTTCGAGCTGATGTTCCGCCACGATCTGCTGGAGAGTGGCCAACTCCGGCTGCGGGACACCAGCCTGCCGCTGTTCGGGGTGCTGGTGGACCTCGTGGCCCGAGCTCGGCCGTCCTCCGGTGCCGAACCGGCCGTCGTGGCGGCCGCGCTGTGGGCGAATCTGCATGGCATCGCCCAGCTGTGGGGCTGGGGCAGCCTCCAGCTCGCCACCGGCACCGAGGACATCGAACCGCTGCTGCGCGCCGCGGTGGACGCCCACCTCGGACCGGAGGGCCGATGAGCACCGTAGGCCGCAGGCGCCTCACCCTTGTCAGCAGCATCACCGGAGCGGTCATCGTCGCCTTGGACGGCACCGTGCTGACGGTCGCCCAGCCCGCCCTGGGCCGGGACCTCGACGCGGGCTACGCCGAGGTCCAGTGGACCAGTACCGGCTACCTCATCGCCGTGGCCAGTCTGCTGGTGTTCGCGGGCCGCCTCGGTGACGTCTACGGCCACCGCAGGATCTTCGCCGTCGGAGTGCTGGGCTTCGCCGCCACATCGGCCGGTATCGGACTGGCGGACGACATCGGCTGGGTCATCGCCTTGCGCGTCGCCCAGGGGGTGTGCGGTGCGCTGTTGCAGCCTGCCACGCTCGGCATGCTCCGTGCCGCCTATCCGCCCGACAAGCTCGGTATGCCCATCGCGCTGCGCACGGCCGCCATCGGGGTGTCGGCCGCGGCCGGTCCGGTCCTCGGTGGCGCGCTCGTCGCCGAGTCGGGCTGGCGGGCGGTGTTCTTCCTCAATGTCCTCCCCGCAGTCGCCGTGGGTGTCCTGGCCCTCACTGACCGGATACCGGAGCCGAAGCCCGCTCCGGACGGTGCCCGGGGGCTCGACCTGTCCGGCGCCTGTCTGCTCGCGGTGGCCCTGGTGGCCCTGGTGCACACCCTCGTGGCGCTGCCGGATGACGGCTGGACGGCCGCCACCTGGCTGGGGCTCACCGCCGTCGTCGTGGTCGGCGTGGCCTTCGTACGGCATGAACGGCGGACGGCGAGCCCGCTGATAGCGCCCGGTGTACTGCGCTCGACTCCCGTCAGCTCGGCGCTCGGCGTCCTGGTGACCGCGTCGGCCGCGCTGTTCGGGACGCTGTTCGTCGGGACGTACTACCTCCAGGACGTACTGGGCCTCGACCCCCTGCACAGCGCACTGAGGTCGCTGCCGCTGGCCGTCATGATGGTGGCGAGCGCGCCCGCCTCGGCTGTACTGCTGCGGTGGCAGGGAGCCCGCCGGACGGTGACCGCGGGGATGGTGCTCGTGATGCTCGGCGTCCTGCTGATGTCCGGTCTCGGCCGGTCCTCGTCCGTCGTGGCCACCGGTGGCTGCTTCCTGCTGCTGGGGGCCGGGTTCGGCACCGTGATGGTCACCGCTACCCATGTGATCGTGCGTCAGGCGTCCGTGGCCACCGCGGGGGTGGCCGGTGGACTTCAGCAGACGGCGATGAACATCGGTCCCGCGCTCGGGGTCGCGGCGGCGACCACACTGATGACCCTCATCGCGCCCGGCGGCGCAGCCGGTGACCGGGGTGCGGGCGAGGGGCCACATCTGTCCGCGGACGCCTTCCTCACCGCCATGCGGCCGACGTTCCTCGCCCTCGCGGCCGTGGCCGCGGTCGGCGCCGTGCTGGCCGGCCGGCTGCCCGGACGCACTCTGCTCCGGCCCGAGGCGTCGGAGCCTTCCGGGACGGCGGCCTCCGATCCGGATCCGGCGGCACGGACCTGAGACCACCGACGGTCGATCACCGGTTCACCGCCCTCCTGGGGAATGTCCGGAAGGGCGGTGACACCACGGGACACCAACAGCCCCCGGGCGGGGGAAAGCACTCTGCGGCGCGGTGGACACCGGCCGTGGCGGCCGCCGCCGGAACGGCTGCGTGCGGACCGCGGGACACCCCCGCTCGGTGGGACGTCAACCGCGCGGAGCGGCCGGGCCGTTACGACTGAGTGCTGACCGAGGCGCCCTGCCCGTGCGGTCCGGCGTCCGGCCGCGTATCCGTCAGTGGTGGCGCGGGGAGCTCATCGGCGCCGCTCGCCCCCTCCACAGCGGTGGTGGCCTCGTCCTCCGCGGCCCGGCTCAACTGGGCCGCCACCGCGTCCGTACGGCGCCGCAGGGCGCGCACCCGCTCGGCGGCCCCGACCTCCAGCCGCCCCGGTGCCGCAGGGAGGACCGGCACCCCCAGGGACTCGGCGGTGACGACCAGACTGTGCGCCACCTCGGGCTGCTGCGCCAGCAGCGCGGTGGTGAACAGATGGGCCCGCAGCGTCTTCTCCCGGCCGAACGCGCCCCGGTAGACGATCTCGCAGGCCACCTCCCGGGAGTCCAGCCGCTGGTCACCGGAAGTCTCCAGGGCGGCGAGGGCCACCGCGCCCAGGCCCTCGACCACCTTGGTCACCGCCCACTTGCGGCCGGGGAGCGGCGGCAGCAGATCACGGACGCGGTCGATCTCGGCGTCGAAGCCGTCCGTGGTCATCGCGCTGAAGGCATCGTGCAGTTGCAGCCGCACCACCTGCTGCCACGGGATGTCCTCCCCGTCGAAGCCCACCGACTCCGGACCGAAGCGCAGCGCGCCGATCGAGTCCAGCGGCCGCAGGGCCCGCGCGGTGACGGCGGGCACCCGCGGATGGCGGCAGACCAGCGCCCCGAGGGAGAACTCCCACTCCTCGGTGGCCGGAGCGGCCGGGGCGGGCAGCGTGCCGAGCACGCCGACCGCCCAGTCGCCGGACGCCGCCATCCCCGAACGGCCCGCGGCGGCACCGCGGTTCAGCACCGTCCTGCCTGCACCGGCGGCGGCGGACGTCACCGCGCCCGCCGCCGACGTCACCGTGCCGGCGGCGGATGTCACCGCGTCACCGATACCGCGCAGCCTGCCCCGTGCCCCCATGCGACACCATGTCCTTCCATCCGGTCGAGTGCCGGAAGGAAGTGTCTCAGTCCAGGGCGACGAGCAGGTCTCCGCCCTCCACCTGCTGGATCGTGTTGATGGCGATCCGGGACACCGTTCCGGCCTTCGGAGCGGCGATGGTGGCCTCCATCTTCATCGCCTCGATGGTGGCCACCGTGGCACCGGCCTCCACCTCGTCGCCCTCGGACACCGTCAGGGTCACCACACCCGCGAACGGGGCCGCGACATGGCCGGGGTTGGACCGGTCGGCCTTCTCGGTGACCGGGACGTCGGTCGCCGCCGAGGTGTCCCGCACCTGGATCGGACGGAGCTGGCCGTTGAGCGTGGACATCACCGTGCGCATACCGCGCTCGTCCGCGTCGCCCACCGCCTCCAACTCGATGAGCAGCCGGACACCGGGGTCGAGGTCCACGGTGTACTCCTGCCGCGGGCGCAGCCCGTAGAAGAAGTCCTTGCTGTCCAGCACGCTGGTGTCGCCGAACGCCTCGCGGTGCGTCTCGAACTCCTTGGTCGGCCCGGGGAACAGCAGCCGGTTGAGCGTGGCCCGCGGCTCCTTCGCCAGCTGCTCCCGGTCCTCCGCGGACAGTTCGCCGTCCGTCGGCTTGGACGCGGCGCGGCCTTCCAGCGCCCGGGTGCGGAACGGCTCCGGCCAGCCGCCGGGCGGGTTGCCCAGCTCACCGCGGAGGAAGCCGATGACCGAGTCCGGGATGTCGAAGCGGTTCGGCTCGGCCTCGAAGTCCTCCGGCGACACACCCGCCCCCACCAGATGCAGCGCCAGGTCGCCGACCACCTTGGACGACGGGGTGACCTTCACCAGGTGGCCGAGGATCCGGTCCGCGGCGGTGTACATCGCCTCGATCTCCTCGAAGCGGTCCCCGAGTCCGAGCGCGATGGCCTGGGTGCGCAGATTGGAGAGCTGGCCACCGGGGATCTCGTGGTGGTACACCCGTCCGGTCGGCGAGGCGAGCCCCGCCTCGAACGGTGCGTAGATCTTGCGCACGGCCTCCCAGTACGGCTCCAGCGCGCCGACCGCCTCCAGGCTGAGCCCGGTGGGCCGGTCGGAGTGGTCGGTGGCGGCCACGATCGCCGACAGCGACGGCTGCGAGGTGGTCCCCGCCATTGACGCCACCGCCCCGTCCACCGCGTCCGCCCCGGCCTGGACCGCCGCCAGGTAGGTGGCCAGCTGGCCACCGGCGGTGTCATGGGTGTGGATGTGTACCGGCAGGTCGAACTCCCGGCGTAGCGCGGACACCAGCTTCACCGCGGCCGGGGCGCGCAGCAGCCCCGCCATGTCCTTGATGGCCAGCACATGGGCGCCCGCGTCCACGATCTGCTCGGCCAGCCGGAGGTAGTAGTCCAGCGTGTATAGCTGCTCCGAGGGGTCGGACAGGTCCGAGGTGTAGCAGAGCGCGACCTCGGCCAGCGCGGTGCCCGTCTCCCGGACCGCTTCGATGGCGGGCCGCATCTGCCCGACGTCATTGAGCGCGTCGAAGATACGGAAGATGTCGATCCCGGTGGCCGTTGCCTCCTGGACGAAGGCGGTGGTCACCTCGGTGGGGTACGGCGTGTAGCCCACCGTGTTCCGGCCGCGCAGCAGCATCTGCAGACAGATGTTCGGCACCGCCTCGCGCAGGGCGGCAAGACGCTCCCAGGGGTCCTCGGCGAGGAAGCGCAGCGCCACGTCGTAGGTGGCGCCGCCCCAGCACTCCAGGGACAGCAGCTCGGGCGCGGTGCGTGCCATCACGGGGGCGACGGCCAGCAGGTCCTTGGTGCGCACCCGGGTCGCCAGCAGCGACTGGTGGGCGTCCCGGAAGGTGGTGTCGGTGACGCCGATGGTGGGGGACTCGCGCAGCCAGCGCGCGAAGCCGTCCGGACCGAGCTCGGTGAGCCGCTGCTTGGAACCGGCGGGCGGTTCGCCGGCGGGCAGCCGCGGCAGCTTGTCGGCGGCGTCGATGAGGTGCGGCCGCTCGCCGTGGGGCTTGTTCACCGTGACGTCGGCGAGGTAGGTGAGCAGCTTGGTGCCGCGGTCGGCGGAGTGGCGCGCGGTCAGCAGATGCGGCCGCTGTTCGATGAAGGAGGTGGTCACCCGCCCGGCCTGGAAGTCCGGGTCCTCCAGCACCGCCTGGAGGAACGGGATGTTGGTGGACACCCCGCGGATCCGGAACTCGGCGACGGCACGCCGGGCGCGGCCGATGGCGGTGGCGAAGTCGCGGCCCCGGCAGGACAGCTTGACCAGCATCGAGTCGAAGTGGGCGCTGATCTCGGTACCGGCGTGGGCGGTGCCGCCGTCCAGACGGATGCCCGAGCCGCCGGGGGAGCGGTAGGCGCTGATCATGCCGGTGTCCGGGCGGAAGCCGTTGGCCGGGTCCTCGGTGGTGATCCGGCACTGGAGGGCGGCCCCGCGGGTGTACACCGACTCCTGGGCCAGCCCGAGGTCGGACAGGGTCTGCCCGGAGGCGATCCGCATCTGCGACTGGACCAGGTCCACGTCGGTGATCTCCTCGGTCACCGTGTGCTCGACCTGGATGCGCGGGTTCATCTCGATGAACACGTGCTGGCCGTTGCGGTCGAGCAGGAATTCCACGGTGCCTGCGTTGCGGTAGCCGATCTGCCGGGCGAACTTCACCGCGTCGGCGCAGATCCGGTCGCGCAGTCCGGGGTCGAGGTTGGGCGCGGGCGCGAGCTCGATGACCTTCTGGTGGCGCCGCTGCACCGAACAGTCGCGCTCGAAGAGGTGGATCACATTGCCCTCGCCGTCGGCGAGGATCTGCACCTCGATATGGCGCGGCTCGACGACGGCCTTCTCCAGGAACACCGTGGCGTCGCCGAAGGCGGCGTCGGCCTCGCGGGACGCGGCCTCGATGGACTCGCGCAGCGTCGAGGGGTCCTCGACCCGGCGCATTCCGCGCCCGCCGCCACCGGCCACCGCCTTGACGAACACCGGGAAGCCGAGCTCCTCGGCGGCCCCTACCAGCTCGTCGATGTCGGTGGAGGGCTCCGAGGAGCCGAGCACCGGAACCCCGGCGGCGCGGGCCGCGGCCACTGCGCGCGCCTTGTTCCCGGTCAGCTCGAGGGTGTCCGCGCTGGGGCCGACGAAGGTGATCCCCGCCTCCTCGCACGCCCGTGCGAGATCGGGGTTCTCGGAGAGGAAGCCGTATCCCGGGTAGACCGCGTCCGCCCCGGCCTTGCGGGCGGCGGCGACGATCTCCTCGACGGACAGATAGGCGCGCACCGGGTGGCCGGGCTCCCCGATCTCGTACGCCTCGTCCGCCTTGAGCCGGTGCAGCGAATTGCGATCCTCGTGCGGGAAGACCGCGACTGTCCTCGCCCCCAGCTCATAGCCGGCGCGGAAGGCGCGAATGGCGATTTCTCCACGGTTGGCGACCAGCACCTTGCGGAACATGCCCGATCCCTTCTACCTGCCCGGTACGACCACAAGCCCGCCCGGTGGGGGCATGAGCTCGCGGGCGACACTACTGCCGAGTTGTCCGGCGGCCGCCCTCGTGTGATCCACTTCTCGTGACGTATGCGGTGCTCCTACCCAGCCGACCGGAAACATCCCGCCACTATGTGAGACGCCTGGGTGGCAACCGTCACGCTACCCGGCGCGTCTACGGTGGTACGCCGGTGTCCGCCCCTTGAGAGGACCGCCCCGTATGCCCGCCCCCGCCTCCGGTCCGCGCTCCGTGGACCGTGCGCTGGACATCCTGGACGCCGTGGCGGACGCCGACCGCCCGGTCACCGCGAAGGCGCTCGCACGGCGGCTCGGCTGCTCGCTGTCCACCGTCTACCACCTGCTGGGCCCGCTGACCGGCCGTGGCCATCTGACCCGCACCGGCGAGGGCTATGTGCCCGGACCGCGGGCCGTCGCGCTGCACCGCTCCTTCCAGCGGCAGCTCGGGGCGGGCCCCGGTGCGGCCGAGCTGCTGCGCCGGGTGCGGGAGACCGCGGGGCTCCCGGCGTATCTCACCGTGTACCGGGACGGGCGGATCACGATGATCGACTCCACCACCCCGGCCACCGCGCAGGACGACCCCTTCGTGCCCGGTCCCGAGGTGCGGGCGCACGCCACCGCACACGGCAAGATGCTGCTGGCCCAGCTGCCCCGGGCGGTCCGCCACCGCTATCTGGACTCCCACGGCATGGCCCGGCTGACCGAGCGGACCATCACCGGCGCCGAGCGGTTCGAGGCCGAGCTGGTCCGGGTCCGCGGGGACGGCGTGGCCGTCTCGATCGGTGAGGCCGATCCGGCGTACGCGTGTCTCGCGGTGCCCCTCACACCGCCGGGGGACGGCGGGCCGGGCCGGGTGGCGCACGCCCTGTCGGTCTCCCTGCCCGCCGAGGACTTCCCCCGGCGGCACGGCGAGGTGCGGGCGGTACTGACCCGGGAGGCGGCCCGCTCGGTCTCCGGCGGCCCGTGCCCGTAGCCGCCTGCCGGCCGGTTTTCCGACTGTGGCGGAATCGGCGCACCCGTGAGGTGCGGATGGCGGGCACCGGCAGCACAGTGGCAGGACACGCCGCGCCCGCGCGGCTGCCGCAGTTCCGTGTCCGGTCCGCACCAGCGCGAAAGCAGCCTCCATGATCTTCATCGCCGTCAAGTTCACCGTCCGTCCCGAGCGCAGCGCCGACTGGCTCGACCTCGTCGACGGCTTCACCCGTGCCACCCGCGAGGAGCCGGGCAATCTCTTCTTCGAGTGGTCGCGCAGCGTGGACGACCCGCATGGGTTCGTCCTGCTGGAGGCGTTCGCCGACGCCGACGCGGGGGCGGCGCACGTCCGGAGCGCGCACTTCACGGCCGCCATGGAGACCATGGCCGAGGCCATCGCCACCACCCCGGAGATCATCAACGTGGAGGTCCCGGGCCAGGGCTGGAACACCATGGCCGAGCTGACCCCGCGCAACCCGGCCTGAGCCCGGTCCGCGGCCGTGCCCGGCCGGTCCGATGGCGGGACGGCCGGGCGCCCACCAGACTGGTCCGCGGGGATGTCCGGCCCCGTCCGGGAGCCCTGTGGAAGCGCCGCACGCGGAAGGACACCGCCATGACGGACGAACCCCGGCCCGGTCCGCTGCGGGTCCTGGTCCTCGGCGCCGCGCTGCGCCAGGGCTCGACCAATGTCCGGCTCGCCTCCCTGGTGGCGCGTCTGATCGACGGCCACGGTGCGGTCGCCGATTTCGCCCCGCTGCCCGAGTTCGACATGCCGCTGTACAACGCCGACGTGGAGGAGGCCCATGGGCTGCCACCGGGTGCGCTGGCCCTCCGCGACCGGCTGGAGTCGAGCGACGCCTTCGTGATCGCGTCGCCCGAGTACAACGCCTCGGTGCCCGGGGTGCTGAAGAACGCCATCGACTGGGTTTCCCGGGTCCGGCCGCAGCCGTTCAAGACCAAGCACGCGCTGCTGGTGTCCGCCTCCCCGTCGATGGCGGGCGGCAACCGCGGGCTGTGGGTGCTGCGGGTTCCGCTGGAGCATCTGGGCACCCGTGTCTACCCGGACATGTTCAGCCTCGCCCGGGCGCACGAGGGGTTCACCGAGGACGGGGACCTCGCCGACCCCGGTCTGCAACAGCGGCTCACCGACACCGTCCACGGCTTCCTCGGCCTGGTCGAGGCGGACCTCCGCTACGGCTGTCTGCAGCGCCGGTGGTACGAGTTCCTGGGCGACCGCACCGGGGCGCCCGTCACCCAGCGTGCCGAGGACTGACGCCGCGGGCCCGCGAAGACCGGCAGGGCAGGGCCCAGCCATCCGGAAGGCGGACGCGGCGGCGGAAAACGACCATGCGCCCGGTCATGGCCAATTCCGGGTTCTCCGCTCATCATGCCGCCATGGCAGCGAATCTGACGCGTCGTCACATTCTTGGGCTGGCCGCGCTGCAGAGCGCCGCGGCCCTGGGGCTCACCCGTATCGGTCTCACCCCGGCGGCGGCCGCCTCGAGCGCCGACCACGTCCCCGCGGTCGTGGTCGGATCCGGCTACGGGGCCGCGGTCGCGGCGCTGCGGCTGGGCGAGGCGGGCATCCGCACCCTGGTCATCGAGATGGGGCGGCTGTGGGACGCCCCCGGTGGGGACGGCCGGGTGTACTGCCCGATGACCTCCCCCGACGGGCGCTCCATGTGGTTCAAGAAGCGCACCGAGGCGCCCCTGTCCACGCTCCTGTGGCTGGACGTCATCAACCGCGACATCGCCCCCTACCCCGGTGTGCTGGACCGGGTCCGCTACCCCGGGATGTCCGTCTACGTCGGACGCGGGGTCGGCGGGGGTTCCCTGGTCAACGGCGGGATCGCGGTCACCCCGCCGCGCGCGTACTTCGAGGAGGTGCTGCCGGGCGTCGACGCCCAGACGATGTACGGCACCTACTTCCCGCTGGCCAACCGGATGCTCGGCACCTCCACCGTGCCGTCCGCCTGGTTCGAGTCCACCGAGTGGTACGCCTACGCCCGGGTCGCGCGCTCCCAGGCACAGCGCGCCGGGCTGAAGACCGTGTTCGTGCCCAATGTGTACGACTTCGACTACATGCAGCGCGAGGCCGCCGGGACCGCCACCAAGTCCGCCCTGGGCCAGGAGGTCATCTACGGCAACAACTTCGGCAAGCGCAGCCTCGACAAGACCTATCTCGCCGCCGCGCTCGGCACCGGCAATGTCACCCTCCACACCCTCAGCCGGGCCAGGGCGATACGGCAGGACGCCGACGGCTCCTACGTCCTCACCGTGGACCGCATCGACTACACCGGTCACGTCACCGCCACCGACGAGATCTCCTGCCGCTCGCTCTTCCTCGGCGCGGGCAGCCTCGGCACCTCCGAACTGCTGGTGCGGGCCCGCGAGACCGGTGCGCTGCCCCGGCTCAACGCGGAGGTCGGCCGGGGCTGGGGCGGTAACGGCAATGTGATGCTCGGCCGCGCCAACCACGTCTGGAACCCCACCGGGTCGCGTCAGTCCACCATCCCGGTGATGGCCATCGACGCCTGGTCGGACAGGAATCCGGTGTTCGCCGAGATCGCTCCGCTGCCCGCCGGTCTGGAGACCTGGGTCAGTCTCTACCTGGCCATCACCAAGAACCCCGAACGGGCCACCTTCACCTATGATGCCGCGCGGGACACCACCGTCCTGAACTGGACCCGCGGCCAGAGCGCCCCCTCCGTGGCCGCCGCCAAGGCCCTCTTCGACCGGATGAACCTCGCCAATGTCACCATCTACCGGTACGACCTCTTCGGCGACACCCGGGCCTTCGCGGACGACTTCTGCTACCACCCGCTCGGCGGCTGTGTCCTGGGCCGGGCCACCGACACCTACGGCCGCGCCACCGGGTACGAGCGGCTCTACGTCACCGACGGTTCGCTGATCCCGGGATCCATCGGGGTCAATCCGTTCGTCACCATCACGGCCCTGGCCGAACGCACCATGGCCCGGGTGCTGGCCGAGGACGACGTGGGGCGGTAGCCCCCGTCCCCGCGTCCCTGGTCGGCGGGTATGTTGTCGGACGCACGATCAGGTGACCGAGGCGGCGGAGGACAGATGGCAACGGCCGAGGCCGCGCGGAACACCCGGAGGGCCGGGACACCGCTGGTGTCGGGGCCCTCCCGCACCTGGCCCAGCTCGCTCAAGTGGGCGCTGCTCATCCCGGTGTCGAGCACCCTGGCGAGCTGGTTGGCCCAGTACCCGCACGGTATGTGGCTCGGGATCCCGCTCACGTTCTTCACCGCCGGTGCCGCGGCGGTCGTCGTCGGGGGCCTGTGGCACCGCGGGGGCGTGGCCACCGCGGTGTGCATCGGTGCGTTCGTGCTCGCCTTCTTCGCCGGGCCCGTGCTCTACGAGGTCTACGCGAAGCAGGCCGGTGAGGCGGTCGACGCCGTGGTGACCGCGACCGGGCAGCGCGAGTCCATCAGGCACAAGCCGCTGGAGAGCTGCACCGTGGCCGAACCCTCGGGCGCCGTGCACCACATCTCCCAGCAGCAGAACTGCTTCGGCCAGTTCCGCACCGGTCAGCACGTGACCCTCTACAAGGACCCCGCCGGGCTGCTCGAACCCTTCGCCGACACCCCCGGCAACCGCGCCCCCGACATCACCGGACTGGCCGTGACCGCCGGACTGTTCGCACTCACCGGAGCCGGCGTGTTCCTCGCGGGGCAGCGGCGGCGCTGACACCGGCACCGACCGCCCTGGTGTACAGGACAGGACCTAGCTGAACGGAATGGTCAGCCAGGGGCTGGCCGGGTCGGTGGTCAGGATGCGGTGCGCCGTGAGCATGTCCTCGTACCAGCTGCCGAACTCCTCCTCGTCGAAGTGGAGACAGCGTCCGAGGACGTAGGCGGCGGAGAACTCCTCCCACGAGCGGTAGTTGGCCTGTGCCGCGCGGCTCGCCCGCAGCACCGCGTGTTCGGCCTCCGGCAGGGTGCAGAACCGGGCGGCCAGCCCCCAGCGGGCCATCCCCGAGGCCCGGCCGTAGTCCCATGCCTCCACGGTGCGGATGAACTTGCCGTCGGCCAGCAGTCCGTCGGCCCGGAACCGCGCCTCGTACCGGGCGATCCGCCCGATGAGCCGCTGAACACCCGCGACCTGCGCCTCCACCTCCGCGTTCTCCCGCGGCTCGGTCTTGGTGACCCCGTCGGGGGTGATCTGGAACTCGGCCTCGGCCGCATTGCGCCGCAGCACCCGCTCGGCCACCGCCCGCCAGTGGTCCACCCCGACCGGCCCGGCGAAGTCCAGGGCCAGCGAGCGGCGGACGCCCAGCGCGAACTCCCAGACACCGCTGATCATTTCGGCCGTGAGCAGCACCTCCTGGGTGCGCTGCCACTCCGCGCGGCTGGTGACCCCCCACCACTCCTTGAGCCGGTTGCGCTCGCTGGTGTAGCCACCGCCGTGGTAGGCCATGGCGTTCCACAGCTCGCCGTTCTTCACGAACAGCAGTGCCGCGCAGGCCAGACCATGGGCCACCGGCCCCTCCGTGGCCCCGCCGGAGTCCAGTCCGCGCAGCTCCAGATGGGAGTGGCCGCAGCCCGGGGCGTTCTGGGCGTGCTGCTTCCACAGGGCGCGCTGTGCGGGCCCCGCGGGGAAGAACGTCTCGCACGGTGTGCCGGGGTTGATGACGATCCACGGCGGATCACCGGGCCGCCACTCGTCGGCGAACCACTCCAGCGACTGCGAGAGGAAGACCGTCTCCGGATGGGGAGCGGGGAGCATGCCCTCGGTGAACACCGGCAGACACTCCGCCCCGACCTGCTGGTACCAGTACGGGGTGAACCGCACGGTCCTGGGATGTGTCTGGAGCCGGGTGTACGAGTCGGCCACGAACAGGTCCGTGCGCGCCAGCACATCGAAGTACGCGGGCCAGTCACCACGGCTCTTCGCCGCGTAGAGCTCCCGCTCGACCCGGCTGGGTGCCTGCCAGCCCGTCGTCGCCCCGTGACCGCCGTGTTGTTCCGGCCCGGCGGCGAGCCCCTCCCCGTTCCCCATGACGGCCAACCCTATCTATCCGAGCGCGGCGAGCACGAACAGGGACAGCACCCACAACACCGGCAGGAGGACCACGAACGACGCAGGACGCCGGAAAACGGGCTCCCCGACGGCCGGGCGCGCGCCGAACTGGTCATGTCCCGGGTCCGGCAGCTTGTTGACCTTCGAGCGCGCCACCAGGTCCGCGATGATGGTGAACGGGTTGAACAGCGCCGCGGAGAACGGGCTCCACCAGCCCTGCCACAGCGTCCTGCTCATCATGTCGCGGAACACCGAGGTGCCGCAGATCCGGCAGAACGGCCCCTCCAGCTTGCGGAAGGCCATCATCAGCACCAGCCCCTGGTGGCTGCGGAAGGTGACGTCCGCGGCGGGGAATCCGCCGCAGACCCGGCAGGTGTGCTGACCGTGGGCCGCGGCCTGGGGATGGACCCCGGGCTGCGGGTACGCCCCGGGCTGGGGATGGCCGCCGGGCAGGCCGTACGGACCCGGCTCGCCGTACGCACCGGGGTGGGCCGGGGCGCCGGGCACCGGCTGCGGTGCCTGCTGCACCTGAGGGGCCGCCGGGGCCTGGGGCGCGCCGTATCCGGCACCGGGAACCGCGCCGTAGGGGTTTCCGGGCGGTGGTGGCTGTGACATGAACGTCCCTTGGAAAGACTTACGCATGAACAGGTCAAACCTATCGTCCGGCGCGACCCGCTCAGCCCAGTGCCCGGTCGAGGTTGAAAGCGGCGCTGATCAGGGCGAGATGGGTGAACGCCTGCGGGAAGTTGCCGCTCTGCTCACCGGTGCGCCCGATCTCCTCCGCGTACAGCCCGAGGTGGTTGGCGTACGTCAGCATCTTCTCGAAGGCCAGCCGGGCCTCGTCCACCCGGCCCGCCCGGGACAGCGCCTCGACGTACCAGAACGAGCAGATCGAGAAGGTGCCCTCCTCGCCCGGCAGTCCGTCCGGGCTGCGCTGCGGGTCGTAGCGGTAGACCAGTGAGTCGGACACCAGCTCCTCGCCCAGGGCGTCCAGGGTGGACAGCCACTTGGGGTCGGTGGGGGAGATGAACTTGGCGAGCGGCATCATCAGCACCGCGGCATCGAGCACATCGGCCCCCTCGTGCTGGACGAACGCCCGCCGGTCCGCGCACCACCCGTCGCGCATGATCCGGCGGTAGATGGTGTCCCGGGCCCGCGCCCAGCGCAGGGTGTCCGCGGGCAGTCCGCGGCGGGAGGCGATCCGCATGGCCCGCTCGATCGCGACCCAGCACATCAGCTGCGAGTAGAGGAACCGCTGGTCGCCGCTGCGGGCTTCCCAGATCCCGCGGTCCGGCTGGTCCCAGTGGTCGCAGACCCAGCCGACGAGGTCGGCGATGGTGTCCCAGTGCGCACTGGACAGCGGCTGGCCCCATTTGTCGTAGAGGTACAGCGAGTCCACCAGGGCGCCGTAGATGTCCAGTTGGAGCTGTTCGACCGCCCCGTTGCCGACCCGGACCGGGGCCGAGCCCCGGTATCCCTCCAGATGGGACAGCTCCTCCTCGGGGAGGTCGCTGCGGCCGTCGATGCCGTACATGATCTGGAGCGGTCCGCGGGCACCCTCGTGGAAGCGGATGTTCTCGGACAGGAAGCGGACGAAGTCCTCGGCCTCCTGGGTGAAGCCCAGCCGGAGCATCGCGTAGATGCAGAACGCGGCGTCGCGGACCCAGACGTACCGGTAGTCCCAGTTGCGGGTGCCACCGACCAGCTCCGGCAGGCTGGTGGTGGGCGCGGCCACGATGGCGCCGGTGGGGGCGTAGGTGAGCAGCTTGAGGGTGAGCGCCGAACGGTGCACCATCTCGCGCCAGCGCCCCCGGTAGCGGGACTGGGACAGCCAGCGGCGCCAGTACCGCACGGTCGCGCCGAACTGCTCCTCGGCCTCGGCCAGCGGACAGGACCGGGGCTGGACCGAGTCGCCGATCCGGTCCAGTGCGAAGACCGCGCTCTCGCCCTCGACGAGTTTGAAGGTGGACACCGCGTCCTGGCCGTCGGCCTCGACCGTGACGCTGGAGGTCAGCGCGAGCGACAGACCGGGGCAGCTGAAGACGGTGTGGGTGGGGCCGATGTCCAGGGTGTGGGTCCGCCGTCCGTAGTCGAAGCGGGGGGCCACCCGCGCGGTGAACGGCATCGAACCGCGGACGCACAGCACCCGGCGGATCAGCCGGTGCCGGTCGGCCTCCCGGGAGTCGTCCACGATCGGCATGAAGTCCTGTACCTCGGCGACCCCGTCGTCGGCGAAGAACCGGGTGATCAGGATATTGGTGTCGGGGAAGTAGAACTGCTTGTTCCGCACCGGTACGTCCGGGGCGAGCGCGAAGCACCCGCCGCGGTCCGCGTCCAGGATGGAGGCGAAGACGCTGGGGGCGTCGAACCGGCCACAGCAGTACCAGTCGATGGTGCCGTCGGTGCCGACGAGCGCCGCCGTCCGCAGATCGCCGATCAGGCCGTGCTCGGCGATCGGGAGGTAGCGCGAGGCGTCCACCCCGCTGGGGCGGAGGAGTCCTTCGGGCGCGGTCATCCGGACCTCCCGCGCTTGAGGGGGCAGGAGCTCTCGGTTTCAGGGTACGACCGGCCGGCCGGGGCGACGAGTCGGTCGCCGCCGGGCGGCGGCGCGGGTCAGCCGTCGGCGGTGCGGGTCAGCAGCCTTCGGAGGTGCGGGGCGCGGCCAGCCAGGCCGCCACGGCCGCCGCGATGGGCTGGCCGGTCTCCAGCTCGATAAACCCGAACTGACCGCCTTGATTGCACTCCAGGAACCACCACACGTCATCCTCGTCCTCGGCGAAGTCGAAGGCTCCGTAGGCGAGATTCGTCAGTGACATGTACTCGTAGACCGAGCGGGCGATTCTGTCCGGGACTTCCACCGGTTCCCACAGATGTCCATGGTGGCCGAAGCGGCCATCCACCTGGTCGGCGGCGGAGACCTTACGCGCTGCGAACAACTGGTCACCGACACAGATCAGCCGGATGTCAGCTTGTTTAGGAATGAACCGCTGGAGAAGGGTGGCCCCCGCCGCGACGTCCGAGAAATCCGTTTCAGGCCCGATTCGGGTGGTCGGGAGGGTGACCGGGGGATCGACGCTGGGCGGACCGGAAGTGGATTTCACGACGATGTCGCGGAACTCGGTCGCGAACTCGTGGGCCGCCCGGGGATACGTGGTGACGAGAGTGGCCGGCACGGCGAAACCGCTCCGCTGGGCAATCCTTAACTGGAAGGGTTTGCAGCGGGCCAGGGTGGCGGCCCCGGGGTGGTTCATCCACCGGGCCGTCGTGGCGTACAGCATCCCGTAGAGAGCCTGACCGCACTCGGCGGTCAGCCACTCCGAGGGCTCCTTGGCGTGCGCCGCGGGCTGTCCCGGCCTGCGCACCCAGATGGAGCGCAGGCCGTGCATGCTCATCAGGCGCCCCCCGGTCGACAGATAGCCGGTGAAGTCGCCGCGGTCGAAGTCCGCCGACATGGCGGCGTCCCCGGGCAGGTCCGCGGGATCGAAGCGGACGAGAGGGACGCCGCGTTCGCGCAGCTCCGCCACCACCAGGTCCGCCGTCACATCCTGGCGGCACGTCAGGATGAGTACCGTCATCGAAGTTCTTATCGGTCAGTCGTCGAAGTGCGTCTTCGAACCCGCCGTTGAGGTGGTCGTGCCAGTGGCAAGAAGCACCGCACGGTCGGCGATGGCCGGACGCCCGTCGGAAAGGACATTCAACTGCAGGGCGACGTTATACGAGTAGGGCACAATCGCCGGCGATTGGTCGTCGGCCGGGATTGCGTGGCTCAGTGCAAAAGGCTGCATGAGTGACCTCTGGTGCTCCATGAATTGTTCCAACCGTCACGCAACAGTACGCACCAAAAGTGTAGGAGACTCTCTACGAACTGTTATGTCATTTCTATGCCGGTATGAAATACGTCACAAGGGGAACCCTGTGCTCATTCGGGTACACCGGGTCATGACCACTTCATCGCCGGACGGGAAGTCATGTGGAGTACGTATGAGATGAAGTGGCGACTCAGAGTGAGGAAGAGGAGATGAACCCCGGTCCGCCCAGGGGTTGTTCCTGCTGGGGAAGGACGAGGGTGCGCGTCGGCAGCGGGATCTCGATGCCCTCGGCACGGAACCTGCAGTGGAGTTCCTTCATGAACTCATGCCTGATCAGGTACTGGTCGCTGAACTCCAGGGCGCGCAGGAAGACCGAGAAGTCGATGCCCGACTCGCCGAAGGTGTGGAACCGCACGGTCGTCTCGTGGTCGGCGACCCCGCCCGCGACGGCGGCCATCACCTTCCCGGCGACCTCCAGCGTCACCCGTTCCACATGGGCGAGGTCGCTTCCGTAACCGACCCTGCCCTGCACCATGACGGACATCTGCTCTTCCGGCTGGTGATAGTTGGTCATAATGGTATTGCCCAGTTTGGCGTTGGGGATGATGACGAGGTTGTCCGAGAGCTGACGCACCGCCGTGTTGCGCCAGTTGATGTCCACGACATAGCCCTCCTCCCCGCTGCTGAGCCGGATGTAGTGCCCCGGCTGCACCGTCTTGGAGGCGAGGATGTGCACGCCCGCGAACAGATTGGCCAGAGTGTCCTGAAGGGCCAGGGCCACCGCGAGTCCGCCCACCCCCAGCGCCGTCAGCAGCGGGGCGATGGAGACGCCCAGCGTCTCCAGCAGCACCAGCACCCCCATCGCCAGCACCGCTATCCGCGTGATGTTGACGAAGATGGTGGCCGTTCCGGCCACTCCGGAGCGGGACAGCGCCACCGTCCGGACCAGATCGGCCACCACCCGGGCCGCCGTCACCGTGGTGACCAGGATCAGCACCCCGACCAGTATCTGGTTCACGTCGTGGCGGACCGCGGAGGTCAGCGGCAGCGCCGCGGCGGCCGCCGAACAGCCGGCGGCCAGCGCCGCCCACGGTGCCAGGCTGCACAGGGTGTCGACGATGATGTCGTCGCCGCTCCACCGGGTCCGCCGGGCGCGCACCCCCAGCCAGCGCAGGGCCACCCGCAACAGCAGACCGACCGCCACGCTGGCGAGCAGCGCCGCGCCGACCACGATGATGTCGTGCAGGGTCAGTGCACGGTTCACCGGTCACCACCCCCTGTCTCCACCGGGGTGGAAGGCCGTCCGGAGTGCTGTTCTGTCACGCTGTCACCTGCTCGAGCCGGGAACTACGGGTCGCGTCGGGGCACATCCGTTCGGCCCCGCGCAAGATGCCTATCCTGCCCCATACGGTGAGTGCTCCCGGACGGCGGCCGCCGCACGGCCCGGAGGGCGACGCTGCGCCGGACGGCGGTCCGGGGCCAAGGGGATCGCGTCTCTTTGTGGTGAAATGACGCAGCATGGGGACTCAGCCATACGAAGCGGACCGGACCTGGCCGTTCGTCGTGGCCGCCTACGCCTTTGTGGTCACCATGGTCGGCACCACTCTGCCGACCCCGCTCTACGACAGTTACCAGCGGTGGCTCGGCTTCTCCCCGTTCATGGCCACGGTGATCTTCGCCGTCTATGCCCTCGGCGTCATCGCCGCGCTGCTGCTGTTCGGTCATCTGTCCGATGCCGTCGGCCGACGCCCCGTCATACTGGCGGCCCTGGTGCTGTCGGGCGCCAGCGCCCTGTGCTTCCTCGACGCGGACGGGCTGCCGGAACTCTTCGCGGGCCGCACCCTGTCGGGGCTCTCGGCCGGGCTGGTCACCGGCACCGCCACGGTGACCGTCATCGAACTGGCGCCCCCGCGGCTGCGCGGTTCCTCCACCCTCGTCGCCACCGTCGCCAACCTGGGCGGGCTGGGCCTGGGCTCCCTCCTCGCGGGCACGCTCGCGCAGTGGGCACCGGCCCCGCTGCGGCTGGTGTTCGTGGTGGACCTCGTCCTGGTGGCGGTGGCCGCGGCCGGGGTGCTGGGCCTTCCCGAGACCGTACGGCGGACCGGCCGCCCCCCGCTGCGGCCGGAACGGCTGCGGGTGCCCCGTGAGATGCGCTCCACCTTCGTGGCCGCCTCCATGGCCGGGTTCGCGGGCTTCGCCACCCTGGGGCTGTTCACCTCCGTCACCCCGACCTTCCTGATGGACGTGGAGGGGGTGCGGGACCTCGCCGTCGCCGGTGGTGTGGTGTTCTCGGTGTTCGCCGCCTCCCTCGGCGGTCAGCTACTGGCCCAGCGCCTCGGTATCCGGCGGGCGCTGCCCGGCGGATGCTTCCTCCTGGTGGCGGGCATGGCCGCCATCGCGGGTTCGCTGGCCGCCTCCTCGCTGCTCCTGCTGGTGCTCGGCGCGGTGGTCGCGGGCACCGGGCAGGGGCTCTCGTTCCACGCCGCCGTACGGGCGGTGACCCAGCGCAGCCCGGCCGAACGGCGCGCCGAGGTCACCTCCGCGCTGTTCGTGCTGATGTACCTGGCCATCTCGATCCCGGTGATCGGTGTGGGCGCGCTGTCCGTCACCGTTGGGGTACGCACCGCCGGACTGGTCTTCACCGGCTGTGTGGCGCTGCTGGCCACCGCCACCCTGCTCCGGCTGCTCCGCGACGGCGACCTGGACGATCCGCCGCGCCCCGGAGCGTGACGCCCCGGACGGTGCTCGCCCCCGGCCGGGGGCGAGCAGGGGGTCACCAGGTCACGGGCAGCGCATGGACGCCGTACACCACGGCGTCGTCCCTGAAGCGCAACTGGTCCATCGTCACGGCCGGTTTCAGACCGGGGATCCTGCTCAGCAGGGTGCCGTAGACCACCTCCAGCTCCACCCGGGCCAGATTGGCGCCGATGCACTGGTGGATGCCGTAGCCGAAGGCCAGGTGTTCACGGGCCTCCGTGCGGCGGATGTCGAAGGTGTCCGGGTCGGGGAAGACCGTCTCGTCGTGGTTGGCCGCGTTGTTGAGGGCGAGGATGCCCTCACCGGCGCGGATCACGGTGCCGTCGAGGTCGATGTCCTCCAGGGCGACGCGCGCGGTGCCGGAGTCGGAGATGCCGAAGGTGCGCAGCAACTCCTCGATGGCCCCGGGCAGCAGTGAAGGATCGCTGCGGAGGGACTCCATCTGCTCGGGGTGTTCCAGCAGCGCCAGCACCCCGAGGGAGATCATGCCGGCGGTGGTCTCCTGCCCGCCGACCAGCATCAGCCGGGCCATGGTGACGATGTCCGTGTGGTCGGCGATCCTCTCCTCGCGATTCCTCTCGATGAACCGGCTGAGCAGATCGTGGCCCGGCCGCTCCTCCTTCATGGTGACCAAGGTGTCCAGATAGGTGTCGAGGGCCGTCATGGAGGCCCCGTACTCCTCCGGGCCGAGGCCGTGGTTCATCAGGTGTGCCGACCACCGCCCGAACCGCGGGTGGTCCTCGTACGGGACGCCGAGCAGTTCGCAGATCACCAGGGACGGCACCGGCAGCGCCAGTGCGGTGACCAGGTCCACCGGTCCGCCCGCGGCCAGCATCGCGTCGATCCGATCGTCCACGATCTCCTGTACCCGCGGCCGCATCTCCCGGACCCGGCGGGCGGTGAACTCGGGGATCAGCATCCGGCGCTGCGCGGTGTGGTCCGGCGGATCCATCGACAGCAGCATCGGCCGCAGCTGCTGGAGCGTCTGCTCCGGGACGGGTAACTGATGCGGATAGCCCGGCAGTTTCGGGTTCGAGCTCACCCGTGCGTCACTGAGTAACCTCCGCACATGTTCATGCCTGGTCACCAGCCAGGTGGGCCTGCCGTTGACCTTGAGGGTGGCACGGGACACCGGCTGCTCCCGGCGCAGCTCCGCGTACTCCCGGGGCGGGCTGAAGGGGCAGGCGCGCCGCATGGGGAACGGCGGGTGCGGTGCCATCTCGGGGGGCCGGTCTGCGGACTGGGTCATGGCGCCCTCTCTCATCCGTCAATCGGTTCTCTCCCACCTTATGTATTTCACTTGTACTTTTCCGGTGGATGTTTTCCATGAGGTGTGCGCCGTCCATCGCGACCACGTGAATAGCGCCGAAGTCGTCCCCGGCGTATTCGGTCATTGCGTGCCCACGGTGAACGCCCCGCTCAGGATTCTCCGGCCGGTGGCACCGCGGCACACGCGGTCCGCGCTCCTCGTCGATGGTCGACAGGGTGTCTGGCGCCGCCCGGACCTGCGCGAATCAAGTGGTCGTGGGTCCGGGCCAGTCGTCGGCCTCCGGACGCCCGAGGGTCGGCCACGGGGATGACACGCATAAGACGACTGGCCAATTCCGTGCCATCGTTGAGGATTTCACGATTCCTCGTGACTGCAATGGAGGCGACGCCAGTCGCATACTCTAGGGCCGAACGACGCTGAATCCGGGGTCATTCGTCGCCGGTTGCGCATTGCCGGTGCGGACCACGCCGGTCGGGCACCCCCGGTGGCACTTCGGGCGTCAGGTCATCCGGTGGATGACCGTTCGGGCATCCCCGGCTCCGCTGGGCGTGCCGCCCCCGCCCCGGTCAGAGCTCCAGCACCGTCCGCACCGGCAGATGGTCGCTGGGGAACTGTCCGTCGAGGGAGAAGGTGTCGATGACGGCGTGCCGGGTGCGCACCCCCGGTGAGGTCAGAATCCAGTCGATCCGGTCGCCGTCGGGCACCAGCGGTCCGTAGCCGTGGAACGTGGCGTACTGCTTCCCGCGCCGCTCGGCGGTGTCCCAGGTGTCCACCAGCGCCCCGCCGTCGAGCATCGCGTCATGGACGGGATTGCCGTGGGCGGCCACGTTGAAGTCCCCGGTGACGACGCGGGGGAGGGTGCCGTCGAGCCCGTGCAGCCGCTCGGTGATCAGTGCGGCGGCCCGCTCCCGGGCGTGCTGACTGCGGTGGTCCAGATGGGTGTTGAGGGCGTAGAACCGACGGCCGGTGGTCCGGTCGAGGAACCGGACCCAGGTGACCATGCGGACCACCGCCCCGCCCCAGGTGTTCGAGCCGATCACATACGGGGTGTCGGAGAGCCAGAAGTGGTCGTACTCCAGCGGTTCCAGCCGCTCGGTGTCGTAGAACACCGCCATGAACTCGTCCTTGCTGCCGCCCGCGCGCCCGGTGCCGAGCCAGGCGTGGCGCGGACCGAGGTCATGGGCGATATCGCGCAACTGCCCGTAGAGCCCCTCCTGGGTGCCCAGCAGATGGGGCCGGGCGCGGCGCAGCAGTTCGCGCATGGCGGGGCGGCGCCGGGCCCAGGAGTTGGGTTCGGTGTCGGAGGCGTAGCGGAGGTTGAACGTCATGGTGGTCAGCCCTGGACCGTCCCCCGAGGGGCTGTCCGCGGCGGCGTGCGGGGTCCGGGCGATGAGCGGGAGCGCGAGGGCGGTGACGGCCGCGGCGCGTACGCCGTGACGACGGCTGAACACAGATGCGGGCATGGCTCCTCCAAGGTCCGGCGGTGACCCCTCAGTCTCGGGCCGCACGGTGTGGGCGGAGTGTCCTGCGGGGGCCGCGTGGGGGAACGTATGACCACGCGCCGACGGCCTCAAGGGGCACGGGGCGTCCGGATCCGGCGGCGGTGAGCCACCCGCCGCGCCCGCTGGGGTCAGCGGTGCGGCCGCCGCCGGCGTACGGTCGCCGCGACCCCCGCGCCGAGGACCAGCACCGCGGCCCCGCTCGCCAGCAGTACCGGGGCGGTGGAGTCCCCGTCGTCGCCGTCGGCACCGCCCCCGGCCGCCGCGGCGCGGGCGGCGGGGGTCCGTCCGGCCGGTGAGGTGCGCGGGGGTTCCTCCGGCCGGTCCCCGGATGCCGTGGCGTCGGCGGGCGCCGTCAGCACCACGTCCGAACAGGAGTAGTAGGTGTCGGGGGTGCTGGTGTTGCGCCAGACCGTGTACAGCATCTGACGGCCGGTCCGGTCGGCGGGCAGTGTGGCCCTGATCCGGTACGCGTTGTCCTTCAGCGCCGGGTCGGTGGCCGTGGCGAACGGCTTCGCCTCCAGGTCCGACCAGGTCAGCGGCTGCTTCGGATCGTAGCCCTCCTTGCTGAGGTACAGCTCGAAGGTCCCGGTGTGGGGGATGGTCGACCGGTAGGTGAGCGTGAGGTCCTCGCCTGCGGTCAGCCGGGTGGACGGCCAGTCGTCGCGCGGCAGATCGAGCCCCCGGTAGGCGTCGAGCCCCGCGCTGCACAGCTTTCCGTCCGGGATCCTCTGCCGGTCCTTTCCGTTCACACCCGCCACCCGCAGGTTGTCCCAGTGCTCCGCACCCGGTCCGGAGGCCCGGCCCGCGGCCTCGCACGCGGCCGACTCCGCGTCCTTCCCGCCCGCGGGGGAGCAGGCCACCGTCCGGCTGACCGGGTCCGTGGGCGCGCCGTGCGCCGCGGCGGGCCCGGCGGCCAGTGCCGTCAGCAGACAGGGGAGGGCCCCGAGCAGGGCGGCCGCGGCGGCGGTGCGGTACGAGGTCATCCGATACGGCCCTCCAGGCTCCGGTTCACAGCGGGGTCAGGCCCCGCCTCGCTCATCCGGTACGCGGCGTGGCGGTCCGTTGTTCATTCCGGATCAGGGCCGCGCCACGGTCGGGCCATAGGTCGAACGAAGAAGCGGTTCAACGCGGTACAACCATCTTCGGTCGACACATGTCACTTTTTTCAGACGCAAGAAGCGTCTAGGAGACAAGGGGGATAAATGAAGATTTCTCGAGGCATCGCCGCGACCGCCGTCCTGGCTTCCGCCATCGCCGGCACCGCGGCCCTCGCCCCGCAGGCGTCAGCCGCCGCCAAGGCCGCGTACAACGGGGCCTGTGGAAGCGGTTACAAGGTGGTCAACTCGGCACCGATCGGGTCGAAGGGCACCGTCTTCCTCACCTACAACTCCTCCAAGGGCAAGAACTGCGTGGTCACCGTGCGCAACACGGCGGGCTCACCGGTTTCGATGTTCGCCTACCTCTACGCACACGGCGCCTCCGAGTCGGTCGAGGACAGCGGCCTCTACCGCTCCTACGCCGGACCGGTCTACACCTACGGGCGCGGCAAGTGTGTCGACTGGGCCGGGGGCATCGACAACCAGTCCACCTGGACCTATGGCTCCAACTGCGGCTCGCTGACAGCGCACCGCGTCACCAAGGGCTGGTGATCCGGTCCCGGTCGCACATCACCGGGACAGCGGCGGGGGCACCGTATCGCGGTGCCCCCGCCGTCGTGTGCGAGAACCGCGGAGGCTAAGAGGAGGGGTGTGTTCCGTTGCGGCGAAGTCATGATCGATAGTGGGAGCGGGGCGGCGGACCGGTAACGAAATCGCGGAAGGCACCGACCAGGTGGTATGCCGGTGGTGCAATAGCGATGAGGCACCGGCCGTGGAGCGGGCCCCTGTCTCATCACGCCGCGCGGAGCGGCACTGCACGTCACAGGTGGAGGAACGTCATGCACCCAGTCACCGTCTCCGGTTCCCGCCCCTCCGTCCCCGCCGTGGGACGACCCGCTCCCCGCCTGGCCACCGACCGCGTCCGGGCGCTGCCCCGGATGCCCGCCGCCCGCCCGCCGATCCGCTCCCGGGCCGATACGGACACCATCGCGCTGCTGCACCGCACCACCTTGGTGATGGTCGACGAACTGCCCCGGCTGACGGACCGGATCGTCGCCCTGATGAAGGAGCGGGAGCCCGCCTACCGGGCCACCTGTGTCGATCCGCATGAGCTGTGGCGCGAGGTGCACGACTCGCTGAGCAACAATGTCCGTTCGCTGCTCAACCCCAAGGAGGCCCGGGAAGCGGCCCGCTCGGTGTCCTGGCGGATCGGCGCCGACCGCGCCGCCCAGGGCTTCCCGCTGGACGCGCTGCTGCACGCGTACCGCATCGGCTGCACCGTCGTCTGGGAACACCTCCTGGACACCGCCTCGCGCGACGATCCGCACGGTGCGCGGGCGCTGGTCCACGTCGCGGCCGACGTCTGGAACTTCGTCGACGAGCACTGCACCCTGGTGGCCGAGGCGTACCACGAGGTCGGACGGCAGCTCGCCTGGCACCGGGAGAACCGCTACCGGATCATCGTCGCCGCCCTCCTGGACGGCACCGCCCGGGTGAGCGACTTCCCGGAGGCGGAGGCCGTTCTCGGACTCCCCGAGCAGGGGCGCTACGTGGTCGTGGCGCTGGAGGGCAATGACTCCTCACCCCGCGCCCCGCGTCCGCCGGAGGTGCGCGGCGGCAGCCGTACGGTGTGGCACACCCGGGAGGGCAGCGCCCACGCCATCGTGCTGCTGGCCGAAGGGACCTCCCCGGCGGACCTGGTGCGGGAGCTGGGGGTGCCACCGAGCGGCCGGGCCGGGGTCAGCCCCGAGGTGAACGGCCTGGCCGCGGTGAACACCGCGCGGCGGCTGGCCGATACTGCCCTGCGCGCCTGCCCCGGTATCGGACAGGCGGCGCTGCTGGAGGACCACTACCCGGCGGCGCTGGTGGTCTCCTCCCCGGAGCTGTCCTCCGCCCTCGCCACCCGCATGCTCGGCCCCGTCCTCACCCTCGAACCGGCCGACCGGGATGTGCTGCTGGCCACCCTGGCCGTCTGGCTGGAGGCCGACGGATCGGCGCGCCGCGCCGGGGAGCTGCTGTTCTGCCATCGCAACACGGTGCTCAACCGGCTCCGCCGTTACGAGCAGTTGAGCGGGCGCTCGCTGGACCGCCCGCGTGACGTCGTGGAGTTGTCCCTCGCGCTGTCCGCACACCGACTGCTGAACACCTGATCACAGCCCGCGACCGGGGGTGATGTGGGCGTGCACAACCCTTCGGCGTGGATCATGTGCCCCTGCCACGCGGTTCGGCGGCGGGGTGTACGAGCTCCCTGGTGAGCTGCTGTCGTGGCGGTCCCGTTCCTACCGGGTACCGGGACGGGACCCCCATGAGGAGCCAACGACATGTCCGATCACGATCAGCCCTGGGCGCCGCCCGTGAGGCCCCGTCCGATGCGCACCACTGCGGCCGCGCCCGGACGTCACACGGCACCGGCAGGTCGTACCGCGTCCGGGCGCCCCGCCGTGCCACCGCCGCCCGCGAGGACGGCGATGTCGGCCCGGCAGGCGATGCCCGCCATCTATGCCATGTCGGGAATCGCGGCCACACCCCCGGCACCGGCCGTGTTCCCGACGGCGGCCGAGCCCCCGGCCCGTGCCGGGGCTTCGGCACCCCCCGTCCCCCCGATGCCGACTCACCCCCCGAGGGTGTCCCACGCAGTGCGGCGGACACCCTGGCAGCGGCCGTGGCCGTGGACGGCGCGGGCCGCCTGCGCCGCACTGACCTGCCATGTGGCAGCGGTGGTGGTCAACTGCGCCGCCGAGGGTGTGGTCGACATCGGGGAGGGCGGCGGGTTCACCCTGGGCGCCCTGCTGGTGGCCGTGGACGCGACCGTCCTGCTCACCGTGCTGGCCCGGACCCACCGGCAGTCCCTCGACGAGGGGGAGCCGGACAGATGAGTTTCCTCGATCCGCGGACCCTGGCGTTCGTGCTCTTCGCCTGTTTCATCGCGGTGTCGTTCCTGCTGTGCATCCTCGCGGCCACCGGCAATGACGACCCCACCGAGTTCTACCTCGGCACCAGTGGCCTCAGCCCGATGCAGAACGGCCTGGCCATCGCGGGTGACTACATCTCCGCGGCCACCGTGCTCGGCACCACCGGCACCATCGCGCTGGCCGGGTTCGACGGGGTGCTCATCGCCTCGTCCACCGTGCTGTCGATCCTGATGTTCATGCTGGTGATGTCCGGACCGCTGTGCGGCCACGGCAGGTTCACCCTCGGCGATGTGCTCGCGGAGCGGCTGAGCGAACGCCCGGCGCGCGTCAACACCGCCGTCGTCTGTGTGGTGGTCGTCCTCCCCCTGCTGCTGGTCCAGCTGAACGGCGCCGGGTCGATGATGGCGGTGATGCTCGGCATCCCGGGCAGTGCCGCCGTCACCGGCTGCACCATCTTCATCGGCTCGCTGATGGTCTGCTACGCCGCGCTCGGCGGGATGAAGGGCACCGGCTTCATCCAGATCGTGAAGACCTTCGTGCTGTTCGCCGCGTTCGTCCTGCTCGCGGTGCTGGTGCTCAAGCGGTTCTCCTGGAACCCGGTCAGTCTCTTCGGCACCGCCGCGGACGCCAGTGGCTTCGGCGGCACCTTCTGGCAGTCCGGCCGTCAGTACGGCGACTCCGCCGCCGGGCGGCTGGATGTGCTCAGTGTGCAGCTGACCATCGCCCTGGGCGCCTGCTGTATGCCCCACCTCACCATGCGCATGCATCCGATCCGCGGTCTGCGGGCCGCCCGCGCCGCCACCACCTGGGCCGTCGGCGCGGTCACCACTCTGCTGGTGCTGATCGTGATCGTGGGTGCCGGGGCCGCCGCCATCGTCGGCGGGGCGGGGCTGCGCACCGCCGATCCCACCGGGAACGACACCCTGCTGGTGCTCACCCGGGCGCTCGACCCCGGGACCGAGTCGGCCCACCGCAGTCTGCTGTTCTCGGTGGTCGCCTGCGCGGTCATCGTCACCACGCTGGCGGCGGTCGCCGGACTCACCCTGGCCGCCGCGGCCTCGCTCGCCCACGACGGCCTCGCCAAGGTCGTCTTCCGCGGGAAGCTCTCCCCGGACCGGGAGCTGGCGGCCGCGCGTACGGCGATCGTGGTCGTCGGTGTGCTGGCCGTGGTGCTGGCGGTGGTCACCCAGCACTGGAACCGTCAGGTGCTGCTCTCCTTCACCTTCGCGGCCGCCGCCTCGGCCCTGCTGCCCGCGCTGTTCTACGGCACGATGTGGTCCGGGTTCACCGTCACCGGACTGCGCTGGTCGCTGTACGGCGGACTGGTCCTCACCGTCGTCACCATGACCTTCTCCCCGTCCGTCTCCGGCGCCCCGCTCGCGGTCTTCCCCGACCAGGACTTCCAGTGGTTCCCGCTGCACAACCCCGGTCTGGTCACCATCCCCGCGGGCTTCGCGCTCGGCTGGGCCGGTTCCCGCTTCGGTCCGCGGCCGCGCCATGTGCGGCGGCCCGCGCCCGAACCGGAGCCCTACGCCACCTACCCGGGCTGACCGCACGGGGGCCGGCCGAACCGAGGCCGGCCGGTCCCCGTGCGGTCTTTTCTCCCGCCCCCGCGGTTTTCGCGCACCGCTCGGTGAGTAAGGGCTACTCCAATTCAAAAATCCCAGGCCAAGGCCGAGGTCGACGCCCTGAGACAGATCTACATTGGCCGCCATGACCGAAATTCATGGCTCTTGCGACGAGCGTTTCGCGGCCGTCAAGAAGGTGTTCCAGGAAAACCTGGAGAACGGCACGGACGTAGGCGCCTCCGTCGCCCTGTATCTGGACGGCGAGCCCGTGATCAACCTCTGGGGCGGCTCCTTCGACGCCGATCGCACCCGGCCCTGGGAACGGCACACCCTCACCAATGTCTTCTCCAGCAGCAAGACCGTCTCCGTGCTGTGCGCCCTGGTGCTCGCCGACCGCGGGGCGCTGGACCTGAGCGCCCCGGTGGCCCGTTACTGGCCGGAGTTCGCCCAGGCAGGAAAGGAGGATGTGCTGGTCGAGCACCTGCTCTCGCACTCCGCCGGACTTCCCGCCTGGGATGAGAAGGTCTCGTTCGAGGACG
This sequence comes from Streptomyces cucumeris, assembly GCF_024295805.1. GTDB lineage: Bacteria > Actinomycetota > Actinomycetes > Streptomycetales > Streptomycetaceae > Streptomyces > Streptomyces cucumeris. The sequence continues at coordinate 30,151 of NZ_JANCLX010000041.1, forward strand.
TCTACGACTGGGAGAAGTCGACCTCACTGCTGGCCCGGCAGACCCCGCGCTGGACGCCCGGCAGCGTCAGCGGATACCACGGCTACACCCAGGGCCACCTCATCGGCGAGGTCGTCCGCCGGGTCACCGGTGTGAGCATCGGGCGCTTTCTGGCCGATGAGATCGCCGGACCGCTGGGCGCGGACTTCCACTTCGGCATCGAGCGTGCGGAGCACCACCGGATCTCCCCGGTGATTCCCCCGCCGCGGATTGCGGGTGGAATCGACATGGACCATCCCATGGCCCAGGCGCTCAACAATCCGCCGATTTTCGAAACCGGCCACAAGGTCGCCTGGACACCGGAATGGCGCGAGGCCGAACTGCCCGCCTTCGGCGGCCAGGGCAACGCGGAGTCGATCGCCGCGATCCAGTCCGTCCTCGCCAATGGCGGCGAGGCCCGCGGGGTGCGACTGCTCTCCGAGGCCACCTGTGACTCCGTCTTCCGCACCCGCACCGATGGCCTCGACCTGATCCTCCAGTTCCCGGTGCGCTGGGGTCTGGGCTTTGCGCTCCCCACCGAGGCGTTCCCGCTCTCGCCCAACCAGCGCGCGGGCTTCTGGGGCGGTGCGGGCGGCTCCGGCTGCATCGTCGACCTCGACGCCCGGATGGCCTTCTCCTATGTGCCCAACCGTATGGTCGACGAGGGCGCGGCCACCGACGACCGCTGTATGACGCTGCTCGCCGCGGCCTACGGCTCCCTGGCCGGCTGAGCCCCGCTTCCGGAACGCGACGGTGGCCGTGCGGTTCAACCGCACGGCCACCGTCATGTCCCACGCGGGGACTGAAGGAGCGAGGAGGGTCAGGAGCCGGGGGCGTCCTCGTACATTGCGTCGATCTCCGCGGCGAAGCTGCGCTGCACCTGGGGCCTGCGCACCTTCATGCTCGGTGTCACCTCACCGTGCGCCTGGTCGAAGTCACGGGGCAGCACCGTGAACCTCTTGAGCGTCTGCCAGCGCTGGAGACCGGCGTTGACCCCGTCCACATAGCCCGCCACCATGGCCCGCACCTCCTCCGAACCGCACAGCGCGCGGTAGTCGAGGCCGGTCATGCCCTGCTCCCGCGCCCAGGCGGTCAGCGTCGGTTCGTCCAGTGTGATCAGGGCGCTGCAGTAGTGGCGGTGGTCGCCCACGACCACCACGTTGCTGATGAAGGGACAGGCGCCCTTCAGCCGGCTCTCGATCTCCAGCGGTGCCACGTACTTGCCGCCGGAGGTCTTGATCAGCTCCTTGATCCGGCCGGTGATCCGCAGATAGCCGTCCTCGGTCAGCTCACCCTGGTCGCCGGTGTGGAACCAGCCGTCGGGGTCCAGCACCTCGGCGGTCTTCTCCGGGAGGTGGTGATAGCCGCGCATGATGTTGGGACCGCGCAGCAGGATCTCCCCGTTGTCCGCGATCCGCATCTCCACCCCGGGGAGCGGACGGCCCGCCACCCCGGTGCGGTACTCCAGCAGGCTCATCGACGCGCCGCACGAGGATTCGGTGAGCCCGTACCCCTCCAGGATCGGGATGCCCGCGCCGGAGAAGAACAGCCCGATCTCGGGTGCGAGCGGAGCGCTGCCGCTGGTACAGCCGCGGATCCGGCCGCCGAAGACCTCCCGCACACCCGCGTAGACCAGCCGGTCGGCGATCACATGCTGCACCGAGAGCCAGAAGGGCACCAGCGACTTGCCGCTCTCCATGCCCTGTCCGGTCTCCGCGCCCTTGCTCTGCGCGGCGCGGGCGTACGTACGGGCCACCCGCGCCGCCCAGGTGAAGATCCGCAGCTTGGTCCCGCCCATCCGCCGGGCCTCGGTGGCCAGCGAGTTGTAGATCTTCTCGAAGACCCGGGGGACCGCGGCCATCACCGTCGGCCGCAGCAGCCGCAGATTGGCCGGAAGCCGCTCCAGACGGCCGTCCACCGCGAGCGGATAGCCCACCGCGATCTGCGCGCACAGCAGGTTCTTGCCGAACGCATGCGCCATCGGCAGCCACGCGTACTCCAGGTCCTCCCGCGACAGCAGGCCGAGCCCGAGCGCGGACTGCGCCTGGAACGACCAGCAGTCATGGGCGAGCCGCACCCCCTTGGGGCGGCCGGTGGTGCCCGAGGTGTAGATGAGGGTGGCGAGGTCCTCCGGGTCGATCTTCGACACCGCCTCCTCGACCACGTCCGGCCGCTCGGCCAGCAACTCCCCGCCGCGCCGCTCCAGTTCCTCCAACGAGAGCACCTCCGGGCCGTCCCCGGCCGCCGCCGGTTCCACCGGCTCGAAGGTGACCACGGCGGTGAGCGCGGGCAGCTCGGCGCGGTGCCGCAGCACCTTGGCGAGCTGCCCGGCGTCCTCCGCGAACAGCACCCGGCTCTCGGAGTCCGCCAGGATGTACGCCGTCTCATCGGCGTCGGTGGTCGGGTACACGGTGGTGGTCGCCCCACCGGCGCACATCACCCCCAGATCGGCCAGGATCCACTCCACCCGGGTCCCCGAGGCGATCGCCACCCGCTCCTGCGGACGGACACCCAGGGCCATCAGCCCGGCAGCGATCGCCGCCGCGCGCTCCCCGGTGCGGGCCCAGGTCAGCGCATGCCACTCCTCCTCGCCCGGCCCGGCCTCACCGGGCGGGCTCCCTCCTGGCGCGGCGACCACCGGGAAGCGGTACGCCTCCGCGTCGGGGGTCGCCCGCACCCGGGAGAGGAAGAAGTGGGCGAGGGAGACCGGGCGGTTGGCGGTGGACGGCGGTTGGTTCACGGTCACCTCTCAGAAGGGTGGCGGCGCGGCGCGCCGGTGGTACGCGTACCCGGTCCGCTCATCCCTGGGGGCCGCCCGCGACGTAGAGGACCTGTCCGGACACATACCCGGCGTCCTCGCCCACCAGGAACGACACGGCGTGTGCGATGTCCTCCGGCCGTCCGATCCTGGCCACCGGGATCTGCTCGCACATCTGCCGCCGCGCCTCCTCGAAGTCCAGGCCCACCCGGGCCGCGGTCGCCCGGGTCATCTCGGTGTCCACGAACCCCGGGGCCACCGCGTTGGCCGTGATCCCGAACTTGCCCAGCTCGATGGCGAGCGTCTTGGTGAAGCCCTGGAGGCCCGCCTTGGCGGCCGAGTAGTTCGCCTGGCCGCGGTTGCCCAGTGCGGAGGTGGAGGACAGGCTGACCACCCGGCCCCAGCGCTGCTCGGTCATGTACCGCTGGACCGCGCGGGTCACCAGGAAGGCGCCGCGCAGATGGACGCCCATCACCGTTTCCCAGTCCGGCTCGGACATCTTGAACAGCAGGTTGTCGCGCAGTACCCCGGCGTTGTTGACCGCGACCACCGGGGGGCCCAGCTCGGCCGCCACCCGGGTGACGGCCGCCTCCACCTGGGTGCTGTCGGTGACGTCCGCGCTCACCGCCAGGGCCGTGCCCCCGGTCTCGGTGATCTCGTCGGCCACGGTCGCGCACGCGGTCCCGTCCAGGTCCCAGACCGCGACCGCCATACCGTCGGCGGCCAGTCGTCTGGCGGTGGCGGCGCCGATGCCACGGGCGGCACCGGTGACGACGGCGACGCGGCGGGGGGAGTCCGGCATGGTGTTCCTCCTGCGAAGCGATGGGTCGCTGCGGAGCGACGTTTCGGTTGCGTTCGGCCCGGTACGGCGGGGCTGTTCAGCCCGGCCTGCCGTGGCCCTTCACCTCGACGGTGGCGCCGTCACCCTGGGCGGCACCGTTGACGCTTCCGCCATCCAACGTCCGCCGCCGGGGACCCGAATCCGTAGGACCACTGGTCCCGGCACGGGGTGCCACGGACGGCTGGACAACGTGGCCGGCGGCTCGTAACACTGAGCCCAGCGGCGCCCGCCGAGCGGGCGGTCACCCACCGCGGGATCACTCCGGCCACCACGCCCCACACCTCCGGTACGCCTCCGTGCGCACCGGCCGGGCGGGCCCTCCCGGATCCGCGGTCGCTTCCCACCCGTGTCCCCGCGATACCGGCCGGCACGGAATGTCACTGTCTTCCGCACCCCGCGGCCCCCACCGTCCGAGTCTCGGTGGGGTGTGCCCCGGCGGTGCGGCGCAAGGAGGCGAACATGGGGCCGTTGACCGGCCTGAAGGTAGTCGAGATCGGTGCCCAGGGGCCCGGACCGTTCGGTGCGACGGTGCTGGCCGACCTCGGAGCCGAGGTCATCCGGATCGACCGCCCGGCCCAGGTGGGCAAGGACTTCAACGATGTGATCCTGGGCCGCAGCCGCCGCTCGGTGGCCATCGACCTCAAGGACCCGCGGGGCGCCGCGGTGGCGATGCGGCTGATCGGCTACGCCGATGTGCTCATCGAGGGCTTCCGGCCCGGTGTCATGGAGCGTCTGGGCCTGGGCCCCGAAGCCTGTCTGGAGCACAACCCACGGCTGGTCTACGGCCGGATGACCGGCTGGGGCCAGGATGGACCGCTCGCCCGGACCGCCGGTCATGACATCAACTACACCGCGCTCTCGGGCGCGTTGGCGGTCATCGGACGGCCCGACAGCGGTCCGGTGATCCCGCTGAACCTGCTCGCCGACTTCGGCGGCGGCGGCATGCTGCTGGCCGTCGGAGTCCTCGCCGCCCTCCAGTCCCGCACCGTCACCGGCCGCGGCCAGGTGGTGGACGCGGCGATGACCGACGGCGTGGCGCAGCTCATGGGCATCTTCTACGCGCTGGCTCAGCAGGGCAGCTGGTCGCCCACGCCGGGTACCAACTGGCTCGACGGCGGTGCCCACTTCTACGACACCTACGAGACCTCCGACGGCCGCCATGTGTCCTTCGGCGCCGTGGAACCGCAGTTCCAGCAGGCGATGCTGCACACCCTCGGCTTCGATCCGGCCGACTTCCCCCAGCCGTACGAGCCCACCCGGTGGCCGGAGTACAAGAAGCGGATCGCCGAGGTGATCCGGGGGCGCACCCGTGACGAGTGGTGCCAGGTGTTCGAGGACGTCGAGGCATGCTTCGCCCCCGTCCTGACCCTGGATGAAGTCCCGGACCACCCGCACCACATCGCGCGCGGCAGTTTCGTGTCCCACGAGGGGCTGCTCCAGCACGCGCCCGCGCCCCGGTTCGGCGGCACGCCCTGTGGGCCGCCGACCCGCGCCGCCCGGCCCGGTGAGGCCACCGCGGCGGTGCTCACCGAGTACGGCTACGCCCCCGAGGAGATCGCGGACTTCCTGGCCACCGGAGCGGTCGCCGCCCCGGACGAGGCCGGCTGACCGCCGTAGCCCACCGCAGACCACCCACGAGTACATCCGGATCCCAGGCAAAGGACTCGCTGTGACCACCGAAGCATTCATCTACGAGGCGATCCGCACCCCGCGCGGGCGCGGCAAGAAGACCGGCGCGCTGCACGGCACCAAGCCGATCACCCTGCTCACCGGGCTCATCGACGAACTGCTCAGCCGCCACTCCGGTCTCGACCCGGCCGCGATCGACGACATCATCCTGGGCTCCGTCATGCCCGTCGGCGACCAGGGCGGCAACATCGCCAAGACCGCGGCGCTGGCCGCCGGGCTGCCGGACACCGTCTGCGGTGTGCAGCTCAACCGCTACTGCTCCTCCGGGCTCGAGGCGGTCAACACCGCCGCCGCGCGCGTCCGTTCGGGCTGGGACAGCCTGATCGTGGCCGGCGGCGTGGAGTCGATGTCCCGGGTGCCGATGGGCGCCGACGGCGGTGCCTGGGCGTTCGACCCGGAGACCAGCCGCAAGGGCGCGTTCATCCCGCAGGGCGTCAGCGCCGACCTCATCGCCACCCTGGAGGGCTTCAGCCGCGAGGACGTGGACGCCTACGCGCTCGAGTCCCAGCGGCGGGCGGCGGCCGCCTGGGCCGGTGGCTACTTCGCCAAGTCGGTCGTCCCGGTGGTGGACCACGGCGTCCCGATGCTGGACCACGACGAACTGGTCCGTCCGGATGCCACCCTGGCGAGCCTCGGCAAGCTGCGGGCCTCGTTCACCGAGCCCGGCACCCTCTACGACCCGATCGCCCTCCAGCGCTACCACTGGGTGGAGCGGATCGACCATGTGCACACCGCCGGGAACTCCTCCGGCATCGTGGACGGTGCCTCCCTGGTCCTGGTCGGCAGCGAACGGGCGGGCGCCGAGCTCGGCCTGACCCCGCGGGCCCGGATCGTGGCGGCCGCCCTCACCGGCACCGACCCGCTCATCATGCTCACCGGCCCGGCCCCCGCCACCCGCAAGGTGCTGGACCTGGCCGGGCTCACCGTGGACGACATCGACCTCTTCGAGCTCAACGAGGCGTTCGCCTCGGTGGTGCTGAAGTTCGTCAAGGAGCTCGACCTGCCGATGGAGAAGGTCAACGTCAACGGTGGCGCCATCGCCATGGGCCACCCCATGGGCGCGACCGGCGCCATGCTCGTCGGCACGGTCGTGGACGAGCTGGAGCGCCGCGACGCCCGCCGCGCCCTGGTGACGCTGTGCATCGGCGGCGGTATGGGCATCGCCACCGTCATCGAGCGGCTGTGACCCCCGCCCGCTCCCCGCTCCACCTCTCCGCTCCCTCCGCCCGCGCGACCGCGAACCGCGCGCCCCGCGAACGAACAGGACTCCTCGTATGACCGACAGGGCCGAAACGACCGACAGCATGATCCGCTGGGACCGGGACGAGGACGGCATCGTCGTCCTCACCATGGATGACCCGGCGCAATCGGTGAACCTGATGAACGACTCGTTCTCCGCGTCGCTGAAGAGCACCGTGGAGCGGCTGGAGGCCGAGCGCGAGTCGCTGGCGGGCGTGATCCTCACCTCCGCCAAGCGCAGCTTCTTCGCCGGTGCCGACCTCACCGTGCTGCGGCGCACCGCCCCCGAGCGCGCTCCCGAACTCGCCCGGGTCTCCGATGACCTCAAGGGGCTGCTGCGGCGTCTGGAGACCCTCGGCAAGCCGGTGGTGGCCGCCGTCAACGGCACGGCCGTCGGCGGCGGCCTGGAGGTCGCCCTGGCCTGCCACCACCGGATCGCCCTGGACACCGAGGGCAGTGTGATCGGTCTGCCCGAGGTGACCCTCGGACTGCTGCCCGGCGCGGGCGGCCTGACCCGTACGGTGCGCATGCTGGGCCTGCACAAGGCGCTGGCGGACATCGTGCTGACCGGCCGGCTGTTCCCGCCGCGCGACGCCCAGCGGCACGGTCTGGTCGACGTGGTCGCCGCCTCGCCCGAGGACATGCTCGGCCAGGCGCGGCGCTGGGTCCTGGACCACCCGGAGTCCGCGCAGCCGTGGGACGTCAAGGGCTATCGCATCCCCGGTGGCGGTGCCACTTCGCACACGTTCCTCTCCCAGGTCGTGGTGCCGTTCTCGGCCACCGTCCGCAACCGCGGCCGTGGCACTCCGATGGACGCCCCGCACCACATCCTGGCCGCGGCGGTCGAGGGCACGCAGGTGGACGTGGACACCGCGCTCGCCATCGAGACCCGCTACCTCGCCGAACTGGCCTGCGGCCAGATCTCGTCGAACATGATCAAGGCGTTCCACTTCGACTCCGAGCACATCGCCAAGGGCGGCGGCCGCCCCGACGGACACCCCCGTCACCAGGCCCGCAAGGCGGTCGTGCTCGGCGCCGGGATGATGGGCGCGGGCATCGCCTACTCCTGTGCCAAGGCCGGGATGGAGGTCGTCCTCAAGGACGTGGACCTCAAGGCGGCCGAGCGCGGCAAGGCGTACTCGCAGAAGATCCTGGACAAGGCCGTGGAGCGGGGCAAGATCGGTGAGACCGAGCGCACCGCCGTGCTGGACCGGATCACCCCCAGCACCCGGGCCGAGGACGCCGCCGGGGCCGATCTGGTGATCGAGGCGGTCTTCGAGAACGCCGAGCTGAAGAAGAAGGTCTTCGCCGAGATCGAACCGCATCTGGCGCCCGGCGCCGTGCTCGGCTCGAACACCTCCACCCTGCCCATCACCGGTCTCGCGCAGGGGGTGAGCCGCCCGGAGGACTTCATCGGGCTGCACTTCTTCTCCCCGGTGGACAAGATGGCGCTGCTGGAGATCATCGTCGGTGAGAAGACCACCGACGCCACCCTGGCCAAGGCGTACGACATCGCCCGCCAGCTCGGCAAGACCCCGATCGTGGCAGGTGACAGCCGTGGCTTCTTCACCAGTCGGGTCATCGGCACCTTCCTCAACGAGGCCCTCAACCTGATCGCCGAGGGTGCCGCCCCGGCCTCGGTGGAGCAGGCCGGACTCCAGGCCGGATACCCCACCGCGCCGCTCGCCCTGTGCGACGAGCTCAACATGAAGCTGTCGCAGAAGGTGCGCAAGGAGGCCATCGAGGCGTACGCGGCCGAGGGACGCACCCTGCCCCACCAGGCCGCCTATGACGTCATCGACCGCATGGTGGACGAGTTCGGGCGGCCCGGCCGCCTCGACGGAGCCGGTTTCCACGACTACGCCGACGGCAAGCGGGTGCGGCTGTGGCCGGGCCTGGCCGACGCCTTCGGCGCCGGTACCGCCCGTATCCCGCTGACCGACATGGTGGAGCGGATGCTCTTCGTCGAGGCGCTGGAATCGGTGAAGTGCCTGGACGAGGGGGTGCTGCGCTCGGTGCCCGACGCCAACATCGGCTCGATCCTCGGTATCGGCTTCCCCGCCTGGACCGGCGGTGTGCTCCAGTACGTCAACCAGTACGAGGGCGGTCCGGCCGGATTCGTCGCCCGCGCCCGCGAACTCGCGGAAGCCTACGGCGACCGGTTCGAGCCGCCGGTCTCCCTGGTGGAGCGCGCGGAGCGCGGAGAGCTCTACGAGTGACCGCGTAGGCGCGCGGAGGCGTGACACGACCGGGAGCGGTCTTGACAAGGACCGCTCCCGGTCTTCTGCGCGCTTCGCTGACCAGCACGTTCTACGATGAGAACAGCGCGCGGACCGGAGGATGAGGATCAACCACACGTATCACGGGCTGTACGGCCGGGACACCGAGCTGGCCGTGATCGACCGTGTTCTCGACGGTGTCACGGCGGGCCGCGGCGGCCTGCTCCTGCTGCGCGGCGAGCCGGGCAGCGGCAAGAGCGCCCTGCTCGAGCACGCCCGGCGGCGCGCGACCGCGCTCGGCCCGGCCGTCCTCGAGGTGTGCGGCGCCGTGGAGGAGTCCGGCTGCGCCTACGCGGGCCTGCACCAGCTCCTGCGGCCCCTGCTGACACGGCTGCCCCGGCTCCCGGCGGAGCAGGCCGAGGCGCTGTCCTCCGCGCTCCGGCTGACCGGCCCCCCGCCCGCCGACCCCGCACCGGTGTCGATGGCCGCCCTGACCCTGCTCACCGCGGCCGCGGCCGAGGGCGGCGCGGTGGGGCCGCGCGGTCTGGTGTGCCTGCTGGACGATGTGCAGTGGGTGGACCGGCCCACCCTGGAGACGCTGCTGTTCGCCGCCCGCCGGCTGCGCTCGGACGGTGTGGCGCTGCTCCTGGCCCAGCGGGACCCCGGACCGGAGGTGCTCGAGGACCCCGCACTGGCCCGGCTGGCCCTGCCCGGCCTCGACGAGCACGCCGCCACCGACCTGCTGGCCGCCTCCGCCGGAACGCGTCCGGCGGCCGCCGTCGCCCGCGAACTGACCGCCCGCACCGGCGGGAACGCCCTGTCCCTGGCCGAACTCGGCACCCTCCTGACCACACGGCAGATCCAGGGGGAGGAAACCCTGCCCATCCCGCTGCCGCTCGGCCCGCGGACCCGCCGGGCGTTCCTCGGCCCCGAACGCTCCCTGCCCGAACCGGTCCGGCTGGCGCTCCTGATGGCCGCCGCCGAGGAGACCGGTGACCTGACCACGGTGGCCGCGGCCCTGGACCGGCTCGGGCTGGACCCGTCCTGTCTGGAGGAGGCCGAGGAGACCGGCCTGATCACCGTCATCGGGCGGAAGATCGCCTTCCCGAGCGCCGCGCTGCGCACCGCCCTGCACAGCGGAGCCGGCCTCGCCCGCCGCCGCCGCTGCCACCTCGCCCTCGCCGAGGTGGTGCGCCCCCACGAGCGGGACGGCCGCTGGGCCGAGCACCGCGCGGCGGCCGCACTCGGTCCGGACGAGGAGGTGGCCGGGGAGCTGCGCCGCGCCGCGAAGTACGCGCGGTCCCGGGCCCAGTACGCCGCCGCGGCGGACCTGCTGGACCGGGCCGCCCGGCTGACCCCCGACCCCGTCCGCCGGTCCGAACGGCTGCTGGAGGCTGCGCGCGCCGCCTGGCAGGCCGGACAGGCGGCGCGTACCGAACACCTGGTGCGCGACGCCCTGGCCATCGCCGACCAGCCGGTGGTCATCGGGCGGCTGCTCCAGCTGCGCGGCGCGGTGAGGGCGCGCGGCGGTGTGCTCACCGACGCCTTCCGGGCGCTGCGCGCGGCGGCGGAGGCGCTCGCCGCCGAGTTCCCCGACGAGGCCGCCCACTGTCTGATCCAGGCGGCGGAGAGCGCGTCCCACGCAGGTGACCCCGCCCGCTTCAGGGAGCTGTCCGTGGCGGCCGGACAGCTGGCCGGGGGGACGCCGGTGACCGATGGCACCCGGCTGCTGCTGACCGGTATCGACCAGGTGATGGAGCATGACCTCGAACGCGGCACCGAGCTGATCACCGCCGGGGTCGAGGCTGCCCAGCGGTCCGGCGATCCGCTGCTCGTGGCCTGGGCCGGGGTCGGCTCGCTCTACCTCGGTGAAGCCGCCACCGGGTTCGCCCTGTTCGAGCAGGTGGCCGAACGGGCGCGGGCCACCGGCCACGTGGGTGTGCTGCCGAGCAATCTGGAGTTCACCGCCCAGCTGGAGATGTTCAGCGGGCGGATGGCCAACGCGGAGGCCCTCACCGACGAAGGGCTGCGGCTGGCCCGCGAATCCGGCCAGGAGAACCTGGCCGCCATCCACCTGGCCCGGCGCGCTTTCATGTGTGCCCTGCGCGGCGACGAGAAGCAGTGCCGGGAGGCCGCCGACGAGGCCCTGGGCACCGCCCTGCGCCGCCGGATCGGGCTCGCCGTGGCCACCGCCCGGCACGCCCTCGCCTCCCTGGCCCTGATGCGCGGCTCCTATCCCGAGGCGCTGCGGCTGCTGGAACAGGTCGCGGTGGCCGAACCGGGCGCCGGACACCCCATCGTGGCGTTCTTCTCCCTGCCGGACCGGATCGAGGCCGCCGTACGCTCCGGGGAGCGGCAGGCCGCCCAGGAGGCGCTGGAATCCCTGGAGCGCTGGCAGGCCCGTTCGGTGCGCAGTGAGGCCCGCGCGCTGCTGGCGCGCTCCAGGGCGCTGCTGGCTCCCGACGACGCCACCGCGATCAGCTGTTTCGAGGAGGCGCTGACGCTGCACAGCGGCAGTGTGCCGATCGAGAAGGCCCGTACCGAGCTGTACCTGGGCGAGACCCTGCGGCGGGCCCGCCGACGCCGGGACGCCCGTGCCCATCTGCGGTCCGCGGCGGCCACGTTCGACCGCATCGGCGCCGACCCGTGGGCCGAGCGCGCCCGTCAGGAGCTGCGGGCCACCGGGGAGTCGGCCCGCGCGGGCACCGCCGCCCGGGGCACCGGGGAACGGCTCACCCCGCAGGAGATCCGGATTGCCCGGCTGGCGGCCGAGGGCAGCACCAACAAGGAGATCGCCGCCCAGCTCTTCCTGAGCCCCCGGACCGTCGAGTACCACCTGTACAAGATCTTCCCCCGGCTGGGTATCACCTCGCGGACCGATCTGGCCCGGCTGTACTTCGAGGACCCCCTGCTCTTCGACTGACGGGCCGAGCCTGGGTGAACAGCACGGCGCGGGAGAACCGCGGAGACGACGACGGGCCGCCGCCCCGAAGGCGACGGCCCGTCGTCGGCCGGTCAGGCTTCAGACCGCGGGCGGCAGGTCCGCCAGCAGTGCCACCAGCGACCGGTGCCGGTCCGCCGTGCCCAGCGCCAGCGCGCTGCTCTTGGCCCGCTTCAGATACAGGTGCACCGGGTGCTCCCAGGTGAAGCCGATCCCGCCGTGCAACTGCAGCGCGGCCTCGGCGGTCTCCACCACCGCCTCCGAGACGAACGCCTGCGCCAGCGATGCCTCCAGCGCGACCGTCGGCGAACCGGCGTCCAGCGCGGCGACGGCGTTACGGGCGACCGCGCGCGCCTGCGACACCAGGCCGTACAGATCGGCCAGCCGGTGCTTCACCGCCTGGAACGAACCGACCGGCCTGCCGAACTGATGACGCTCCTTCACATACGTCACCGTGGTCGTCAGACACCACTCGGCCACCCCGAGCTGCTCGGAGGCCAGCAGCGCGGCGCCGGTGGTGAGCGCCACCTCGAGGACCCGTATCGCCTCGGTCCCCAGGGCCACCGGCACGGCGGGCGCCGAACGCAGCGTGATGTCCGCAAGCTGCCGGGTGAGGTCCAGGGAACGGCGCGGGGTGAGGACCACCGTGTCCTCCGCCGCGGTGAGGTCCACCAGATACAGGCCGGGGCCCGCCTCACCGGTGGCCGGAACCAGCAGCACCCGCGCGGGCAGCGCGTCGGCGACGCTGGTGACCGTACCGCTGAGGGTGGAGCCGCTGAGCCGCACCGTGTCGGGGAAGGACCGGCCGGGGCTCGTGGAGAACGGCACGGCCAGCGCCGCGGCCCGCCGGCCCGCCGCCACCTCGGGCAGCACCCGGCTCTCGTCCGCGGCCATCAGGGCGGCCGTCACCAGCACACTGCTGCCCAGGTACGGCACCGGAGCCACCGCCCGGCCCAGCTCCTCCAGGACCACGGCGGTCTCCCGCCAGCCCGCGCCCGCGCCGCCCTGCTCCTCGGGCACGCTCAGGCCCGTGATCCCCAGCTCGGCGCCGAGCGCGGCCCACAGCTTGGTGTCGTACAGCTCGTCGCTCTCGATCCGGGTGAGCAGCGCGCCGGTCGGGCAGCGGTCGGCCAGCAGGGCGCGCAGCGGAATCCGCAGCTCGTCCTCGACCTCGTTGTACAGCAGATCGGCTGCGGGTTCGGCGCTCACCTGGGGAGGTCCTTCCACGGGATGGTCTTGTCGGTCCGGGGCTCCGGCGGCAGTCCGAGCACCCGCTCGGCGATCACGTTGCGCAGGACCTCCGTGGTGCCGCCCTCGATCGAGTTGCCCTTCGTCCGGAGGTAGAAGAAGCCGTACGAACGGGTGGAGAAGTCGTCGTCGGGCTCCGGCCGCCGGAAGGTCCAGTCGTCGTAACCGAGCCCTTCCTCACCGAGGAGGTCCAGGGCCAGCCCGGACATCCGCTGGTTGAGACCGGCGAACGAGATCTTCGCGGCGGAGCCCTCCGGACCCGGATGTCCGGCCGCGAGCTGCTGGCGCAGCCGCTCCGCGGTCAGCCGCAGCGCCTCGGCGTCCACCCAGGCGCGCACCACCGAGGAGTGCAGCCCGGGGGTGCGCAGTTCGGGCCGCTCGCGCCAGAGCCGGGCCAGTCCGCCGGCCAGACCGCCCTCGCGGGGCATCGCCCCGGCGCCGATGGCGACCCGCTCGTTCATCAGCGTGCCGGACGCCACCTTCCAGCCGTCGCCGACCGCGCCCACCCGGTGGGTGTCCGGGATCCGCACATCGGTCAGGAACACCTCGTTGAACTCGGCCTCACCGGTGGCCTGGCGCAGCGGCCGCACCTCGACCCCGGGGGCCCGCATGTCGATCAGGAAGTAGCTCAGGCCCTGGTGCTTGGGCAGTTCGGGACCGGTCCGGGCGACCAGCAGCCCCCAGTGCGCCTCGTGTGCCACCGAGGTCCACACCTTCTGGCCGTTGACCACCCAGTCACCGGTGGCCTCGTCCGGCTCCGCGCGGGTGGCCAGCGCCGCGAGGTCCGAACCCGCGCCCGGCTCGCTGAAGAGCTGGCACCACACCTCCTCGCGGGTGAACAGCGGCCGCAGGAACCGCTTCTTCTGCGCCTCGTCACCGAAGGTGAGCAGCACCGGGGCGGCCATACCCAGCCCGATGGTGTGCAGCCCCGGGGCGCGTGGCGGTGCCCCGGCGGCCGTGAGTTCGTCGTCCACCGCGGACTGCAGGGCACGGGGCGCGCCCAGCCCGCCGTGTCCGGGCGGGAAGTGCACCCAGGCGAGTCCGGCGTCGAACAGCGCGCCCAGGAACTCCACCGGGTCGGTCGTGGCCGGGTCGTGGGCGGAGACGAAGTCCTGGACGGCCGACCTGAGCCGGTCGGCCGTCCACGCTCCGTCCGTCCGCGCGCCGCGCGCCGGTTGTGCTGATGCCATGCGGATTGCCTTTCGGAGGGCGGGCGCCGGGCTCGACGGCCCGGCGCACTGATCCGGTGCGGAAGGACCCGCGCCGCCCCCGGGGGCCGCCGCTTCGGCCCCGCTCGGGGGCGGAGCGGGATAGCCCCTGGCCGGCCTGACACCGCCGGGGCTTCGCGGCCTGGGTTCCGTCCCCACGGCCCGGCCGCCGTCTCCAGTGGACCACCGTCCCGCACCATGACGTGGAGTGATCGCTACTCCATCGTGGCGCTCCGCGGGGAGGCGTACATCACGCCCAGGGATCCAGCTCCACAACCGCCTTCCGGGCCGCCTCCAGCAGGGGATCCGCCATCGGGACCGCCTTGCGCGCCACGGTGTCCATATGCACCCCCGTCAGCACGGTCACGGCACAGAGCTCACCGGTGACCGCGTGCTCCATCCGGTGGCAGAAGCGCACCACCTTGCTCTTCGCCTCCAGGAACGCGGAGCGGATCACCACGGTGTCCCCGGCGTGCAACTCCCGCCGGTAGGAGATCCGCTGGTCCACCGCCGCGGTGCCACGGCCCTCGGACCGCAGATAGTCCGGGGTCAGCCCGATGGAGGCGAGCAGTTGCCAGGTGGCCTCGTCGAACTTGCCCACGTACCACATGACGTTCATATGTCCCATGTGGTCGCAGTGCCACGGGTACACCGTGCCCCGGTAGGTGACCGCCAACTCCGTCATCCGTGCCTGTCTCCCTGTTCCGCCGTGCTGATCAACTCACGTTAGGGGGTGCGCCGGACACGGCGATGAGCAATGGGTACTCCATCGCGCCCCGCGCCGGGACGACGGGGGCGACGGGGAGGGCCGGGAGGGGAGTGGAAAGGGGGCCGGAAGAGGTCCGGGGCGCGGGGAGTTCAGGCGGGCAGCAGGGCGCTCAGCTCACGCCGGTCGCCGACCCCCAGCTTCTGGTACACGCGGTACAGCGTGTTGCCGACCGTACGCGGTGAGACCACCAGCCGGGCGGCGATCTCCTTGTCGGTGAGGCCACGCGCGGCCAGGGCCGCCACCGTGCGCTCCCGCGGCGACAGCGTCGGGCCCTCGCCCAGGAAGTACAGCGGGGGAGTGATCACCTCACCGCAGCCGCGCAGCAGCGTCCTGGCCTGCGTGGTGGCCGCGGTGGCGGCGCGGGCCCGGCCGGCCCGCCGCTGGAGCCGGGCCAGCTCGGCGTACCCCTCGGCCGCGTACAACTGTGCTCCGCACTCGGCCAGGGTCCGGCAGACCCGGCTCAGCATCCGCTCGTCCCCGGCGGACACCGCGCGGGCGTAGTGCAGCCGCGCGTGCAGATACGGACCCTGCACCGGCAGGTCGTCACGGACGGCCGTATGCGGTTCCACACCCAGCCGGGCGCCCTCGTGCAGCGCCATCACCGCGTCCCCGTACGCGGCTTCGCCCAGCGCGACCTCCACGGCGCCTTCGAGCAGCCGGGCGGCCGCCACCTGGTCACCGTCGCGGTGTGCGGTACGGGCCCGCGCCACTGCCAGCGCGGTGGCGTGCGGGCCCGGCTCCACGTCGCGCAGCGCGTCCTCGGCCGACGCGGTCCCGGCGCGGCCGGGCACGGCGGGCAGTCCGCCGCGCACCAGCGCGGCGCAGATGAGCGCCTGGTCCTGCCATGCCTGCCACCCCACCTGGTAGGCGGGCGTGAAGCTGACGTAGGGCAGTGCCTCATGCAGTCTGCCGCGCTCGTGCAGGGCCCAGCCCAGGGCCAGTCCGCGCTGGGCGTCGACCCGGACCCGGTGTCCCTCGGTCGCCTCCCGGTACGCCCTGGTGAGCAGTGACTCGGCCTCCTCCAGCCGGCCCGCGTACAGCAGCGCCATGGAGTACATCTCGTCCATCCAGCCGCGGTCGCAGTGGTCGGCCGACCCGGTGCCGAACAGTTCGTGGTGGAGGTCGAGCGCGTCCAGCGGACGCCCCTGGCGGCACAGCGTGGCCATGGCCAGCAGCGTCGCCTCGGTGGTGCGCGCGGGGGAGCGGCGCACCTGCGGCGGCACCTCGGTGGGCGTACTGCGGAACCGCCCCCGGAAGTACGCGGCCAACCCCTCGGCGGCCTCCCGCTGTTCTTCCGGCAGCCGCGCCGTCAGCAACTCGGCCTCACGGTAGCGGCCCTGGAGGATCAGCGCCCGTGCCACCAGCGGATCCAGCCGGGCCCGGATGTCCTTGCCCCCGGGCAGGGCCTGTGCCTCGGCCGCCAGCCGCCGCAGCGCCTCGAACTCCGCCTCGGCCAGCAGGACCCGGCCGAGCAGCCCGGCCGCATCCGGTGTGCGGTAGGTGTGCCACGCGGCCCGTGCCAGCCGGGCGGCGACGGGCAGTTCATAGGCGCGCAGAGCGTACCGGGTGGCGTCCAGCAGCACCGGTTCGACCGGTACGCAGCCGGTGTCCAGTTGCCACCTCGCCACCGTCACCCACTCCGCGGGCCGGGCGTCGCCACGCGCCTGGAGCGCCGCGGCCCAGGTGTCCAGCCAGTGCCTGCTGCGCAGCGCCGCCGCCTCCTGCCGCAGCACATGGCCCAGATAGGGGTGGCGGACGGTCACCGTGGACACCGGCCGGACGGCCTCCGCGCCATGGCCGCCCACCGCCCGGATCAGCCCCTGGTCCTCCAGGGCGAGCAGCGCCGGAACGCCGACCACGTCCTCCAGGACCTCCAGCCGTGCCGGTTCGGCCAGCGCGATCAGTTGCAGGGCGTCGCGCCGCACCTCGGAGAGGGCGTCGAGGTCCTGTGCCACCAGATCGCGCAGGGCGCCGGAGACCGGGACGGTGTCATCGGCCAGGTGCCAGTGGGCGCCCTGCCGTGACAGCAGCCCCTGACCGATCGCGGCCCGCAGCACCTCCCGCAGCAGCAGCGGGTTCCCGGCCGACATCGCCGCGAACCGGATGACGCTGGACCGGGTCAGCCGGTCGCCCGTCATCGTCCCGGCCAGCCGCCGGGCGCCCACCGCGTCCAGCGGCGCCAGCTCCAGCCGGCTCAGCCGCTGGTCCTTCCAGAGCGTGTGCAGCCGGGGGTCGACCCGTTCGGTGTCCCCGGTGACCAGGAGCTTGACCGTGGCCCGGGCGGCGAGCAGGAGCAGTGCGTCCACACCCTCGCGGGAGAGCTGGGGGGCGTCGTCGACACACACCACACGCGGACCGCGCGGGTGGTGCCGGAGCAGCCGCGACACCTCCTCGGGCGTCTCGACGGGCGTGATCCACTCCACCCTGGTCACCATCGTGGTGATCTCCTGGGCCAGCCGGGTCTTCCCCACTCCGGGGCCGCCCGTGATCCAGACACCTCCGGAGCCGCCGTTCAACGCCCCCAGAGCCAGGGCGAGTTCACGCTCGCGTCCGGCCAGGGACGGACGGTCGGACACCACCGGGCCGAGCGGTCCCGGCGCGGAACCGGTGGGAATCGGGGACGCCGCCGCGCGCACGGCTGAAGTCATGCTGCCTCTTTCAGACATCGAGAGAGACATCAGCCTCGGTCACCACTGGGGGCACCGCATCCGTAGAACTACCGGTGCCGGTCTCCTGATGCTCAGGCCCGGGCGCGCCGGTGTGCCGCGACCCGCTCACGGGTGGCACACCGCCGGGAGCAGTAGCGGCGCTCGGGCCCACTGCCCAGGGTGAGGAAGACGTTCCCGCAGCTCGGCGAGGCGCACACACCGCCGGGCGGCCGCTGGCGGTCCCAGATCAGCACGGTCAGCGCCATACAGGACGAGGCGAGGAACCACTCGCCCCACGGGGCGTCGTCATCGCTGTCGAGATGGGGGTGCCACGGGGAGGTGCCGTCGTGCGAGCTGAGCCGGATCCGGCCGGTCCCCCTGCGCAGCAGGCCGTTGAGCACGGACGCGGCGCGGTCGGTGTCCTCGGCGGCGAACACCGTGCGCAGCAGCGCGGCGGCGCCGCGCATCGCGGCGATGTCCTCGGCGGTCAGGTCGAGGGGGGCCGGTTCGCCATGGGTGAGCAGTACCTCCGCGACCGCGGCGGGGTCGGGCCGCTCCTCGGTGAGGGCGTTGATCAGGGCTGCGGTGCGGTGTGCGGTCGCCTGCACCGAATGCCGGGTGGACCAGTCGTCGTTCGCGGTCGCCATGGGCCCCAATGTAACGCACCTGGTGCAGTTTTGAGTTACCTGCGTAACGTGCAGAGCATGGAAAAGCGTTACTCGCTCAGGAGGTATCTGTTCGGTGCGGCCGTCGGCCGCACCGGGGACGAGACGGCGGGCCCCGCGCTGCTGCTGGCCGGGCTCGCGCTCACCGGCTCGGCGGCCTCGGCGTCGTTCCTGCTGGCGGGCTGTACGGTCGCGGCGGCGGTGGGCGGCCCCCTGATCGGGGCGCTGCTCGACCGGTCCGCCCGGCCGGGCCGGGTACTGGCCGCCGCGCTCGCCCTGCATGCCCTGGCGCTGACCGCGATCCTGCTGAGCCTGGGCCGGGCGCCGTTCGCGGTCACCTTCGCCATCGCGGTGGTCGCGGGGGTGCCGGGGCCGGTGCTGTCGGGCGGCTGGACCTCCCAGCTCTCCCGGCTGATGGCGCCGGAGGCGGTGCCGAGAGCCGGTGCGCTGGACGCCATGACCTTCAGCCTGGGAGCGCTGATGGGCCCTGCCCTCGCCGGGCTGGTCGCGGTCGTGGCCGGTGCCCCGGCCGCGGTGGCGACGGCCGTCGCCCTGCTCTGCCTGGCGCTGCCGACGGCCTGGACGCTGCCCCCGGTCGGACGGACGCCACCGGGGCGCCCGGTCGCGCCCGGGGATGGCCGCGCGTTCCCGCCGGCCGTTCTGGCCGAACTCACCGCCGGAGTACGGGCGATCCTCCGCAACCGGCCGCTCGCCCGCGCCACCGCCACCTCCGTGGTCCTCTGCGCGGGCGAGGGTGCGTTCCTCGCCTGCTGTCCGCTGCTCGGTGCCGGAGCCCTCGGCGGGGCGGACCGCGGGGCGCTGCTGCTCTCCGCCTCCGCCGCCGCGTCGCTCGTCGCGAACGCGCTGCTCGCCCGCCGAGCGCGACTGCCGCGCCCCGACGCCGTCATCGGGGGCAGCGCCCTCGTCCTGGCCGTGGCCGCGCTGCTGGCGGCCACGGGAGCCCCCGCCATGGTCATCGCCGCCGCTCTGCTCGCCGGTGCCGCCGAAGGGCCCGGTCTCACCGCCTTGTTCGCGGTGCGCCACCGGGAAGCGCCGGAGCGGCTGCGCGGCCGGATCGTCACCACAGGGGCCAGTCTGAAGATCACCGGCTTCGCCCTCGGCGCGGGCCTGGCCGGGGCGCTCGCCGTTCACACCCTGCCGGGTGCGCTGATCGCCGCGGCCGGATTCGGGGTGCTCGCGGCGCTCGTGAACGGTCTGATGTCCCGTCGGTCACCGCAACCCCCTGCCCCGGGGCGGGATCCCGCGCGCCTCGGGGACACCGTTCCGCCCGCGACCGCGCCGTAGGCCGCCCGGCGTCCGGTGGCCCCGGGGAGGTCCCCGGGACCACCGGTGGCTATTCCCGCCCGGTGTACGCGCGCAGATGGCGGGCGGTGAGGGTGGAACCGGTGTCGACCAGTTCGGCCGGGGTACCGGTGAACACCACCCGGCCGCCGTCGTGTCCGGCCCCCGGACCGAGGTCCACGATCCAGTCGGCGTGTGCCATCACCGCCTGGTGGTGCTCGATCACGATCACCGTGTTCCCGTCGTCCACCAGCCGGTCCATCAGCTCCAGCAACTGGTCCACATCGGCCAGGTGGAGTCCGGTGGTCGGCTCGTCCAGGATGTAGGTCGTCCCGTTCCTGGCCATGTGGATGGCCAGCTTGAGCCGTTGGCGCTCGCCACCGGAGAGGGTGGACAGCGGCTGGCCGAGCCCGAGGTAGCCGAGCCCCACCGCGAGCAGCCGGTCCAGGATCACCCGGGCGTGGCCGGTGGTGAAGAAGTCACGGGCGTCGGTGACGGGCATCGCGAGGACCTCGCCGATGTTCTTCCCGCGCAGCCGGTACGCCAGTACCTCCGGCCGGAACCGTTCGCCCCCGCACTCCTCGCACACCGACGCCACCTCGGCCATCATGCCGAGATCGGTGTAGATCAGCCCGATGCCCTTGCAGGCGGGGCAGGCGCCCTCGGAGTTGGCGCTGAACAGCCCCGGCCGGACCCGGTTGGCCTTGGCGAACGCCGCGCGGACCGGATCCAGCAGCCCGGTGTAGGTGGCGGGGTTGCTGCGGCGCGAACCGCGGATCGCCGACTGGTCCGCCACCACCACCCCCTCGCGCCCCGTGAGCGAGCCATGGATGAGCGAGCTCTTGCCGGATCCGGCGACCCCGGTGACCACGGTGAGCACCCCCAGCGGGATGTCCACGCTCACATCGCGCAGGTTGTGCGTGCGCGCGCCCCGGATGGGGAGGTGTCCCACCGGCTGCCGCGCCTTCTCCCGCAGCGGGACCCGGCGGTCCAGAGCGCGCCCGGTCGAGGTGTCCGAGGCGCGCAGTCCGGCCAGGTCTCCCGTGTAGGTGAGACGCCCTCCGGCGGCGCCCGCCCCGGGACCGAGGTCCACCACATGGTCGGCGATCCGGATGGTCTCCGGTTTGTGCTCCACCACCAGCACCGTGTTGCCCTTGTCGCGCAGCCGCAGCAGCAACCCGTTCATCCGCTCGATGTCATGCGGGTGCAGACCCACCGTGGGCTCGTCGAACACGTAGGTGACATCGGTGAGCGCCGAACCGAGATGGCGGACCATCCGGACCCGCTGGGCCTCACCGCCGGAGAGCGTGCCGGACTCCCGGTCCAGGCTCAGATAGCCCAGACCGATCTCCACCAGGGAGTCCAGCGTCTCCTGAAGGGTCTCCAGGACCGGTCCGACGGATTCGTCGTCGAGTGACCGTACGAACGCGGCCAGATCGCTGATCTGGAGTGATGAACAGTCCGTGATCGAGCGCCCGTCGATCAGACAGGACCGGGCCGCCTCGTTGAGCCGGGTTCCCCGGCAGTCCGGGCAGCCGGTGAGCGCGACCGCCCGGTCGGCGAACGCCCGCGCCTGGGGCTGCATCGTCTCCCGGTCCTTGGCCAGATACAGCCTGCGCACCTTGGTGACCAGACCCTCGTAGGTGAGCTGCTGCCCACCGGTCTTGATCTTGGTGGCGGGTTTGTGGAGGAAGTCCTGCCACTCCTCGGGGGTGTAGTCCTTGAGCTTGCGGTCGGGGTCGAAGAGCCCGGAGTTCGCCATCACCTGCCAGTGCCAGCTGTCCACCGCGAAGCCGGGAGCGGTGATCGCGCCCTCCTTCAACGACAGCTCACGGTCCACGAGTTGATCGACGTCGATCTCGGACACCCGGCCCAGGCCCTCGCACGAGGGACACATCCCCTCGGCCGTGTTGAAGCTGAACGCCATCGGCGCTCCGGCCGCGGGGGAGCCGAGCCGGCTGTACAGGATCCGCAGCAGGGTGTGGGCATCGGTGGCGGTGCCCACGGTGGAACGGGAGTTGGCGCCCATCCGCTCCTGGTCCACGATGATCGCCGCACTCAGGTTGCGCAGCGCGTCCACATCGGGCCGGGACTGGGACGGCATGAAGTTCTGGACGAACGCCGCGTAGGTCTCATTGATCAGCCGCCGTGACTCGGCGGCGATGGTGTCGAACACCAGCGAGGACTTACCGGATCCGGAGACCCCGGTGAACACGGTGAGCCGTCGCTTGGGCAGGTCGAGGGAGACACCGGTGAGGTTGTTCTCCCGGGCGCCGCGCACCTGGATCACATCGTGGGTGTCCGCGGCGGTGCGGTCCGGGGCAGGGGGCACCGGAGCCGAAATCGGCTGAGGGCAGGGGGACAGAGCGGAGTGGTCGTGGCTGAGCTCCATGGCTTCAAGTGTTTCATTGAAGAGCTCGTAGAAGGTTGGGCCGCGGTCCGCCACCACGGGCCGGGGGAGTGGGGCGATAACCTTCAACTCACCGTGAAGCCCGTACAGAAGAGTCCCGCCGGGAGACCGTGTCCATGAGCGTCCAGCACACCGCCCTGCGCCCGATCGACCTGGCGCGTCTGGTGGGTGTCTCCACCCAGCAGATCCGCAACTACGTCGACGCGGGCATCCTGCCCCCGACCGAGCGCACCGACTCCGGCTACCGCAGGTTCGACACCCGGCACCGCAGGGCGCTGCTCACCCACCGGGCCCTGATGAAGGGGTACGGCGCGGACACCGCCCGGGCCGTGATGCGCGCCGTCCACGAGGACGACCTGCCGCGGGCCCTCACCCTCGTCAACGCCGCCCACGCCGCCCTCCACGAACAGCGGCTCTCCCTCCAGGCCGCGGGCGAGGCGCTGGAGACGATCGCCGAGCAGTCCCCGGACACCACCTCGGTCCCCCGCTCGGGGCTGCGGATCGGGGAGGTCGCCGCCCGGCTCGGGGTCCGCACCTCCGCCCTGCGGGTGTGGGAGTCCTTCGGACTGCTCACCCCGCAGCGCGAGCCCATCACCGAGTACCGCCGCTACTCCCCGGTCGACGTACGGGACGCGCGGATGGTCAGCCTGCTGCGCCAGGGCCGCTATCCGCTGCCCCAGATCCGGCCCGTCCTGGACGGACTGCGCCGGACGGGCAGCAGCGAGGCGCTGCGCGCCGCCATCGCCCGGCGCCACGAGGAGCTGACGCTGCGGGCCACGGCCATGCTCAAGGGCTCCGGGCGGCTGCACGACTACATCACGGCGCATGAGGCGCCCGAGGAGCGATGAGTTTGTCCGGCGACGGCGGTCGGTACAGGTAAACACTCCAACGTGCAGGAGGCACCGATGGCCACTGACGGATTCACCACATGCCTGTGGTTCGACGGCCGGGCCGAGGAGGCGGCCCGGTACTACGTCTCGGTCTTCAAGAACTCCCGGATCGGCCGGATCAGCCACTACACCGAGGCCGGGCCCGGCCCCGCCGGTTCGGTGCTGACCGTCGAATTCGAGGCCAACGGCCAGAAGTTCGTCGCGCTCAACGGCGGCCCCGAGTTCACCTTCAACGAGGCCGTGTCGTTCCAGATCCACTGCGCCGACCAGGACGAGGTGGACCACTACTGGGCCAGGCTCACCGAGGGCGGTGGCGAGGAGGTCGCCTGCGGCTGGGTCAGGGACAGGTTCGGAGTGTCATGGCAGGTCGTGCCCTCCGTGCTGCTCGACCTGGTCACCGACGAGGATCCGCAGAAGGCCAGGCGCGCCACCGAGGCCATGCTCTCGATGAAGAAGCTGGACATCGCCGCGCTGAAGAAGGCCCACGCGGGCGGATGACCGCACCGCCCACCCCGTTCGGCTCCGGGCCGGTCCCGCAGCGTTCCGGACCGGAGCCGGGTGCCGTCAGCGGGCGGCGCCGCGCACCAGATCACCCGGATCGGTGTTGGCACCGCACAGCACCACCGCGATCCGCTCCCCGGGGCGGGGGACATACACACCGGAGGTGACGGCCGCCAGCGCGGTGGCCGCGGCGTGCTCCACCGCGAGTCTGCGGTCGTCCCACAGCGCCTGCCGCACCGCCACGATCGCCTCGTCGGACACCAGCACGGACCGCACCCCGTCCGCGCGGGCCCAGTCCAGCGCCGTCGCGGACGCCCGCCGCGCCCCGAGGGAGTCCGCCGCGACCGAGTCGACCGGTACGTCGACCACTTCATCCGCCTCCAGCGCCGCGTTGAGCGCACGGCAGCGCTCCGGCTCCACCGCGACCACCCGGACACCGTGCTCCAGCGCCGACACCGCGACCCCGGTGAACAGGCCACCGCCACCGACCGACACCACGACCGTGTCCAGGTCCGGCAGCAGCTCGTGGATCTCTTCCATCAGCGTGCCCGCCCCGGCGGCGATCAGCGGATGGTCATAGGCGTGGGACGCGAGCGCCCCGGTCCTGGCCGCGTACGTCCGTGAGGCGTCCAGCGCGTCCGCGTACTCGGTGCCCACCTGGTGGACCTCCGCGCCCAGTCCGCGCAGCCTGGCCACCTTCACCGCGGGCGCGGTCTCGGGCACGAACACCGCGGCGGGCACCGCATGGCGGGCGGCGGCCCAGGCGCACGCGAGACCGGCGTTCCCGCCGGAGGCGATCACCACGCCCGCCTCCGGGAGGGTGCCCGCCTCGGCGTGGCCACGGAGGAAGGTGAACGCGCCGCGCGCCTTGAAGGAGCCGGTGTGCTGGAGGAACTCCAGCGCCAGCCAGCCCCGCGCCGCGCCGAGGGCACCCTCCTCCAGCGGGGCGAGGGCGACGGGCCGGATGTGCCCCGCCACCCGCTGCGCCGCCGCCCGTACGTCCTGAAAGCTCACGGTCACCGGGGCACCTCCTGGCCACTGGAACACACGGACACCTGCCGCTGAAACACTGTATCGAACAGTGTATGTTCCGTCGTTCCGTACGTTCGCTACGCTTGCCCCGTGAGGAGCGCACGCAGCAGACCCCGGGAAGCCGAGCGGCCGACCCTGGACACCATCGCGGACACCGCCCTGGCGGTGATCGACGAGGACGGGCCCGAGGCCCTGAGCTTCCGCGCCGTGGCGCAGCGCCTCGGTGTCTCCCACGCCACCGTCTTCCGGCGCTGCGGCGATCTGGACGGACTGCTGGCCGCCTGCGCCGACCGGCTCGCCGAGAAGCTGCCCGAGGTGGCCGCGGACACCGACTGGGCCACCGCCACCGAGACCCGGTTCCAGGCACTCCACGCGCTGCTCTGCGCACATCCGGGGCTCGCGGCGCTGCGCGCGGGCCACGCCTGGTTCGGCCCGCGGCTGCTCGGCCGTCTCGTCGAACCGCAGCTCGCCCACAGCCTCGCCGCCGGGATGGCGCCGAAGGCCGCGATCGAGACCTATCGGCGGATGTACCTGTTCACCCTCGGCGCCGTCGCCTTCGTGGACCACGGTGACGACAGGAGCGCGGCGGCCACCGCCCGCACCGCGTTCGCCGCGCTGGACCCCGAGGACTTCCCCGTACTCACCGGCCATCTGGACGTGATTCTCCCGGCGCTGACCGACCCCGGGGTCTACCGGGACGGACTGCGTCAGCTCATCGACGCCGCGGTGGCCGACCATCTGTGAGCGCCGGAAGCGCCCTGGTGGACCCGGACGTCCGTACAGCCGTGCCGCTTCGCGGACCGCTCGGCGAACGCCGTGAGCGCCGCGCGGGTGTAGCGGTGCGGTTCGCTCCTGTGGAGGGTGTTCATCCTGCTGATGGCGTAGACCGCGGTGGCCGGGGTGCCGGGACAGCGGGCCGTCGCCCGGTCGGCGAAGCTCGTCAGCAGGGGGTCGTCGGCGCCGCGGCGCTCCTTCGACGAGGTCAGCCCGCGCTGGTCGTCGGCGAAGGTGCCGTAGAACGCGGACAGCCGGTAGACCGGCTCGCTCGTCTTCTTCCCCGACGCCTTCGCCAGCAGGAAGCAGTCCTCGATCGGGGCGCGGTCCGCCGCGGTGCCCAGACTCCGGGGGAGGGACGGGGTGCCGGGGATCCCCGCACAGGTGCCCTTCGCCTCCGCCGGCGGCGCGGTCTGTTCCGGCCGCGCCGCTTCCGGTGAGACCAGCGGAGCCATGGCCGTCACGGCACGGCCGGGACGGGCGTCGCAGCCCCAGGAGCGGGCCGCCCGCTCGGCGATACCGGTGGTGAGCCGGGCGAGATGGGTACGGTGGGCGGCCGTCTCGTAGGAGCGGTCGGTCCAGCCGACCACCGATGTGGTCAGGCTGTCCCCCTTGCGCGGCCCCGAGGTGTTGCGGCAGTCCATCACGACGGTGGCGTTGCCCTCGTCCCGGTCGCCGTCCCGCCAGTGGTTCATCATCCCCGACCAGCCGTGGCCGATGGGGGTGGACATCAGCGCGAGGTAGTTGTTCTGGTCCCGTTTGGCCTCGGTGTGCGGGGCCCACGCCCGGGAGCGCCACTCCATCCGCACGACGGCGCGCTTGCGGTAGCCGTCGTCCACGTCCAGCCAGCAGATCACCGGGGCGCCCGAGGTGTTGTGCTCTCCGTGGCGGCCGTACCGGGTCGCGGTCTTCAACCGGTCAGCTCCCAGCAGGTCCTTCGCCTCGCCGGGGTCCACCGTCCCGCCGCAGGCCTCGTCCAGGGCGCGGTCGTCCTGCCAGCGGCCGAAGGTACCGCTCAGGAACAGCCACCCCGCCGCCACTGCCAGAACCAGTGCCACCACACCCGCTATCCGGGTCACCTTGCGCCGCATCCGCGGAGATTAGCAGCTCAGGGCCCGGACAACGGGGTGGTGGAGGGGCTCAGACGGTGTGCGGACGCACCACCGCCTTGAGCGCCGTCGGATCCTGGGCGCCCACGGTCAGGGCCCGTTCCGACTCCGCGAGATCGTAGTGATGGGTGGCGAGCGGATCGAGCCGCACCTCACCGGAGGCCGCCAGCGCGATCGCGGTCGGCCAGGTGTTGGCGTACCGGAAGGTGCCGGTGACCTCGATCTCGAAGTTCTGCACATGCGCCAGTGGCAGGGGTACGGAGTCCCCGCCCATCCCGACCAGCACCGCCCGTCCGGATCGGCCCAGGGTGCGGATTGCCTCGTCGGCCACCGCCGGGACCCCGGAGCACTCCACCAGCACATCAGGGGTGAAACCGGTGTCGGCGAGCGGGGTGGTGGTCACGTCCACGGTGGCGGTGGCTCCCAACTCCCGGGCGGCGGCCAGCCGATGGGGCTCCACATCGGTGACCACGACCTCGGTGGCACCGAACGCCCGCGCCGTCTGGGCGGCGATCAGACCGATCGGCCCGGCGCCGGTGACCAGCACCCGGGAGCCGACGCTGACCCGGCCCTTGCGGCAGGCCCACACCCCGACGGACAGCGGTTCCAGCAGCGCCGCCGCGTCCGCGCCGAGCGCCTCGGGCACCGGATGGGCGAAGTCCTCGTCGACGGCCACGTATTCGCACAGGGCGCCGTCCACCGGCGGGGTGGCGTAGAAGGACACCTCGGGACAGAGGTTGTAGCGGCCGTGGCGGCACTGGGCGCACCGGCCGCACGGGACCCCCGGTTCCAGGGACACCAGTTGGCCGGGTGCCAGCCGCCGGGCCCCGGGGCCGACGGCCACCACGGTGCCGCTGGGCTCATGGCCCAGCACCATGGGGGCGCGGACGACGAAGTCGCCGATCCTGCCGTGTTCGTAGTAGTGCACATCCGAACCGCAGATGCCGACCGCTTCGACGCGGACCAGGACCTGACCGGGGCCGGGCCGGGGCACCGGGCGCCGCTGGATCTCCAGCCGCCTCGGCGCGCACAGCACCGCGGCGCGCATGGTGTCGGGGATGTCGGGGGGCAGGGTGTCGGCGGTCATTCTCCGGTCACGGCTCCCATGGTCAGGCCGGTGACCAGCCACCGGCGTACGGCAAGGCCGACGAGCATCATCGGGACCACCACGACAGTGCCGATGGCGGTCAGCTGGCCCCAGTCGATACCGGTCTGGGTGACCAGCTGGCTGGCGGCGATGGGCAGGGTCTGGGTGCGTGGTCCGCTGAGGACCAGGGCGAAGGCGTAGTCGTTCCAGGAGAAGACCAGGCACAGGACGAAGGTGGTGACCAGCCCCGGGCGGGTCAGCGGCAGGATCACATGGCGGAACGCCTGCCAGGAGGTGCATCCGGCCACCTGGGCCGACTCCTCCAGGGCCGGGGGGAGTTGTGCGAAGAAGGCGTTCAGCAGCCAGATGGCGAACGGCAGGTTGAAGCTGAGGTAGGCCAGGACCAGACCCGGCAGGGTGTCGATCAGCCCCAGTGTCCGGAAGATCAGGAAGATCGGCAGGACCACGGCGGCGATCGGTGCCATCCGGGTGGAGATGATCCAGAACGACAGGTGGTGCTTGCCCCGCGCCTTGGTCCGGGCCAGCCCGTATCCGGCCAGCGCGCCGAGGGCGGTGGCCAGCAGCGCCGAACAGCCCGCGGCCACCACGCTGTTGCGCAGATACGGCCCCAGGTTGTTGCCGCCGCTGAACAGGTTCCGGTAGTTGTCCAGGGTGGGGCCGAACCACACATCGGGGGTGGCGGCGGTGACCTCGGCGGTGGGCTTGAAGGACGACAGCAGCATCCAGCCCAGCGGGACCAGTGTCCATATCAGCGCGGTCACGACGAGGACGCGGACCAGGATGCGCGAACCGCGGCCGCCGTGCTCCAGCGGCCCGGCACCGGTGGTGGAGGCGGTCATCGGGCCAGCCCCTTCCGGTCGAGGAGACGGACGAAATAGCGGGCCACGACGGTGGTGACGGCCAGCATCAGCAGTCCGGTCACCGCGGCGTAGCCGAAGTCGAAGAAGCGGAAGGCGGTTTCATAGAGCCGGACGGACGCCGTCTTGGTGGCGTCGGCGGGTCCGCCGCCGGTGGTGTTCCAGATGATGTCGAAGTAGCGCAGCGCGTCCATCGACCGGATCAGCAGTGCCACCAGCAGGACGGGTGCGATGGCGGGCAGCACGATGTGGCGCAGGGTGCGCGGCATTCCGGCGCCGTCGAGCGACGCCGCCTCCAGCACGCTGGAGGGCACGGAGGTCAGTCCGGCCAGCGCGATCAGGGTGACCAGCGGTGTCCACTCCCAGATGTCCATCAGGGTCACCGAGAGGAACGCGGTCGTCTTGTCGCCCATCAGATCGCCGTGGTAGCCGGCCTGGCCCAGCAGCCAGGAGTAGAGCCCGAAGGTGGAGTCGGTGAGGAAGCGGCCCAGCAGTCCCACGATCACGGGTGCCACGAACATCGGGAGCAGCAGCAGGCTCAGCGCGGCGTTGCGGCCGTGCCGCAACCGCCACAGACAGATGGCCAGCAGGGTGCCGAGCACCATCTCGCCGCCCACCGTGAGCAGGAAGTACCCGGCGGTCCTGGCCCAGGCCCACGCCATGTCGGGGTCGGTGAACAGCCGTGTCCAGTTGTCGGCTCCGGCGCCCTCCAGCCTGAGCCCGCCGAGCAGGTGCACCCGGGAGAAGCTCATGATGACCACCGCCGCGAACGGCAGCAGGGAGACACCGGCGAGCACCAGCAGTCCGGGGGCCATCATGCGTCCGGCGAAGCCGGGGAGGGGAATCCGGGAACGGCGTCCGGAGGAGCGTCCGTCCCGGCGGAGGCCGGTCGTCAGGGAACCCATGGTCAGTTCACCCACCCTCGGGCGACGATGCGGTCGATACGGCTGGTGGCGGCCCGCATGGCCGACTCCGGCGAGGCGTCGCCCGCGAGCATGCCGGAAAGCTGGGTGTAGACGGCGGTGTCGCACTCCGCCCACATGGGGATCTTCGGGCGCAGTCCGATGGTGTCGGACCGCCAGGTCTCCTTGACCGCGGTCGCCGAGAGCATGTTGGCCATCTTCGAGGGCCGGTGCTGGGCCTCGGTGACGCGCGGTAGTCCGTAGACGGAGGTACGGGTCGGGGTGCCGCCGCCGACCTCGCTGGCCAGGTTGGCCAGTTGGGTCCTGGGCGCGGTGGCCCAGTTGACGAAGAGCCAGGCGGCCTGGCGCCGTCGCTCGGGGATCACATCGGACACCGCGATACCGGTTCCGCCGTACATGCCGGCCGAGCGCGCCGGGCCCTTGGGCAGCCGGGCGTAACCGACCTTGCCGGGCATGGCCGCCTCGTTGGACGCCGCGTACTCGTGCCAGTTGGGACACATGGCGATGCGTCCGGCGCGGAAGGCCGCGCCGAGCCCGTCCCAGTCCCAGGTGCGGGAGCCGGGGTCGGCGATCCTCAGCAGCCGCTGGTAGAACGCGGCTCCTTCGATCGCGGCGTCCGAGTCCAGCCGGCAGTCCCCGGGGTCGAGGGTGCCGACGCGGCCGACGCGGCGGCCGCCGTCGAAGTAGTCGCCGCCGTAGGACCAGAGCAGGTTGGAGAAGTCACACATCAGCGCGTCATGCTGTTTGGCCTGGTGGCCGGTGCCGTAGCGCACCGCGTCGGTCTTGTCGTTGAACCACTCGGCGATGGCGTAGTACTGCTCCCACGTCGTGTCGTCGGAAGGCATCGGATCGAAGCCGAGGTCGTCCGCCATCCGGTCGCGGTACCGCTCGAAGAGGTCGGCGCGGTACTGCCAGACCATGGTCGGGCAGTCGTAGGGCAGCGCCAGCACCTTGCCGTCACCGCCGAAGCGGCCCGCCGCGTCCAGATGGGTGGGGATGAAGTCGCCGAAGCCGCCGGGCAGCCGGGGCAGCCCGGGATCCTCGGCAAACTCCCTGAGGTCGGCGAAGGCCGGTGCGTAGGGGGCCAGCACCTGGTACGGGTCCGCGTACACCACGTCGTACTCACCGTTGCCCGAGGCGAGGTCGAGGGCGACCTTCTGCGCGAGTGCGGACAGCTCGAGCGTGACGATGTTGACGCGGATGCCGGTGAGCTCGGTGAACGGTGTGAGGTCGGCGGCGATCGCGGCGGTGGGGGCGGTGTTCTCGGAGATGAAGTTCACCGTGGTCCCCGCGTACCGGCGCCAGGGCCCGGCATCGGCGTGGAAGGCGGCGTCGGACCGGCCGCCGCAGGCGGCCAGCAGCCCCATGGCCCCCGCCCCGGCGGCGCCGCGCAGCACGGAGCGGCGGCTGAGCGGTGGTGCGGGCCGCGGTGCGGAGGAGGGTGGGGGAGAACCCATGTCGTACGTCCCTTGGAGTGTGCGAGCCCGGGGAGCGGGCCGGCGCGAACTCTGACGAACGACATTGTTAGCAGAAGATCGAGCAAGAGTTAACACATTGTGCGAGATATTTTGCTCGTGATCTTCCGGCTGTGACGCCGCTGAGGGGCGGGCTATGGTGGCCCGCCCCTCAGCGTTTTGTCCGGAATATTTGGTTTTGTCTGGACTGACTGGACTACAGGGACTTCTCCAGCCGTCCGGCCACCAGCTTGATGAAGCGCGCCGGGTCGGTCAGCTCGCCGCCCTCGGCCAGCAGTGCCATCCCGTGCAGCAGCTCCGCCGTCTCGGCCAGTCCGGCGTCGTCCCCGCGTTCACCATGGGCCGTGCGCAACCCGCTCACCAGTGGATGCGTGGGGTTCAGCTCCAGGATCCGCTTGACCTCGGGCAGCTCCTGGCCCATCGCCTTGTAGATGTTCTGGAGCTGCGGCGAGAGGTCATGGGTGTCGCCCACGACGCACGCGGGCGAGGTGGTCAGCCGCGAGGAGAGCCGCACCTCCTTGACGCTGTCGCTCAGCGTCGTGGTCATCCAGGAGAGCAGATCGGCGTAGTCCTGCTTCTGCCGCTCCCGCTCGGCCTCCGTCTCCGCGTCCTTCTCGCCGTCGCCGTCCAGGTCGACCTGGCCCTTGGCGATGGACCGCAGCGGCTTGCCGTCGAACTCGGGGACCGCGTCCACCCACAGCTCGTCGATGGGGTCGGTGAGGACCAGGACCTCGAACCCCTTGTCCCGGAAAGCCTCCATATGGGGCGAGCTCTCCACGATCGAGCGCGATTCGCCCGTCATGAAGTAGATGTGCTCCTGCCCCTCCTTCATCCGCTCCACGTACTGCCGCAGGGTGGTCGGCTCCTCCGCGTCCCGGGTGGTGGCGAACGAGCAGAGCCCGAGGATCGTCTCGCGGTTCTCGAAGTCGCCGAGCAGTCCCTCCTTGAGGACCGGACCGAATTCCTTCCAGAAGGTCGTGTACCGCTCCGGGGCGCCGGACACCATGTCCTTCACCGTGGAGAGCACCTTCTTGACCAGCCGCCGCCGCATCAGCTGGATCTGGCGGTCCTGCTGGAGGGCCTCGCGCGAGACGTTCAGCGACAGGTCCGCCGCGTCCACCACACCCTTGACGAAGCGCAGGTACTCCGGCATCAGCGCTTCGCAGTCGTCCATGATGAAGACGCGCTTCACATAGAGCTGGACGCCCCGCTTGCGGTCCCGCATATACAGGTCCTGCGGCGCGTGGGACGGGATGAACAGCAGCGACTGGTATTCGAACGTGCCCTCCGCCTGCATACGGATGGTCTCGAGCGGATCGTTCCAGTCGTGGCTGATGTGCTTGTAGAACTCGTGGTACTCGTCATCGGTCACCTCGTCCTTCGAACGCGCCCAGAGCGCCTTCATCGAGTTGACCGTCTCGACCTCCGGGGCGGCCTCCGCGGCGGAGCCACCGGCGGACTCCTCGTCGCCCTCGGCGCCCTCCGCTGCGGCCTTCGGCGGCGCCTCGACCGCCATCCGGATCGGCCAGGTGATGAAGTCCGAGTACCGCTTGACGATCTCCCTGATCTTCCAGGGGGAGGTGTAGTCGTAGAGCGCGTCCTCGGTGTCCTCCGGCTTCAGCCGGAGCGTGACCGCGGTGCCCTGCGGGGCGTCGTCGGCCGGCGCGATGGTGTACGTGCCCTCGCCGCCGGACTCCCAGCGGGTGCCCTGGCTCTCCCCGGCGCGCCGGGTCAGCAGGGTGACCCCCTCGGCCACCATGAAACTGGAGTAGAAGCCGACACCGAACTGGCCGATGAGGTCCTGTGAGGCGGCCGCGTCCTTCGACTCCTTCAATTCCTGCAGGAATTTCGCGGTGCCGGAGTTCGCGATGGTGCCGATCAGCTGCACGACCTCGTCGTGCGACATGCCGATGCCGTTGTCGCGCACGGTCAGGGTGCGCTGTTCCTTGTCGACCTCGATCGCGATGTGGAGATCAGAGGTGTCCGCCTCCAGGTTTCCGTCGCGGAGCGATTCCAGCCGCAGCTTGTCCAACGCGTCGGAGGCGTTGGAGACGAGCTCACGCAGAAAGACGTCCTTGTTCGAGTAAATCGAATGGATCATCAACTGGAGCAGCTGGCGCGCCTCGACCTGAAACTCGAAAGTTTCGCTCCCTGTAGTCACTGATTCCCCTCGTGAGATATGCGTCGACGACATCAAGTGCGGTGTGTCGTAGCGATCTTATCCAAGAAGGGGGCCGGGAATGCCCGGATCGCGTGGGGGCGGTGGTACCACCGCCCCGCACACGCCCGGGGCCCGGTGTCAGTCGCCGGGGCGGAACCGGTTCCAGTCCAGGACCTCCGCGACCTCCCGCTGGATCTCTTCCGCGGCTTCGCGGGTCTCGGTGGGCACATCCCCGTGCTCGGCGACCATGCTGTCGTAAATGGGCACAAGGCCGGATGTGTTCGCGGTTGTCATGGTTGGTATGTCTTTCTTGATCAGGATCTGACTCTGCACGGCTTCCGCTACCCGTCGCACGCCAGCACATGCGTACTGATCACTGTGGCGGGTCTCACGGTCGCCGGCCCCGGTCCCGCCCCTGGTCCCGGCCCCGGCCCCGGCCCTGCCCCGGCTCGGTCGTCAGGGATAGGACACCACGGTCGACGGCACCGTGGCCGAGCCCGAGGTGGCGGCTCCGGTGTCGTTGATCACGTGCTCGTACTGGCCCTTGCCGCCGAGCGAGACCACCAGCAGGTGGTGGAAGGCGACCCCGGCCCGTCGCGGGGCGGCGAAGCCGTGGTCCTGGCGGATGGACGGGTCCACGTTGTAGTAGCAGTAGCTGCCCAGGCCCCAGCCCTCGTGCGTGGTGACGGAGTCGGCCACCCGGTAGGCGGCGTACCCCTTGGTGCCGCCGTTCTGGACGGCGGCCTGGTCCGGGGCGTCGTACGCCTTCTCGTTCTGGAAGAAGACGGTGCGGCCGCGCTCTCCGGACCACTGGACGTCGTACTTGTTGAA
This sequence comes from Streptomyces cucumeris, assembly GCF_024295805.1. GTDB lineage: Bacteria > Actinomycetota > Actinomycetes > Streptomycetales > Streptomycetaceae > Streptomyces > Streptomyces cucumeris. The sequence goes on from NZ_JANCLX010000041.1 coordinate 63,767, forward strand.
GTGCTCGACGAACAGCCCGGTGGCCAGGACGTCGTCGCCGTCGACCCGTACGCCGTAGTCGGCGCGGTTGGTCTCCCAGCCCACCCCGGAGCCGTGGTCCGCGCGCCATACCCAGGTGTGGTCCACGATGGTGTGACGGCTGTTGATCACCATGCTGGTGGTGGCCCGGCCCGGACCCGCGCCGCCGATCCGGATGAACACGTCCTGGACGGTGACGGGGTTGGCGGAGTGGGCCGCGGAGGCGCCCGGAGGGCCGACCTCCAGCAGGGTGGGGGAGTTGACCGGTCCCGCGTCGATGAGGAATCCGGCCAGGCGCACCCCGTCGACGTCCGCCACCTTCAGGGCGGTCACCCCGTTGTCCGGCACCAGGGTGGCGTAGCCGAGTCCGAGTACGACGGTGTCCGCCCGGTTCACCTCCACCGGCCGGTCCAGGTGGTAGATCCCCGGGGTGAGCAGCAGATGCAGCCCCTGGGCCAGCGCGGCGTTGAGGGTCTCCGCGGTGACACCCGGTCTGGCCACGTAGAAGCGGGTGAGCGGCAGTGAGGTGCCCCGGGGTGTGCCGCCGCCCCAGGTGGTGCCGCGCGCGTCCACCCGCTTCTCCGGCAGGAACACCCGGTAGCCGGCGCCGTCGAGGTACAGGAAGGGCTTCTCCCGGGAGACCGGAGTGGTGTGCAGCGTGGTGTACGGGGGGTCGGGGAAGGACTGTGCGGGCGCACCCTCGACTCCGGAGAACACCATGTTCCACACCGCGTTCCGCCAGCCGCCCACCACGCTGTCGCGGGTGTACCACTGCTGCTGCGAGTAGGGGCTCACCGTGCCGTCGATCCGGCTGTCGGCGATGTAGCCGCCGCTGGCCCAGCCGTAGCCGTCGGGCGCCAGGTTGAGCCCGCCGCGGATGTGCATCCGGCGGAACGGCGCCGCCTGTGCCACCGCCCAGCGGTTGGTGCCGTTCACGGGCACCAGTGCGAGGTTCTCCGCGGAGCGCCAGAAGTTCTGGGTGGCGTTGCCGCCGAACCAGCCCGCGTCCACGGTGACATCGCCGTTGATGGTGGTGTCGTCGGGGGAGAGGCCGAGGCCCGCGATGGAGGTGTAGAAGCCGAGCTGGGCGTTGAGCCCGTGGTACGTGCCGGGCTTGAACAGCAGCGCGTAGCGGCCGGTGCCGAACTGGGCCGACTCCTGCTCCTTGAACACCCGGTCCAGGGTGGCCTGGATGCCGGGGGTGGCAGGGTCGAAGACCAGCACCCGCGGGCCGAGGTCGCCACCGCCGGGCAGCGGGGCGCGCCCCCGGCCGCGCCGGGCGGGGGCGGCCGCCGCGGCGGTGGACGGGGTGAGCAGACCCGGCGCGGCGGCCGCGGCACCGGCCATCGTGGTGAGCACCGTGCGGCGGGGGAGTGCGGATCCATCGCTGGCCGTGCGGTCGGTGGGGGGTGTGGGCATGGCGGCTCTCCTTGTTCAGAAAATGAACGAAACGGAGGTGAGGGAGCGCTCTCTTGACGCTGAATGCTTCAGCGGTGTCCATCAGTCGTCAAGAGCTGCGTCAGGAACTTCCCGCCATCGCACGGTAGTTGAGCCGTGATCCCGGTGATCCGCATTCAGAGGATGATGGAAGAGATGACGGACGGCGAACGGCCTGGTGCCCCTGTGGGCACCCGCCCGTGGCCCGGCCGACCCGGCCGGGTGCGGGGGAGGGCGGGG
>NZ_JANCLX010000041.1:65471-71168 GCF_024295805.1 Streptomyces cucumeris
GCGGGGCCGCCCGGCGACCGGCGGGGGCCCGGGGGGGCCCCCGGCGCGCCCCCGTCCGTACGCGGAAGTGAGCGGCTCAGTGCGGTGTGGCCGCGGGCTCCAGGACGAACACCGGGATCTGCCGATCCGTCTTCCGCTGGTAGTCGGCGTAGTCGGGGTACGCCTGCACCGCGCGCTCCCACCACCGCGCCTTCTCGTCCCCCGTGACCTCGCGCGCGGTCATGTCCTGGCGCACCGGCCCGTCCCGCAGCTCCACCCGGGGATCCGCCACCACGTTGTGGTACCAGACCGGGTGTTCGGGGGCGCCGCCCAGCGAGGCGACGATGGCGTAGTGGCCGTCGTGCTCCACCCGCATCAGCGGTGTCTTGCGGATCTTGCCGCTCTTCGCGCCCCGCGTCGTCAGCAGCACGACGGGCATACCCCGCAACGTGGTGCCGTCGGCGCCCCCGGAGCTCTCGATCAGCTCGACCTGGTCACGTACCCACTTCTCCGGGCTCGGCTGGTACTCGCCCTCCAGTGGCATATCCGTCTCCTCGTCGGTCGGTCGCCGCTCGTCGACGACACATCCGGTGCGCAGCATTGCTGGTGACACTTCGGTAACACCGAACGGTCGCCGGATCATCCCGGAGCGCGGTGACCGGCCGCGCGCTCACCCGGGCGGCTCACCGGCATCCGGGCGGCTCGCAGATTGTCCGGGCGGCTCACCGGCGCCCGGCCCGCTCACGGTGCGGGTGCCAGCGCCCCCATCAGCGCCCGTGCGCACAGCTCGCGCACCTGTTCCCGGGACGGGCCGGGTTCGTCCAGCCACTCCAAGCAGACGGCCACCATGAACGCCAGCCAGCCGCGTACCGCCAGCCGCAGCGCGCCCGGGTCCTGGGGCGGAGCCGCCGCCGAGGGGTCGGCGGCGAGCGCGTCGAGGATCTGCTCCTCCACCCCCGCCAGATACTCCTTGTGCACCGCGCGCACCGTCGGATCGCCCGCCGCCTCCGCGCGGTGGAAGGCGCGGAAGCCCGAGGCGTGCTCCTCGACATGGGTGAGGAAGGCGTCCAGACCGGCGTCGATCTGCTCGCGGAACGGCAGCCCGGGCACCGCCTCGGTCAGCGTCAGCATCCGTCCGCTCTCCCGGCGGACCACCGCCGCGAAGAACTCCCGTTTGGTCGGGAAGTAGTGGTACAGCAGCCCCCGGGAGACTCCCGCGATCTCGGCCACCCGCTCGATCCACACATCGTCGTAGGGGTGCTGCGCGAACAGCCGCGCCCCCACCGACAGGAGCTGCTCCTTGCGCTCCTCGGTGCTCATACGGCGACGCACGCGCCCGCAGGGGTTGGCGACCATGGTCAGCACCCTACTTGACGCCGATTCACCGCCAGGACCACACTGAATCCGCTATTGAATCCACGTATAACAAGCGGGGCGGGCTCCCCACGGACCGCCGCACACGAGGGAGATGGCACCTATGGCGCAGCTGACGGGGGCGACGGACGGAGTCACGGCTCCCGGCGGATTCCGCGGCGCGGAGCTGGGCTGGCCCGAGCTCCACCGCATCCCGCACCCGCCCCGCCGGCTGCCGCTGCTCGGCGATGTGCTCGGGGCGAATCCGCGCACTCCGCTCCAGGACTCGATGCGGATCGCCCGCCGGCTCGGCCCGGTGTTCCGCCGGAGGGCGTTCGGCCGGGAGATCGTCTTCGTCTGGGGTGCCGAGCTGGCCGCCGACATGTCCGATGAGACCCGGTTCGCCAAACACGTCGGCCTCGGGGTCGCCAACCTCCGCCCCGTGGTGGGCGACGGGCTGTTCACCGCCTACAACCACGAGCCCAACTGGCAGCTTGCGCACGACATCCTGGCGCCCGGATTCAGCCGCACCGCCATGGAGGGGTACCACCGGGCGATGCTGGACGTGGCCGTCCGGCTGACGGACAGCTGGGATCTGCGGGAGAAGGCGGGCGCCGCGGTGGACGTCCCCGGCGACATGACCAAGCTGACGCTGGAGACCATCGCCCGGACCGGCTTCGGCCACGACTTCGGCTCCTTCGAACGCGACCGGCCGCACCCGTTCGTCTCGGCGATGATCGGCACTCTCTCCCACGCCCAGCGCCGCAACGTCCTGCCGCCCGGAGTGGCCCCGCTGATGCGGCGCGCCGAGCGGCGCAACACGGCCGACATGGCATATCTCAACCGCACCGTCGACGCCATCGTCGCCGCCCGCCGGGCCGACGGGGCGCCACGCGGACACGCCGACCTGCTGGACCGGATGCTGGAGGTCGCCCATCCGGAGACCGGCGAGCGGCTGTCCGCCGAGAACATCCGCCGCCAGGTCATCACCTTCCTGGTGGCGGGCCACGAGACCACCTCCGGCGCGCTCTCCTTCGCCCTGCACTACCTCGCCCGCCACCCCGACGTCCTGGCCCGTGCCCAGCGCGAGGTGGACGAGGTGTGGGGCGACACGGAGGAGCCCGCGTACGAGCAGGTGGCCAAGGCCCGCTATCTGCGCCGGGTGCTGGACGAATCGCTGCGGCTGTGGCCCACCGCGCCCGCCTACTCCCGGGAGGCGCTCCAGGACACCCTGCTGGGCGGGGTCCACCCGATGCGCCGCGGCGCCTGGGCGCTGGTCCTGGTGGCGATGTTGCACCGGGACCCCTCGGCGTGGGGGCCGGATCCCGAGGCGTTCGACCCGGACCGGTTCGCGCCGCAGGCCGTACGGGCCCGCCCCGCCCAGGTGTTCAAACCGTTCGGCACCGGGGCCCGCGCCTGCATCGGCCGCCAGTTCGCCCTTCACGAGGCCACCTTGGTGCTGGGACTGCTGCTGCGCCGCTACGACCTGCACCCCGACCCCGGCTACCGGCTCCGGGTCGCCGAGCGCCTCACCCTGATGCCACAGGGCCTTACGCTGCGACTCAGCCGCAGGAGCCGCGCCGCCCGGGAGTAGCCATGAGCCAGCCGCCGACCGACTCCGACGTCTCCGGCACCCCCGGCCCGCCGCCCTCGGAACTGGGGCGCCGGCTGGGCGTCCTCGACGCGGTGGTGGTGGGCCTCGGCGCGATGATCGGCGCCGGGATCTTCGCCGCCCTCGCCCCGGCCGCGCGCGCCGCCGGGTCCGGACTGCTGATCGGGCTGGCGGTCGCCGCGGCGGTGGCGTACTGCAACGCCACGTCCTCCGCGCGGCTGGCCGCCCGGTACCCCGCGTCGGGTGGCACCTATGTGTACGGCCGCGAGCGGCTGGGGGAGTTCTGGGGCCATCTCGCCGGATGGGCGTTCGTGGTCGGCAAGACCGCGTCCTGCGCGGCGATGGCGCTGACCGTCGGCCACTACATCTGGGCGGACCATGCGCGGGCGGTGGCGGTGGCGGCCGTGGTGGCGCTGACCGCCGTCGACTACCTCGGGGTGCGCAAGGCCGCCTGGCTGACGAGGGCCGTGGTGGCCGTGGTGCTCGCCGTGCTCGCCGCCGTGGTGGCGGGCGCGTTCACCTCCGGCGCGGCCGATGCCTCCCGGCTGGACCCGGGCGGCGACACCACCGTCGGCGGGGTGCTGCGCGCCGCGGGGCTGCTGTTCTTCGCCTTCGCCGGATACGCCAGGATCGCCACGCTCGGCGAGGAGGTGCGGGATCCGGCGCGCACCATCCCGCGCGCCGTACCGCTGGCGCTGGGCATCACCCTCGCCGTCTACGCGGCGGTCGCGGTGGCCGCCCTGAGCGTCCTGGGCGCCGACGGACTGGCCGGGGCCACGGCCCCGCTGGCCGATGTCGTCCGCGCCGCCGGGCTGCCGGGGCTGGTGCCGGTGGTGCGGGTGGGCGCCGCGGTGGGCGCGCTCGGCGCGTTGCTCGCGCTGATCCTGGGTGTCTCCCGGACCGTACTGGCGATGGCACGCGACCGGCGACTGCCCGCACCGCTGGCCGCGGTCCATCCGCGGTTCGCGGTGCCGCACCGCGCGGTCCTGGCCGTCGGTGCCGTGGTGGCGGTCCTGGCGGCCACCGTGGATCTGCGCGGGGCGATCGGGTTCTCGTCGTTCGGCGTGCTGGTCTACTACGCCATCGCCAACGCCGCCGCCAGGACCCTCACCCCGGCCGAGGGACGTCCGGTACGGCTGGTACCGGTCCTGGGCCTGGCCGGGTGTGCGGTCCTGGCGTGCGCCCTGCCGCTGACCTCGGTGATCGCGGGGGTCGTGGTCCTGGTCATCGGAGCCTGTCTGTACGGGCTGCGGAGGGCGCCGGCGTCGTGAGTGAGCCGAGGTCGGGGGGCTACGCCGCGAGGGGGTGTCCGTCGGCGCGACCGGTGGCGGGGGATGGGGGACCGGACTCCTTGTCGCCGTCCCGGTCCACCGCGGTCCTGGCACCGTCGGCCCGGCTTCCCCTGGCGGGGAACGTCAGGTCCGGTACGTCGACCAGAGGCGGCAGATCGGGCGTGAGCAGGGGCTGCTCATTTCTGTCCATGGGCGACGGGTACCCACGAGCGACGGGGTCATCCTGCGATACCGGTCACACTCGGACATCACGGTCAGTTCATGTCCGGAAGCTCCATGGAAACAGCGCACCCGCGGATGTCAGTCGGCCGGTGTCGGCTCCTCGCGGGGCGCGACGGCGGGCTGGGACACCGCCACCACCGTGGTCGCCGCCGGGCGCGGACGGCGCCGGGAGACGGCCACTCCGGCCAGGCACAGCGCCCCGCCCACCAGGGTGAGCGCCTCCGGTACCTCGTCCAGGAACAGCCACGACATGAGCACCACCAGCGCGGGCACCACATAGGTGGTCGCGCCCATCTTCCCCGCGGTGGTGCGGGCCAGGGCGAAGGCCCACGTGGTGAAGGCCAGGGCGGTCGGGAACAGCCCCAGATAGACCATGTTGAGGGTGGCGGACAGCGGTGCGTCCGCGGCCTCCGACACCAGGACGCCGGTGAACGGCAGACAGGCCACCGTGCCGATCAGACAGCCGAACGTGGTCACCTGGAGCGCCCCGGCGTGGCTCAGCGCGGGCTTCTGGGAGACCACACCGACCGCGTAGGACACCGCGGCCAGTACGCACAGCAGCACACCGAGGACCGAGGCGCCGCCCGCGCCGGACATCGAGACCCCCACGACCACCGCGCCGCTGAAGGACACCGCCATCCCCGCCAGCAGCGGTCGCGGCAGTCCCTCGCCCAGCAGTCTGCTGCTCAGCAGCGCGATGAGGATCGGTCCGATGTTCACGACCATCGCCGCGGTGCCCGCGTCGACCTGCTGCTCACCCCAGTTGAGCACCACCATGTAGATGCCGAACCACAGGATTCCCGAGCGGATGATGCCCGGCCACGCGGCGCGGGGCGGCAGCCCCACCCGGCGTATCAGGCTGAACGCGCCCAGCGCGAGGGTGCCGGTGAGCAGCCGTCCCAGCGCCAGCGCGCCGGGGGAGTACGCGGCGCCCGCGCTGCGGATGGAGACGAAGGCCGAGGCCCACAGGAGGACGGTGACGGCTGCCGCCGCCAGCGCGGCCCCTTGCCGGTCGGAGCTGGTGTCCGTGGTGTCGTTGATCGTCATGGCGGCGAGGCTGGGCCCCGTTCCTTTCGGCTGCGGACGAAGTGTGGGAGTGCCGGAACGGACGGCTAGTGCTGTGACCGCATAGGTTCGCCGGGTTCAGGCTGCGGCTGCGAGGGGGCGTCCGCCCCAGCGGATGCCCTTCTCGCTGCGAATGCGGGCCCGTTCCTTGCGTTGGGCGGCGAGTACATCGGG
>NZ_JANCLX010000042.1 GCF_024295805.1 Streptomyces cucumeris
CAACGTTGAGAAGTCGCCTGCAAGCAGACGCTTCGGTCAGTGATCCAGCCGTGCCGGAAGAACCGGACCCGACGCACCCTACGCAGCCCCCGAAGATCCCGGAGAGCCATCTCCAAAGCTAAATGTCAGTGCCCGGTCCTACGGTGGGTCCTGTCCTTATTCACGCTTGCTGGGCTGCATGCGACTCGGACACGGCGGGGGCCGGACCTGACAGCGCGGGTCCGGCCTTCGCCGTGCCCCCGGCGGGGCCGCCGCGGAGGGTCACGGCATGTCCCGCAGCTCCGGCCCCAGCCCCGTCCAGCGCAGCTCCGAGGACAGATGCGCCATGTCGTTCCAGAACACCACCGAGGCCGGGCGGCCCGGCGCCGGATAGCGCAGGACGGTCAGCGCCGCGTTGCCGTGGTTGAGGCCCAGCCAGCGCCAGTCGGGGGCGCCGAGTATCTCGCGCACGAGCCAGCCGATCAGGAAGTTGTGGGTCACCACCAGCTCATGGCGGTCCTCGGTGCCCTCCACCGGACCGGTGAAGCGCTCCACCGCCTGCCGGGCCAGCAGCGGGCCCCGCTCCCGCTCCGCCGCCGGGAACCGATGGACGAAGTCGAGCAGGTGGTCGGCGGAGTCGGCGGGCAGTTCCGCACGCTCGGGGGTGTGCGGGACATAGTCCCCGGCCGCTTCGCAGAGGTGCGCGGGGACGCCGTCGAGCTGGTCGCCGATCAGCCGCGCGGTCTGGGCGGTCCGGGGCAGCGGACCGTGGTGGACCGCCGACAGGGGTACGCCCCGCAGCCGCTTGCCGAGCAGTACGGCCTGGCGGCGGCCCACGGCCGTCAGCTCGCTCTCGTCCTCGGTGGCCTCGCCGTGCCGGGTCAGATACAGATAGCGGGTGGCTGCGGTGGCGGTCATCGTTCCCTGTCGTTCCGTCGGCGCGCGGCTCCCCGGTCGGACCGGGTCGGGGCGCGCTTGCCCAGACGCGCGCCCCTTCGCGTACGCCCCCACTGGGTGCGCCCGTTCCGCTGCGCCCCTGAACGCGTACGCCCCCGTCGCGCGCCATGTTCCGTACGCCCTGTCAGACGGAGTCGCACCCGCGCGGGTTCCCGCGCGCCGCTAGGGTCCGTCTTCAAAGGGGGCGTCCGGCCGCGACCGGCGTCTGGTGCAGGGGGCACCTCCCAGCGGTAGCTGGGGGCGGCTCGCAAGGCGGAGGATCGCCCTCGTACTGGGCGTACTTGGGCGACTCCGACAACGCAGCGAGGTGCCGTGCCAGGCGTCGGGAGCAGGGCGGCCCCTTTGAAGACGGGCCCTAGGGCCGCTCTTCCGGCGGTTCCCCGTCATGCGGCCGGGACGGCCAGGTGCCCAGGGTCTCGTCCGGTGCCAGCCGGACGACCACGTCCGCCAGCTCCGCGCACACCCGCTCGATCTGCCGCCGGGTGTTGTTCCGTTCGGCGATGATCGCCGAAAGCAGCAGCGCGGTCAGCGCGGTGGTGCCGTTGAACGCCTGGAGCGTCACCATCTGGGTCAGCAGCGAATCACCGGCGAACGGGCCGACGTCCACGGCCGTCGCGTGGATCGCGAGGACGGAGACGATGAACGAACACGGTGCCGCGCCCGCCAACTGGAAGCGCAGCGCCGCCCAGATCAGGAACGGGAAGACCAGGAAGAGCAGACTGGCGACGCTCCGGGTGGCCACGAGCGTCACGGCCGCGGTGCCCGCCAGCAGGACCACCGCCTCCAGCCAGCGGGCGGGGCGGACCCCGCGTGGCGGACGCGCCCCGCGCAGCGCGAGCAGCAGCGGTGTGATCACCAGAACCCCCATCGCGTCACCCGTCCACCACACCGACCAGGTCGGCCAGAAGCCGTCCGTCCCGAGCGCGTCCGCCAGGACGAGTACGGTCGTGCCGACGGTGGCGCTGATCAGCATCCCGAGCAGCGCGCCGAGGAACACCAGGGCCAGCGCGTCCCGGAGCCGGTCCAGGGAGATGCGGAAGCCCACCCGCCGCAGCAGCAGGAAGGCGCAGAGCGGGGCGAGGGTGTTGCCCGCGACGATGCCGGTGACGGCGAGCGGCGACGGGCCGATGGGGGCGTTGACCGCGAGCGCGCCCAGCGCGATCCCCGGCCAGACGGCGGGGCCGAGCAGCAGCAGACAGGCCAGCGCGATCCCGGTCGGTGGCCACAGCGGGGTGACCTGGCCGCGCACCAGCTCCTGCAACAGCCCGATCCTGGCGCCCGCGTAGTAGAGGGCGGCCACGGCCGCGATCCGCAGAACCATGGCACCGTATCGCCGGATCCCCTCGTCGCGCGCCACAGCCGCCATCTGACTACGCCCGCGTCCGCGCGGTACGGCTGACACGCAGACGGGCCCGGGGACCCCGCCCGTACGGGGGAACGGCGCGGCGGGGCCTGACGCGGACGGGCGCCCGGGGCGGGGCCGGGTGCCCGTCAAGGCCGTATTGACACCGTAATCCGTGGGTTCTAGCGTCCTGTCCACGGCGGTCCGGACCCGTCAACTTGCCTGCCTGTAAAGGTCAGTTGGGCCGGACGTGGTCCGGTGTGGGTGCCGGCTGCCGGACCGTGCACCGCGGTGCGATCGGTCGGTTCGTCAAAATCAAGCAAGAATGTGGCGAACCTCAAGAACCACCCCTAAGCTCCCCCGGCACGGAGAACACACCACGTCCACGATGTGGACTCCCACCACATCAACGGGCGCGCATATGCGCACCGGGCTTGCCCCCTTGCACGGGAGACGTCACCGTTGTCCCCCACGGCCAGGGGCCGCGCGCCCGCATTCGACTGGGACCGGAGGTGCCATGGGGCCCATCGTTCCACCCCTCGTTCCACCGTATGAGACCGTCGGGGACGGTCCGCACCATGTCATGGCGGTACACGGCTGGTTCTCGGACCGCTCCGCGTACGCCGCGATGCTGCCGCACGTCGACCGGCGGGCCTTCACCTACGTCCTGCCCGATCTGCGCGGCTACGGGGATGCGCGCGATGTCCCCGGCGCGTTCACCACCGAGGAGGCGGGGCGGGATCTGCTCGCCCTCGCCCACCACCTCGGCTGGGACCGCTTCTCGCTCATCGGACACTCGATGGGCGGCGCCGTCGTCCAGCGGGTGGTGGCGGCGGCTCCGCACCGCGTCCGCCGGCTGGTCGGGGTGGCGCCGGTGCCCGCGAGCGGGGTGCCGATGGAGGGTGAGCAGTGGGAGCTGTTCGCGGCGGCCGCCGAGCGTCCGGAGAACCGGCGGGCGATCATCGACATGACCACCGGCAACCGTCATCCAGCCGCCTGGCTGGACCTGATGGTGCGGCATTCGCTGCGGCGCAGCGACGCCAAGGCGTTCCGCGCCTGGCTGGACTCCTGGGCCCTGGAGGACTTCCACGAGGAGATCAGCGGCACCGTGGTCCCGGTCCGGGTGGTGGTCGGGGCGCACGACCCGGCGCTCACGGCCGAGGTGATGCGGCAGACCTGGCTGCGCTGGTACGCCGACGCCGAGTTGGTCGAGCTGCCGTGCGCCGGGCACTACCCGGCCGATGAGACCCCGCTGGAACTGGTCCGGGCCGTGGAGGACTTCATGGCTGCCGACGGCTAGCGGACGGCACGGTGGCGCCGGGGGCGGTCGACGGCAGGGCCGTGGCCGAGGAAGAGGAAGGGGCCGGGGAAGAAGAGGAGGAAGAGGAGGAAGGGGAAGCGGCGGCGCCGTGCTTCTTCGAGCCGTGCTTCGCCTCGTTCTCCTGGTACTTCTTCTCGGCCTGCCGGTACTTGGGCAGCAGATCGTTCACGATCTTGTCCACATAGCCGCGCGTCTCATCCATCTTCGGCATGCCCCCGGCCCTGAGCACCGCATTCGGCCCCGCGTTGTACGCGGCCAGCGCGAGCCGGGTGGATCCCCGCCGGGTCGAGCCGCCGGGGACCTCCTTGACCACGGTGTACAGATGGCACATATAGCGCGCCTGTGAGGGGATGGCATCCCGGGGCTCCCAGACGTCGGCCCTGCCGTCCCCGTCGCCGTCCCGGCCCCATTCCTTCCAGGTCTGCGGGGCGAACTGCGAAATGCCCTGGGCCTGTCCGGAGTCGGCGTTCACGCGCCAGCCGCTCTCCGCGTCGATCTGCGCCGCCAGCAGCGGAACGCTCAGGGGCGAGCAGACCCGCGCCGCGGCCTCCAGCACCGGACGCCGTGACTCGGGGATCACCGGCAGCTCGGGCTTCGAGGGCTCGGTGAGCTGCCGCACGACGAGGACCGCGGCGACGACCAGGGCGAGCCCGGCCACGAACGCCGTGACGATCCCGGTGGTACGGCTCAGCATGCCGGACCCGGCAGGGAAGGGATGCGCATAGGGGGACGGTAGCCGGAATCCGGTGCCGAGCCGTAATCGCCGGGTGACACTCGGCCGATGCGCAGATGGACCGCCGGTGGCCATCCGGCCGTGGCTCCGGCCCGGGCCGGCCCCTCAGCCGCGCGGGTCCGGCCGCCGCCTCACCGCTGCTGGACCGGCTGACCCGCCGCAGCCGCCACCGGCACCCGGCCCGGCTCGTCCTCATCGGGGCGCCTCATCACATAGGCCGCGCCCGCACCCGCCCCGAACAGGGCGAGCACCGAGACCGCGGTCCCGGCCCAGGTGGCGCCGAGCCACTGGCCGCCGATGTAGCCGAGGGTCACGCTGTAGGCGGCCCATGCCAGCCCGGCCACCGCGGACCAGGGCAGGAACTCCTTCACCCTGCGGTGGGCGGCACCGGCGCCGAGGCTGACGACCGAGCGCCCGGCGGGTGCGAAGCGGGCTATCACCACCAGCGGGCCGCCGCCCCGGATCAGAGCGGTGTCCAACTTCTCCTGCGCGTTGGTGAGTCGGCGTGAACGAGCAATGGCTCGATCCAGTCGGTCGCTGCCACGCCAGGCCAGGCGATAGGCGACCATATCGCCGAGGACGGAAGCGGTCGCGGCGCAGAGCACCAGGGCCAGCATCGCGGGGAAGTCGGCGGCGTCCGCCCGGCGCACCACACCGACCGCGTCGACGGTGGTCCCGGCGGCCGCGGTGGCCGCGGTGATGACGAGGACCCCGCTGGGCAGAACGGGCAGGAAGACGTCGAGCAGTACCGACAGCGCGATCAACGCGTAGATCCATGGGGTGTTGGTCAGCGACCCCAATTGTTCCAGCACCGTTCTTCTCCCGATCCCGTTCCCCCCGCTGCGTCTGCCGCCGGGAAGCGGCAGACGCGGCCTGTACAGCCATACAGCGTACGCCTAGGACGGGTGAGGATAGCGGTACGGGGTGATGATGTTGTTCGAATCACGCCATGCGGGGCACATGACCCCGCATGGCGTGATGCGGGACGAGTTCTGAACTGCTGTCCCGTTACACCGCGGTGGGCTGGCGCCGCGGCTCGGTCCGGTCGGACGCCGCGCGCGAGGAGCCGAAGAGGCGCTCCAGCGCCAGCGGGCCGGGGCCGGTGAAGACGAGGAGCAGCAGCGCCCAGCAGAACATCGCGGACGACTCGCCGCCGTTCTGGATGGGCCACAGCTTCTCGGGCTGGTGCTCCACGAAGTAGGCGTAGGCCATCGAGCCGGAGGCTATGAACGCCGCGCTGCGGGTGCCGAGTCCGAGCATCACCAGTCCGCCGCCGACGAGCTGGATCACCGCGGCGTACCAGCCGGGCCAGGTGCCCGCGTCGACGGTCTTGCCGGTGCCCATCAGCCCGCCGAACCAGCCCAGCAGGGAGGCCGCGCCGTGGCAGAAGAAGAGCAGGCCGACGACGATGCGGAAAAGGGACAGAACGTACGGTCTGGCGCTGTCGAGCAGTTCACCGAGAGAGCGTGGCGCGGTCGAGGGAGACATGGGGGACGGGCTCCTTGTTCCGGGGACAGGAAACAACGCGCCAGGTTAGGTTACCCTCACCATTTGTTGCAAGTTCAAGTTCCTGCCAATGCGGAGCCTGCGATCACCGGTTCATGGAGCCGTGACCTCGTGTCTTGGAAACGGATACGCGCGATTCAGGAACGGATACGCGAAACGGGGACAACTTCCTGCCAGGGGTCCCCCGAGACGGTCACACTCAGCACCGCACGCGCTATCGCGTCCGTATCGCACAACGTGACCGAGTTCACCCCGGGCCGCGCCCCGGCGGCCGTCACCCAGTGGACGCCCTCGGTGGGCACCCCGACCGCGAAACGACGCGGGTGCGGCCGACCCTGGGCGTCTATGAGCCGATACGGCGATGGGGTGATATCAATACCGGCTGTTTCATAGCCGTCCACCTCATGCGGACGGCATTGCCCGGTATGCAGCAGCCACAGCAGCAACTCATCCGCCGTACGGCGCAGATCGGGCTCCGGCAGCCGGGCCTCGATCAGTGTCGTGGCCCGCACCGGCTCACCGGGCACCTCCGCCGACCGCCCCAGGAAACCGGCGCCGTCGCTCCCGGCCGCGGGGGAGACCGTGAGCCCCGGGCCCAGGACCTCCAGGACGCCCGCCTCGATCAGCGCGGCCATCTCCTCGATCCGGCGGCGCGGCGGGCCGATCGAGAGGAACGCGTTCAGCGGGGTGTACCAGCCGTCGAGGTGGGCGTCGCGCGAGGCGCCGCTCAGCCCGCCGTGGTCGACGATCTGCCGCAGCTCGTTGCGCAGGTCGCGCAGGACGTCCAGGGCCGCCTTCACCGGCCCGGCCACATTGCCCTGCCGCGCCTGCGCCACGTCCTCGCGCAGATACGCCAGCAGCCAGCGCCGGAAGTCGTCGCGGCCGGTGAAACCGCGCCCCCGGTGCGGCCGGGACACCGTCTCCCAGCACCAGCGCCGCCCGGCCGGGACACCGAATTCCGTGAGCACCGCCGCCTCTTCGGGACCGCCGTGCGCGGTGGCCAGGAACGCCTGCCGGAAACGGGAGGCGGGGGCGGCCGGGGCGGGAGCCGGGTCCCGGGCCAGCAGCGCCTCGTAGTAGACGGTCTCGGCCTCCTTGGCCACCAGCGGCCATATCTCGCCCAGGAAGTCCGGCGGATCGCCCGCCTCCGCCCGCTTGCGGAACTGGGCGAGTACATCGGGGGTCAGCAGCAGCGGAACGTGACGGCCGTACGGGCCCTTCGCGTTGTCCCCGCGCGCCTGGTACGGGATACCGCGCCGGGACCCCGCGTACAGCCGGGGCTCCCGCCCCGAGGGCCGGTAGACCAGCGTGGGCCCGTCCGGACCGGTGGCGGGTACGAACCGGCCGCCACGGCCCTGCGTCAGCAGCGCCACATGGTCGAAGAAGTTCAGGCCGAGACCGCGCAGCAGCACCGGTTCGCCGGGCGCGACGGGCGACAGGTCGACATCGGCCGGGTTGGCGGGCGGGTAGTAGCGCAGTCCGAACCGCCCGGCGTGGGCCGCGAACCGGGCCGCCGTCGCGTCGGCCGCCGTCGCCAGATGTCCCTGGGCCAGCACCACCGCGCGCAGCCCGGCCAGCCGGGTGCCGTCGTCGAGGGTGAGTACCTGCCCGCCGTCCGCACGGTCCTCCAGCCGTACCGCGCGGGCGGTGTGCACCCGGACCGTCACCGGCTCCGGGGCGCCCCGCACCACCTCCGCGAACACCCACTCCAGATAACGGCCGTACAGCGCGCGGCTGGGGTAGTCGTCCGGGCCGAGTCCGGGTGCGATGCCACGCGCGGCGGCCCATTCGTACAGACTCGGCCCGGTCCGTACCGGTCCGTCGCACACCACACTCGCGTCGGTGAACAGGGTCACCTGCGAGGCCACCGTGTTCATCAGCAGTTCGCCCGGCTGCGCGGTGCGCCACACCCGTCCGGGGCCGGGCGGGTACGGATCCACCACATGCACCGTCAGCCGGGCGCCGGGGGCCAGTTCCGGGGCCGAGGCGCACAGTCGCTCCAGCACGCTGGTGCCGCGCGGACCGGCTCCGACGACGGCTATGGCGTGGGGGTCTCCGGCCAAGGTGGTGTCTCCCGGGGCAGCTGGACGCAGGGGGCGCGCGCCCATCATGCCGGTCGCCCCCGGAGAATCGAGCCGCTGGCCGGAACTGATTCCTCCGGTGTGGGGCGGATCACGTGCGCCGCGGTGTGAGTCATCCCACCCGCCCGTTATGCGGGGTCAGTGCGCGGAGGACGGCCCTCCGGTCAGGGGCCGGTCCACTCCGTCTCCAACGCCGAGGTCAGCCGGGCCGGGCCGCCCGACGGACCGCCCCGCGCCTGGTCCATCCGCAGCCCCGCGGTACGACCATGCAGGATCAGGGTCATCAACTGATTGCCGAACCATGGACCGCCGGTTTTGCGCCAGCTCAGCCGGGAGCGCGGCACCCGGCCGTGGCGGGCGAAGAGACGGCCGACCGCCCGCCCCGCCCTGCTCCAGCCGAAGCGGAAGCCCGCCCGGATCGAGGCATGGATGCTGTTGTGCACCGGGGAACAGGTCAACTGGCGCACCTGGCTGCGCGGCCGTTCCGGCCAGCGCGACCAGTCCGGTTCGGCGATATAGGCGTGGTGGACATCGCCCGACAGCACACTGATCGTGGCCGGGGCCGACGGCGCGGCACCCACCTGCGCGATCAGGCCGGTCAGGGCGTCGAAGGACTCGGGGAACGCGCCCCAGTGCTCCAAGTCGCCCCGCTGCCGCAGGTCCTCGCCGATCCGGGCCCAGCGCGCCCCGCGGCGCCCCGCGCACACCGAGGCGTTCCAGCTCTCGACGTCATGCACGAAGTGGGGGAGCAGCCAGGGCAGCGAGCTGCCGATCAGCAGGTGGTCATAAGCCTGCCCGGCGGCGGACCCCGCACCGGTGCCCTCCAGCGCCTGTTCACGGACCCAGGCGAGCTCCTCGTCGTGGA
Source organism: Streptomyces cucumeris (assembly GCF_024295805.1). Taxonomy (GTDB): domain Bacteria; phylum Actinomycetota; class Actinomycetes; order Streptomycetales; family Streptomycetaceae; genus Streptomyces; species Streptomyces cucumeris. The sequence goes on from NZ_JANCLX010000042.1 coordinate 8,785, forward strand.
GCATCGCCCGCTCGTGTTCGCTCAGCACCCGGGCGCCCCGGGTGTCCACCATCAGCAGCCGCACCGGTCCGAAGTCACGGCGGTAGCTCCAGCGCGTGTACACCGGGTCGGCGTCGGCGTGGGAGGCGAACTCCCGCAGCGCCTCCGTCCCGTCGGCCGCCCCGCTCACCGTCGTGTACAGCGGATCGGCGGCCAGTTCGGCGGGGGAGAGGTTGCCCAGGTGCTGATAGACCCAGTACGACATCAGACCGCTGACGATCCGCTCCTGCCACCACGGAGTGGCGCGCATCCGGCTCAGCCACGCCTCGCTGGTGTTCCAGTCGTCTATGACGTCGTGGTCGTCGAAGATCATGCAGCTCGGGACGGTGGAGAGCAGCCAGCGCACCTCCGGGTCCAGCCACGATTCGTAGTAGAGCCAGGTGTACTCCTCGTAGTCCGCGACCTGCTCGCCCGGTGGCTCGGACAGCTCGCGGCGGCCGGCGATGCGGCCGCGGATCCCCTCGGAGGTCTCGTCCGCGTACACCTGGTCGCCCAGCAGCACCAGGACATCGGGGCGCGGGGCGTCGGGGGTGCGCGCCAGGGTGGCGGCCAGCGTGTCCAGGGCGTCGGGCCCGATCGGGTCGTGCGAGGCGTCCGAGGGCGGTGCGGCCCAGCGGCAGGAGCCGAACGCGACGCGTACGGGCGCCTGGTCGCTCCCTGCGGTGGCGGGCGCGGGGGTGCGGATCGTGCTGTCCGGGAAGTCCGCACCGGGCAGCGGCCAGACCTGCTCACCGTCCAGCAGCACCCGGTAGGCCGTCTCACCGCCAGGACGCAGTCCGGTGACCCGGACCATGGCGTAGTGATGTCCGGCGACCTGCCAGGTGGCGGCCGTTCCGCCGGCCCCGTCGGCACAGCGCACCTCGGCCTCGCAGGGCCGGTCGGTCTCGACCCAGACCGTCGCGCTCGTACCGGTCTCCCAGTCGACCTGCCGCAGCAGTGGTCCCAGGCGCAGCCCGGCCATCCGGCCCTCCTCCGTCGTTGCCGTATGCGTACGGTACGGAACGACGGAGGAGGGTGAGGAGGTTCCGGCGCGTGTTTCGTGTCGCCGCCGCCGCGCTGGGGCGGGTCAGCAGCCGCCGAGGATCTCGTTCAGCTTGGACTTCTCGGCGTCGTCGACCGACAGCTTGTACTCGTGCTTCACCGAGACCCACATCCGGGCGTACATGCAGTGGTAGGACGCCTTCGGCGGGAGCCACTCGGCCGGGTCCCGGTCGCTCTTGGCCTGGTTCACATTGTCCGTGACGGCCACGAGCTGCGAGTGGGTGAGGTCGTTGGCGAAGCCCTGGCGCTGGTCGTCGGTCCAGGAGCTCGCGCCGGAGGTCCATGCCTCGGCCAGCGGGACGACATGGTCGATGTCCACGTCGGCCGGGTCGGTCCAGCTTCCGTCGTCGTAGGGGGACTTCCAGGTGCCGCTCTTGGCGGCGCAACTGGAGTCGGTCTGGACGTTGCTGCCGTCGCGCTTGAGGACTTCCTCGCGGGTGTTGCAGCTCCCGCTCTGGGTGATCCAGTGCGGGAACTTCTCGCGGCTGTAACCGTCCATCGACCCCTCCGTCTTCACCGTCAGCTCGCCCAGGTAGCCACGGGCGGTCTCGGCGCTCGGCGGCGCGGGGGGCTCGGCCTGGGCATTCGGCCCGTTCAGGACGAGAGTGCCCAACAGGGCCGCGAATCCACCGAAGACGGATATTCGACGCGCGTAGACGCTGCGCCGGGTGGAGTGGATGCGCATTGAGGACATGCGTACTCCCTTGATGTGGGGGGTCGTTGGCCGGTGCCCGGCCATCGTGTCGGCGCCGTATTGCCGTGGGGTTGGCGCCAGGTAACAGGGTGGCGACGCGACCATGTCAACGCAAGGGGCTTCTGGAATCGGGTGTGCCGTCCGTGCGTACCACCCGCGTGGTGAGCGGCCGTTATCCGCCCGGTCACCCGGCCGCCGGAGATCGCCGGGGCGTCCCGTATCCTGGGGGCAGCAGAAGGGGAGTAGCTCCTCGCCGGACCGTCGACATACTGCCCGCCCCTCGAGGTGCGGGCCGGCGCCCGGAGCGTACGAAAGTGAGACCGCCGTCACATCGCACGGCGTGCTCGTCCGTACGCCAGCGAGACCTTCGGCCGCAGTGTCCGACACTGCCGTGCCGAAGCGATCCCTCCCCCGGGGCCCCTCGGCGCGGCCCGACCCGATGAGGTATCCAGCCTGTGTTCAGCTTCACCGTCGCCGCCGTCGTCTTCGGCGTCGTCTTCCTCGCCGAGCTGCCCGACAAGACCGCGCTGGCCGGTCTGATGCTCGGCGCCCGCTACCGCGCGTTGTACGTCTTCGCCGGTGTCGCCGCCGCCTTCGCCCTCCATGTCGGCCTCGCCCTCGCGGCGGGCAGTGTGCTCACCCTGCTTCCGCAGCGGTTGCTCTCGGCCATCGTGGGTGTGCTCTTCCTCGGTGGCGCGGCGATGCTGCTCCTCAAGAAGGACGAGGACGAGGAGGAGATCCGCAAGCCCGCCGACCAGAGCTTCTGGAAGGTCTCCGGGGCGGGCTTCATGCTGATCCTGGTCGCGGAGTTCGGCGATCTGACGCAGATCATGACCGCCAACCTCGCCGCCCGCTACGACGATCCGCTCTCGGTCGGCGTCGGCGCGGTACTGGCGCTGTGGGCGGTGGCGGGCCTGGGCATCCTGGGCGGCCGCACGCTGATGAAGTACGTACCGCTCCGGCTGATCACGAAGGTCGCGGCCCTGGTGATGCTGGCGCTGGGCGCCTTCAGCGTCTACGAGGCGGTGTCGGGCTGACCCTGCGGGGCCCATGGCGGGGCCGGTGCGGGGCGGGGGCTTCGGGCCCCGGCCCGCACCGGTTCGGCATGGCCCGGCGGGCCACCCTCGATTCGGCTCGGTCCTGCTCCGGGAACGGCCCGGCCGGGGCCGCGATGTGCTCGCTCGGGAAGCGGTGGTGTGGCTCGGGCCGCGCTGTTCTGAACCGGGGCGCGGTGCCCGTCTCGGGGTCGCGTGGTCCCCGGGGCGGCTGTCGCCCTGCGGCGCGCGCCGCGGCGCTGGTGGCGGCGGCCACGACGGCCCGGTTCGGAGTGTGATGACCCGGGTCGTGCCGCGGGTCGGGCGGCGAGGGTGTGGCTCGGGCCGAGTCTCAGGCCGGGACGTGGAGCCGGAGGGTGCCGTCGGGGCGGGGCTCGATGCGGATCCGCTCCAGGTCCGGGACATGGGCGTCCGGGGCGTGGGCCGCGGCGCGCGGGCCGACGCCGACCACCCGCATCCCGGCGGCCCGTCCGGCCGCGATGCCCACCTCGGAGTCCTCGAAGACCACGCAGTCCCCGGGCGCGAAGCCCAGTTCGGCGGCGCCCTTGAGGAAGCCCTCCGGGTCCGGCTTGCTCACGCCGACCCGCTCCGCGGTCACCCGCACCTCGGGTATCGGCAGTCCGGCCGCGTCCATCCGGGCGCGGGCGAGGCGTTCGTCGGCGGAGGTCACCAGGGCGTGCGGAAGCCCGGCCAGTGCGGCCATGAAGGCGGGGGCGCCGGGCACCGGTACGACACCGTCGAGATCGGTGCTCTCGCGCTCCAGCATCCACTGGTTGTCGGCCAGGTTCTGCGCGGCGGGCCGGTCCGGCAGCAGCACCGCCATGGTGGCGTGTGCCTGCCGTCCGTGGACGACCTTGAGCACGCTCGCCTCGTCGAGTCCGTGGTCGGCGGCCCACAGCCGCCAGTAGCGCTCGACGACGGCGTCCGAGTTCACCAGGGTGCCGTCCATGTCGAGGAGCAGGGCGCGGGCGGTGAGTGTGGCGGTGGCCGGCATCGGCGGACTCCTCAGAAAGGGTGGACTCCCCTGGAGAAGGGCGGACTCCCCGGAAAAGAAAACAAGTGGCTCCGCCCGCCGGTCAGGGAGTGCGGGCGGAACCACTTTGTTCCTCCACCATACAAATAGCTCCGCCCCGACGCCAGTCCCCCTGGTGATCCCCGTGCCGTCCGCCTGTCCCGGCGGGCCGCACGATCACGGCTCGTCGGTCCTGGACTCCAGGTCACGGCGGGTCTGCTCGCCGTAGGTCCCGTCCGGGTCGCCCGCCACGTCATAGCGGTCCTGGTAGCCGGAGACCGCGTCCTTGAGCCCCTCGTCGTACTCGCCGTCGGCGGCGCCGAGGTACATCAGCAACTGCGTCAGCCTCTTCTGGAGCTCGCGGACCTCGTCCCCGCTGTCGCCCTCGCCCAGTACGGGCGGACCGGTCGGCTCCGGGGTCGTAGGCGGGGTGGAGTCCGGATCGCCCGGCCCGGTCGGCTCCGGTTCCGCCCCGGTGGGTGTCGCGGAGGCGGCGGCGCGCGGCGGCGCGGGTGCGTCGTCGCCGCGCGGGCCGGAGCCGGAGCCGGAACCGGAGTCCGTGTGCGGGGCGCCGGAGTCGTCCGCGGCGGACGGTCCGGCGCGGTCGGGGGCGGCGGGCGCGGCGGGTCCGCCGGAGGCGTCGCCGCTTCCGGTTCCCCGGCCGTCACCGGGGTCGGCCGGGGTGCTCGGGCGGCTGGTCGTGAGCGCGTGCCGTTCCTTTCCGCCGCCGTCGTCCTCGCCGTCACCGCCCAGCAGGCCGGTGCCGAGGACGAGCGCTCCGGCGACGGCCACGGCGGCGGCACCCGCGAGCGCGAGCGCGACGGGCTTGCGGCGGCGGCCGGACGCGGCGGCGTCCCCGGGCGTGGTGTCCCCGGCCGTGGTGTCCGCGTCCGCCGCGGTCGCCTGCGTCCGGTCGGCGTCGGCGCCCGGCTCCGGTCCCGGCTCCGTCTCCGACGGTCCGGAACCGGAGTCGGGCCGCGCCTGCCTCATGGTGTCGCCGGTGTCGCCGGTGTGGCCCGCCGCCGAGGTGGTGGTGGCCGCGCGCGCCGCGCAGGCGCACCCGGGGCGGCCGTTGGCACGCGCCGGGGCCAAGCAGTGCGGGCAGGATTCTGCCGTCACGAGTCTTTCCCTCCCTGGATTGGCAGCGATTATGCGCATCCGACCGGCTTCCGTGCAGGTGTTCGTTCGATGGGTGGACAACTGCGTGGACCCGCTCGGCGGGCCGTAACGGGGCATAAAGGTGAGGATGGGGTCACGATGGGAACCCCAGCAGCCGAGGAGTCGCCATGGCGCAGGACGCCGGCCACCCGACTCCGGCGCCGGGCGCGCCGGGTCCCGTGGCACCCGCCCCCTGGGAGGGACGTCCACCGCGTACCGTCCTGGTGGCCATCGGCGCGCTGCTGCTGGGACTGCTGCTCGCGGCGCTCGACAGCACGATCGTCTCCACCGCGCTGCCGACGATCGTCGGCGACCTCGGCGGTCTGGAGCATCTGTCCTGGGTGGTCACCGCGTATCTGCTCGCCTCCACCGCCGCCACCCCGCTGTGGGGCAAGCTGGGCGACCAGTACGGGCGGAAGCGGCTCTACCAGGGCGCGATCGTCCTCTTCCTGATCGGCTCGGCGCTGTGCGGCCTCGCCCAGAACATGGGTGAGCTGATCGCCTTCCGCGCGCTCCAGGGACTGGGCGGCGGCGGGCTGATCGTGCTGTCGATGGCCATCGTCGGCGATATCGTCCCGCCCCGTGAACGCGGCCGCTACCAGGGCCTCTTCGGCGGTGTCTTCGGCACCACGAGTGTGCTCGGCCCGCTGCTCGGCGGAGTGTTCGTCGACCAGCTCAGCTGGCGCTGGGTGTTCTACATCAACGTCCCGGTGGGCATCGTGGCCCTGCTCGTCATCGCCGCCGCGCTGCACATCCCGGCCCGCCGCACCCGGCACACCATCGACTACCTGGGCACCGCCCTGATCGCCGCGATGGCCGCCGCCCTGGTGCTGATGGCCTCGCTCGGCGGGGTCACCTTCGGCTGGGGCTCCTGGCAGATCGTCGGGCTCGCGGTGGTCGGCGGGCTGCTGCTCGTCGTCTTCGTCCGGGCGGAGGCGCGGGCCGCGGAACCGGTGCTGCCGCTGAAGCTGTTCCGCAGCCGCACCTTCACCCTGTGCGCGGTCATCGGCTTCGTCGTGGGCTTCGCGATGTTCGGCAGCATGACCTATCTGCCGACCTTCCTCCAGGTCGTCCAGGGCGTCTCACCGACCGTCTCCGGTGTCCATATGCTCCCGATGGTCGTCGGCATGCTGATCGCCTCGACCCTCTCCGGACACCTGGTCAGCGTCACCGGCCGCTACAAGGTCTTCCCGATCCTGGGCACCGCCGTCACCGCCATCGGGCTGCTGCTCCTGCACCAGCTTCAGGAGACCAGCGGGGTGGTGGAGACCAGCGCGTACTTCTTCGTCTTCGGCACCGGTCTCGGCCTGGTCATGCAGGTGCTGGTGCTGATCGTGCAGAACTCGGTGGGTTACGAGGACCTGGGCGTGGCCACTTCCGGCAACACCTTCTTCCGCTCGATCGGCGCCTCCTTCGGCGTCTCCGTCTTCGGCACGATCTTCGCCAACAACCTCGGTCCGCACATCACCGAGGCGCTCGCCGGGCAGCGGCTGCCCGCGGGGATCGACATCGGCACCCTGACCGCGGATCCCCGGGCCATCGGACGGCTGCCGGACGAACAGCGCTCGGCGGTGCTGCACGCGTACTCCGTCTCCATCACCGATGTCTTCCTCTATGCGGTGCCGGTGGTGCTGATCGCGTTCGTGCTGGCCTGGTACCTGCGCGAGGAGCCGCTGCGGGGGAGCGTCACCGCACCGGACGCGAGCGAGGTCCTGGCCAGCAACCCGGTCGAGCGCTCCTCGCGCGACGAGTGCGCACGGGCGCTGTCGCTGCTGGGCAGCCGGGAGGGCCGCCGGCAGATCTACACCGACATCACCGAACGGGCCGGGCTCGACCTCAAACCGGCCGCGAGCTGGATGCTGCTGCGCATCAGCCACCAGGGGTCGGTCGAGCCCGCGATGCTGGCCGAGCGCAGCCCGATCCCGCTGCGGGTCATCACCGAGGCGTCCCGGCAGATCGAGGAGCGCGGGCTGGGGCGGCGGTACGGACTGGACCTGTCGCTGACCCCACGGGGGCAGGAGGCGGCGGACCGGCTGTACCGGGCCCGGGAGGCGTCGCTGGCCGAGCTGCTGGGCGACTGGTGGTCACCGACGCGGCCCACGGACCTGATGGAGCTGGTGGACGAGCTGTCGCGGGAGATGTGCGGTTCGGACGCGGAACGGCCGCGGAACGGAGGCGCGCGGGGTGGCCGGGGCGGTGCTGGCCAGTGGCAGGGGCCGGAGCCGCCGTGGGCGAGGTGAGCGCCGGATGAGGCGCCCCGCCCCGGACCCTGCCCCTCACCCCAGCTCCTTGGCCATCCACACCTCTGCGTACGTTCCGTCGCCGAACGGCGCGACGTCCCGGTAGCCGTGCCGGGCGTACAGCGCCCGCGCCTCCACCAGGTCCAGCCGGGTGTCCAGCACGATCCGCCGGGCACCCAGTCCGCTCGCCGCCGCCTCCACGGCGGCGAGCAGCGCAGCGCCCCCGCCGAGGCCGCGGCTGCCGGGTTCGATGTACACCCGTTTCAGCTCGACGGTGTGCGCGTCCCGCCGCCGCAGCCCGGCGCATCCGGCCGGTCCGCCCGCACCGTCGCGCCGGGCCATCAGGAACACTCCGTCCGGCGGGGCGAGGTCATCGCTGTTCATCTCCGACAGCGCGCGTTCGATCTCGGCGGCGGTGGCGTCCCGGCCCTCGTGCAACCGGTAGTAGCGATCGGCCACATCGACCAGGTACGCGCGCAACAGGCCGACCGCCACGGGGTCGTCGACGGGCAGCGCGGACACCGTCCAGGAGGCGGCGGGGCGGGGTGTGCGGAGCGGGGTGCCGGACATGGCGCGCATCCTCGCAGCGGCGGCCCACATGACGCGACTCAGTTTGAGGCCGGGCGCTCGGGCTACCCGCATAGGTAGGGCGCTCCCGGATCCGTCGGGGGCGACTGGCGGGAAGGGCAGAAGCAGACCATGTCAACTGGCGCCATCATCTCCGTGGTTGTCGTTGCGGTCGTCGTCGCGGCCGCGCTCGCCGTCCGGTTCGCGCGGGGCGGTGCGGGGCGCAGAGAGCGCGTACTGCGACGCCACTTCGGACCGGAATACGAACTCAGTGTGGCGGAGCACGCGGGCGACACCGCAGCCGCCCACCGGGACCTGGACGAACGGCTCGCGCGCTACCGGGACCTGCGGACCGAACCGCTCTCCGGTGAGCTGCGCGAGCGGTACGTGGCCGAGTGGGCCGGTGCGCAGGAGCAGTTCATCGACTCGCCCGAGCGCACGGTGGCCATCGCCGACGAGCTCCTGGCGCGCCTCGCCCGGGACCGCGGCTACCCGTCCGAAAGCTACGCGGAGCAGGTCGCTGCGCTGTCCGTGCACCACTCGCACTGTGTGCAGGGCTACCGGCAGATCCACAACGCCGCGGCGCGGACACGTGAGGGACTGACGGACACCGAGGAGCTGCGGGAGGCCGTGGTGCACGCCCGGCCGTTCTTCGAGGACCTGGTGAAGCCGCCGCACCACGGCGACACGCACCAGGCCGCCACCCCCGCTCCGGCACCGACCGCACACCGCTCCGGCCGCGGCGGCCGGTGGGCGCTCGGCCTCGGTCAGACGAAGAAGGGCGGAGCCTGGTGACGGACCCGAGGACGGAACACCCGGTCGCGATGGAAGACCCGATCGCCCCGCACACCCCGGGGCACGACACCCAGCGCCTCAGGCGCGTCAACCGGCTGAGCGGCGAACGCCACGAGACACGGCGGCTGCGGACGGTGGGCAAGCCGCCCGAGTCCGAGCCGAGCCCGGCCCGGACCCCCGGCGGCCCCAGCTTCCCGGTGCTGCCGGTCAGTGAGCACGACGCGCTGGAGGAACGGCTGCGGCACGCGGTGAGCGGTTTCGTGGATTCCCCGCGCGGCGCGGTCGAGGAGGCGGACGCCCTCTTCGACGAACTGACGGCCCGTATCGCCGCCCTGCTCGCCGACCGCCGCGACACCCTCCGCTCCGCCTGGCACGCCGACGGCACGGACGCCTCTCAGACGGAGGAACTGCGGCTGGCCATGCGCGGCTACCGCAACGTCCTGGAGCGCCTGCTCACCGTCTGAACGCGCGATACCGCAAACCGCCCCCGGCCTCCCCGGCCGGGGGCGGTTTCTTCGGTAACTCCTTGTGGTGCTTCTGGCGCGGTCATACGTTTGGGATGGTCAGGAATTGGGGGCGCCCGGCCGCGATGTGTGTTTCCGGCCGTGCGCTGACGCTATAGGGGAAGCGATGAGACCTATGACGGCCGGCGCGCGCGAAATTCTGGATATCGCGGGGGAGGTAGCCAGGCTCAGGGACGCCGTGCACATCGAGCCCAGGGACGTGGCGCTGGCCGCCGTGGTCCTCCACTTCCGTCGCTTCGCGGAGGAAGTGGAGGCCCCGGAGGTGTTATCGCTTTCTCCGGAGATGCTGACGATGTCGGACGCGGTCCGGGACGTCATGACCATCGGAGAGGGCGAACTCCGGGCCGCGGAACTGGTCGAGCTGGCGCGGCGGGACGGCACCGAGAGCGCTGACTACCTGGAGCATGTGTGGTGGGGCACCAAGGACCGCTGACCGGTCTTGCCCTCTCGATCAGCGAAACGAGTCGACGTTCTCGCTCACCCAGTCGTCGTAGGTCCGCGGCGGGCGGCCGATGATGTCCCGCACGGACGGCCGCTGGTCGGCGGTCCACTGGACGAGTTCGTCGAAGCGGGCGCCGTACTCCTCGAGTGCGTACAGCGTCACGTCGATCGCACCCTCGGGCCAGCCACGGCGTCGCCAGATGGCCCGGCTCTCATCCGCCGTCAGATCGACCGTGTCGAGGTCGCGGCCGAGGGCGGTGGCGATGCTCCGTATCCGTGAACGGGTGCTCAGCGGTGGGCCCACGGCCTCGACGACCGCCCCGGTGTGGTCATCGCCGACCAGGGCGGCGGCCACGACCGCGGCGAGGTCCTCCTCGTGGATGAAGGGGTAGTGGCCCTGGCCGAGGAGGGCTTCCCGGACCACGCCGTCGGCGCGCACGGTGTCAGGCCAGTCCGACCCCGTCGCCGGGTAGGTGCCCTCGATGACGGCACCCATCACGGCCGACGGCCGGATGTGCGTCCAGGCCATGCCCGAGCGCTCCACCGCCTTCTCGATCGCCAGCCAGAACCAGGTTTCCGGCGGATGGACCGCTTCGTACTCGGGCCCGTGAGACGACAGCAGAACGACTTTGCCGACGCGGGCGTTGCGGGCCAGGGTGAGGACATCCCCCACCGTTGCCGGATGGGCACCGGCGAGGAAGAGGGCCTCGACGCCGTCGAAGGCTCGGGCACGCTCCAGCGGCCGGGTGACGGACCCTTCCACCACCTCGACCGTCTCGGGCCAGCCGCCGCACTGGTCCGGCTCGGCCAACACCCGCACCCGCCGCCCCATGGCGAGCAGTTGCCGGGCCAGGCACCGGCCGACGATCCCGGTCGGGCTGTTGCCTTCATCCTTGCGCGGGCTGACGGCGGTCAGCAGGAAGCGCTCGAACCTGTCCACAGCAAGACCTTTCAACGCGTGGGCGGAGATCTTGCACCGGGTCCGGCTCCGGGGACCACGGCTGCGGATCGAGGCCGGGGAGCGTATCAGCCCATCAGGTCAGAGGGTGAACGGATCCTCGTCGAGCCTTACTGACAAATGCTCCAGAGTGTCTTTGAGGCTCGTCGGTGCACCGTTCAGCCCTTCGCGCCGCTCGGCGACATGACCGATGAGGCGGAGAGTCCGCCCAGAAGAGATGCCGGGCGTAGCGGTGAACAAGGACCGGGCTACGTCTTCCGCGTCGCGCCAGGCATTGACCTCGAGCAGGCACAGCGCGAGTCGTGCAACGCGCTCGCTTGAGTAGCCCGTCGTGACATCGCGTCCGGGCTCTACGGACCGCAGTAGTAGCTCGATCGCCTTCTCCGCATCACCTGCGATGTGAAGCGCGTGACCCCACTGGCGATCGATCTCCCCACCAGTCACCCACCACGCCCATTCCGGCTCACCGACGGTGTCACCGCCCTCGATGAGCGAGCGGGCGCGTCCGAGCGATTCGTCCGCGTCCGACGTACGTCCCGTACCGACCAGTGCCTTGGCCTCGCGGATGCGGAACATCGCCTCGACGCGGGGGGACAACCGTCCGCGGTGGAGAACCGACCGGGCGGTGGACAGGGCCTCCTGGTTCCGTCCGCACCATTCACTCTGCATGGCCATGTTCTGCAACGTCAGCAGCGCGATGGAGCGGTCCCCCGAGAGATTCGCGAGGAACAGTGCCTCATGGTTGAAGCGCCTGGCGGCGTCTTCCTTTTCCGCGTCCCACAGTGCCCAGCCAGCGACTTCGGCGAGTTCCGCGGCGGCCGACTGGATGTCGCGCTCATAGCGGGATTCGTAGTCTCCGTTTCCCAGCCGTTGATGAACGACCTTGAACGCGCGGGCCGCGGGTTCGGCGATGGACACCCCGTCGAGTTCATTGTCCAGGACGATGAGCCGACGGGAGGTCTCCCGGATGGCTTCCGCGAAGTCGGCGCCACGCGCCTCATGGAGTCTGAGGATCCGGTCGGGGGTGGACGGTGAGGCGGTGCCCACCGAATCCAAAGGCGCTGCCATTCGCGTCGCGATGTCGACGAGTTCGCCATCGGTGCTGAGCAACTGGTCCAGACCCGCGACGAGTTGAATCGACGGCTGCTGCTTTCCGCAGAGCACACGGGACAGATAGGCGTGGTCGTAGTTCAGGCGGCGGGCGACCGCCCGGACGCTCATGCCCCGATCGCGCAGCAGGTCGCGGACTCTCTGGCTGAACTCCCCGCCGTTCATGGTGACCAGAGTACGGGGTGTCACCGAGCAGTCACCAGCCAGTCACCAACCGGGACTCCACCGGCGCGGTTGTCTAGGCGTAGATCAACCGACGCCGCACAGGAGCGCCAACGTGGAAGAGAACAAGTCCCCCGGGTTACGGGCGACATGGCCCGGTCAAGGTCTGACCGGCCCGAGGAACGTCCACACGGGCATTCCGTCGGAATGCCCCGTCTGCCGGCTCGTTCTTCCGGCCGGGCAATCACCCGTGCGGTGCGATGTGTGCCGCGCTCTGCTGCGACAGCAGGCGCACTGGAACGCCGTCGGGGACTATTCCAAGGCGGTGGATTGCCTGGTGGCACTCCAGCGACACCATGAGGGGCCGCTGCACAAGGACACGGACCGGTGAGGCGCCGCCCCATGATGACGCTGCGGGTGTCCCGGGACGGCGGGAAGACCTACGGGCCGGTGCGCGTGGTCAGGTCCACCGAACCGCTGAGTCCGGTGGAGACGTCGGCGTGGCCGCCGTGCCGGTGCGCACGATGTGCGTCGGCGCGGCAGCCGCGCTGATGGCCGATGTGTGCGGCCCGTGGGTCAGCCCTGCTGGGGGGCTGCCTGCTGGACGACCTCGAAGGACCAGAGGGTGGAGCCGGCGGCGGCGGGCTTCTGCTGTGGGGCGTCGTCGCCACCGCGCTGGTGGGCCGCCTTCATGGGGCCCTCCATCCACGCCTGGAAGGACTCCTCGTCGCGCCAGCGCGTGTAGACGAGGTACTGGTCGGTGCCCTCGACCGGGCGCAGGAGCTCGAACCACTCGAAGCCGTCGGAGTTCTCCACGGATCCGGCGCGCGAGGCGAAGCGCTTCTCCAGCACCTCGCGCTGCTCCTCGGGCACGGTCAGCACATTGATTTTCACGATACTGGGCACATGACACCTCTCATGTAGCGGTCGCCAGGCCGGCGCCCTGACCTCGACTCTGTGTGCGCAGTCTCCTACATCGGACAGTCGGACCTGTGCGCGGCCGGGTGTGTGCTGAACATTCGAGGATGAGGTGATGAAAAGTCGCCTGCTACCGACCGGAAACCACACAAGGGGACTCTAACGTCCGGTCGCATGACTTATAGACGTACCACAGTGGCCGGGCTCGCCCTCGCGCTGCTGTTTCTCGTGCTGGGCATAGGCACCCAGCCCGCGTTCGCACATGTCTCGCGCGAGCACGCCGAACTCGTGGTCGCGCCCGGAGACGACGTCAGCAGCGGTCGCCTCATCGTGCACAACGCCGTCGTGGCCCCGGAGCGGGCGGGGGACTGGGCGGCCGGGCTGCTGTCCGCCCCCTGCCCGGCCACCGGCTCGGGCGTGCCCGGCGACAGCGGTGGAGTGCCCGGTGGTGTCGTCGTCGAGCTGGTGTGGAGCTGTCACGTCGACGCGCTCGACCTGAGCCGGCTCATCGAGGAGGGCGGACTGGCCCGGGTCGTCGTCGAGTTCGGCGGTACCGCGGTCGATGCCTCAGCCGTCACCCCGGTCGTCGACGTCCGGGGCGCGCACGCGCTGCCCGCCTTCCCCTGGTTCACCGTCATAGGCGGCACCGGCGCGGGTGTGCTGCTGCTGATCGCCGTCTGGAGACTGCCGTCCCTGGTGCGTGTGGTGCGCCGTGGCCGGCGCCGGATCCGGCTCGCGACCGGGTGCGCCGTCGCGCTCTCCTTCCTCACGCCCCAGGCGGCCTTCGCCGAGCCCGCCGAACCGGCGGCGGCCACCGTCACCGTCGAGGGCACCGTCTTCAAGGACCGCGACGGCAATGGACGGCGCGACGCGGGGGAGCCGCCCATGTCCGGCGTCGACGTCACCGACGGCGCCGTCTGGACCACGACCGGGGCGGACGGCTCGTATCGCCTGGCGACCGACCCGACGCGCCGCGAGACCGACCTCGTCAGCATCGTCTCGCCCGACGGTTACACGCCCGCCCTGCGCAAGGACTACATCCCGCGGTTCTCCCACAGGGTCCCCGAGGCCGGCGGCACGGGCATCGACTTCGCCCTCGTGCCCGACCGCAACGCCTCGAACCCGACCGAGAAGTGGGTCATGAACTCCGACACCGAGGTCGGTAACCGCGACGACGCCGAGGCCAAGAGGGCCCTGCCCCAGTGGACGGGCCAGGTCCAGGCGATGTCCGAGGTCGACGGCGCGACGATGCAGATCGCGACGGGTGATCTGACGGTCACGGACTACGCGGCCGAGCCGCGCCGCCAGGGCGGATACGACCTGTTCAGCAAGGGCCTGGAGGAGGGGCGGCTCGGCCACCCGTTCTACCCGGTGATGGGCAACCACGACTTCGGCGGTACGCAGACCTCCCAGGGCTATGCCGGCAGCCTGGAGTACTACCGCCGCAACCTCGCCCCCGAGTGGTACAGCTTCGACCGCAACGGCCGCCATGTCGTCGTCCTGGAGGACAACTACGACGCGAGCGGACTCGAACCGCAGCTTGAGTGGCTGCGCGAGGATCTCGCCCGCCACGCGGTCGGCAAGCAGGTCTTCGTCTTCGCGCACCGCTCGCTGTTCACCCAGTGGGGTCCGGGCGCCGGTATGCAGCCGACGATCGACGAACTCGCCAAATACGACGTACGGATGGTCGCCACGGGCCACAACCAGCAGTCCGAATTCCGGCGCGGCGCCTTCAAACGCTCGGTCGAGGTCAACAACCAGGGCACATACGGCATCGACGGGGCCCGCCCCGACTACAAGGTCCTCGACTTCAGCGCCATCACGGACAATCCGCGTACCCGTCGCGACGAGGACACCGGCCATGTGACGGGTATCCACCGGCAGTTCGAGATCGACGACGACGCCGCCCTGGTCAGCCCCGCGCAGGACAGTGTCCACGGAGCGAAGGCCGGCGTCCCCGTCGAGATCTACGCGGAGGACGACGGCCGTACGCCCGCGAAGGCAACGCTCACCGTGCGGAACGGCCGGGGCCATGTGGTGAAGCGGACCACGGTCCGCTTCGGCAGGGGAGTGGGAAAGCCCGGCATCGAGAACTGCTACACCCCGCCCGGCGGTGACCCCGAACCCTGCCCCGACGCACGCGGTGCGTGGACCCGGGCGAGCGGCAGGCTGCACGGGCTGCCGCCCGGCAGGTACACCGCCGAGTCCGTCCCGTACGACACCCGGGGCGGGAAGTTCCCCGTGGTCAGGAACGCCTTCAAGATCGTTCGGGACCGCGGACTCGCGAAGCCGCGTACCGGGCAGGACTGGCTGCGGCAGGGCGGCAGCGAGGCCGGACGGTCCGCGAGCGGCGACCAGCCGGGCGCGAAGCTCGACCTGAAGTGGGCCCGGCAGACCGGCGAGCAGTTCAACCTCAACGGCTCGGTGCTGGCGGACGGCAGGCTGATCGTCTCGTCCCGCGCGTTCGACTCGCCGTACAGCATGATGCTCGCGTACGACATCGCCACCGGCCGTGAGCTCTGGCGTACGTACCTGGACGGCGACGCCGAGTCGGCGCCGACTCTCCACGGCGGCAGGGTCTATCTGACCACCGGTGTCGGACGGATCTACGCCCTGGACGCCGGGACCGGCCGCATCGCCTGGCAGTCGATCGACCGCGAGGAGGCCCACGGCGACACCGTGCGCCGCTACGGCCGCGCCGGCGGCCCGGTCAGTGTCTTCGCCCTCACCGGCGAGCACGACCGTACGGTCGCCGTCTACCAGGACGCGAACATGATCCGCTGCCGTGACGCGGCGACGGGCGGGCTGCTGCCCGGTGGATTCGAGGCCGCTTTCTCATGGGGCCAGTCCCACAGCACGGTGATCCGCGAACCCGGTTCCGACACCGCCTATCTGCACTCCTCGTCGAGCAACACCGTCATCGCCATGGACCTCACGAGCTGCAAGCAGCAGTGGACGAAGGACACGGCGGGCGATATCGACAGCCACTCCTCACCCGTGCTCACCGACCCGGTGACGGGTGAGGCGGAGCTGGTGACGTTCACGGCGTACGGCACCCGCGGGCACGATCCGAAGACGGGAGCGGTGACCTGGGAGTCGAGGCTGGGCGGCGGCAGCGTCTGCGAGCCGGGCCGAGCCCCGCTCACCAGTCCGGCCGTGTGGGGCGACACCGCCTATGTCGCGGGCCGGGACGGTGTCGTACGCGCCTACGACACGGCGGCGACCGACCCGTCGAAGCCGGTGTGGGAGTGGAAGTCCGGCTATCTGCCGGGGGAGAGCCCGCTGGATGACAAGTGGCGGGTCGCCAAGGGCTGTTCGGCAGCCGGAAGCGGGTCGCCGACCATGCATCCCCTGGTCACGAGAACCCATGTGTATGTGGGGACCTGGGACGGACGGCTCGTCGTCCTGGACCGTGCCACCGGCACCCGGGTCGCCTCGTACAACCTCGGCGCGGGAGTGGCCTCGGCCCTCTCCGTCAGCGGCGACTGGGTCTTCGCCCTCACGGACGACGGCACGGTCCACGCGTTGGCCGCACACCGCGACTGAACGCAGGGGAAGCACCGCCCGTGCGGTCACTTCCGCACCGGGGTGCCGCTCCTGCTGTCCGCCGTCCCCGCGCCGCTGTCCGGCAGCGCGGGGACGGCGCAGGCGGACCGGCATGTTCGCGGCGAGCCGTTCAGCCGTGCAGCCGCAGTCCCTTGGTCACCTTGTCCACCGCGTTGCGCGGTCCGTACACCGCGAGGCCCACCAGACGGAGGTCATCGGCCGCCACCGCCCGTACCGCCGCGCGGTTGTCGTCCTCGTTGCCGGTGCTGAACAGCTCCTCGGTGTACACGGCGGTGGCCAGGCCACGGGAGAGGGCACGGGAACGGGTGCGGGTGAGGCCGGGGGAGTCGGCGGCGTAGACGAGGACCGGCTCGCGGAACATCGGGAGGTAGGTGTTGCCCGAGGCGTCCTCGTACGCCTTGCCGACCATCTCGTCGGTGGCGTGGGCGAGCCCGCTGGAGAGGAAGGCGGTCACATTGAGCTTCTGCCAGTCGGCCAGGTCGTCCCGGACGATGACCGCGATCTTGGTGTCACAACGCATGGGACGACCCTCCCCCGCGTCCCGGTATGTGGTCTTGAACGCTGGTGCGCGGCGGTCGGCTGCACAATGGAGGGGTGACCCCAGGTGGCGAGCGGAACGGCGGCTCCGGCGACTGGGCCCGCTACTGGCGCGACCCGGACCGGCCGGTCGAAGCCATGCACGCGCACTTCTTCAGCCACCGGTTCCACCCCCACAGCCATGACGCGTACTCCTTCGCCGTCACCGAGGCCGGTGCCCAGCGCTTCCGCTGCCGGGGTGCGACGCGCACCAGCGGCGCGGGGATGGTGATGGCCTTCAACCCCGACGATCCGCACGACGGGGAGGCCGCCGCCGACCTCGGCTACAAGTACCGGATCATGCACATCGGTCCGGACGTGGTGCGGGACGTGCTCTCCGACGTGGGAACGGTCGACCGGGACCGGGTGGCCCTGCCGCTCTTCGACGAACCCGTCCTGTCCGACCCGGTGCTGCGCCGCGCCCTGCTGGGGCTGCACACCGCTCTCGTCGGGGGCGCGGGTCCGCTGGTGCGCGATGAGTGGCTGACCGCCACCGTCAGCGCGATGGTGCGGCGCACGGCCACCCGGCCGGTGCGCGCCCGCACCCTTCCGGCGGGCGGTGCGCAGACGGGGGCCGCCCGGCGTGCGCGGGCGCTGCTGGAGGAGGAGTACGCGCTGGAGATCCCGGCCGACCGGCTCGCGGCGGCGGCCGGATGCAGCCGGTTCGCGCTCTACCGGGCGTTCCGTGCCGAGTACGGCATGGCGCCCAGCGACTTCCAGCGGCAGCTACGGCTGCGCCGCGCCCGCGGGCTGCTGGTCGCCGGGTGCAGCGCGGCAGAGGCCGCCGCGGAGGCGGGGTTCGCCGACCAGAGCCACTTCCACCGGTGGTTCGTGCGCTGCTTCGGGGTCACCCCGGGGACGTTCCAGCGGGCCGCGGGCCCGGCCTTCCGGCCTGCTTCCTGACGGTCTCCGCCCGTCTCCGCCCGTCTCTGCCCGTCTTCCCGCCCGGTCTTCCTGACAGATGTTCGGACGGCGTCGAGCTGTGGTCGAACGCCGGTCGAACGACAGTCGGGCGAAGGAGGAGCGTTCCGCATCCGCCGCAGTCGGCTCAGTAGGGTCTGTTCTCGCCGGATCGATACACAAAGCGACTGGGGGACAGCGGAGCGTGGCGAAAGCGGAGTGGAATGGACCGGTCACCACCCCGGGGACCGGGCCCGGGCTCGGCGCCACGGGGGCGCGGGCGGCGCGGACGGCCCGGACCGGCATGGCGCTGGGTGCCCTGTGGCTGCTGGCCGGACTGCTGGCCGTCCGTCAGGCCGCGGCGGTGCTGCGGCGGCCACCGGACCAGCGGCTGACCGACCTGGAGACCTGGATCGGCGACCGCGGTGTCCTTCATTTGAGTGGTTCGCTCTACGCGGGCGACGCGTTCACCGGCACCCCGTTCGCCGGGCTGGTGCTCAAACCGCTGGCCCGCGCCGCCGAGCAGAGCCTCGGGGTCGCCTGGACCTTCGGCACCCTGCTGCTCGTCGTCGTCCTCGGCCTCGTCGCCGCCCGTGCCCTGCCCGGTCCGGTCTCGCGGCGCACCTCGCTGCTGGCCGCGCCGTGCGGCATCTGTCTGCTGGTGCTCTCGCTCCCGGTGCGCAACACCTTCACCCTCGGCCAGACCAGCATCATCCCGGTGCTGCTGATCGTGCTCACCGTGCTGCCCAGCACCTCGGGGCGGCAGGCGGGGGTGCTCATCGGCGTGGCCGCGGCGCTCCAGCCCGCGCTGCTGCTGTTCGCCGTCCTGGCCTGGCTGGTCGGACGGCGCCGGCCGGCCGTGCTCGCGGGGACGACGTTCGCCGTCTGCACCGCGCTGGCCGCGGCGTTGATGCCGCACGACTCCTGGACGTACTGGGCGCACCACATCGGCGGTGCCGGACTCGGCGCGTCCGCCGACAGCGTGGGCAACCAGTCCTTGCACGGACTGCTGCTGCGCGCCGGTGTGGCGGGCCCGGCCGAACTGGCGCTGCTCGCGCCGCCGGCCGTGACGGTCGCGGTGGCCGGTCTGCGGCGCGCGGTGCGCTATGCGCGGGACGGTCAGTTGTTGCTGGCCACCGCGATCACCGGCTGTGTGGCGCTGGCGGTCTCGCCCACCTCCTGGCAGCACCAGCAACTGTGGATCCTGCTCGCCGTGGTCGGCCGGGTCGGCAGGCGCGCCGCGGACCGGCTGGTGTGGCCGGTGCTGGTGGTGCTGGCGATGTCGCTCAGCCGTACCGCACTGCTGCCGGACATCGATCTCCTCGGCCATATCGGGGACAACGCACCGCTGTTGGCCGCGCTCGCCGCCGCCTGCGGGGTGCCGTTCCTCTTCCGCTCCTCGCCGCTGTGGGACGACCCGGTCCCGACTCCGGCGGCGCTGCCGACGAAGGGACGGTACTCCTGGGTGCCGCTGCTGCGCCTGCCGCGGCGGCCGCTGTCCCGCCCCAACCTGGTGCTCGAACTGGTGCTGATCCGCATCGGCTACTTCGCGTACTCATGGATCCGCGGCCACGCGCCCGATGAACGCGGCCCGGCCGAGGGGCACGGACACCAGGTGCTCGTGCTGGAGCGCCTGCTGCACCTCGATATCGAGTACGGGTTCAACGCGTTGGTGGCCGACACCGCGTGGCTGCGGCACGGAATAAACTGGTACTACACCACCTTCCACTTCCTCGTCCCGCTGTCGCTGCTGGGCTGGCTGTATCTGCGCCGCCCGGCCGCCTACCGGTGGGCCCGCACCCCGCTGGCGTTCGCCACCGTGCTGGCGCTCGCGGGCTTCTGGCTCTACCCGCTCGCCCCGCCACGGCTGATGGGACTGGGCTACGTGGACACCGCGCACGGTCCACAGGACTTGGCGCACCCGGACTTCGGCGCCCTGACCAAGCTGTCCAACCAGTACGCCGCGATGCCCTCGCTGCATGTGGGGTGGTCGCTGTGGTGCGGTGTGGTGATCGCGATCGTGGCGCCGCACGTCTGGGCGAAGGTGCTCGGCGCGCTGTATCCGCTGCTGACCACGGCTGTGATCGTCGGCACCGCGAACCACTACGTCCTGGACGCGGTCGGCGGCGTCGTTGTCGTGGCGGCCGGGTTCGGCCTCCAGTACCTGCTGCTCGGGGTGGGCGGGCGGCCACACGAGGAGGCGCCACCGCTGTCGGCGACGATGGGCGCCGCGGTCGCGCGGGCCCGTGGGCTGGTACCCGGACTGGTGAGACAGCGCAGCGGACGGCATGACGATGCCGGGAGCGTCGAGGAGCCCCAGTCCGCCGCGGACGGACCCCCAAAGGGGGGTGATCCTCGCGTTGAGCGGCATGACCAGCGGGTCTAGCGTGGTGAAAAGGGGTGGAAAGGTGCGAAAGCAGGTTGTAGGGGGACCTGGGAATCGAAATGGGGACCGGGGACCCCGACCGAGGAGGGATCAAGGATGTTGCTGGTGAAGGCCGTGACCGCGACGGTCGCCATAGGCGCCTCGATAGCCATCGCGACACCCGCGGTCGCCGCGCCACCACACCCCTTTGTCTTCGTCCACGACCGATTCCAGCCTGCGTCACAGGCGCAGAGCGCCGGTGCGGTGACCTACGACAAGTCGGTGGTGCCGACGTCCGCGAGCGTGTTCATCGCGGAGACGCGGGTGGGCGGCAAGGGCATGAAGTACCACGAGGGTGCGGACGGCCACGAGAACGGCCACCGCATGGTGCCCCACGGAACGTTCGTGTTCATCAGTCTGCGCGGTCTCGCGCCCGGCCACCACTTCGGGATCCATGTCCATACGAAGCCGTGTGGCACCAAGCCCGACTCCTCGGGCCCGCACTACCAGAACAAACAGGACCCGAAGCAGCCCTCGACCAACCCCACGTATGCCAACCCGCGCAACGAGGTGTGGCTCGACCTCACCACCAACAAGGCCGGCAAGGGCTGGGCCAAGTCGTGGGTGAAGTGGCACTTCCGGGCCGGTGAGGCGCGCTCGGTGGTGATCCACGAGCATGCGACCAGCACCAAGGAGGGGAAGGCGGGGATGGCCGGGGACCGGCTGGCCTGTGTGAACGTCCCGTTCAAGTGACCCACGCGCCAACGGCTAGGTCCTGTCCTGTCGATCTTCGTGGATCAGGCCGCGGCGTCTGGTGCCGTAGCTCGCAAGGCGGAGGGTCGTCCTTGTACTGGGCGTACTCGGATGATCCCGACAACGCGGCGAGGTGCGGTGCCAGGCGTCGCGGGCCCACGAAGATCGGCAGGACAGGGCCTAGGCGTAGGCGACCCGTAGCTCCTTGATCCCGTTGAGCCAGGCCGAGCGCAGCCGCCGGGGGGCGCCGGTGAGGTGGATGTCCGGGACGGCGTCCGCGATGGCGTTGAAGATCAGCCGGATCTCCAGCTCCGCGAGGCTCTTGCCGAGGCAGAAGTGCGGTCCGCCGCCGCCGAAGCCGAGGTGGGGGTTGGGGTCACGGGTGATGTCGAAGACCTCGGGGCGGTCGAAGACCTCCGGGTCGTTGTTGGCGGAGGAGTAGAACACCCCGACCCGCTGGCCCGCGCGGATCCGCTGACCGCCCAGTTCGGTGTCCCGGGTGGCGGTGCGCTGGAAGGACATCACGGGGGTGGCCCAGCGGACGATCTCGTCCGCGGCGGTGGCCGGGCGTTCGCGTTTGAACAGCTCCCACTGGTCGGGGTGGGTGAGGAAGGCGTGCATCCCGTGGCTGATGGCGTTGCGGGTGGTCTCGTTCCCGGCCACGGCCAGCAGCAGTACGAAGAAGCCGAACTCATCGGACTGGAGGTTGCCCTCGTCCTCGGCGGCCACCAGCCTGCTGACGATGTCCTGGGCGGGACACTCCTTGCGGTCCACGGCCAGGTTCATCGCGTAGGAGATCAGCTCCATGGCCGACTCGGCGCCGATCTCCTCGGTGATGGCGAGTTCCGGATCGTCGTACGCCACCATCTTGTTGGACCAGTCGAAGATCTTGGAGCGGTCCCGCTGGGGGACGCCGATCAGCTCGGCGATGGCCTGGAGCGGCAGTTCGCAGGCGATGTCGGTGACGAAGTCCCCGGTGCCGCTGGTCTTCGCCTCCGCCACGATACGGACGGCGCGGTCGTGCAGGGCCCCCTCCAGCGCGCGGATGGCGCGGGGGGTGAAACCGCGCTGGACGATCTGGCGGACCCGGGTGTGCTCGGGCGGATCCATATTGAGCATGATCAGCTTCTGGACGTCGATCTGCTCGCGCTGGATGCTCTCGTTGAAGCGGATGATGGCGGTGTTCCGGTGCGAGGAGAAGATCTCGGGCCGGGTGGACACCTCCTTCACATCCCCGTGCCGGGTGACCGCCCAGTACCCGTCGTCCTGGAAACCGGCGATACCGTGCGGCTGGGCGACCCACCAGACCGGGGCGGTGCGGCGCAGCAGGGCGAGCTCCGGGAGCGGTACCCGGTGCTGGTGGAGGTCGGGGTCGGTGAGATCGAAGCCCTCGGGGAGCGCGGGACACGACATCGGCCACTCCAGGTTCCAGACCCGCTCGCGGATCTGACGGACGGATCTGACGGCTCATCAGAAGTGTCCGCAACGTAGTAACGGGTTCTACAAGTGGCAAGAGATATGGCGGCCATTGTTGCCCTGAACGGCCCGACTCGGGCTCTGCACAACCCTTGCGCCGCCGGGGCGGGCGTCAGCAGACTGAGGGCACAACTAGAACACGTACTAGTTGCGGCGTGGATGAGGAGAGGACGAGACATGGCCGCGGAACCCGTCATCGTCGAAGCCGTACGCACGCCCATCGGCAAGCGCGGTGGCGCGCTCGCCAATCTCCACCCCGCCTATCTGCTCGGCGAGACCTACCGCGAACTCCTCGCCCGCACCGGCATCCAGCCCGACTGCGTCGAGCAGATCGTCGGCGGCACGGTGACCCACGCGGGGGAGCAGTCGATGAACCCCGCCCGCACCGCCTGGCTGGCGATGGGCCTGCCGTACGAGACCGCGGCGACCACGGTGGACTGTCAGTGCGGCTCCTCCCAGCAAGCGAACCACATGGTGGCCAACATGGTCGCCACCGGGGTCATCGACATCGGCATCGGCTGCGGTGTCGAGGCCATGTCCCGGGTGCCGCTGGGCAGCGGCTCCAAACACGGCCCGGGCAAACCGTTCCCGGACGAGTGGAACGTGGACCTGCCCAACCAGTTCGAGGCGGCGGAGCGGATCGCCCGCCACCGCGGGCTGACCCGGGAGCGGGTGGACGCGCTCGGACTGCTCTCCCAGGAGCGGGCGGGGCAGGCATGGGCCGAGGAGCGCTTCAAACACGAGACGTTCGCCGTCCAGGTGCCCACCACCGAGGAGGAGCAGGCGGCCGGACAGGGCATGTGGCGGCTGGTCGACCGGGACGAGGGGCTGCGCGACACCAGCATGGAGGCGCTGTCCCGGCTGAAGCCCATCATGCCGACCGCCGTGCACACCGCGGGCAACTCCTCGCAGATCTCCGACGGTGCGTGCGCGGTGATGTGGGCGTCCAAGCGGATGGCCCGCGCCCTCAAGCTCAGGCCCCGCGCCCGGATCGTGGCCCAGGCGCTGGTCGGTGCCAATCCGCACTACCACCTCGACGGTCCGATCGACGCCACCCGTGCGGTGCTGGGCAAGGCGGGGATGTCACTCAAGGACATCGATGTGGTGGAGATCAACGAGGCGTTCGCCTCCGTGGTGCTGTCCTGGGCGCAGGTCTTCGAACAGGACCTGGAGAAGGTGAACGTCAACGGTGGCGCGATCGCACTGGGTCATCCGGTGGGCGCCACCGGAGCCCGGCTGATCACCACCGCCCTGCATGAGCTCGAGCGCGCCGACCGCGAGTTCGCGCTCATCACGATGTGCGCGGGCGGCGGACTGGCGACGGGGACCATCATCCAGCGGCTGTGACCGCTGTCTGTGCCGTGACCAGAATGTACTGAATGCCGTTTCGCCTGCCTCGACCTGCATGCAGGGGCCACCCGGGTCGGCGGCATCTCAGGGCCTATTGCGAAAAATGATCTCGTTTGTTCGGCAGTGCATCTCTCAACAGTCAAGTGGTGACGGTCTGCTGGGACGCTAAATTCCTCTCGTCCGCTAAAGCGGGCCGTGCTATGTCCCGTTTCGGAGTATCCATTTCCCCCGCCCCGTGTCGCTGGCGCAGAGTGTCGCTCAGCCATGGAAAACTTGCTGTCATGTTCAGGGGGGACATCTTGGGTTCACTGAGGTGCGATGACAGGCCGAGGCTGGCCGACTTTGTGCGTCAGGAAGCCGCGACGCAGATGTCGGAAGGCGAGAAGCTGGCGGCGTTGCGTTCCGTGCGTCTGTACTTCCAACGGCCGGATGAGCCGGGCTTTCTGGTCTCCGAGACGGAGTCGGGCCCGGTGGTGCCGGTCTTCACTTCTGTGGAGCGGCTGGCTCTGTTCGCGGGTGTGTGCTCCTGGGCGTCGACGACGGCCGAGGATCTGGTGGAGCTACTGCCCGAGGGGACACAGGCGGTGGTGGATCCGCTGGGGCCACGGACATTTCTTCTGGATGTGGAGTCCTTGCAGGTGAACGGGGAGCGGGGGGAGCGATCCGATGTCGGGTGATGACAAGGGTGGTTCGGCGGCGGATGGTCCGAAGCCAGGTGACGGCTACCGGATCGAGATCGCTTCGGTGAAGAAGGTGTTGGCTCCGCTGGAGGAGTCGGTCGTCGCCGCACGCAAGATCAAGAAGGACTGGAAGGCACTGGCCGATGGCATCGGGAACTCGGCCGACTTCGACATCTGTGACTCCTCGGAGAAAATGCTCCATTCCTGGGGCTTCGGCATGGGGCGGGTGGCCGACCACGCCGGCGTGGTGGTGCAGACCCTTCAGCAGGTGATCGCCTCCTACATGCTGGCCGACCTGCTGCGTATCAAGGACTTCGCGCCGACTGAGGACAACATGGCCAAGCTCCCCTTCGGGGAACAGGGCCTGAAGGCGTGGAAGGAAGGCTACCGGCCGAAGTTCGACCCACCTCCGGAGATCTACAAGGAGCCGTGGCTCGACGACGATGACGACGGCACCTACACCGGAGATGTGCCCACCAACCCGCGGTTGCGTTACGACGGCGGGTGGGAAGTCGACGGCGGATCCAAGGGAGTCACCGCGTGACCCAGAAGGACGCGACCGAGGGCGGCACGACCGAGCGCATACCCCTCAACGCCAAACCCTCCGACGTCATCCCCGGCAGTCCCCGCAAAGTCGAGGACCTGGCGGTCAAACTCCGCGCCTACGCAGGCGCGTTCCAGGACGGAGTGGACCAGCTCGATGTCCTGTCCCTGATGAACTGGACCGGCGCGGCGTCGGAGAACTTCCAGGGTGCGACGGAGAAGCTGCCCAAAGAACTGGGCTCGGCCAAGAAGTACTTCACCTCGGCCGCGAGCGCGCTGGACTCCTATGCGGCGAAGCTGCGGTCGGCACAGAAGCGCGTCAAGCCGATCATCGACGATGCCGATGACGCGCGGGCGGCGTCGAAGCGCCATTGGCAGAGCTGGAAGGACTACAGCGAGGCGTCGGACCGTAAGGACGATCCGCTGCCGGAGAAGCCTCCGGAGGACGATCCGGGGATGGCCGCGCTGGAGGGCTGCTACAAGCGTCTCGACAAGCTCGAGGCAGAACTCAAGATCGTCGTCGAAACCGCCAAGCGCAAACTCGACACCGCCAGGGAGAAGGCTCCGGACAAGCCCGCGACCCCCGAGGGCCTGGGCTGGTTCAAGCAGAAGCTCGGGGATTTCGGTGACGGAGCCGGAGACTTCCTCTACGACCGGTACGAAGACCTCGACGACCTGATGCACGACGGCGTCGGAGGCGCGGGGCTGCAGCTGGCAAACATCGCTGATGGCGCCGCCTACGCCGCGGCCCATCCCAAGGAGTTCGCCAAGGCCGCCATCAACTGGGAGGAATGGCAGCGGAACCCGGCCCGGGCATCCGGACAGCTCACCGCTGGGCTGCTGCTGGCACTGGCCACCGGCGGCGCCACCGGCACCTTCCGGTACGGCAGCAAGGTGGCGAAGACCGCCGCACAGCGCCTGCTCAACCGTGAACGCGCGCTCGGCCGCGACGGCAGCGCCCGTAAGCGGAAGAGCGAAGACCCGGAGGGCAACAACAACCCCAACGGCGAGCGGCCCAAGAAGGGCGAGCCGATCGATGTGGCCACCGGTGAGATGGTCATGTCCGCCACCGACGTCACCCTTCCCGGTGTGCTGCCTCTGGTGCTGGAGCGGCATTACGTCTCCGGGCACCCGTGCGGCGGCTGGTTCGGCCGCACCTGGACCGGCACCCTCGACCAACGCCTGGAGATCGACGACGAGGGCGTCGTCTACATCACCGACGACGGCATGATCCTCGCCTACCCGGTCCCAGAACCCGACGTCCCCACCCTTCCCGCCGCCGGTCCCCGCTGGCCCCTGTGCTGGGACGGCAAACCGGACGGCACCTTCACCATCACCACCCCCGAACACAACCGCACCCTCCACTTCGCACCACTCCCGGCAGCCGGCCGCGAACTCGCCCTCACAGCGATCACCGACCGCACCGGCGACGGCGACCGCATCACCATCACCTACGACGCGCAAGGCGCGCCGACGGAGATCACCCATTCCGGCGGCTACCGCATCGCCATCGACACCGATCCGGAGCTGCTGCGCATCACCGCCCTACGGCTGCTCCACGGTGCGGAGCATCAGCACAGCACCACGCTGATCTCATACGGCTACAGCGAAGCCGGAGACCTGAGTGAGGTCATCAACTCCACCGGACTGCCGCTGCGTTTCCAGTACGACGACGCACGCCGCATCACCTCGTGGACGGATCGCAACGGCACGACCTATGCGTATGTCTATGACCATCGTGGCCGTGTCCTGCGGGGCATCGGCCCTGACGGCATCCTCTCCGGCCGTATGCACTACGACCCCCAGAGCCGCACCAACCGCTACACCGACTCCCAGGGCAACACCACCACCTACGTCTGCAACGAGGCGTACCGGGTCATCGCGGAGACCGACCCGCTGGGCAACACCACCCACACCGAATGGGACCCCGCCAACCGCCATCGCGTCGCGGTCACCGACCCGTTGGGACACACCACCCGCTACCGCTACGACGATCTCGACCGCCTGATCGCCATCGAACGCCCCGACGGCGCGGTCACCGAAACCGTTCATGATGACGAGGGGCTGCCTCTGGAGATCCGTGAGGCGAGCGGCGCCGTCTGGCGCCATGCCTACAACGATCGGGGTGACCGTGTGTCGACCACCGATCCCGATGGCGCCACCACCCATTACACCTACAACGCACTGGGCCATCTCACCTCGATCACGGACCCGCTGCGTCACACCACCGAGATCACCCCGGATGGGACGGGGCTTCCGGTCGCCATCACGGACCCTATGGGCGGAACCACACATATCCGCCGAGGACCACACGGTCAGGTCACCGCTGTCACCGACCCGCTGGGCGAGACCACCCGACACGGTTGGACCGTCGATGGCGAGCCCGCCTGGCGTGAGGGACCAGACGGAACCCGTGAGGTGTGGCAGTGGGACACCGAAGGCAATCTCGCCCGCCATATCGATCAAGCCGGACACACCACCACCTACACCCACACGCACTTCGACCTGCCTGCCACCCGCACCGACCCCGACGGCGCCCACTACACCTTCACCTACGACACCGAACTCCGCCTCAGCGCCGTCACCAATCCCCAGGGTCAGCAGTGGCAGTACACCCATGACGCCGCTGGCCGTCTGATCACGGAAACCGACTTCAACGGAGCCGCCCGCACCTACACCCGCGATGCCGCAGGCCACCTGGTCGCTCAGACCAACGCATTGGGCGAAACCCTGCGCTATACGCGTGACACCGCCGGGCGCGTCACCACACAGCACGACGAGACCACGGGCGAGCAGACGACCTATGGCTACCAAGCGGACGGCGCCCTCTCCGAGGCGAGAAACGCCCACGCGGCCCTGACCCTCGAACGAGACCCGCTCGGCCGTGTGGTGGCCGAGACGGTGAACGGCCGCACAACAACCAACGCGTACGACGCCACGGGCAACCGCACCCACCGCACCACACCCTCGGGCCTGATCTCAACCTGGACCTACGACCCCATGGGCCTGCCGTCCACCCTCACCACAGCCGACCACACCATGACGTTCACCCACGATGCAGCGGGCAACCAAACACGGCGCGCCATGGGGGCGGTCACCCTCACTCAGACCTGGAACGCCGCACACCGGCTCACCGGCCAGACCCTCACCACCAGCCATCATGCCGCAGCGGACGAAGTACTTCAGCACCGTTCCTACGTTCATCGCCCCGACGGCTACATCACTGAGATACGTGAACTCACTTCAGGAACACGGAACTTCACGCTGAACCGTATGGGACGCGTCACAGGCGTCCAGGCCCACGGCTGGACGGAGAAATACGCCTACGACGCCATGGGCAACCAGACCCATGCCGCCGCTCCCGACCATCCCGCCGACGGCGACCGCACCTACAACGGCACGCTCATCCGCCATGCGGGCCGGACCACCTACGAACACGATGCCGTCGGCCGCCTGACCCGCAAGACCCGCAAACTCCTCAACGGCCAGACCCGCACGTGGACCTACACCTGGAACGCCGAAGACCGTCTCGTCAAAGCAACCACCCCTGACGGCCAGGAGTGGAGCTACGTCTACGACCCTCTCGGCCGCCGCCTGTCCAAGACCGGCCCGGACGAAGCCCCTGTCACCTTCACCTGGGATTCGATCCTCCTGGCCGAACAGTCCACCGGCGATGGCCTGACCATCACCTGGGACCACGACCCCGGCACCCACCAGCCGCTCACCCAGACCGAGCGCGAACCGGGCTCCACCCGCTTCCATGCCGTGGTCAGCGATGCCATCGGAACACCCACCGAACTCGTCACCCCTGACGGCCATGTGGCATGGCAGCACCGCACCACCCTCTGGGGTACCCCGCTCTCGGCTCCACCTGACACTGCCACCTGTCCCCTCCGGTTCCCTGGCCAGTACGAAGACCTCGAGACCGGTCTCCACTACAACCACCACCGCTACTACGACCCCGAAACCGCCCGCTACCTCACCCCCGACCCACTCGGCCTCGCCCCGGCACCCAGCCAACACGCATACGTCCTCAACCCACACACCTGGCAGGACCCCCTCGGCCTCGAAGGCTGCAAGGACAAGAAGCCTCCACGCCTCTCCGACGACCTGCCGAGAGGTCTGCCGAAGAAATTCGTCGAGGCATACGACGACATCAGGGCGGGCAACGGTGTCCCACGACGGGATGACAACGGACATCCCAAGATATTCGAAGGTAGGAAATCCCACGAGCGCCCATGGAGCGGGGCCACGGAGTACGAAGTACCGGGCGCCAAGAACCCCGACAAGGCGCGGATCCTCGTAAAGACACTTGCTGACGGACGTAAGGTGATGGGATGGAGCACCGACCACTACAAGACCATCCATCCCTTCACGGCCCCCCACTTCCCGGATAGCGGCTGGCATTGATGTGAACATGTATCGACTGGTTGAAGATGAGACGCAACAGGAAATCCTGACGGCAACTGACTTGTGTGGATTCTTCGCTGACCCCTCAGCGGGAGAATCAGGCTCGGTCATTGCCATCGGAGCATCGCTGAGGCCGGAGAAACTCCCCATTTCCTTCGAGGACGTGGAGTTTCAGGTCAGAGACGTCCAGGGGCAAGAAATTGGATCCTACTATGTGGGAAGGATTGACGTAATCGGTGCGCGGTATGGCGAAGGAAGCCAGGGTCGCATCGATCTGACGATCTCACTGGGTGGATACACCCTGCCATATCCCTATGCGGGAGAGATCTGGCGCACTTGGTCCCATGGTCCACCGGTCAACTCTGGAGTATGGAAAGGCCTTCCTGCCGAGGCGCATGAAAGCTGGCTGCACGTCGTCCAGCAAGTATGGTTCACTTCAGGGCACCGGGCGATGATCTATGGCGATGCGACACATTACGAGATCGCTGGAGCTGACCTGGCCAACATTCATAGCTTCTACTGCGCTCTGGGTGAGGCCGTGAACGGGCCGGGTGGGTACCTCGGATCCACCCCCAGTGGGCTTGCTGATTGCCTCTCCAGCAGCCGCGGAAAGCGTCCGGAAGCCTTTCATCTCACATGGCATGACATTGACGTCTCGCGGCGGAACATCGACCGAGATGAACTCAATTGGGCCCTCGAAGTGATGCGAGACTACGGGGTAGATATCGAATATCCCCCCACTGGCCTTGGCTGAGGAGCAGCAGGGTGTTGGCGGTCGGCCAAGTTCAGGCCTTGGGTCGATGAGGGCGTGAACGAACAGCCACAACACCTGCCAGGACGTGCTGCTCTCGCAGTAATCTACCGCCCACGGTGAGCGGGGGCTGTGGGGTCAGGGTCGTCCGGAAAGGGAATGAGGTTCGTGGAGATCACCCCCCAGGAGTGGCTTGACGGTCTGGTAGGCGCTTCGGAGAAGGCGGAACTGCGACAGGCGCGGGTCCAGGTGTCGGACAGCCGTGAATTGGATCTTTACACCCTCATTGCCGGGTGGTATCAGCACGTCAGAAAAATGCGGGCGGACCTTCCGCTGCCCGATGAGGACCGGTCGGTCTGGGGCGTCCACGATCTCCTCGCCGCACTGTCGCTACGCGACTTCGTGGAGCGGGGAACCGGGCAGCTCGAAGCCGGTCTGGCCGAGACCGCGGGGCGTGCTACCGGCATTGCCGACGAAGAGTTTCTCGCTTACACGGAGAAGGATGATTCCCGGATCATGGAGATCGTAGACGACTCCATCACCGTGGGCTCGGAGTGGTGGTGGGAACGAGTGCCTGTCAGCGGCCCAATCCGCCGGGAAATCGATGCGATCCGCGGCCGCCTCACGGAGTGACGCGTCGCCGTACGGCGACGGCCAGGGCGGGGCCACCGGCGGAACGCAGGTGGTTCTGCCGACCCGCCTTCCGTGCCATGAAGTCGTGGTACCGAGCGGATGTTCACCGCTGCTCTGGCCGGGATGCGCTCGCTGACTGCGATTCTTCGGATTGCGGCCAGGGCTCTCCGGTTGCGGCCGGATCCTCGAACACGGCCGTCGCGTCGAAGGCCGCCCGGCGGGTGGCGCGGCGGAGGGCCTTGAGGACGGTGCCGCCCAGGGCGAGGGTCAGCAGCACCGTCACCACCGCGCGCGGCAGGTCCCAGCCCAGTGAGGTGGCCAGGCAGTAGGCCACGAACCGGGCCAGGTTCTCGCCGACCGGGTCGCCCGGCACATAGCTGATCCCGGTGGCCATGCCCTGCATCAGTGTCCAGCCCTGGAGGTTCATCACCGTGCCGTAGAGCACCGACGCCACCGCCCCGTACGCCGCGAGCAGCGCCAGTTCGGCGCGGCCGCGCAGCCGGGAGGGGCCGGGGAGCAGTCCCGCGCCCATCGAGACCCAGCCCATCGCCAGCATCTGGAACGGCATCCACGGGCCCACCCCGCCGGTGAGCAGCGCGGACGCGAACATCGACACCGAGCCCAGCACGAAGCCGAACCCGGGTCCCAGGGCCCGTCCGGACAGCACCATCAGGAAGAACATCGGCTCGATCCCGGCTGTGCCCGCGCCCAGCGGGCGCAGGGCCGCACCGGCCGCCGCCAGCACTCCGATCATCGCGATGGCCTTCGCGTCCAGACCGGTGTCGGCGATGGTCGCCACCACCACGGCGATCAGCAGTGGCAGCAGCGCGGCGAAGAGCCAGGGGGCGTCCGCGGCATGGGTGGTGACCCCGGAGTCGCCCGGTGCGAACAGCGGCCAGCCGAAGGCCGCCACGCCGACCGCGGAGACCAGCGCCAGCGCGGCCACCGAGCGCGGCCCCAGCCGTACCGGCCGCACCCGCCGTTCCGCAGCCGTCCCCTTGCCCACGGCGCCGGGCGCGCTCACGGCGTCGTCTCCAGCGCCTCGCGTACCTGCGGCACGGTCAGCCACGGCAGCGGTGCCAGGACCTTCGCCACCTGCGGCGCGAACGCGGGGGAGGAGACGACGACCTCGGCCATCGGCCCGTCCGCCACCACCTCGCCCTCGGCCAGGATGACCACGCGGTGGGCGAGTTCGGCCGCGAGTTCCACATCGTGCGTGGCCAGCACCGTGGCATGGCCGTCCGCGGTCAGCTCCCGCACCACCTCCACCAGCCGCGCCTTCGCCGCGTAGTCGAGGCCGCGGGTCGGCTCGTCGAGCAGGAGCAGCGGGGGCCGCGCGGTCAGGACGACCGACAGGGCGAGCGCCAGCCGCTGGCCCTCCGACAGATCGCGGGGATGGGTGGTGTCCGCCACGTCCGGCAGCAGCCGGGCGACCAGCGCGCGGCAGGTGCCCGGGGCCGCGTCCGCGTCCCGGTCGGCCGCCGCGCATTCGGCGGCGACCGTGTCGGCGTAGAGCAGATCGCGGGGTTCCTGCGGTACGAGGCCGACATGGCGCAGGAGTTCGGCGGGGCGGGTGCGGTGCGGGACCACCCCGTCGCCCTCGGTGCCGCCCACCCGGACGGATCCGGAGGCGGGCTGGTGCATCCCGACCAGACTCGCCAGCAGGGTGGACTTGCCCGCGCCGTTGCGGCCCATCAGCGCCACCGTCTCACCGGGCCGCACCACCAGACCGGCTCCGCGCAGCGCCTCGACCCGTCCGTGGCGTACCACCAGCCGGGACACCTCGGCCACCGGCGCGCCCGGCGCGGGCCGGGACACCGCGCGCGGCGCGGCGTCCGCCAGCCGCTCCCGCAGTGGCCCGGCCTTGCGGCGCGCGTCGCGCACCGACAGCGGTACGGGTGACCATCCGGCGAGCCCGCCGAGGGCCACCACCGGCGGCTGGACGGGGGAGACCGGCATGATCTCGGCCGGTTCGCCGACCAGCGGGGCGGTGCCGGGGGAGGGCAGCAGGATCACCTGGTCCGCGTACTGCACCACCCGCTCCAGGCGGTGTTCCGCCATCAGCACGGTGGTGCCGAGGTCGTGCACCAGCCGTTGCAGCACGGCCAGCACCTCTTCGGCGGCGGCCGGGTCGAGCGCCGAGGTGGGCTCGTCCAGGACCAGCACCCGGGGGTGGGTGGTGAGCACCGAACCGATGGCCACCCGCTGCCGCTGGCCGCCGGAGAGGGAGGCGATGGGACGGTCGCGCAGCTCGGCCAGGCCCAGCAGGTCGAGCGTCTCCTCGACCCGGCGGCGCATGGTGTCCGGCGGGACGCCCAGCGACTCCATGCCGTAGGCGAGTTCGTCCTCGACGGTGTCGGTCACGAAATGGGCCATCGGATCCTGTCCCACCGTGCCCACCACATCCGCGAGTTCGCGTGGTTTGTGGGTACGGGTGTCCCGGCCCGCGACGGTCACCCGGCCGCGCAGGGTGCCACCGGTGAAATGCGGCACCAGACCGGAGACGGCGCCCAGCAGCGTGGACTTGCCCGATCCGGACGGGCCGACCAGCAGACACAGCTCCCCCTCGGGAACGGTCAGGTCCACCCCGCTCAGGGCGGGCCGGGCCGCGCCCTCGTAAGCGACGGACACCTGCTCGAAGCGGATCACTGGGTGGCCTCCTCGGAGTCTGTGCCGGATCGTCCGCCGGGGCGCTGCCCGGGTACCGCACCCCGTGGTCCTTCTGCCCGCGGAGCCGGAGCCGGAGCCGGAGCCGGGGTCGGAGCCGGTTGCGGTGCGGGGCGCGGGGGTGCCGGGGCGGCGAACGCGGGGAGCAGCCCGAGCAGCACCCCCGCCGCGGGCCACAGCGGCAGGGTCGGTGCGGTGAGCGGGACGGCCGGCGGTTGCAGCGCCTGCGGTGCGTACGAGGCGGCCCAGACCATCACCGCCGCGACCGCCGCGCCCGAGCCGGACACCAGCCATGCCCGTACGCCCCAGCGGTCCGGCCGGTAGCGGGTGCGCACCGAGCGGCGGCCGCCCAGCCACAGTCCGCCGAGCGCCGCGGCCACTCCGGCGAGCAGCAACGGCAGGCCGTAGCCCCCGCCTTCGGCCGTCAGCAGCCCGTAGGTCCCGCAGCACACCCCGAGCAATCCGCCCAGGGTCAGTGCCGTGGTGACCCGGCGCACGGCCACAGGGACCTGCGCGGTGCGGCCGTAGCCGCGCGCGTCCATCGCCGCCGCCAGGGCCACCGACCGCTCCAGCGCGCCCTCCAGGACCGGGAGCCCGACCTGGAGCAGGGCGCGGAACCCGCGGTCGGGGCGGCCGCGCAGCCGGCGGGCGGCGCGCAGCCGCTGGACGTCGGAGACCAGTTGGGGCGCGAAGGTCATCGCCACCACGATCGCCACCCCGGCCTCGTAGAGCGCGCCGGGCAGGGACTTCAGCAGCCGGGCCGGACTGGCCAGGGCGTTCGCCGCGCCGACGCAGATCAGCAGGGTGGCCAGTTTGAGGCCGTCGTACAGGGCGAACACCAGCCCCTCGGCGGTGACCCGGCCACCGAGCCGTACCCCCTGCGCCCACTCCGGCAGCGGGACCTCGGGGAGGGTGAACAGCACCCGGGTGCCGGGAATCGGTGAGCCCAGGAACACCGCGAAGAACAGCCGGATCGCCAGCACCAGCAGTCCCAGCTTGAGGAACGCGCCGTACGAACGGGCCCAGGGCGCGTCGGTGCGACGGGCAGCGACCACATAGCCCGCGACCGCGACCAGCAGTCCGAGCAGCAGCGGGTTGGTGGTGCGGGACGCGGCCGTGGCCAGCCCCAGCGCCCACAGCCACCAGGCGCCCGCGTGCAGCGCGCCACCGCGGGTGGCGACGGGCGCGCGCAGCCGGGCGGTCAGCCGCGTGGGCGGTCCGGCCGTGGTGCTGCGGGGCGGCGTGGTGCTCATACGCGGCGGCGTCGCGCCTGCCAGACGGCCGCGGCCCCGAGGACGACGACCGCGGCGATCCCGCCGATCAGCCC
Organism: Streptomyces cucumeris; assembly: GCF_024295805.1. Lineage (GTDB taxonomy): Bacteria > Actinomycetota > Actinomycetes > Streptomycetales > Streptomycetaceae > Streptomyces > Streptomyces cucumeris. The sequence goes on from NZ_JANCLX010000042.1 coordinate 43,497, forward strand.
GGCCGACGGACCGCCGTCGTCACTCCTGCCCGCACTCTTGTCCTCGCCGTCGCCGTCGCCGTCGCCCGCGGCCCCGGTGTCCGGCTCCGCGCCGTTCTTCCCGGTCTTCTCGCCGCAGCCCGAGGAGGGGTATCCGGCGATGGCGCACAGCAGCGCCGCGGAGTTGTAGCGCAGCGGCTTCGCCACGGCGGCCAGCGCCTCCCCGGCGGTGGCCCCTTCGTCGACCCGGGCACAGTGCGTACGGGTCTTCTTCGGGGTGTCACCGCCGGATGCGTCCGCGGCCGTGCCGAAGTCGATGACCACCGCGACCCGCTTGTCGCCGGCCTTGGCGGGGGTGCCGGCGCAGATCGTGCCGAAGTCGGCGGTGCCGCGCGGCTGGACGGCGTTCGCGGAGTCCTCGCTGACGGCGAAGCGGAAGCCGATCGTCTCGCCGTCGCCCGGCCGTGCCACCGATGGGCCCTGCGTGGCGTACGTCCAGCTCTTCGCGCCTGACGCGCGCTCCCAGAACGACCAGTACCGGTACCCGGCCCCGGCCTGCGCCGGAGCCGCCCCGAGCGCCACCAGCAGTCCTGCCAGGACGGCCACCATGACGCGCGGGAGGGCGTGGGCCGTGCCCCGCGCGGCCGACGGGTGGCCCGTGCCCCGGGCGGTCCGGCCGCCGGACCGTGCGGCGGCGAACGGCGGGGTGGCGAACGGCGGCATCCGCATCAGACCCGCTGCTTCTTCCGGCCGCTGAGCAGGAAGCCGATGCCCATACCGGCCACCGCGCAGACGCCCACGACCCACCAGACGCCGTTGCCGCCGTCGTCCTTCTCGTCCTCGCTCTTCGCGGACGCCTCCGGACCGGACGCGGCCTGCGGCTTCGGCCCGGTGGCGTTGAGCTGCCGGACCACATCGGTGCCGCTGAAGTCGCGCGGGTCGCCCCCGGCGGCGTGGGCCGCGAGCACCAGCTTGCCGAGCGCGCCCGGGTTGCCCTTGGCCCAGGCCACCGCTCCGCCGTCCTTGCTCTGGAGCCAGGTCAGCGGCTTGGCGGCGGAGGCGCGGTGGCCGCCCGCGGAGAGCGCCACGATCGCGTCGGCGGTGGCACCGAAGTCCGGCTGGTCCTTGGCGCCGGGCATCGAGGACATCAGGTGGCCACCGTGTCCGGCCATGGCCTTCGCGAGATACGCCGCGGCGCCCTCGGCGGCCTGCTCCGGAGTGCGGTCCTTGGCGTCGCCACCGCAGCTCAGCGGCTCGGGCTCACCGCCCTTGCCCTTGCCCTCGGCGTCGGGGACGAGCCCGCTGCCGCGCACGGCCAGCGCCGCGCTCGCGGTGGCCAGGTCGTTGACGGCCGGGCCGCCCTTGGCCTTCTGGTATGTGAACGCCCCGCGCTCGTCCGCCTTGGCGTCACAGCCGAGCTGCAGGCCGATCAGCGCGTCGTAGGGGGTCTTGCCGCTCTCCGCGGAGGTGACCTCGGCGGGGTCCACGCTGGTGGCGGCGAAGGCACCGACCGCGGCGGAGGTGGAGTTGGCGTCGCTGGGGGCGCCGGGGTTCATACCCCAGCCGCCGTCCTCGTTCTGGTTGCGCTTCAGCCAGCCGATGCCCTTCTCGACGGCCTTGGCGCGTCCGCCCACCGCAGCCAGCGCCTGTACGGCAGCGGCGGTGGCGTCGCCGAACTCACCCTTCTTCGGGTCGCACGCCTTGCCGGTGTCCGCCCGGTACGCGGCGAAGCCGCCGTCCTCGCACTGCTGCCCGGCCAGCCAGTCCACCGCCGACTTCGCCGGGGTGACATCCACCGCGTCCTGCGCGAGCAGCGCGAGCGACTGCCGCCACACCCCGTCGAACTTGGGGTCCGCCGTCCCGTACAGCCCTTCGGGCAGCTTGGCGCCGGACGCCTTCGGGGAGGGCTTGCCATCGGCGAGCGCGGCGGGGGCGGCGGCCGCGCACAGGGCGGCGGAGACGGCCAGAGCCGCGACGCTGCGGCGTACGATCATGGCTGTGGTGCCTCTCGGTGAGTGTCGCCGCTGGGGCGAGGTGGGGGACGACGGCGTACGCGCTGCCGCGCACGGCCGTCCGCCACGCGCGGACACTCCGCGACGCGTCGGCACCGGGCTCAGCTCCGCATACCTCGACGGTGCCGCCGCCGGTGGTCCGGCGGCGGGAGCCTGCGGTGCGTCCGGCCAGGTACTCCGGCTGGGCACGGCGCGCGCGAGGCGGCGCCGTACGGTCACGGTTGCGGGTCAGCGCCGGATTCCCACCGGCTTCCCCCGAACGGACGCGCATGAAGTTTTCCCGCATACCTTAACCGCCCGGTCGGCCCCCCTTTCCCCGGGCTGTCCGGAATCCGGATCTCCGGTCCGGTCCGTCCGCGCCGGGGCCCGCGTCCGTCCGCGCGCGAGCCGGTGCGGACGGTTCAGGCCACGACCCAGGCGGGCGAGACGGCGCCGCCGAGGGTGGCGACCACGGTGGCGACGGCGAGCGCCCAGCACGGTTTGTCGCTGTCCGGCTGGCCGCGGGTGGCCAGCACCATGACCGAGTGACCGGCCATACCCCCGGCGACGATGCCGAGGAGGAGCAGATCGGTCAGATTGCTCCAGGTCGTCTCCCAGGAGCCGAGCCGGACCGCGGCCGCGACGGCGGTGGACAGGGTGGCGATGCCCAGCATCACTGCCCCGGCCTGGGCCGGATGGTCGTGCACATGGGGCCGGGGGCCCTGTTTCGCGGCGTGGTCGGCCACCCGGCGGGACCCCGCGCACCAGGCCACGGCGATCAGTACGACCTCGGCGACCAGGACGGCCACGGCCAGCACTTCCGCTGCCGGGGGCATGTGCGTTCTCCTCTGTCGTCGGGGCGGTCGAGGGTGCGGAAACGAGCCTTTCCGGCTTCGATCCGGAGGCCCAGGGAATTGAGCAACATCTGAGGAGGAACCGGGCGTTCTGGCCGGATCCCATCGGACACGGGCAACTCCTGGCCGAAGTGCGGGTGTTGACCCGGTGGGCGGACGTGCCGGTTCTCATACGGCCCGGTAGCCCACCGGGTCGGTGCCCGGGACGGGTTCGGCCCGGCCCCGGGTGACCAGATGGCGCAGATGGGCCTCGACCTCGGAGACGGCGATGTTGCGGGAGGTGTACGGGATCTCGGCCCAGGGGCGGTTCCACTCCATGACCTCGGCGAGCTGCCACGGGGTGCGCGGGGTGCTCAGCAGCGCGAGCAGGCCCGCGAGGCGCTCCTCGTGGTGGTCGAGGAGGGCGCGCACCCGGGCCGGGGCGTCGGTGAAGGGGTGCTGGTGGGCGGGGAGCACCTCGGCCGGTTCCAGGGCGGCGACGCGCCTCAGCGAGATGAGGTAGTCGCCCAGGGGATCGGTGACCGTGGCGTCGTCGGGATCCTCGTAGAGGCCGATGTGCGGACTGATCCCGGGCAGCAGGTGGTCACCGGAGAACAGCCGCCCGTGGCCCGGGGTGCCCGCGGGGTGCCGCTCCTCCAGGTGCAGACAGACATGGCCGGGGGTGTGGCCCGGGGTCCACACGGCGCGCAGCCGGCGGCCGGGCAGGTCGAGGAGGGCGCCGGGGGTGATCTCGCGGTCGGGCAGGGCGGCCCGCTCGCCGGGGAAGGTGGTGGCGCGGCCGGAGGAACGGGCGGCGCGCAGCGGGGCGAGGTGGTCCTCGGGGGCGCCGGCCGCGGCCAGCTTCGCGGCCAGGTAGTCCAGCCAGCGGGCGGGTTCGGCGTCGCGGGTGCGGCGTACCACCGTGGCGTCGGCCGGATGCATGGCGATCCAGGCGCCGGACGCCTCCCGGACCCGGGCGGAGAGCCCGTGGTGATCGGGGTGGTGGTGGGTGATCAGCACGCCGTGCAGCTCGGTGACGGAGGTGCCGCATGCGGCCAGCCCGGCGGTGAGGGTGTCCCAGGCGGTCGGATCGTCCCAGCCGGTGTCGATGAGGACCGGACCGCGGTCGGTGTCCAGGAGGTGGACCAGGGTGTGGCCGAGGGGGTTGTCGGGGATGGGCACCGCGATGCTGTGGACCCCGCCGCCGTGGTCGGTGACCCGCACCGGTCCGGTCGTCCGCGCCGTCATGAGCGTCCCCCCGTCGTCGTCCATTGCCCACTATAACGAGAACTGGTATCAGTTCTGATGCATCGTCAGATCGAGAATACGCATCGAGCAGGCATCGTCAGACCGGGTCGGATCGGTTCCGCGGGAGGCAGCAGCGATGGGCGACCTCATCGAGCACGGACAGCTCTTCATCGGCGGGACGCCGGTCGACCCGGCGGGCACGGAGACCATCGAGGTGGTCTCCCCGCACACCGAACGGGTCATCGGGCGGGTGCCGCACGCTTCGCGGGCGGATGTGGACCGGGCGGTGGCCGCGGCGCGCACCGCCTTCGACGAGGGGCCATGGCCCCGGATGACCCTCGACGAACGGATCGCGGTGGTCACTCGGATCAAGGACGCCATCGCGGTGCGCCATGAGGAACTGGCCCGGATCATCAGCTCCCAGAACGGCTCCCCCTATTCCTGGAGCGTGCTGGCCCAGGCGCTCGGCGCGATGATGGTGTGGGACTCCGCGATCACCGTGGCGCGCGGCGCCGTGCACGAGGAACGGCGGGACGGCTGCCTGGGACCGCTGCTGGTACGGCGCGAACCGGTCGGGGTGGTGGCGGCCGTGGTGCCGTGGAACGTCCCGCAGTTCGTGGCGGCGGCGAAACTGGCCCCGGCGCTGCTCGCCGGGTGCGCGGTCGTCCTCAAGCCCTCACCGGAGACCCCGCTGGACTCCTATGTCCTGGCGGAGATCCTCACCGAGGCGGGGGTGCCCGAGGGAGTGGTCTCGATCCTCCCCGCGGACCGCGAGGTCAGTGAGTACCTGGTCGGGCATCCGGGCGTGGACAAGGTGTCGTTCACCGGATCGGTGGCGGCGGGCAAGCGGGTGATGGAGGTGGCCGCACGCCATCTGACCCGGGTGACCCTGGAGCTGGGCGGCAAGTCGGCGGCGGTGATCCTGCCGGACGCCGATCTCGAGGCGGCGGTCGCCGGGATCGTCCCCAACGCCTGGATGAACAACGGCCAGGCGTGTGTGGCCCAGACCCGGATCCTCGCCCCGCGCGCCCACTACGACGAGATCGCCGAACGCCTCACCGCGGCCGCCTCCGCCCTGGCCGTCGGTGATCCGCTGGACCCCGCCACCCAGATCGGCCCGCTGGTCACCCGGCGGCAGCGGCAGCGCTCGCTGGACTACATCGCGCTCGGCCAGCGCGAGGGCGCCAAGGTGCTGACCGGCGGCGGCCGTCCGGCCGGGCACAAGACCGGCTGGTACGTGGAGCCGACCCTCTTCGGCGACGTCACCAACTCCATGCGGATCGCCCGTGAGGAGATCTTCGGCCCGGTGATCTGTCTGCTGCCGTACGGGGACGAGGAGGAGGCGGCCCGGATCGCCGATGACTCCGACTACGGGCTGTCGGGCAGTGTGTGGACGGCCGACCCCGCCCGCGGGGTCGCGTTCGCCCGGCGGATCCGCACCGGCACCTACTCCGTCAACACCTTCAGCCTGGACATGCTGGGCCCGTTCGGCGGCTACAAGAACTCCGGTCTGGGGCGGGAGTTCGGGCCCGAGGGCTATGCCGCCTATCTGGAGCACAAGATGATCCACCTGCCGCAGGGCTGGGACGGGGAGCCGGTCTGATGGGCGACCGCTGGCGGATCGAGGTGGACCGCGGGGTCTGCATCGGCTCCGGGCTGTGTGCGAGCACCGCGCCCGACGGCTTCCGGCTGGACACGGCACGGCAGTCGCATCCGGTGGCGGCGGAGGCCGACGCGTCCGAGGCGGTGCTCGCGGCGGCCGAGGGCTGTCCGGTCGAGGCCATCGCCATCCGGCTGCAGCGCGACGGCGGTGAACAGGTCTTCCCTCCGGACGAGTAGCCCGGGCGAGTAGCCGCGGGGGGCGTGCGCGGGGAGTGCGCGGGCCGGATCCACCGGGATCCGGCCCGTTGCCGTGGCCGGGATCCTCAGACCCAGCCCTCGGCGTGCGAGATACGGATGGCGTCCACGCGGTTGCGCGCCCCGGTCTTCCGCGTGATGGCGGCCAGGTAGTTGCGGATCGTCCCGTTGGACAGATGGAGGGTCCGGGCGATCTCGGCGATCGAGGCACCGTCGGCGGCGAGCGAGAGGACCCCCAGCTCGCGCTGGGTCAGCGGGATCTCGGCCGCCTGGAGGAAGCCGTAGCCGAGCGAGTCGTCGATGAACCGCTGTTTGTTGGCCACATGGCGGAGGCCGTCCAGCAGCCGCTGCGGCGGGGCGTTCTTGTTGATGTAGCCGAGGGCGTGCGCCTCATGGGCGCGCCGCAGCGGTCCCGGGCGCCCCGCGCTGGCCAGGACCAGCAGTTCGCACGCACCGTCCTCACCGGAGGCGGCGCCGAGGATGTTCTTCATCTCGCCCTTGCGCGCCGCCGCGCCGGATCCGGTGCAGTCGGTGTCCACCACGCAGACATGAGGCTGTAAGGAACGCGCTCTGCTGCGCGCGTCACGCCAGCTCGACGCGGCGACCTCGATGTCTGGTTCCGCCCGTATCAGTACCGCCAGCGCGGATCGAAGCAGGCAGGACTCATGCACCAGAAGTACCCGGATCACGGACTTCTCCACCCCCAGTGAAATGTGCTCTCGTCGCGCGCCGTTGTCGCTCTGTCGCGCGCCGTTCATGAATACCGGGATTGCCTGGGCCGTGAACGCAGGTTTTGCGCCAACGGGGAGCGCGCGGGCGCACAAACAACCGCCCTGGAGCTCGCCGGGGCGCGAAAGGCCAGGCGTGCGCCCCTGGCGCGCGGTGGCGAAAGCGGACCGAGGGTGTGCGGAAGTGCTCTGACGTGCTATGCGAGGCAGATGGGGGGAGTGGGGATGGATCAGCGGGATGACGGAGTGGGGGCCGTGAGATCGATCAGACGGCACACCGTTTCGATGTCGATCTTCACCTGGGCGATCGAGGCCCGTCCGGACAGCCAGGTGATCAGCGCCGAGTGCCAGGTGTGCTCGATGACCCGGACCGCGGAGAGCTGCTCGGGTGTCGGCGGGCCCTCAAGTCCCATGGCATCCAGGATGATTGCGGTGGTCAGCCGCGAGACCGTGTCCACTTCCGGGCTCACCGAACGGTCGGCGAAGGTGAGCGCCCGCACCATGGCGTCCGCCAGATGGGGTTCGCGCTGGAGCGCCCGGAAGGCGCGCATCAGCGTCTGGGCGACCCGGGCCGCCGCGTCCTGATCGGTCGGGGGGCGCTTGCGCAGTGCCTCGTGCATGTGCTGGAGCTGATCCTGCATGGTCGCGACCAGCAGATGGACCTTGGAGGGGAAGTAGCGGTAGAGGGTGCCGAGCGCGACGCTGGAGTTTTCGGCCACCTCGCGCATCTGGACCGCATCGAAGCCGCCGCGGCTGGCCAGCCGGGCACTGGCGTGCAGGATGCGGCGGCGGCGCGCCTCCTGCCGCTCGGTCAGCTGCAGAGGGGCCGGCTTGACTTCTGCGGTCATATGTCCCACTTCGGTGTGTTGCGTCTGCGGGTCGGGGCCAACCGGACCCGAGCATGATGGCAGGCCCGGCCCGGGACTGCGAGCCACCGGAACCCTCACTGGAACTCGTTCTAGGCTAGCGCGGTGAGCGGCAGCCGTGCCGGTGTCCGCGCAGTTGAGGCAGGTTGCTGCCGCCCGGGTGGTGTCCGTCGCGCGCGGGCCGTCCGGGTGTGCCGCGCCGCGCTCCGCGGGGCCGGGGTGCCTCCCGTGGACCCCTCCCAGGAGCGGGGGTATTTGTCCTGCTCGCGGCGGTATCGACCGGGTCGCCGCACAGACGGTCCGTACCCTCGGTTACCGAGTGGTAGGAATCACCTGTTCCGGCTCTGGTGGAGTCGCGGGAGCCAGGTATCTTCGAGACTTCTCGGGCGATCCGATAGTGAAACTTGTTCTAGATAATCGGAAGCGGCTACGCTCCCGCTGAACTGCACCTAGGAGGGGGCGCGAGTGACCGCAGAGGCCGCGCAGGAGATCGGGCCCGACCCGCTTCGAGCGGATCCCCGCACCGCCACCGACCGGCCGCTGCGCATCGCGCTGCTCAGCTACAAGGGCAATCCCTTCTGTGGTGGCCAGGGCGTCTACGTCCGCCACCTCTCCCGGGAGCTGGCCCGGCTCGGCCACACCGTCGAGGTCATCGGCGCCCAGCCCTACCCCGTGGTGGACACCCAGGAGGGCGTGACCCTCACCGAGCTGCCGAGCCTGGACCTCTACCGCCAGCCCGATCCGTTCCGCACCCCGGCGCTCGCCGAGTACCGCGACTGGATCGACGCCCTGGAGGTCTCCACCATGTGGACCGGCGGCTTCCCTGAGCCGCTCACCTTCAGTCTGCGCGCCCGCCGCCATCTGGCCGCCCGCCGCGGCCACTTCGACGTCGTCCACGACAACCAGACCCTCGGCTACGGACTGCTGGGCCTGGAGCGGATCGGTGTCCCCCTGGTGACCACCATCCACCACCCCATCACCGTGGACCGCCAACTGGAACTGGACGCCGCCGAGGGCTGGAAGCGCCGCGCGTCGGTGCGCCGCTGGTACGGCTTCACCCGGATGCAGAAGCGGGTGGCCCGGCGGCTGCCGTCGGTGCTCACCGTCTCCGGCTCCTCCCGCCGCGAGATCGTCGAGCACCTCGGGGTGAACCCGGGCCGGGTCCATGTGGTGCACATCGGCGCCGACACCGAGCTGTTCTCGCCCGACCCGGCGGTCCCGGTGGTCCCCGGGCGCATCGTCACCACCTCCAGCGCGGACGTCCCGCTCAAGGGACTCGTCTACCTGGTCGAGGCCCTCGCCAAGGTCCGCACCGAGCACCCCGAAGCGCATCTGGTGGTCGTCGGCAAACGCCCCGAGCGGGGACCGGTGGCCGCCGCCATGGCCCGCTACGGACTCGAGGGCGCCGTGGAGTTCGTCAAGGGCATCAGCGACGCCGAACTGGTGGACCTGGTGCGCGGTGCCCAGGTCGCCTGTGTGCCCTCGCTCTACGAGGGGTTCTCGCTGCCCGCGGCCGAGGCCATGGCCACCGGCACCCCGCTGATCGCCACCACCGGCGGCGCGATCCCCGAGGTCGCGGGAGCCGACGGGGAGACCTGTCTGGCCGTACCGCCCGGTGACGCCGGAGCGCTTGCCGCCTCCCTGGTCCGGCTGCTGGGCGACGCCGACCTCAGACTCCGGCTCGGCACGGCCGGACGTGAGCGGGTGCTGCGCCGGTTCACCTGGGAACAGGCCGCCCGCGGCACCGCCGAGCACTACCGCGCGGCCATCGGCGCGCGCACCTCCGCCGCCCGCGCCCGGCGCTGACCCCCGCCACTCACCAGCCGACGCCGACCACCCGACGCCGACCACCCGAAGCCGTGACCCCCGTAAGCCCGTGAACCCGCCGGACGAAAGCAGACCCCCGTGCTGACCGTCGACTTCTCCCGCTTCCCGCTCGCCCCAGGCGACCGAGTCCTCGACCTGGGCTGTGGCGCAGGACGGCACGCCTTCGAGTGTTACCGGCGCGGTGCGCGGGTTGTCGCGCTGGACCGCAACGCCGATGAGATACGCGAGGTCGCCAAGTGGTTCGCCGCCATGAAGGAGGCCGGAGAGGCCCCGGCCGGCGCCACCGCGACCGCCATGGAGGGTGACGCGCTCGCCCTGCCGTTCCCCGACGACAGCTTCGACGTCGTCATCATCTCCGAGGTCATGGAGCACATCCCGGACGACAAGGGTGTGCTCGCCGAGATGGTGCGGGTACTGCGCCCCGGCGGCCGGATCGCCGTGACCGTCCCGCGCTACGGCCCCGAGAAGGTGTGCTGGGCGCTGTCGGACGCGTACCACGAGGTCGAGGGCGGCCACATCCGTATCTACCGCGCCGACCAGCTCCTGGAGCGGATGCGCGAGGCCGGGCTGCGGCCGTACGGCACCCACCACGCCCACGCCCTGCACAGCCCCTACTGGTGGCTCAAGTGCGCCTTCGGCGTGGACAACGACAAGGCGCTGCCGGTGCGGGCGTACCACAAGCTGCTGGTGTGGGACATCATGAAGAAGCCGCTGGCCACCCGGGCCGCCGAACGCGCGCTGAACCCGCTCATCGGCAAGAGCTTCGTGGCGTACGCGACCAAGCCGCACACCCCCGGCGACGCGGGCACCCCGATCGAGGGGGCGTGATGGCACACGGCTCCCGTTCCGGCGGCCCGCGTCCCGGCCCCCGGACCGAACGGCTCGCGCTGCCCGGTGTGCTGACCGCCGAGGAGACGCTGCACACCGTCCGCGCCATCGCCGACGTACAGCGCGCCGACGGCGCCATACCGTGGTTCCGCGGCCATCACCTCGACCCGTGGGACCACATCGAGGCCGCGATGGCCCTGGACGTGGCGGGTGAGCACGACCGCGCCGAGGCCGCCTACCGATGGCTCGCCGACCACCAGAACACGGACGGCTCCTGGTACGCCGCCTACCCCGACACCCCCGACGGCGTGGCCGCCACCGCGCCCACCGACCGCGGCCGGGAGAGCAACTTCTGCGCCTACGTGGCCGTCGGCGTCTGGCACCACTACCTGACCACCGGCGACGATGTGTTCCTCGACCGGATGTGGCCCACCGTCTTCCGGGCCGTCGAGTTCGTGCTCGGCCTCCAGCAGAGCGGCGGCCAGATCGGCTGGCGCCGGAACGAGGACGGCAGCGCGGACACCGACGCCCTGCTGACCGGCTCCTCCTCCGTCTACCAGGCGCTGCGCTGCGCCCTGGCCATCGCGGAACACCGCGAGGAACCCCAGCCGGACTGGGAACTGTCGGCCGGGATGCTGGGCCACGCCATACGCCACCACCCCGAACGGTTCCTGGACAAGAACCGCTACTCGATGGACTGGTACTACCCGGTCCTCGGCGGTGCGCTCACCGGCGCGGCGGCCAAGGAGCGCATCGAGGGCGACTGGGACCGCTTCGTGGTGCCCGGGCTCGGGGTGCGCTGTGTGCACCCCAACCCCTGGATCACCGGCGGCGAGAGCTGTGAACTCGCGCTCGCCCTGTGGGCGATGGGCGAGTCCGACCGCGCGGTGGACATCCTGCGGTGGATCCATCCCCGGCTGCGCGCCGAGGACGGGATGTACTGGACCGGCTATGTCTTCGAGGACGACGCCGTCTGGCCCGAGGAGCGCACCACCTGGACCGCCGGGTCCCTGGTGCTGGCCGTGGCGGCGCTGGGCGGGGACGAGGCGACGACGGCCGTGTTCGGCGGGGAGTCACTGCCCAGGGGGCTGGACTCCGACTGCTGCCGCTGAGTGCGCGGCGCGGGCGCCGGGGCTGATCAGGGGAGCCCCGGCCGCGTCGCGTCGGTCGCCCGCGGGGGGACGGCCGCGGCGGTCAGCCGCGGCGCATACGGGCGGCCAGGGTGTGCCCGATGAACAGGTAGACCAGGGCCGGGAGACCGTAGTTGAGGACGGTCCGCAGCCAGTCGGTGTCCATGGTGAACAGGTCGTGCGACCAGCCTGCCAGCCACTGGGCGGCATCATGGACGACGTCGACGAGATCGTTGGCTCGGTTGGCGTCGAGGAGGGCGAACAGGATCCACAGGCCGAGTATCACCGCGGTGATATCCGCGACGACCGCCAAGACGGTCGCGGCCTGATTGCTTCTGGAGCGGTAGCTTCGCGACATGCGGAGTCGGATTGCCGCTCCGGCCGGAGTCAAACCCCACCCGCGCCCGCAGGGCGCGCGACGGCGGCCAGCCGGGCGTGATGCCCAGTTGGCCGGCCCGTGACCTTTCTCCGTTTCCCGCCATCCCTGATCCGTGCCGGATCAGGGATGGCGGCGGGTCCGGGAGGGGCCGAGGAGGTCCAGTCACACGTCGAGGTGTCCGGACCGAAGGCGCGGTCACAGGCTCAGCATCTCCAGGGGCGCGGTGTGAGTGACCTCGGCGATCCGCTCGGCGGTCAGTCCGAGGCGATGGAAGATGCTTTGATTCCACGTCAGCCATGCCCCGATATCCATCTGGGACGGCTGGCCGAGGTCGGAGCTGTAGACGACCCTGGGCAGGCCGGACAGCACATCGGCGAAGTCCGTCCAGTCCTGGTATTCAAGGAGATGGGTGAGGGCGGTCTGTTCGGTCCAGACCTGCTCGACATCGGCCAGCTCGATGAGGTCCTTGCAGGTCAGACCGGTCATGGGGTTGGCCGGCTGATTGAGCATCAGCCTCGGCAGGTCCATCCGTACGGCCTCGTCCACCAGCAGCCGCACCTCGTGGCCGTTCGCGTGGCCGGTGGAGATCACCACCGGCAGATCCCGTGCGACGCGCAGCAGTTCGCGCACATCGGTGCGCAGCACGCGGCGGTCATCGGTGACCGTGAGCGGCCGGAGCCCGTTGCCGAGGAGCGGATGAGCGGGGGTGCGGGTGAGCCGGCTGCGGTGGGGGCGGCCGGTGACGGTGGGAAGGTGGACGATCAGCCGCAGTCCGCTGTCCTCGCCGTGCTGGATGACGGCCTGTTCCACCGCCCGGGGGTCGAAGCCGCCGGCCAGGTCGTTGAGAACGATCGAGCCGGAGACCGGCAGTCCCTGTTGACGGGCTTCCCACGCCTGAGCGGCGGTCGAGCCGAGGTGGTTCTTCAGGACGACCCAGCCACCGTGCTCGGCGTAGACCGCACCGGCGGTGGCGGCGGTGTGCCGGCGTACGTAGGCGTCCGGGCCGACGTGATAGTGGACGTCGATGAAGCGGGCGTCCTGCGGTGGCGGTGTCGTGGACTGCACAGTGAGTTCAGTCGCTGCCATGGTCGTCGCCACCCTTCTCGTCCTCCCAGGGGCGCGCGTAGCCGAAGCGGGCGCGGGCCTCGTCCAGTCGGCTGCCGCCGAGCGCGGCTTCCCGGATACGGCCCTCGGTACGCTCCACGGCCTCCGCACGCCGGACGACCTCCTCGACGAGGTCGGCGGGGATGCGCAGCGCGCCGTTGTCGTCGGCGAAGATCCAGTCGCCGGGGGCGACGGGCGTACCGGAGATGTCGACCTCGACGCCGGTACGGTCCAACGCCACCCGGTTCTTGCCGCTGACCATCGTCACGTCGGTGCTGAACAGCGGATATCCGGCGGTGCGGCTCTCCTTCACATCCCGCACCGAGCCGTGCACGACCGTGCCGGCGATATGGCGGTGCAGGGCGACGGCGCTGAGCAGGGAACCCCAGTTGGTGCAGGTGCGGCTGCCGCCGTTGTCCACGACGACGACCGATCCGGCGGGTACGTCGTCGATGTAGTTGGCAGCGTTGTGAAAGGTGGTGCTGTCGTCGATGGCACGGTAGCGAACGGTGAAGGCAGGTCCGCAGGCCACGGAGCCAGCGGTGCGGGACCGGATGCCGGGCAGCACGCAGGGCGGAGTGCGCAGGCTGTCCATGGCGTCGGAGAGGGCGGCGGTGTCCAGGCGGGACAGCCGTTCATGCAGCGATTCGGTGCATGTGTCGCGGTCGGCCGCGGGGGTGCCGGTCGTGGTGGTCATGCGGATTCCTCCGTGGAGTGGCGCCCCGTGAGGTGCCGGGTGAGGGACCAGGCGGCGAACTGGGCGAAGTAGGTGGTGACTTCCGCCCCTCGGTTGGGGACGGTCAGCGTGCCGGTGTGTTCACCCGCCCCGTCCCGCACGGTGCAGGTGAGGGCGACGGTGCCGGTGTAGCTGGTGCGGTCCCCGCCTGCCCAGGTCCCCGAGAGGGTGACGCTCAGCGGGCGCTCGGTCCCGACGGTGACGCGTTCGCGGGCCAGCTCGGCGCTGAAGACCCCCTCGGTGAGCCGGTCGTCGACGTCCAGGACGAGGCCGCGCTCGTCCAGCACCATCGCCAACTCCTGTACAGCGGTGCGGTCCTGCGCCGTGACGATGTAGTCGGCCAGCGCCGTGTCCAGCCGCTTGGCGAGTTCGTCGGCGGCGTGAGGCGGGCAGCCGAGCCGGATGTCGACGTAGGGGTAGTGCCAGCGGTACGCGGGCTTGACCGCTGCGCCGCTCTCTCGCACCAGCTCGTCGACCAGGGCCGCGGCGTCCGCCTCGATGATGCCGAGCGTACGGCGGAAGACGGTGGTGACCTCAGGCGGCCCGGGGATATGGACCAGCCCGTCGCGCAGCACGTTCTCCAGCATCGGCAGACATTCGCGGGGCGGGCCGGGAAGCATGATCACGGTGCTGCCCTGGGCCTCGGCACGGCAGCCCCACGCAGTGCCATGGGTGTTCGGCAGCAGGTCGGCACCCTCGGCGAAGAGCGCCTGGCGGCGGTTGTCGTCGTGGATGGCGACACCGAAGCGGGTCAGCCGCTCCACCACGCCCTGCCAGGCTTCCTCCCGGTGCTCCAGCGGCCGGCCGAGCGCGCGGGCCACGGCGCCGCGGGTGACGTCGTCGGAGGTGGGACCGAGTCCGCCCATCACGAGGATGACGTCGTCGCGGCCGATGGAGGGGCTGATGGCGTCGGCGATGGTGGATTCGTCGTCACCGACGGTGTGGCGCACACGGACCGGGATGCCGCGTTCGCCCAGCATCCGCGAGGCGTTGGCGGCGTTCGAGTCTTCCAGGTCGCCGCGGAGCAGCTCGTCGCCGATGGTGACAACGGCGGCGGAGGAGGTGTGCGGCACCTCGCGACAGGCGTCGATCACGGCTGCGGCCGCCTCGGTGGTGGTGGCGGAGCCGCCCAGGTCGTAGGTGACCCGGTCACGGCGGCGCGTCACATGCCGTACGGCGTCCTGGATGGAGCCGGCCTCGTCCTTGAAGCCGAGGTGCTCCAGCATCAGCCCAATGGTGAGGAACGCGGCGACGGGGTTGGCCCGCTGCCGGCCGGCCATCGAGGGGGCGCTGCCGTGCACCGGCTCGAAGTAGTTGCCGTTCTCACCGATGTTGGCGCTGGGCGCCAGGCCCAGCCCGCCCATCACACCACCACCGAGGTCGGAGAGGATGTCGCCGAACATGTTCTCGGCGACGATCACACCGAAGCGCTCCGGGCGGCGTGCCATCCACAGTGCGACCGCGTCCACGTTGAGGACTTCGTATGCGATCTCCGGGTATTCAGCGGCGATCGTCTCCAGTCGCTCCAGGACGTAGGCGCTGCTGGACCGCAGTACGTTGGGCTTGTCCGCGAGGGTGACCCGCTCGTAGCCGTGGCCGCGGGCGGTCTCGAAGGCGAAGCGCAGGATGCGGTCCAGGCCATGCGAGGTCTGCAGGCGGACGCTGGCGGTCGTGCCGTTCCGTCCGCTGCGGCGGACGTTGGGGTGCTCGGCGACCAGCGGCCACATCTCGTCCGGTACGTGGTTCCAGTCCAGGCCCGCGTACAGGCCCTCGGTGTTCTCCCGGACCACGCAGAAGCGGTAGGGGGTCCCGCCGCCGAGGTAGTTCTCCACCGACCGCAGATTGGCGAACAGGTCAAGGCGCTGGCGGAGTTGGATGATCGGCGAGATGTACTGCGGGGTGCGCTCGCGCGGCTCGGGGGCCAGCTCCGCCAGCGCCTCCCGGCGCGGCTTGCTGGTGGTGGCGCCGAGCAGGACGGCGTCGCTGCGGCCGATCAGGTCCCAGGTGCGGTCGGGGACGGGGTTGCCTTCGGCGCGCCAGCACTCCCAGCCGATGTCGCCGAACTCCAGGTCGACGGGCAGGTCGAGAGCCTCGATCACCGGAAGCGCGGCGTCCAGGACCTCCGGCCCGATTCCGTCGCCGGGCAGGACTGCGATGGTCTTGCGGTTCATGACTTTTCAGCTCCCACGAAGCGGGCGACGGCCTCTTTGGTGAGGGCCGGTTGGTCGGCGTGCGGGCGCATTCCGGCCTGCGGGATGCCGACGCAGTGGTGCTGCGGGCGGGGGCCGGTGGCCAGGTGCTCGCGCCGGACGAGCAGCGACTGCTCGCCGTACACGTGCAGCAGGGGCCCGGGGAAGTCCCGCACAGGCTCCCGGACATCGACATCGTGCAGCAGCCGCATTCCGGCGGACAGCCGTCGACCGGCCCATTCCTCTTCCCGAGAAGACGCTGGTGCGGCAGTCGTGCTGTGGGGATGCCGCGATGCGGTGCGGGGCTCCCAGCCGGGGCCGCGTACGAACTCTGCTTTGAGGTGCAGCGCCGCGGTCAGGCCCTGGGCGCCCACGGCGGCGGCGATCCGCTCCAGCTTGGTGTTCAACTCGTCATCGGCGACGGTGGGGCCGGAGAGCAACAGCACTCTGGCGCGGTGGGTCCAGTCGTGGGTGAGCAGGGCCTGGACGACGGCGCCGCCCAGGGCGTTGCCCGCCAGTACGTCGGGGCGGTCGGCGCCGGATACGAGGTGGGCCGCCCAGCGGTCCACGAGCGCCTTCAGGTCGTCACCCTCGCGCAGCAGGGACAAGGTGTCGTAGACCGTGACCCGGTGCCCTGACGTGAGCAGTGGTCCGGCGACTTGCCGGAAGAACGTGCCGTGATCCCAACGGGGCATGACCGGGCCGAGGACGATCGCATGACGCGCAGCGCCGGACTCGCCGAGAACGGCGAGGACTGGGGCCGGCGCGGTGTCGCGTGCCGGCCCCGGATGCAGAGGACGCGAGGTCACCGCGCGCCCACCGCGGTCAGTTCGCGGGCCGCCGAGAAGGCGTCGCCGATCCGGTCCACGGGGAGCTTGGCGCGTTCCTCGACGGACAGGTCGAAGTGGCCCAGGACCAGGTCGGGCAGCGGCAGGGAGGGAGTGGCTTCCTCGAACTCCGCCTCCATGTGGTGGGCGAGGTCGAGGATCCGGCCGAGGTCATACGTGCCGCCGGCGGCGAGCCGGCCGAGGTAGGCCAGCCACTGCTCGGTGACCAGGTTGCCCGGGCCCTTGCCCATGCCCAGGACGGAGGAGTCGATCCAGGTGGCGCCCGCTTCCACGGCGGCGATCCCATTGGCCAGGGCCAGCCCCAGGTTGTTGTGGGCGTGCAGGCCGATGGCCGCGTCGGTCACCGAGCGGACGAGGGTGACGAGTTGGGACACCTGGCTCGGCAGCATGCTGCCGTTGGAGTCGGCCAGATAGACCACATCGGCGCCGGCGTCGCCGGACATCGCAGCGAGTTCGACCAGTCTTCGCCGGTCTAACTGGCTGACCCGGGTGATGTTGACGGTGGTGGTGAAGCCCAGGTCCGCGGCCTTGGACAGCAGGGCGAGCCCAGGCTCAGGCATACCGGAGGGCAGGCAGAACCGTACGAGGCGGATACCGGCCTGGTACATGAGCGGAAGGTCGTCGTCCGTAATGTTCTTCGGGTGCAGTATCATGCAGAGACGATCAGGGGAGACGACCTCGGCGACCGCGCGTATGTAGTCGTCAGCGCCCACGCCGGTCCGGCCGATGCCGGGCTTGGGCTTGAACGAGCCGTTGCGGTAGCCGATCTCGACCCAGTCCATGCCGGCCGCGACGCTCTCCTGGGCGTGGTGCAGCGCGTACGCAAGAGGGAATTCGAAGTTGTTGCGATAGCCCCCGTCGCGCAGCGTCACATCAAGATTAACGATCATTGACTCTCCAGGTATGACGCCTGCATGCAGTGTGACGCGTACATGCAGTTGGCGAAGTGATAGTCGGTGCGCACAGCCGTCGCAATGCGACGAGTTCGATGAATTAACGCACGGTTATTCCTGGTGGGATTATTAGAATAAATTCCCACATCGCCCCGTTGGGGGACCTCACGGTTCGACTTTTTGCGTCCGTCCACACCGAAGGCGGCTTGACGTGCTGAACCGGAACTCTTGGACGTAACCTAGCAGGCATTCATCAAAGGATTTCAATGCCAGAGTAAAGAACGCCCCAAGCGCGGGCGCGATTTCAGTGCCGCCGATCTATCTTGGAAGGTGGGATACGCCACCCCTCCTTCGCAACCTTCCGGCGAACTTGCGCACTCGTCGCCGTAAGCAATTCAAGGCGCTCGGGGTCCGCGCTTTCTCGCAGAGCGAGAAACATGCGGATGGTGATGGGCTCCCCATGGAGCGGAAGCAGTGCGATCCGGCGAGAGGAGATCGTGCCGGCCGCCGTCGGATACACCGGAGTCCAGCCGCCCGACCCCGCACCGATCTCGGCGAGGGTGTCCTGGAGCCGGGTGGAGGGCGGGCCGAGGGCAGGTTCGAACCCCGCCTTCCGGCAGGCGGAGAGGACCGTGTCGAAGAGCACGGGGTTCTCATTGCGGGAGGCCACGCGCAGTGGCAGTGCGGCAAGGTCGGCCAAGTCCAGGCTGCCGCGTTCGGCCAGCGGGTGCGAAGTCGGCAGCGCGACCACCAGCGGGTCGTACCAGAGAGTCAGGAGCCGCAGGCCAGGGGCGGTGTCGATGCCGCGAACGAAGGCAGCGTCCAGTCGCCCGGCGCGGACTTCCTCAAGGCGGGCGTGGGCGTCGAGGGTCTGGAACTCGAACCGTGTGCCGGCGCCGCGGTCGGTCAGCGCGTCCAGGAAGTCATCCAGCCGCTGCCCCAGAGCGGAGCTGATGCCGACGCGGAGGGTGGCTTCACTCTCCACAGCCAGATGCTGGGCCTTGGCGGCGAAGGCTTCCCGCGCCTTGAGTAATTCGCGGGCCTCGGGCAGCAGGGCCTCACCGGCCGGCGTGAGGGTGACGTTGCGACTGGACCGGTCGAAGAGCTGGATGCGCAGTTCCCGCTCCAGTCGGCGCACCTGCTGGCTGACCGCGGGCTGGCCTATGTGCAGCCGCTCAGCCGCTCTGCCGAAATGCAGCTCGTCGGCGACCGTGACAAAGTATTGGATCTGGCGCAGTTCCACAGGACCCCCCTATGCCGAGAGCGACCCTGTTCATCGGACATGGTCTTCCGGCGTCCGGGGGTCACCTCGAGGGGAATTCTCGCATACCGATGGTCGACACCACCACCAGTGTGGTCGCTCTCACCATTGAGGAATTTTGCGTACCTCTGCAAGATTTCTCTAATTGCAGTTTCACTCGGCGGTGGCTTTCTGCAGATCGACAGGCTCCCCGTCGCTGGGGATTTAGTCCTCCCCGCCCGCGGCCGCGGACACGGTGCTTGTGGGCAGCGAAACCGTCTCCCCGGTCCTCTCCTGCCGTCGCGCCAGCGACAGGAAGAGTGCGAAGGCCAGAATTCCCACCGTCGCAGCGGCCAGTACGAACCAGCCCAGGGCCAAGAGGTCGCCCGCGGGCAGCCGGCTGGACAGGAAGATCCCCAGTGAGGCGGCCAGCAGTTGGATCGCGCCCATGAGACCGGAGGCTGAGCCGGCGGTCGAGCGGAAGGTCGTCACCCCTGCGCCCATCGACAGCGGCAGCAGGAAACCGTTACCGAAGGTCATGACCGGCATGAAGACCAGCACCAGCAGGCCCCAGGGCGCACCGGCCCCGCTCATCCCCAGAGCCAGCATCATCAGCGCGCCGATGAGGAAGAATCCGTGGCCCATCCACAGCAGTTGGTCGACGGGCCGCTTGCGGACCAGGCTGCGCGAGGTGAGGTTGCCCGCCACGTACGCTATCGAGACGGTGATGTAGCAGTAGCTGGTGGTCTCGGTGGACAGGCCCATCTCCTCGAAGACCAGGGGGGAGGCCGCCAGGTAGCCGAAGTAGCCGCCGTACGCCACCGCGAGGTTGATGGTGTATGCCCAGAACAGCGGGCGGGTCAGGAGCTTGGGGTAGCCCTTGAGCGTGGCGCCCAGGTGCTTGCTGCGCCGCTCGGGCGGCAGACTCTCGGGGATCGAGGTGACCATCACGACCAGCGTCGTCAGGCCGAGCAGCGCGGTCACCACGAACGGTGCGCGCCAGGAGATGTACGAGGTCAGATATCCGCCGAGCAGCGGGGCGATGGACGGGGAGACGCCTACGATCGGCATGACCGTGGCGAACATCCGGGCCGCGTCCTTCTCCTCGTACAGGTCGCTGATCACGGCCCGGCCGAGCACCATGCCCGAGCCTGCGCCCAGTGCCTGCAGGAGCCGGCCGGCGCCGAACACCTCGACTGTGGGCGCCACCGCGCACACCAGGGAGGCCGCGACGAACAAGCCGAGCCCGAAGACAATGACGCGCTTGCGCCCGTACGCGTCCGAGATCGGCCCGTAGACCGCCTGCGAGACCGCGATGCCGATCATGAAGGCGCTGAACGTCCACTGCACGGACGCGACCGGGGCGCCGAAGGCGTGCGCGGTGGCCGGCACGCCCGGCAGATTGATGTCGGAGGCGAACAGGCCACCGGCGTTCAGCGAGCACAGAACAGCGAGCAACAGCGCGTAGGGCGTGCGCGTTGGAGCGGTCTTCATGACAACTGGCAACTTCCTTGATCAAATGCGGGTCGGCGGTGGACTCATCTGGTGGCGACCGGCGTCTAGGCGATGTCCGCCCCGGCCATCCGGCCGAAGGTCAGCGCCCGCAGCACCGAAGTGGCCCCCGGACACTGGCTGTGGGAGAACCCGGCGGTCTCCCCAATGGCGTACAGGCCGTTGATGGGCTCTCCCCGCTCGGTCAGCACGCGCGAACGGGCATCGGTGCGCAGCCCGCCGAAAGTGAACGTGATGGCGCAGTGCACGGGCCAGGCCACGTACGGCCCGGTGTCCAGCTCCACGGCCCAGTTGGACTTCTGTGGCACCAGGCCCACGGTGTGCTTGCCGTCCAGCCGCGTCGGATCGTAGGGAGCGGGTCGGCAGGCGTCGTTGAACCGGGCCACGGTCCAGCTCAGCTCATCGGGCGGGATGTCCAGCTCGCGGGCCAGCTCGTCGATGGACGGCGCGGTGATCGGGTCTTTGTCCGTCAGCAGGCAGCGTTCATGTCCCTCGATCTGCGACAGCTTGGCGTCGCAGATCAGATACGCGGACTGCCGGGCCTCCCGCCAGATCCGGTAGGCAACTTCCTCGAAAGTGTTGTCGGGGATGTCCGCACCCTCGTCCAGGAAGCGGTGCCCGTCCGCGTTGACGAGGATCCCGTACGGGTAGGCCATGACGAGTGCCTCGGCCTGGTGGCTGCGCGGGTCGACGGGTTCCCCGTGGAAGCGGTCGTAGCGCCCGCTGCGGGCCGCTCCCACCGCCACCGCCATCTCGATGCCCTCGCCCCTGTTGTTGCTGCCGCCGTTTGCGATGGGCTGCAACTGGCGACCGGTGTGACCGACATGGCACTCCAGCAGCTCCGGATTCCCCTGGAATCCGCCGCACGCCAGGACGACCCGCCGAGCGGCGATGTGCCACAGCCTGCCGCCCTCCTGGACATGCACGCCATTGACCGCGCCGGTGACGTCGGTGCTCAGCGAAGTGGCCCGCACCCCGTAGGCGATCGTTCCCCCCAGCCTCTCCAGTGACTTGGCGAGCTGGTCCACGAGACCGGCACCGCCACCCACGGGCATCAGCCGGGGCCCGCACACGGTGACGAAGTGGGTCGGCCGGATCTCGAAATCCACACCGTGCCGCTCGGCGAGCCAGCGCACGGTGGGCTCCGCGTTCTCGCTCAGCGCGGAGACGTGGTCGGCGTCGGACGGGCCTTCGCTCGACTCGTGGCTCCGGCCACCGATGTCCCCGGCGGCATCGGCCGGCTTGCCGTCCGCGGTGAGCCGGAAGAACAATCCGGTCCAGGTGGTGTTCCCGCCGCGGCTGTAGCGGCTGGAGCGCTCCAGGATCAGGACCCGGCTGCTCGGAGCGTTCTCGGCGAAACTGACTGCGGTCGCAAGCCCGCCCGCACCGCATCCCACGACCAGCAGATCCAAGGGACCGGCGGCATCGGCTGTGGCTACGGAGAACGCTTCGGCGGTGTCAAGCGCTTCGCTCACGGCAACTCGTCATCTCCTGTTCCGATGGGACCTGGGCGACCGGGGACCGGGTGAGCGACGTGTCGGGACCGTCACCGACGATCCGCCCGGAAACGGCGCCGAGGGGCCGAGACCGCCCGACCCCCGGCCCTCCGGGCGGATCAGCGCTTGGCGGCGCGGGCGGCGAGCGTGTCGCCACCGATCGACCAGCTGTCGGTGGCGATCTCCTGCACGGTCACCCACACGCTCTCCGGCTTGCTGCCGGTGGCCTTCACGTATGCGTCGGTCAGTTCACGGACCAGCTCGGCCTTCTGCTCGGCGGTCTTGCCGGGGGTCTGGTGCACCTGGATGAGAGGCATGGCGTTCTCCGGGACATCGGGGGGTGGACTGATCCGCGGCCGCTGGCCACTGGACCTGGGAACCGCCGTGCACCGATTCCACCACCGGGCCGGGTGCCCTCCAAGACGCAATCCGATCCGGCACCGATCACGAATCGTGATGCATCCGGGGTGAGCAGGCCGGTCTCCCCACCGCGCTCAGGGACAACCGCTCAGACGTTGAGCTGCTCCCTCAAACGGTGGCCATCAGGCGTCTCAATAAGATCGGCCCGATGCGAGCGGGACCGGGTTTGCGGGTCTGACGCAGATCGCAGACCCGGGCTTCGACCTCGGGGCTGGTGCGGTGCGGGGCGGTGAGTTTGCATCGGCCGGGCCTAGCCGTTGAGCTCGGCCAGCACCCGCAGGGTCTCCTCGTCCGGGGAGAGCGCCAGCAGATCCGTCACCGGTCCCGAACGCCACATCTCCAACCGCTCCGCGATCCGTTCCCGGGGCCCGACCAGCGAGATCTCATCGGCGAACGCATCCGGCACCGCGTCGATCGCCTCGGCGCGGCGCCCCGCGAGGAACAGCTCCTGGACGCGCCGCGCCTCGTCCCCGTAACCGAGCCGCGCCATCAGATCGGCGTGGAAGTTACGGGCCGCGTGGCCCATCCCGCCGATGTAGAAACCGAGCATCGCCTTCACCGGTTTCAGCCCCTCGGCCACGTCCGCGCAGACCCGCACCTGCGCCATCGCCGCCACCGTGAAATCCTCGCGCGCCTCGGCGAGCGCCTCCGCGTACAGCCCGGCGCGCAGCGGCGACCAGTACAGCGGCAGCCAGCCGTCGGCGATCCGTACGGTCTGCGCGATGTTCTTCGGCCCCTCCGCACCGAGCAAGACGGGCAGGTCGGCGCGGAGCGGATGGACGATCGGCTTGAGCGGTCGGCCGAGCCCGGTCGCCTCGGGACCGTCGTACGGCAGCGGATGGTGCCGCCCCTCCAGCCGCACCGGGGCCTCGCGGCGCAGCACCTGGCGGATGACGTCGACATACTCACGGGTGGCGGTCAGCGGACTGCGCGGGAACGGCCGTCCGTACCAGCCCTCCACGACCTGCGGTCCGGACAGCCCGAGTCCGAGCATCATCCGCCCGCCGGAGAGGTGGTCCAGGGTGAGCGCCTGCATCGCGGTGGCGGTCGGGGTGCGGGCGGCCATCTGCGCCACCGCCGTACCCAGCCGGATCCGGCTGGTGTGCGCCGCGATCCAGGTCAGCGGGGTGAAGGCGTCCGAGCCCCAGGACTCGGCGGTCCACACCGAGTGGTACCCCAACCGCTCGGCCTCCCGGGCCAGTTCCAGATGGCGGGGGTCGGGACCGCGCCCCCAGTAGCCGAGCGCCAGGCCGAGCCGCATCATGACCCCTTTCCCCACGTATGAGTGACGGTACGTCAGCCGGTGCGCCGGACTGTACGGGCCGGTAACGGGAATGGCAACGGCCCCCCGCCCGGTGAGGGGCGAGGGGCCGGGTGCACATGGGGCGGAGATCAGCCGCGCTGGATCCCCGTGGTGTCCTGGAGGACGCCGCGACGGCCGTCCTGGGTCTGGGCGACCAGGGCCTGACCGCGCTGCTCGACCGCCAGGTACCAGGTACCGGGGGCCAGTTCGGCGATGGTGTTCGACGAACCGTCCTCGGCGTACAGCGGACGGGCCACCGGCACGGCGAACCAGAACGGGGTGAAGTCGCCGCCCGCGGCCGGAGCCGGGGCCTGGGCCGCCGGACCGGGCTGGCCGCCGCCGAACGGACCCGGGGCGCCGGGCTGGGGCTGGCCGGGCTGGCCGCCGAACGGCGCCGGGGCGCCGGCCTGGGCACCCGGGCCCGGGTAGCCGTAGCCGGGCTGCGGCTGCTGCTGGTGGCCGTACGGGGACGGAGCCGCCGGGCCGCTGGCCATCAG
Source organism: Streptomyces cucumeris (assembly GCF_024295805.1). Taxonomy (GTDB): domain Bacteria; phylum Actinomycetota; class Actinomycetes; order Streptomycetales; family Streptomycetaceae; genus Streptomyces; species Streptomyces cucumeris. The sequence goes on from NZ_JANCLX010000042.1 coordinate 67,401, forward strand.
CGGGGCCTTCAGCGCGGGGACGCGCTGGGTGAGCAGCGCACCGGCCGCCATCGCCAGGGTGGCGACGAGGCCCAGGATCTGGCCGACGCCCTTGTCGGAGCCATCAGGGCCACCGAGGATCGTCCACAGCGAGCTCCAGGCCGCGAAGACCGCCAGCGCGGTGCCCCACTGGTCCAGCGTGAGCCCGAACAGATTACGCCCCGCAGGCTGGAAACGCGCGGCCACGATGAGCGCTGCGGCGATGACGCCGGCGAGGTAGATCGACGGCAGCACGGGGAAGATGTCGCCATCCCACCCGTTGGGCAGGTCGATCCTGTCGCAGTAGTCACCACAGTCTGTGGTGTAAAAGTCGAGGAAGGAGGCGATGAACAGCAACACCGCTGCTCCGATCACCACGCCGTCGCCTCGAGTGAGCGAGCGGATGTTCAACGTGAGGTCCTTTGTCGGTTTCGTGGGTACTAGCGCTGCCGCCAGGCGCTTGGCGCTGAAGGCGTCGGGGGTGGGCCCCATCGTACGGGTGAATCTTTACGCGCAGAGCCGGGGTGTCCCATCGGTTTCCCGGTCGTGACCTCCCGTTCGGTTGCGGGGAAGCTACCCGTTCAAGAAGTCCGTAATGCCCCGTGCGACACCGCGCGCCGCCCGCTCCCGCCAGTGTGCGTCGGTGAGGTGCGCGGCGTCCTTCGCGTCCCGCATATTGCCGCATTCGATGAACACCTTGGGAACGGTGGAGAGGTTGAGACCGCCGAGGTCTCCCCGGACGTTCAGCCCGCTGCCGTCCCCGATGTAGTCGGCCGGTTCGCTGCCGGTCTCCTCGGCGAACGCGTCGAGCAGCCGCTCCCCGAGACGGCGGGAGGGCTTGGTGATGGCCGAGGTGTCGGCGCCGCCGCCGCGCACCGACTTCGGCAGGATGATGTGGAAGCCGCGCTCACCGGAGCCCGCGCCGTCGGCGTGGACGGAGACGACGGCGTCCGCGTGGGCCTTGTTGCCGATCTCGGCGCGCTCGTCGACGCACGGCCCGAACTCCCGCTTGCCGTCCTGGGTGAACTTCACCGTGGCGCCGCGGGCTTCGAGCAGCGTGCGGGCGCGGCGCGCCACATCGAGGGTGAACGACGCCTCGGAGTAACCGGAGTTGGTCGCCGTCCCGGTGGTGTCGCACTCCTTCTTGTCGGTGCCGATGTCCACCCGGCGGGCGATCTGCGCGGAGTGATCGCGGTTGTTCGGATTATGGCCCGGGTCGATCACCACGACCTTGCCCTTGAGCGATTTCGCCGGAGCGTCGGAGGGGGGTCCGGCGGGCGGGGGCGACGGGGACGAGGTGGACGACGCGGTGGGCAGTCCCGAACCGCCCGGGTTCCCGTCGTCCTGCCCCGGGTCCTGGCCGCCGAACGAGCTCCACAGCAGCCAGCCCGCGAAGCATGCGGGGATCAGGGCGGCCAGGACCACGGCGAGGGTGCCGCCGCGACGGCCGGACGAGGGGGGAAAGCTGCCGTAGGACACGGAGGCGATGGTAGCCGGGCCGGATCACACCCCGGTGCCGTCACCCTCCAGCGGTCCGCCGGTACGGCGCAGCACCCGCAGCGAGCGGGTCGCGGAGACCTCCGTGAAGGCGCCGGACTCCAGTGCGCGGCGGTAGATCCGGTACGGGGCCCGGCCGCCGTCGGCCGGGTCCGGGAAGACGTCGTGCACCACGAGGAGGCCCCCGGGCGCGACGTGCGGGGCCCAGCCCTCGTAGTCCGCGGTGGCGTGCTCGTCGGTGTGGCCGCCGTCGATGAAGACCAGCCCCACCGGCCGTCCCCAGACCGCCGCCACCCGCGGCGAGCGGCCGACGACCGCGATCACGTGGTCCTCGAGACCGGCCGCGTGCAGGGTGCGCCGGAAGGTGGGCAGGGTGTCCATCCGCCCGACCTCGGGGTCGACGACCTCCGGGTCGTGATACTCCCAGCCGGGCTGCTGCTCCTCGGAGCCGCGGTGGTGGTCCACGGTGATCGCGACGGTGTCCGCCGCGCGGGCGGCGTCGGCCAGCAGGATGGTGGAGCGCCCGCAGTAGGTGCCGACCTCGACCAGCGGCAGCCGCAGCGCGGTGGCCACCTCGTGGGCCGCGGCGTACAGGGCCAGCCCCTCGTCGACGGGCATGAAGCCCTTGGCCGCCTCGAACGCGGCGAGGACGGTGCGGTCGGGGGCCGTGGTGGCGGGCTGTGTCGTCACCGGGACATCTTCCCGTACGGCTCCGGCGGCCGGGCAGGAGGGGGCGCAGTGACCACCGGGATGGACGCCCGGCCGTACTAGTCCGACGGACCTAGGCCGTTTCTTGCGGATCATCGGGTCGTTGGACCGGGTGTGTCGTTGACTGACGTGCAATGGGCACGGATTGAGCCGTTGTTGCCGGATCGGACGCCGAAGCGGGGCGGGCGATGGCGTGATCACCGGCAGGTGATCGA
>NZ_JANCLX010000043.1 GCF_024295805.1 Streptomyces cucumeris
GGCCGCGCCGCCCGCCGCAGGGCCGCCCAGGAGGCCGCCCGGCGCGGCGGCCGGCGGGCGGCCGCCCGTGGCGGCTCGGGCGGCCCGCGGACGGACGCCGGCCCGGCCCCCGGCGCCGCGCCCCGAACCCGTATGGAGGCCAAGCGTGCCGCGCGGGCCCGCAAGGACAGCCCCGGGGTCGTGATGAGCCGGGTCGCCGGTGAGCTGTTCATCACGCTCGGCGTGGTGATGCTGCTCTTCGTCACCTACCAGCTGTGGTGGACCAACATCCGGGCGCACCAGCAGGCCAACGGCGCCGCCAACAGCCTCCGCGCGAAGTGGGACGAGAACGGCGGCGACCGTGACCCGGGGACCTTCTCCCCCGGCGAGGGGTTCGCGATCATCTACATCCCCAAGCTGGACGTGAAGGCCCCGATCGCCGAGGGGATCGACAAGCACAAGGTCCTCGACCGCGGCATGGTCGGTCACTACGCCAAGGGCGGGCTGAAGACCGCGATGCCCTGGGACAAGAAGGGGAACTTCGCGCTCGCCGGGCACCGCAACACCCACGGTGAGCCGTTCCGCTACATCAACCATCTGAAGCGCGGGGACGAGATCATCATCGAGACCCAACGCCGGTACTACACCTACGAGATGGACGCCATCCTCCCGCAGACCGCCCCGTCCAACACGGGCGTCATCGGGCCGGTGCCGGCCGGTTCGGGCTTCACCAAGCCGGGCCGCTACATCACGCTGACCACCTGCACCCCGGAGTTCACCAGCACCTACCGGATGATCGTGTGGGGCAAGATGGTCGACGAGCGCCCGCGCAGCGATGGGAAGCCGGACGCGCTGGTCGAGTGAGCGCGTCCGAGCGGGAACAGCAAGAAAAGGGGTACGACGCGGTGGCACGGACCGACCACGACCAGTTGCGGGGCGAGACCGCCGATCCGCCCGCACCCGCCGCGCCCCGTACCACCCGCGCCCGGATAGCCGCGGCCATCGGCGTCCTGGGCGAGCTGCTGATCACCGCGGGGCTGATCCTGGCCCTCTTCGTCGTCTACTCGCTGTGGTGGACCAATGTGCTCGCCGACCGCGAGGCGAAGAAGCAGGGCGACCGGGTGCGGCGGCACTGGGCGCAGGGTCCGGGGAACCTCGACACCAAGGACGGCATCGGCTTCCTGCACGTGCCGTCCATGGACAACGGGGAGGTGCTGGTCAAGAAGGGCACCAGTACCAAGACCCTGAACGACGGTGTCGCGGGCTACTACACGGACCCGGTGCCCTCGGCCATGCCCTGGAACAAAAAGGGCAATTTCTCTCTCGCCGCCCACCGCGACGGCCACGGCGCCAAGTTCCACAACATCAACAAGGTCCACGAGGGCGACGCGGTCGTCTTCGAGACCCGCGACCGCTGGTACGTCTACCGGGTCTTCGCGACGCTCCCCGAGACCTCGAAGTTCAACGTGGACGTGCTGGACGCGGTCCCCAAGGAGTCGGGGACCAAGAAGCCGGGCCGCTACATCACGCTCTCGACCTGTACGCCGGTCTACACCTCGCGCCATCGCTACATCGTGTGGGGCGAACTGGAGCGCACCGAGAAGGTGGACGTGCGCCGCACGCCCCCCAAGGAACTGCGCTAGCCCCGCACCCGGCAGAGGCCCGGCAGACGCGAGGCCAGGACCACGGGGAAGCCCCCGGTGCCCTCTGGGAGGGCGCCGGGGGCTTCGTCGTCGCTGGGCTCCTCGGTGCCCCGGTGACGCCGTCTACTCGGTGGGTGCGACGCCGCTCGGGCCCCCGAAGATCGTGTCGTCCCCGCCGTCACCGCCTCCGATACCGCCGCCGTTGTTGCCCTGGCCGCCGGTGGTGACGAGGCTGATGGACTGGCCCTTGGGCACCGTGCTGCCCGCGCCCGGCTGACTGGCCACCACGGTGGCGTTGTCGTCCTGGGGACCGGCGATGGTGCCCACGTTCAGCCCGAGGTCCTTCAGCGCCTTCTTGGCGTCCTTCAGGGTCTGGCCGCCCAGGTTGGGCACCTGGACGTTCTCCGGCTGTGCGGGGGCCTTGGCCACGGTCAGGGTGATGACCGAATTGGGGACGACCTCTTGGCCACCGCCCGGATTCTGCTTGATCACCGTGCCGGCCTCGACGTCACCGTTCTCCTCCTCGGTGACCTGGACCTTGAGGCCCTTCTTCCCGAGCGCGGTCTTGGCGTCCTCGACCTTCTTGGTGGTCACGTCCGGGACGACGATCTTGGACTCGGCCGCGGCCACGGTCAGCGTGACCGTGCTGCCCTTGGCGGCCTTCGTACCGCCCTTGGGGTTCTGGTCGAGCACGGTCCCGGCCGGCTGCGGGGACTCCTTCTGCTCCTGCTCGACGGTGAAACCCTTGGCGTCGAGCTGCTGGGTCGCGGACGCGACCTGGGTGTTGACGACGCTGGGGACCTCGACCTTGGCCGCGGGCTTGGCGCCCTTGGACATGGTCAGCCGGATCGTGTCGAACCGCTTGATCTGGCCGTTCTCCGGGTCCTGCTCACAGACCGTGTTCTTGGGCGTGTCACAGAACTTCGAGCCGACCTTCTCGACCTTGAAGTCGCCGTTGGTCGCCTGTTTCTGGGCGGCCGCGAACGTCTTGTTCCGCAGGCTGGGCACGTCGACCATGTCGTCGTTCTGACCGCCGCCGAACAGCGACTTCCCGATGAAGATCGCCCCGACCAGGACCAGTATTCCGGCCAGCACCAGCAGGATCGTGGAGAGGTTGCTCTTCTTCTCCGGCGCTCCGCCACGGCCGCGGCCCCGGTCGGGCCGGTCGTCGTAGCCCATACCGCCGTCGTCGTCGCGCATCGGCGGAAGCATGGAGGTCTGCGCCCCGGGGTCCTGCGGGCGCAGCATCGTCGTGGGCTGGTCGTCGGCGCCGTAGCCGACTGCGCCGAGCGCCGCGGTGGCGGCGACCGGCTGGCCGTCCAGCGCGGCCTCGATGTCGGCGCGCATCTCGTCGGCCGACTGGTAGCGGTAGTCCGGGTCCTTGACCAGCGCCCGCAGGACGATGGCGTCCATCTCCGGGGTGATCTCGGGGTCGTAGGCGCTCGGCGGCTGCGGCTCTTCCCGTACGTGCTGGTAGGCCACGGCCACCGGGGAGTCGCCCACGAAGGGCGGCCGCACGGTCAGCAGCTCGTAGAGCAGACAGCCGGTGGAGTAGAGGTCACTGCGGGCGTCGACGGTCTCGCCCTTGGCCTGCTCGGGGGAGAGGTACTGGGCGGTGCCGATCACGGCGGCCGTCTGCGTCATGGTCATCCCGGCGTCGCCCATGGCGCGGGCGATACCGAAGTCCATCACCTTGACCTGGCCGGTGCGCGTCAGCATGACGTTCGCGGGCTTGATGTCGCGGTGGACGATGTTGTTCCGGTGCGAGTACTCCAGGGCCTGGAGGATGCCGGTGGTCATCTCCATGGAGCGCTCGGGGAGCAGCTTTCTGCCCGAGTGCAGCAGCTCACGCAGGGTGGAGCCGTCGACGTACTCCATCACGATGTACGGGATCGAGACACCGTCGACGTAGTCCTCGCCGGTGTCGTAGACCGCGACGATCGCGGGATGGTTGAGCGAGGCGGCCGACTGGGCCTCTCGGCGGAACCGGGCCTGGAAGGACGGATCGCGGGCGAGGTCCACCCGGAGTGTCTTCACAGCGACAGTGCGGCCGAGGCGGGTGTCATGGGCGAGGTAGACCTCCGCCATGCCACCGCGGCCGAGCACTGAGCCCAGCTCGTACCGGCCGCCGAGGCGACGCGGCTCTTCCATAGCTACTCCAGCCCTCTTCCGTCATTCCCGACCGCACCTGTGGGGGCCGGTCAAGTGCTGCTCGCGCATACCGTACCCGGCACGTCCGATGCGACCCGGCCACAGCCGCTACTTGATACCGGACCGGTACGGCGACGTGCGGGATTGGTATCAGGGCGTGACCGGCGTCACTTCTCGCTGGCCAGTACCGCCTTCATCACGTCCTTGGCGATCGGAGCGGCCAGCCTGCCACCCGCGATGTCGTCACGGACGGTGTCGGAACCCTCGATCACGACCGCGACCGCGACCGGGGAGCCGTCATCGGTCTTGGCGTAGGAGATGAACCACGCGTAGGGGTTCTTGCTGTTCGCGACACCGTGCTGGGCGGTACCGGTCTTGCCGCCGACCTCGACCCCGGGGATCTGGGCCGCGGTACCGGTGCCCTTGTCCACGACGGTCTTCATCATGTCCTGGAGCTTGCCGGCGTTCTCCGGGGAGACCGCCTGGCTCATCTCCTCCGGGTCGGTCCGCTCGATGGTGCTCAGGTTGGGCGCGCGCAGTGAGTCGACCATGTACGGCTTCATCAGCTTGCCGTCATTGGCGATCGCGGAGGCGACCATGGCCATCTGCAGCGGGGTGGCACGGGTGTCGTACTGGCCGATGGCGGACAGCGCGTTGGACGGCCGGTCCATGTCCTCGGGGTAGACGCTGGCGTTGGTGCGGACCGGCGTCAGGACCTCCTCGCCGAAGCCGAACTTCTCCGCCTGCTCCAGCATCTTCTCCTTGCGGAGGTCGTCACCCAGCTTGCCGAAGACCGTGTTGCAGGAGTACTGCAGGGCCTTCCGGAGCGTGGCGTTCTCGCAGGGGATGTTGCCCTCGTTGTCCAGGTTCCTGGTGGACAGCGGCAGCCGCCACGGCAGCGGGGAGTCGGTCGGCGCGTCGATGTTTGAGTACTTCCCGTTCTCCAGCGCCGCGGCCGCGGTGACGACCTTGAAGGTGGAGCCGGGCGGGTAGGTCTGCCGCAGCGCCCGGTTGAGCATCGGGTCGTCGGTGTTGTTCTTCGGCTGGAGATCGTTCCAGGCCTTCTCGTCCTTCTTGGAGCCGCCCGCGACGGTCGACGGGTCGTAGCTCGGGGTGCTGGCCAGGGCGAGGATCTTGCCGGTGCGGGGGTCGAGCGCGGCGACGGCGCCCTTCTTGTTGCCCAGCCCCTCGTACGCGGCCTTCTGGGCCTTGCCGTTCAGGGTGGTGATCACGTCGCCGCCCCGCTGCTCCTTGCCGGTGATCATGTCGATCGTCCGGTTGAAGAACAGGCGGTCGTCGTCGCCGGTGAGGATCTCGTCCTCGAGCTTCTCGATCTGGTTGGCGTCGAAGACCTGGGAGGCGTAGCCGGTGACCGGCGCCCACATCTTGCCGTTCTTGTATGTGCGCTTGTACTTGAAGTCGGTGCCGTCGGTCTCGACCGACCCGGTGATGGGCCGGCCGTCCACGATGATGTTGCCGCGCGGCTGGCTGTAACGGGCGATCAGCACCCGGCGGTTGTGTTTGTTCTCCTTGAGCTCGTCGGCCTGGACGTACTGGATCCAGTTGTCCCGGATCAGCAGGGCCAGGACCAGCAGTCCACAGAAGATCGCGATACGGCGCAGGGGCTTGTTCACGGGCGGACCACCTGAGTCATCTCGGCGTCTGTGGACGGAGCGGGAGTCGGGGCGGGACGGCGCGCGGTGTCGCTGATCTTGATGAGGATCGCGACCAGGGCCCAGTTGGCGAGGACCGAGGAACCGCCGTACGCGAGGAACGGCATGGTCATACCGGTCAGCGGGATGAGCCCCATGACACCGCCCGCCACCACGAAGATCTGGATGGCGAAGGCCGCGGACAGACCGATCGCGAGCAGCTTGCCGAACGGGTCGCGGGCGGCGAGGGCGGTCCGTACGCCCCGCTCCACGATCAGGCCGTACAGCAGCAGGAACGCCATGGTGCCCGCCAGGCCCAGCTCCTCGCCGACGGTGGCGAGGATGAAGTCCGAGTTGGCGGCGAAGCCGATCAGGTCCGAGTTGCCCTGGCCGAGACCGGTGCCGAAGACACCGCCGGAGCCGAAGGACATCAGGGCCTGGGCGATCTGGTCACTGGTGCCGTTCTTGAAGGCCGCGAACGGGTCGAGCCAGGCGTCCACACGCTGCTGGACGTGCGGCTCGAAGGTGGCCACGCTGACGGCTCCGACCGCGGACATCAGCAGACCGAAGACGATCCAGCTGGTGCGCTCGGTGGCCACGTACAGCATGACGACGAACATGCCGAAGAACAGCAGCGAGGTACCGAGGTCGGTCTCGAAGACGAGGATGAGGATGCTCATGCCCCAGACGACGAGGATCGGACCGAGGTCACGGCCGCGCGGCAGGTACAGCCCCATGAAGCGGCGGCTGGCCAGCGCCAGCGCGTCCCGTTTCACCATCAGATAGCCCGCGAAGAAGACCGCGATGACGATCTTGGCGAACTCGGCGGGCTGGATGGAGAAGCTGCCCACGGTGACCCAGATGCGGGCGCCGAACTTGGCCGGGAAGAACACCGGCATGACCAGCAGCACCAGCGCCGCCGCCATGGAGATGTAGGTGTAGCGCTGGAGGATCCGGTGGTCCTTGAGCAGGATCAGCACGCCCACGAAGAGGGCGACGCCCATCGCCGAGTACATCAGCTGCTTGGGGGCCGCGGCCGCGTAGACCTGGCCGATGCTCTCGGCCCGTGCGGCCAGCCGCTTGGACTGGTCCAGGCGCCAGATGAGCACCAGCCCCAGTCCGTTGAGCAGGGTGGCGATCGGCAGCAGCAGCGGGTCGGCGTACGGCGCGAACTTCCGCACCACGAGGTGGCCGACCCCGGCCAGCAGACCGAGCCCGATGCCGTAGCTGAGCATGCCCGAGGGCATCTCGTCGCTGAGCGCCAGACCCGCGTTGGCGTAGGCGAAGACCGGAATGATCACCGCGAAGACCAGCATGGCGAGCTCGGTGTTACGCCGGCTCGGCGGACCCACCGTGCTGATCGTGGTGGTGTTGGAGGTGCTGCTCATACGTGGACGGCCCCTTACGGCTTCACTGCTGGGTGCTGCTGCATTGCGGGACCAACTCCTTCTCCTCCTCCGACAGGCTGGGGCCGGGCTTCGGAGTAGGAGACTTCGACGGCTTGGAGGTGGCCTCTCCGGCCCGCGTCTGCACCTCGTTCTCGTTGCGGTCGTTCTGTGCCGCTCCGCCGCCCGCGGGGGATCTGTCGCCACTGGGTGTGGCCTTGTCGTCCCCGGAGCCATTGCGGTCGCGGTCCCGGTCCTCGCCGCCGGTGAGGTCCTTCTGCCGGTCCTCGGCCTTCTTCTGGGCGTCCGCCTTGCGGCAGGCCCCGGCGAGGGTGGCGAGGTCCTTGGTCTTGTCCCGGGCCTGGCCGAGGTCGTTCACCGCGATGGTGTCCTCCACCCGGCCGCGCTGGTCGGTCGGGAGGTACTTGAGTTCGATCTCGCGGTGGTCCTCATGGACCTTGTTGAGCTTGATCCAGGCGAGGTCCTGGCTGATGCCCTGGTAGATCGCGACGTGGTCGCCGTTGGCGCCCACGTAGTACTGGGTCTGGGTCCAGCGGTAGCCGCCGTAGAGCCCGCCGCCGATCACGGCGAGGCCCAGCGCGATGTACAGCGAGCGCTTGAACCACGTCTTGCGGCCGCTCTTCTTGGTCAGGTCGCCGTCGGCGTAGGCGCCGTAGCTGCCTTCCGGCGCGGCACCGACGTCCGGTCCGCTCCCGGGCGGGCCGAACCCGCCCTGGGGGTCGCCCTGCTGGGGAACGGAACGGCTGGACCGCCCGAGCTCCGCGGCGCGGCCGGCGGGGGTGGACGCGGCGCCGCCGTCGCCCAGGGGAGTCTGGTTCTCGGCGACCGCGCCCACGATGACCGGGGTGTCGTTGAGCTGCCCGGTCATGGTGTCGCCGCCGTCCACGTCCAGGACGTCGGCGACGATGCAGGTGATGTTGTCGGGGCCGCCACCGCGCAGGGCGAGCTGGATCAGCTCCTGCACGGTCTCGTGCGGACCCTGGTAGCTGGCGAGGGTGTCCTCGAGCGTCTGGTGACTGACCACTCCGGACAGACCGTCGGAGCACAGCAGATAGCGGTCCCCGGCCCGGACCTCACGGATGGACAGATCGGGCTCGACGTGGTCGCCGCTGCCCAGGGCGCGCATCAGCAGGGAGCGCTGCGGGTGGGTGCCCGCCTCCTCCTCGGTGATCCGGCCCTCGTCCACCAGGCGCTGCACCCAGGTGTGGTCCTGGGTGATCTGGGTCAGCGCCCCGTCGCGCAACAGATAGGCGCGCGAGTCGCCGACGTGGACCAGGCCGAGCCGCTGGCCGGTCCACAGCAGGGAGGTGAGCGTGGTGCCCATGCCCTCGAGCTGGGGGTCCTCCTCGACCATCTCGCGCAGTTGGTCGTTGGCCCGCTGCACGGCGCTGCCCAGGGAGGTCAGGATGTCCGAGCCCGGGATGTCGTCGTCGAGCTGGACCAGGGCGGAGATCACCTCGGAGCTGGCGACCTCACCGGCGGCCTGGCCGCCCATGCCGTCGGCGATGGCGAGCAGCCGGGGCCCGGCGTAACCGGAGTCCTCGTTGCCCTCCCGGATCATGCCTTTGTGCGATCCGGCCGCGAAACGCAGTGACAGACTCATGCGCACCTCGCCCGTCGGCTCCGGGTACAGCCCCTTGCCAACCACGCTGCCCACCCTCCGGTCGTCATGGTCCTACTACTTCCGCAGCTCGATGACGGTCTTGCCGATGCGGATCGGCGCGCCGAGCGGAATCGGTGTCGGTGTGGTGAGTCGGGTCCGGTCGAGATAGGTGCCGTTGGTGGACCCGAGGTCCTCGACGATCCACTGGCCGTCACGGTCCGGGTAGATCCTGGCATGCCTGCTGGAGGCGTAGTCGTCGTCCAGCACGATTGTTGAATCGTGCGCACGGCCGAGGGTGATGGTCTGCCCCTGGAGGGCGACCGTGGTGCCGGTCAGCGTGCCCTCGGAGACCACCAGCTTGGTCGGGGCACCGCGGCGGCCGCGGCCTCCCGACTGCTGGCGCTGCTGGGGCGGTGCCGCCTGCTGCCGCTGCTGCGGTTGCTGCGGCCGGTCGGGAGCGCCGCGCCGCGCGGAACCGCGCTGGGTCACGCGGGTCCCGAACAGGTCGCTACGGATGACCTGAACGGCCACGATGACGAACAGCCACAGTACGGCGAGGAAACCCAACCGCATGACCGTGAGGGTCAGCTCTGACATTGCCCCCGCTTCACCCTTCGGCTTGCCGGTAAACGATGGTGGTACTGCCCACGACGATCCGCGAGCCGTCGCGGAGCGTAGCGCGGGTGGTGTGCTGTCCGTCCACCACGATGCCGTTCGTCGACCCGAGGTCCTGGACGGTCGGCGGGGTACCGACCCGGATCTCGCAGTGTCGTCGGGAGACACCGGGGTCGTCGATCCGCACATCGGCGTCGGTGCTGCGGCCCAGCACCAGGGTGGGCCGGGAGATCTGGTGACGGGTGCCGTTGATCTCGATCCAGCGCCGCGTCTGGCCCTGGGACTGCGTACCGACGCCGGCTCCGGTGCCGCCGGTGCGGGGCACCGGACGGGCGCCGGGAGGCGCGGCGGGCATGGGCGGCGCACCCGTGGGCTGGGCGGGGTAGCCCTGGCCCCCGGGACGCTGGTGCGGGGCACCGGCACCGCCACGGGCCGGAGCGGCGGCCGCCTGCGGGCTCTGGGACTCGCTGGAGGCCAGTGTCCGGCTGCGCACCCGGTACAGGCCGGTGTCGAGGTCCTCCGCCTTCTGCAGATGGACCTTGATCCCGCCCATGAAGGTGTAGCGCTGCTGCTTGGCGTAGTCGCGCACCATGCCGGACAGCTCGTCGCCGAGCTGTCCGGAGTACGGGCTGAGGCGGTCGTAGTCGGGCGCGCTCAGCTCGACGATGAAGTCATTGGGGACGACGGTCCGGTCGCGGTTCCAGATGGTGGCGTTGTTGTCGCATTCGCGCTGGAGCGCGCCCGCGATCTCCACCGGCTGGACCTCGGACTTGAACACCTTGGCGAAGGTGCCGTTCACGAGTCCCTCGAGTCGCTGCTCGAAGCGCTTCATTACTCCCACGGGGCACCTCCTTCCTCAGTCGTGCTCAGTGTCGTCCTGGTACTGCTTACTGATCGTATCCACGCGTCGGGAAATCGGGTGGTTCCCCTTCCTGGCCCTGTGGAGCAGTGTCACCTCTCACAGGATCGTAGAGGTGCCCTCACGACAGTGTCCCGCAACCGCGACGCTCTCAGAGCGGGCGGGTGCGGGACCATGGGAAACGGGTGTGATTCCACCCTGTGCAGCGTGCTAGTGTTCTGGATGTCGGAAGGCGCGCCGCCCGAACCGAGGAAGTCCGAAAGGGCCACCGGGGAGCGGAGGAGCATCGTACGGCAGCACCCATGCGCGGGTGGCGGAATAGGCAGACGCGCTGGATTCAGGTTCCAGTGCCCGAAAGGGCGTGGGGGTTCAACTCCCCCCTCGCGCACCAGTCGGAACGGGCCTCTCCGGAGTGACGAAAGTCGCTCGGGGAGGCCCGTTTCGCGTTGTGGCAGGACGACAGGGCGAGCGGGACAGCAGGACGGCAGGACAGGACCAAGGGCCTCCCCGGACGGGAGGCCCTTGGTCGTTCCGGTGCCGCGTTCCGGCCTCGTGTACCGGTGGCCTCCGGCGGCTTCGGCGGTCCGGATCGGGCTTGATCGGATCGGGCGGGGCCGGATCCGGTCAGGCCGCGAAGCGGGAGGCGAGGGACTTGGCCTTGGTGGCCGCGTCCTCGTGGGCCTTCGCCTTGGAGGCGTCCGCCAGGTCGATCAGGTCGGCCATCGCCGGATTGGTACGGGCCAACGTGAGCTCCGGCACAACGAACTCGACGTCGAGGCCGAGCGCACCGTTCAGCGCCTTGTCCAGGTAGGTCGTGACGAACTCGAAGCTCTCGCGCGGGGTGCCCGGCCCGTAGCCGCCGCCACGGCTGGCGACGACGACCGCCGGGGTGCCGGAGGTGGTGGTCTGCTCCGCACCCGCGGTGCGTCCCATGATGATCACGTGGTCCAGCCACGCCTTGAGCGTGGAGGGGATCGTGAAGTTGTACATGGGGGCGCCGATCAGGACCGCGTCGGCCCGCTCCAGCTCACCGGCCAGGGTCTCGCGCAGTGCGAAGGCGTCGTGCTGCTCGGGGGTGCGGTCGTCCGCGGGTACGAATCCGGCGTGGGCGGCGGCCCCGTCGAGGTGGGGCAGCGGCTCGGTGGCCAGATCGCGGTAGATGACCGTGCCGTTCGGATGCTGCGCCTCCCACTCTTTGCGGAAGGTGGCGGTGACGGCGCGGGAGGAGGAGGCGTCGCCGGGCCAGACGGACGAGTCGATGTGCAGAAGCGTGGGCATGGGGGTGCCTCCGTGTGACGGGGCGGCGGGGCCGCTCATTTCTACGTAACTACTGATAGCACAGTAGCTTACTTTTCTGCAGTCCCAAACGAGAGGCCAGTAGTCTGTATTCCATGGCGGACGGCGGTGGGTGCGAACAGCGCGACGAGCAGCAGTGCAAGCAGGTCGATTCCTCGATGACCCGTGTCTTCGAGCTGTTCGGCAAGCGATGGACGGGGCTGATCGTCGCTGTCCTGACCGATCGGCCGGCCTACTTCGCCGATCTGCGCAGGGCGATCCCCGGGATCAGCGAGCGGATGCTGTCGGACCGGCTCACCGAGCTGTCCGGGGCGGGGCTGGTGGTGCGGGAAGTCGACGCGGGACCGCCGCTGCGGGTGTCGTACCGGCTGACGGAAGCGGGGCGGGCGCTGGAGCCCGCGCTGAAGGAGCTGTCGCGCTGGGCGGAGGACCATCTGCCCGAGGGCGGTGGCTGCCCGGAGCAGTTCCGCCGCTGACGCGGTGCGGGGGTGCGGGCGGGCGGATGTTGTCCGTGGCTTGTCTTCCGCGCGCACTCCTTGTCTTTTGTGTGCAGTGTTCTGTGTGCGCAGTGAGCACTGCACAGTGCTCACTGCGACTGAGCGGCTGACCGTCTGCGCGACTGAGCGGGGCCCGGGGGTCGAAAGGGTTATCCACAGGCTCTGACGGGTCGGGGCGACTGGCGGTACGGTCTGGGCAGTCGAGGTGGTCCGGGCGTCGTCGGAGCCGGTCGGGCGCCCGGCTCGGTGCGGATGCCGCTGTCGCGTGGCCGGTGGCGGGCGAGGGGAACGGGGGCGCCATGACGGGCGAAGAGGGCCTCGGGCCCAGTGGAAGCGGTGGAAGCGGCGGACCCGGCGGGGGTCCGACCGGCACTGAGGACGGCCGGAGCGCGGCCCGTGGCGCCGCTCGGGAGGGCGGAGCGGTCCGCCGGCTTCCGGCGGTGCCGGGCTTCGCCGCCTGGCGCGGGGACGGGCCGTCGCCCAAGCACGAGGGCAAGGCGCTGCGGAAGCGGGTGCCGCGGTCGGCGCATGCCGAGGCGCCGCCCGTCATCGACCGGCCGGACGCCGCGACGGCTGTCGAGTGGTCCAACGCCGGACGGCTGCCGGAGCTCACCCCGATACGGGTGGGGCGGATGGCCGCCACCCCCTTCTCCTTCCTGCGCGGTTCGGCCGGGTTGATGGCGCACGACCTGGCGGGCACCCCGGTGACCGGCATAGGCGCGCAGCTGTGCGGGGACGCCCATGCCGCGAACTTCGGGCTGTACGGGGACGCCCGTGGCGGCCTGATCATCGATCTCAACGACTTCGACGAGACCGTGCACGGTCCGTGGGAGTGGGATGTGAAGCGGCTCGCCGCCTCGCTGGTGCTGGCGGGGCGCGAGGCCGGGGCCGACGAGGACGTCTGCCGGGCCGCGGCGTATGACGCGGTGGGGGCCTATCGCCGTACGGTGCGGCTGCTGGCCAAGCTGCCTGCGGCCGACGCGTGGCACGCGATCGCCGATGAGGAGCTGGTCTCCCACACCGATGCCAGGGACCTGGCGGGGACGCTGGAGCGGGTGGCCGAGAAAGCCCGGCGGAACACCAGCGCGCGGTTCGCCGCACGGGCCACGGAGGCCGTGCCCGAGGAGGAGGACCCGTCCGGCAGGCCCGGGGCCCGTCGCTTCGTGGACGCGCCCCCGGTGCTGCGGCGGGTGCCGGACGACGAGGCCGCGGCGGTGGCATCGGCGCTCGGCGACTACCTGGCGACGCTGTCCGAGGACCGGCTGCCGCTGCTCGCCCGGTACGAGGTGCACGATGTGGCGTTCCGCGTCGTCGGCACGGGCAGTGTGGGCACGCGCTCCTATGTGGTGCTGCTGCTCGACCACCGGGGCGAGCCGCTGGTGCTGCAGGTGAAGGAGGCCCGTCCGTCGGTGCTGCTGCCGTATGTGAGGGCGGCCGGGTTCGCGGTGCCCGAGGCCGGGCACGAGGGGCGGCGGGTGGTCCTCGGCCAGAAGCGGATGCAGGTGGTGAGCGACATCCTGCTGGGCTGGACCACGGTCCGGGGGCGGCCGTACCAGGTGCGGCAGTTCCGGAACCGCAAGGGGAGCGTGGACCCGGCGGCGCTCGCCGCCGACCAGGTGGACGACTACGGGCGGATGACCGGGGCGCTGCTGGCGAGGGCGCACGCCCACAGCGCTGATCCGAGGCTGCTGGCCGGTTACTGCGGCAAGGGGGAGGAGCTGGACGAGGCGGTGGCGGCCTTCGCGGTGGCGTACGCCGACCGCACCGAGGCCGACCATGCGGCGCTGGTCGAGGCGGTGCGCTCCGGGCGGGTGGCGGCCGAGCTGGGGGTGTGAGGTTCGGGCGGGACCGGGGGCCGGACGTAGGCTGAGCGGGTGACGAACCCGGAAGCGCAGCAGCAGGCACAGCAATCGGTGTCCGAGGCCGAGCCCCAGGCGGAATCGCAGGACCGGCCCGAGGAGGCCCGGTCGGCCGAGGAG
Organism: Streptomyces cucumeris; assembly: GCF_024295805.1. Taxonomy (GTDB): domain Bacteria; phylum Actinomycetota; class Actinomycetes; order Streptomycetales; family Streptomycetaceae; genus Streptomyces; species Streptomyces cucumeris. The sequence goes on from NZ_JANCLX010000043.1 coordinate 13,681, forward strand.
GCGCAGGCCACCGAGCGCCTTGAACGGGCGGTGCGGGCGGCCGAACAGGCGCTGATCGAGTTCGAGATCGCGGTGGAGACCTTCCGGGTGGAGGTGGAGAACTTCTCCCGGCTGCATCACCAGCGCCTCGGGCCGATGTACTCGCGCCTCGACGAACTGGACGCGCTGATCGCGGAGGCGGTCGCACAGCGCACCGGTGACCCCGAGGACCAGCGCAGGGCGCGGGAGGCGCGGGGGCTGGTGCAGCCGATGCCGGGCGTGGAGGAGCTGTTCCATGGCTGGATCGACTCCGACGGCCTCTCGCCGGAGGCGGCCGCGATGCTGACCGAGAAGCCGGTGCAGCCGCCGCCGCGGGTGCGGCCGAGCGAGGAAGCCCGGCGGATCTACCGGGACCTGGCCCGTAAGGCCCATCCGGACCTGGCCGAGGAGGAGGCCGAGCGGGAGCGCCGCGGGGCGTTCATCGTGCGGGTCAACGCCGCCTACGCGGCCGGGGACGTGGAGACGCTGCGTGCGCTGGCCGAGGAGTGGGAGGCCGGACCTCCGCCGCCGGAGCGCCGGGCCGGCCGCAGCGAGGAGCTGTACGCCCGGCTGGAGTGGCTGGCCGAGCGCAAGGAGATGCTGGCGGCCGTCGCCGCCGAGCTGGAGTCCAGCGCGATCGGCGCGATGATCAAGATGGCGCCGGAGGATCCGGACGGACTGCTGGACGAGATCGCCGAGCAGCTTCTGGCCCAGGTCTCCGAGAAGGAGGCCCGGCTGGCGGAGCTGGCCCGGTAGTAGGTTGTGCGGCGGCTGACGAGGCCGCGACGTTGTGTGAGAGGTGTGAGTGATGCATTTTGCCCAGCTTCCCCAGGTGGAGGCCGCGGCCGTACCCGCCGACGGCTTTCTGCTGGACGTCCGGGAGGACGACGAATGGGCGGCCGGGCACGTCGACGGTGCGCTGCACATTCCCATGGGCCAGCTGGTCGCCCGCTTCGGTGAGCTGACCGAGTCGGTGGGAGACGGGCGGCGGGTGCATGTGATGTGCCGGGTCGGCGGCCGTTCCGCGCAGGTGACGCAGTATCTGGTGGCGCAGGGTCTGGACGCGGTGAACGTGGACGGCGGCATGCTCGCCTGGCACGCGGTGGGCCGTCCCATGGTCTCCGGCCAGGACGGCACCCCTGACGGCGCGTTCGTGCTCTAGGCCCTGTCCTGCCGGTCTTCGCGGGCCCGCGACGCCTGGCACCGTGCCTCGCCGTGTTGTCGGGATCATCCGAGTACGCCCGCTACCCGAGGACAAGGACGACCCTCCGCCTTGCGATCCGCCCCCGGCTACCGCTGGGAGGTGCCCCCTGCACCAGACACCGCAGCCGGATACGCGAAGACCGGCAGGACAGGACCTGGGCGTTCGCGCTTCCGCGCTCTCCCGGAGGCGGCGCGCGGTGAGCCGTCCGTTCCCGGGTGTCCGGTGCGGCGGGGTCCCGCCGGGCGCCGGGCCCGGCCCGCGGGGGCCGGGCGGGGCGCCCTCGTACCTGGTGTCAGGCGACGGTGTGGGTGGCCAGCAGCGTGCCGAGGGCTTCCTCGTGCGCGGCCGCCGGGCCGAGTGACAGCTCGAGCTGCTTGGCCCAGGCGTGATAGCGGTGCAGCGGATAGTCGGTGACCGCGCCGAAGCCGCCGTGCAGATGCTGTGCGGTCTGCACCACACGCCGTACGCCCTCGGCCGCCCATATCTTGGCGACGGCCACGTCCCCGGCGACCGGAAGGGCGCCCCCGGCGGTCGACCGCTCCTCCTCCGTGCCCAGCCGCCAGGCGGCCTGCCAGAGCGTGGCTTCCATGGCCCGCAGATCGATGTAGCGGTCGGCGGACTGGACGGCGACCGCCTGGAACGTGGCCAGCGGATGGCCGAACTGCTCACGTCCGCTGACATAGGTACTGGTCAGCTCCAGCACCGCGGTGCCAAGGCCCAGTGCGAGGGCACAGGTGCCGGTGGTGAGGATCTCCCGCAGCCACTCCCAGGCACCGTCCGCGGTCAGCACCTCGGCGGCGGACAGCCGTACCCCGTCGAGACGGATCTCGGCCTGCCGCTCACCGCTGGTGGACACCTGCTCGTCCAGGGCGACGCCGTCCCGGTGCCGGGGGACCAGGGCGAGGACCGTGCGGCCCGCGCCGGTGTGGGCGGGGGTCAGCACCCGGTCCGCCCCATATGCCCAGGGGACACCGGTCTGGACGCCGTCCAGCACCCAGCCGTCGCCGTCCTGATGGGCCCGCACGGCGAGTTCGGCCGGGTCATGGCCGGTCCGCCCGTTCGGCGCGACGGTGAGCACCAGCTCCCCGCGCACCACCTGGGGCAGGACCTCCGCGCCGAGCTCCGCTCCGCCGTACCTCTGCACCGCCAGGGCCGCCGCGGCGGACTCCAGCAGCGGTACCCGGGCCAGCACCCGGGCCGATTCCCGCAGCACCAGGCACAGGGCGATGAGGTCAAGACCCGAACCGCCGTGGTGCGGGTCGAGCGTCAGGCCGAGGAGATCGCCCTCGGCGAGCCGCTTCCACAGCCCACGGTCGAAGTCCTCCGCCACGGCCCCGCGGATCAGTGCGGGGCTGGGCACGCCGTCCGGTTCGACGGAAGTGAAGACGGCTTTCGCCGCCTCGACGGCCGCCTGCTGCTCCTCGGTGAAGGTGAAGTCCACTGTTCGTCCTCCCGCGCCGCGGCTCTGTCCGACGGCCGGTCAAGATAGAACAGGTTCTACAAGAAGGGAACGGTCACCACCGTGCTTCAGCGGTCGAAGTCCAACTCCACCCGCTCACCGACCGGATGGGACTGACAGGCCAGCACATAGCCCGCCTCCACCTCGTCCGGCTCCAGCGCGAAGTTCCGGTCCATCCGCACCTCGCCGGAGACCAGGAACGCCCGACAGGTGCCGCACACCCCGCCCTTGCAGGCGTAGGGGGCGTCGGCGCGGTTGCGCAGCACGGTCTCCAGCAGCGCCTCCCCGTCCTGCACCGGCCAGGTGCCGGAGCGGCCGTCCAGGGTGGCCGTCACCGAACTCCGCGACGCGGTGCCGGCCGGGCGCGGGGCGCCGGAGCCGGTCTCATCGGCGGTGTCGACGTGGAAGATCTCCTGATGGACCCGGCCACGGGCCACCCCGAGACCGCGCAGCGCCCGCTCGGCGGCGCTCACCAGCCCGTAAGGACCGCAGAGGAACCAGCCGTCCACCGAGTCCACCGGCAGCAGCGAGGGCAGCAGCGCGGTGAGCCGCTCCTCGTCCAGCCGCCCGGAGACCAGCCCGCTCTGCTGCTCCTCCCGGGAGAGGGCGCACACCAGCTGGAACCGGTCCGGCCAGCGGTCCTTGAGGTCGGCGACCTCCTCCAGGAACATCGTGGACGCGGCGGTGCGGTCGCTGCGGATCAGACAGAACCGGGCCTCGGGCTGCCGCTCCAGCAGGGTGGCGGCGATGGAGAGCACCGGGGTGATCCCGCTGCCGCCGACGACCGCCGCGAAATGCCCCGGCCGGGGCGCGAGCACGAACCGGCCCGCGGGCGCCATGACCTCCATGACCTCACCGACGGCCAACTCCTTGAGGGCGTAGGTGGAGAACTCGCCCCCCTCCACCAGCCGGACGCCCACCCGCAGCAGCTCCGGTCCCGCGCCGCCGCCGGCCGGGGTGCAGATCGAGTACGTCCGCCGTATCTCGGCGCCGTCGACGAACCGCCGCACCGCGATGTGCTGTCCGGGGACGAAGCGGAAGGTCTCCCGCAGCGCGGGCGGCACCCGCAGGGTGACGGCCACCGAGTCCTCGGTGAGCCGCTCGACCGCCGCCACCCGCAGCGGGTGGAACGCGCCATGGTGTGTGGTGGCCTCCACCACCGCTTCCGCGGCCATCACAACTCCTTGAAGTGATCGAAGGGTTCACGGCACGCCTCACAGCGGCGCAGCGCCTTGCACGCGGTGGAGGAGAAGCGGCTGAGCAGCTTGGTCTCGGTGGAGCCGCAGTGCGGACAGCGCACCCCCAGCTCGACGGCGACCGGGCCGCCCGACTCGGCACGGCTGGACGAGGGCGGCGCTATCCCGGCCTCGGCCAGCTTCCGCCGGCCCTCGGCGCTGATGGCGTCCGTGGACCAGGGCGGGGAGAGGACCGTAACGACGGCCACCTCGGGGATGCCGCGGTCATGCAGCACCCGCTCGATATCGGCGCTCATCGACTCCAGCGCCGGGCAGCCGGTGTAGGTGGGGGTCAGCTCGACCTCGACCCGGCCCGGACCCAGCACCCGCAGCCCCCGGACCACTCCCAGCTCGGCCAGGGAGATCATCGGCAGCTCGGGATCCGGCACGGATCCCGCCAGCCGCCACAGCTCCTCCTCGAGCGCGGTGGTGCCGGAGGCAGGGGCCGCCGGGGTCACCATGTCGCCCCCGGGTGGCTGCGGTGCAGATGCTGCATCTCCGCCAGCATCCGGCCGAACGATTCGGTGTGGACGCCCTGCCGCCCGGCGCCCGCCGCCCACGCACCCCGCCGCGGTCCCTCGGGAACCTCCAGGGTGGCGCGCTTCAGGACCGAGGTGAGACGGTCCAGCCAGTCGGCGTGCAGGGTGTCCCACTCCACCTCGCACCCCTCCACCGGCTCGAAGAGCTCACCGGTGAACCGCCACAGGGCCTCCAGCGCCGTCCGCATCCGCTCATGGCTGTCCGCGGTGCCGTCGCCGAGCCGCAGCGTCCAGTGCTCGGCGTGGTCACGGTGGTAGGCGACCTCCTTGACCGCCTTGGCCGCGAGCGGGGCGAAGGGGCCGCCGCCCCGGGCCAGCCGCTCGTAGAGCAGCTCCTGATAGGTGGAGAAGCAGAGCTGACGCGCGATGGTGTGGGCGAAGTCCCCATTGGGCTGCTCGACGAGCTGCACATTGCGGAACGCCCGTTCCTCGCGCAGATAGGCGAGCTCGTCCTCGTCACCGGCCAGCGAGAGCAGCACCCGGGCCTGGCCGAGCAGATCGAGGGCGATATTGGCGAGCGCCACCTCCTCCTCCAGCACGGGGGCGTGGCCCGCCCACTCCCCCAGCCGGTGGGAGAGCACCAGTGCGTCATCGCCGAGGGCGAGGGCCGCGGTCACAGGTGCTGCACCCCTTCCGGGATCTCGTAGAAGGTGGGGTGGCGATAGGGCTTGTCGGCGGACGGCTCGAAGAACGGGTCCTTCTCGTCCGGCGACGACGCGGTGACCGCGGTGGAGGGCACCACCCAGATCGACACCCCTTCCGAGCGGCGGGTGTACAGATCGCGGGCGTTGCGCAGGGCCATCTCGGCGTCCGGCGCGTGCAGACTTCCGGCGTGGGTGTGGGAGAGCCCGCGCCTGCTGCGGACGAACACCTCCCACAGCGGCCATGCACCGCTCCGGTCACCACTCATGCCTGTTCCTCCCCGTGCTTGGCCGCGTACGCGGCGGCTGCCTCGCGCACCCAGGCGCCTTCCTCATGGGCCCGGCGCCGCTGGGAGATCCGCTGGGTGTTGCACGGGCCGTTGCCCCGCAGCACCTCGTGGAACTCGCTCCAGTCGATGGCTCCGAAGTCGTGGTGGCCCCGCTCCTCGTTCCACCGGAGATCGGGGTCGGGGAGGGTCAGACCGAGGGACTCGGCCTGCGGGACGCAGATGTCGACGAAGCGCTGACGCAGCTCGTCATTGGAGTGCCGCTTGATCTTCCAGGCCATCGACTGGGCGGAGTGCGCCGAGGCGTCGTCCGGCGGGCCGAACATCATCAGCGACGGCCACCACCAGCGGTCCACCGCGTCCTGCGCCATGGCGTGCTGGGCCTCGGTGCCCTGGCTGAGGGCGAGCAGCAGCTCATACCCCTGGCGCTGGTGGAAGGACTCCTCCTTGCAGATCCTGACCATCGCCCGGGCGTAGGGGCCGTAGGAGCAGCGGCACAGCGGGACCTGGTTGGTGATCGCGGCGCCGTCCACCAGCCAGCCGATCGCGCCCATGTCGGCCCAGGTCAGCGTGGGGTAGTTGAAGATCGACGAGTACTTCTGCCGACCGCTGTGCAGCTTGTCGAGCAGCTCGTCCCGGCTGGTGCCCAGGGTCTCCGCCGCGCTGTAGAGATACAGGCCGTGGCCCGCCTCGTCCTGCACCTTGGCCATCAGGATCGCCTTGCGCCGCAGCGAGGGGGCGCGGGTGATCCAGTTCGCCTCCGGCTGCATGCCGATGATCTCGGAATGGGCGTGCTGTGCCATCTGCCGGACCAGTGACGCCCGGTAGTCATCGGGCATCCAGTCACGCGGCTCGATGCGCTCGTCAGCGGCCAGAGCGGCGTCGAACACCGCCTCGTACGCCCCGGCGTCCGCCGCCATCGTCGTCATGCGAAGCCCCTTCGCCATCCGTCCCCGCGACCGGCCAGCCGACCGACCGATCGTTCGGTTCAATGGTGTGCCGGGGGAACGTAGGGTGTCAAGCCTGTGGATAACGTCGAGGGCGCTGTGCCGACGGTTCCACATGGGTACCGTTCCGGGGGCGTGAGGGACCGCGGATGGCGCGGCCGGCCATGCGGGCGGGAGCCCCGGACACCATCGGAGCGGGCGGGTATGGCGGAGCCGGAGACGGATGACGAGACGGCGCGGCGGCTCGCGTCGCTCTCCCTGCCCGCCCAGCTGATCATCGCGGTGGCCACCGCGATCGCGGCCGTGGCGGCCGCCATCCACCTCGGGATGGCGTTCCTGAACGTCGCACCGTCCAACACGCTCACCAAGCAGCACGGCGAGGCCATCGACGACTACGTCTATCCGGAGTTCGAGCGGAACTGGAAGCTGTTCGCCCCCAATCCGCTCCAGCAGAACATCGCCGTCCAGGCCCGTGCGGAGATCCGCACGGCCGACGGCGGGACCGCGACCACCGGGTGGAGAAACCTCTCAGCGGAGGACGGCGCGGCCATCCGGCACAATCTGCTGCCCAGCCACACCCAGCAGAACGAGCTGCGGCGGGCATGGGAGTTCTACGTCTCCTCGCACGATGAGCAGGACCGGTCGGTCGGGGAACGCGGTCCGCTCTTCGAGCAGTACATCCGCCGGATCGTGATGCTCCGCTTCGGCCGCGAGGAAGGCGGTGGCACCGTGGAGCGGATCCAGGTGCGGTCCGCGACCACGGCCTTGCCCGCGCCGCCGTGGAGCGACGAGAAGATCGGCACCAAGACGGTCTACCGCCTCCTGCCGTGGTGGCCGGTGACCGGCGACGACCTTCCGGAGGCGAAGAGCCGGTGACCGCGCCCGCGACCCCCTCGAACGCATCCGAGCCGGAGCCGGAGTCCGGCGCCGCGCCCCCGCCCGCCTCCGAGCGGCCGTCCACCGGGCCCGGCGGGCGCGCACGGCTCGGCGACCGGCTGCACTCCGCCGTGGCGCGCGGTCACGCCCGCGTCAGCGGTTCGGCGCTCGGCCCGTACCAGACCGCGATCGTCCGGATCGGCTTCTCCTTCACCTGGCTGCTCTTCCTGTTGCGGGAATGGCCCCACCGCCGCGAGCTGTACGGGCCCGACTCCCCGATGAGCTGGGACATGGCCAACCGGCTGCTGGACACCAACCGCGCCTTCAGCGCGCTGATATGGACCGACAGCACCCTCTGGTTCGAGATCGTCTACACCCTGGGCATCGTGTCGAGCGTGCTCCTGCTGCTCGGCTGGCGCACCCGCACCATGTCCGTGCTCTTCATGCTCGGTGTGCTGTCGCTCCAGAACCGCAGCGTCTTCATCGGCGACGGCGGCGACAACCTCATCCATCTGATGGCGACCTATCTGGCACTGACCCGGTGCGGACAGGTGTGGTCGCTGGATGCCCGCCGGGCCGCGCGGCGCAAGGAACCCTCCCGCGATACGACGGGCATCGTGCTCTGGGCCGTGCTGGGCCTGGTGCTTCTCTGGGCGCAGCTGTTCACCGACGCCCGGCTCGCACTGACGGCGGACGGGCCGCTGCCCGGGATCGGCTGGGGCACGGTCCTGTGGGGGCTGTGGATCGTGCAGGCCGGCTGGTGGCTGGTGGGGCGCTACGCGCCGGGGGAGCCGCGCACCGTCCTGGACGTGCTCGCCAACCTCGCGCACAACGGGACCCTGCTGGTGATCATGGGTGAGGTGTGTCTGCTCTACGCCACGGCCGGCTGGTACAAGATCCAGGGCTCGCGCTGGCAGGACGGCACCGCCCTGTACTACCCGCTGCACCTGGATTACTTCGCGCCCTGGCCCGGTCTCGCCGATCTCATGGCGTCCAACGGCACGCTGGTGATGGTGCTGACCTACGGCACGGTGATCATGCAGGTCGCCTTCCCCTTCACCCTGCTCAACCGGCGGGCCAAGAATGTGATGCTCGTCCTGCTGATGCTGGAGCACCTCGGCATAGCGATCATGCTGGGGCTGCCCTTCTTCTCGCTCGCCGCGCTCGCCGCCGACGCGGTGTTCCTGCCCACGGCCTTCCTGCTGTGGACCGGTGCCCGTGCGACCGGGGTCCGGAGCCGGGTGGTGGCGCGGGTACGGCGGCTGCGCGGGCCACGGGCTCCGGAGCGCGACGAGGAGCCCCGGGCCCGTACGCTCATCGGGTGAGCAGCGACATGCACCCCGGCGGCAGCAGCGCCCAGGAACCGGTCCAGTACGACGAGGGCTTCACGCCCGAGGTCGGCGTCGGCCCGCATCCCCGCCCCTGGCCGACCAGCGACCGCTACGACCCGGAGCTGCTCGAACACGGTGACCGCCGCAATGTCGCCGACCCCTACCGCTACTGGACCCGTGAGGCGATCGTCGCCGACCTCGACACCCGCCGCCATGACTTCCATGTGGCCATCGAGAACTGGAGCCACGACTTCAACATCGGGAGCGTGGTGCGCACGGCCAACGCGTTCCTGGCGAAGGAGATCCACATCGTGGGGCGGCGGCGCTGGAACCGGCGCGGGGCCATGGTCACCGACCGCTATCAGCATGTCCGGCACCATCCGGACACCGCCGAGCTCACCGCCTGGGCCGCTGCCGAGGGGCTGCCGGTGATCGGGATCGACAACCTCCCGGGCGCGGTGCCGCTGGAGACCACCGAACTGCCGCGCCGCTGTGTGCTGCTCTTCGGCCAGGAGGGGCCGGGGCTGACGGAGGAGGCCCGCCGTCACGCGGCCATGGTGTGCTCGATCGCGCAGTTCGGCTCCACCCGCTCGATCAACGCGGGCGCGGCGGCGGCCATCGCGATGCACAGCTGGGTGCGGGTCCACGCGGCGGCCGGCTGAGCCGCCGCCGCGCGGACCCGGTGGGCGCTACGCCTGGCGCCGCACCTCGATCATCCGGAAGCGGCTCGCCACGAAGGCGCCGTCGCACAGGGCGGCGTTGGCCGACGGATTGCCGCCGGAACCGTGGAAGTCGGAGAAGGCCGCGGTCTGGTTCACATAGACCCCGCCGGTCAGGTTGAGCGAGAGCTGCGCGCACTCCTCCAGACACGCCTCCTCGACCAGCCGCTCCACCTCGGGCGAGGTGGTGTACGCGCCGACGGTCATCGCGCCCTTGTCCCGGGTGGTGCGCCGCAGCAGGGCGACCGCGTCCGCCGCGGAGTCCACCGCGACGGCGAACGAGACCGGTCCGAAGCACTCGTCCAGATACGGCGCGTCCGCGTCCGCCGCCTCCCAGAACTTCCGCGCCCCGTCCGCCTTCACCATCAGCGGCGTACGGACCGTGGCGTCCGGGAACTCGGGGTGGGTCACCGAGCGTGAGGCCAGCGCGACCCCGCCGAGCCCCGGCGCGGCCTCCAGCCGCTCCTGGACCCGGGGGCCGACGATCGCGCCCAGCAGCGCGCTCGCCCGAGCGTCATCGCCGAGCAGCCCCTCGACCGCGGCGCCGAGATCGGCCACCACCTCGTCGTACGACTTGGGCCCGGCCTCGGTGGTGATCCCGTCCCGGGGGATCAGCAGGTTCTGCGGGGTGGTGCACATCTGGCCGCTGTAGAGGGACAGCGAGAACGCCAGGTTGGCCAGCATGCCCTGGTAGTCATCGGTGGAGTCGATGATGACCGTGTTGACCCCGGCCTTCTCGGTGAAGACCTGGGCCTGGCGGGCATGGGTCTCCAGCCAGTCGCCGAAGGCGGTGGAGCCCGTGTAGTCGATCACGCGGATCTCGGGGCGCACCGCGAGGACCTTGGCGATGCCCTCGTCCGGCCGCTCGGCGGCCAGCGTCACCAGATTGGGGTCGAAGCCCGCCTCGCGCAGCACCTCGCGCGCGGCCTGGACGGTCAGCGCCAGCGGCAGCACGGCCTGCGGATGCGGCTTGACCAGCACCGGGTTTCCGGTGGCCAGCGAGGCGAAGAGCCCCGGGTAGCCATTCCAGGTGGGGAAGGTGTTGCAGCCGATCAGCAGCGCGATACCGCGCGGAACGGCGGTGAACGTCTTGTCCAGCCGCAGCGGGTCCCGCTTGCCCTGGGGCTTGGACCACTCGGCCGACTGCGGGGTGCGGGTCTGCTCGGCGAAGGCATAGGCCACCGCCTCCAGCCCGCGGTCCTGGGCGTGGGGGCCGCCCGCCTGGAACGCCATCATGTACGCCTGGCCACTGGTGTGCATCACGGCCTGGGCGAACTCATGGGAGCGGGCGCTGATCCGGGCCAGGATCTCCAGGCAGACCAGGGCGCGCGTCTCGGGTCCTGCGTCCCGCCAGGCGGGCATCCCCGCCTTCATCGCGGGGAGGAGGACATCGATATCCGGGTGCGGATACTCCATGCCCATCTCCGCGCCGTACGGCGAGACCTCGGAGCCCGTCCAGCCGTCGGTGCCCGGCTGGTCCAGGTCGAAGCGGGTGCCGCGCAGCGCCTCGAACGCGGCGAGGCCCTCAGGGATGCCCAGGCTCGGGCGGCCCGTCTTGCCCTCCGGTCCGTAGGCCTTGGGGTGCTCGGGGTGCGGGGACCAGTACGCGCGGGTACGGATCGCCTCCAGTGCCTGGTCGAGGGTGGGGCGGTGCATCTCGGTCAACTGCGCGGTGGTGAGTCCGGTGGTCACGACTGACCAACTCCTCGGCGGGCTGGGATTGAGCTGGGCTGGGATGGTCGACAGAGTTAGATTAACCGAACGATCGGTCGGGACAAGAGGGCCTGGCGAACCTGTGGATAACTTCGTCCGAGAGGATCAGCGGCATGACTGCGATCGACCGGGGACCGGCGCACACCAGCACCGTCGCCGTCATCGGCACCGGCACCATGGGCCAGGGGATCGCCCAGGTGGCACTGGTCGCCGGACATCCCGTACGGCTCTACGACGCCGCGCCCGGCCGGGCGGACCACGCCGTCGGGGCCATCGCCGCCCGGCTCGGCCGGCTGGTGGACAAGGGCCGTCTCACCGCGGCCGACCGTGACGCGGCCCTCGGCCGCCTCGCGCCGGTCGCCGCCATCGAGGAGCTGGCCGGCGCGGAGCTCGCCATCGAGGCGATCCTCGAGGAACTGGGCGCCAAGCAGGAGCTGTTCACCGCGCTGGAGTCGGTCGTCCCCGACCACTGTCTGCTGGCGACCAACACCTCCTCGCTCTCCGTCACGGCCGTCGCGGGCGCCCTGCGGCTGCCGGACCGCTTCATCGGGCTGCACTTCTTCAACCCCGCCCCGCTGCTGCCGCTGGTCGAGGTCGTCCGCGGCGCCGCCACGGACCAGGCCGCCGCCGACCGTGCGTACGCGACCGTCGCCGCCTGGGGCAAGACGCCCGTACGCTGCGCCGACACCCCCGGCTTCATCGTCAACCGGCTCGCCCGCCCCTTCTACGCCGAAGCCTTCCGCGTCCACGAGGAGCGCGCCGCCGACCCCGCCACCATCGACGCCGTGCTGCGCGAGTCCGGCGGCTTCCGGATGGGCCCCTTCGAGCTGACCGACCTGATCGGCCAGGACGTCAACGAGGCCGTCACCCGCTCCGTCTGGGAATCCTTCTTCCACGATCCGAAATTCACCCCCTCCCTCGCCCAGCGGCAGCTCGTCGACGCCGGGAGGCACGGGCGCAAGTCCGGCCACGGCTGGTTCGACCACGCGGAAGACGCCCCGCGTCCCGCCCCGCACACCGCGGAACCCTGCGAAGCCCCCGACAAGGTGGTCCTGCACGGGGACCTGGGGCCCGCGGCCGCGCTCGTCGGGCTCATCGAGGAAGCCGGGATCACCGTCGTCCGTGAGCCCCGGTCCGCGGCGGGACATCTGGTCCTCCCCGACGGCACCCCGCTGTCGCTGACCGACGGCTCGCCGGCCACCGCCGACCGCGCCGCCCGTATCCACTTCGACCTCGCTCTGGACTACCGCAGCGCCTCGCGGATCGCCCTCGCGCCGTCCGGGGCCGCCTCCCCGGAGTCCGTACGGACCGCCATCGGGCTGTTCCAGGCGCTCGGCAAGCAGGTCAGCGTGGTCCGGGACGTCCCAGGGATGATCGTGGCCCGCACCGTCGCGATGCTCGTCGACTTCGCCCTGGACGCCGTCGCGCGGGAGGTGGCGAGCCCCCAGGACGTCGACACCGCCATGCGGTCCGGGGTCAACTACCCGCGCGGACCGCTGGAGTGGGGCGAGGAACTCGGCGCCCGCTGGGTGCGCGACACCCTGCGCCGCCTCCATGACTCCTACCCCACCGGCCGCTACGCGCCTTCCCAGGCGCTGATCCGGCGTGCCGCCCTCCAGGAAGAGCTGCTCTAATCATGACCATGGCCAAGCGCGACACCTATACGCCCGAATCGCTGCTCGCGGTTGCCGTCGAGGTGTTCAACGAGCGCGGCTACGACGGCACCTCCATGGAGCACCTCTCCCGTGCCGCGGGGATCTCCAAGTCGTCGATCTACCACCACGTCAAGGGCAAGGAAGAGCTGCTGCGGCTGGCCATAAGCCGGGCGCTGGACGGTCTGTTCGGCATCCTGCAGGAGCCGGCCGCGCGCGAGGGCCGGGCCGTGGAGCGGCTGGAGCACGTCGTCCGGCGCACCACCGAGGTGCTGATGACGGAGCTGCCCTACGTCACGCTGCTGCTCCGCGTCCGGGGCAACACCGACACCGAGCGCTGGGCCATGGAACGCCGCCGGGAATTCGACCACCAGGTCGCCGAACTGCTCAAGCAGGCCGCGGCCGACGGTGACCTGCGGGCGGACGTGGACGCGCGGCTGGCCACCCGGCTGCTCTTCGGCATGATCAACTCGATTGTCGAGTGGTACCGGCCGGGCCGCGGTGGGGCCGCGACCTCCGGTGAGGTCGCCGACGCGGTGGTGCGCACCGCTTTCACCGGTCTGCGCACCAAGACCGAGGGGGCCTGAACCCGCTCAGCGGTGTGGAAGCCGGGCTCTCGGAAGCTGAGCCGGGTCGGGGGCCGGTCACGGCTCCGAATCGAGGTCCGTCTCCTCGAAGACCAGCAGCGTCCGGGTGCTCAGCACCTCCGGCATCGCCTGGATCCGGGTGAGGACCAGCTCGCGCAGCGAGCGGTTGTCCGGGGTGTGCACCAGCAGCAGTACATCGAAATCCCCGCTGACCAATGCGATGTGGGCGGCGCCCGGCAGTTCCCTGAGCTGCTCGCGCACGGTGCGCCAGGAATTCTGGACGATCTTCAGCGTGATGTACGCGGACGCGCCCTGACCGGCCCGCTCCTGGTCCACCCGGGCGCTGAAACCGCGGATCACCCCGTCGTCGATCAGACGGTTGATCCGGGCGTAGGCATTGGCCCGGGACACATGTACCTGATCCGCCACGGAGCGTATCGAGGCCCGGCCGTCGGCCCGTAGCAGACGGAGGATGTCGCGGTCGATGGAGTCCAGTGGCCGAGCGGGCGGTTTGCCGTCCGAATGGGCCATCTGTTCGTCCCGCATACCGCCCCGCCTCCCCTGAATGGACATCCTGTCTTCATCTCAGGGGGTGCGGAACCGTTTGTCCACAGGCTGGGGTCGCCTGTAGCCAAAATGCGTCGGCGACCGAACAATCGGTAGGGAGGGGCGTCGCTGTGGCGTGCCTCACGTTCCTGCTGTCCGCCCGCCTGTCTTCCACCTACCCCCCTCGAGCGAGGTGCTGAGCACCACCTCCCTCAAGTCCCGGAGGTCGCGTCATGACGGTCCTTGAGCAGCCCGGTGCCTACCGGCCCACTCCCCCGCCCGCCTGGCGGCCCCGCGCCGACGCCGCGCCGCTGCTGCCCGACGCCGAGCCGTACCGCCTGCTGGGCACCGCGGCCGCCGCGGACGTCGCCGCCGACCTGCTCACCAGGCTCCACCGCGAGCTGGTGCACGGCCGCCGGTACAACGCGCAGGCCACCGCGCTGACGCGGCAGGGCCGGCTGGCCGTCTACCCGTCCTCCACCGGCCAGGAGGCCTGTCAGGTGGCCGCGGGTCTGGTGCTCGAGGAGCGCGACTGGCTCTTCCCCAGCTACCGCGACACCCTCGCCGCCGTCGTCCGCGGCCTCGACCCGGTCCAGGCCCTCACCCTGCTCCGCGGTGACTGGCACTCCGGCTACGACCCGCGCGACCACCGCGTCGCCCCCCTGTCCACCCCGCTCGCCACTCAGCTTCCGCACGCGGTCGGGCTGGCCCACGCCGCCCGCCTCAAGGGCGATGACGTGGTGGCCCTCGCCCTCGTCGGCGACGGCGGCACCAGCGAGGGCGACTTCCACGAGGCCCTGAACTTCGCCGCCGTCTGGCAGGCCCCGGTCGTCTTCCTCGTCCAGAACAACGGCTTCGCGATCTCCGTCCCGCTCGCCAAGCAGACCGCCGCGCCCTCGCTCGCCCACAAGGCCGTCGGCTACGGCATGCCCGGCCGTCTGGTCGACGGCAATGACGCGGCCGCCGTCCACCGGGTCCTCGACGAGGCCGTGCGCAGGGCCCGCTCCGGCGGGGGCCCCACCCTCGTCGAGGCCGTCACCTACCGGATGGACGCCCACACCAACGCGGACGACGCCACTCGCTACCGGACCGATGACGAGGTCGAGGCATGGCGGGCACATGACCCGATAGCGCTCCTGGAGGAGGCCATGCGGGACCGCGATCTGCTCGACGACCGGAGCGTGGAAGCCGTGCGCGAGTCCGCGGAGCGGCTGGCCGCCGGTCTGCGCGAGCGGATGAACCAGGAGCCGGTCGTCGATCCCATGGAGCTCTTCGAGCACATCTACGCCGACAAGACCAGCCAGCTGCGTGAGCAGGCGGCCCAGCTCCGTGCCGAGCTCGAGGCCGAGGCCGAGGCCGAGGCCGACGAATCCGAAAAGGGTGCACGATGACCACCGCCACAGCCGCCGGGACCGGCACCGCCCGCAAGCCCGCGACCATGGCCCAGGCCCTCGGCCGCGCCCTGCGTGACGCCATGGCCGCCGACCCCTCCGTCCACGTCCTCGGCGAGGACGTCGGCACCCTCGGCGGTGTCTTCCGCGTCACCGACGGGCTCGCCAAGGAGTTCGGCGACACCCGCTGTACGGATACGCCGCTGGCCGAGGCGGGCATCCTCGGCACCGCCGTCGGGATGGCGATGTACGGGCTGCGGCCCGTCGTCGAGATGCAGTTCGACGCCTTCGCGTACCCGTCCTTCGAGCAGCTCATCAGCCATGTCGCCAAGATGCGCAACCGGACGCGCGGCGCCATGCCGCTGCCGATCACCGTGCGGGTGCCGTACGGCGGCGGCATCGGCGGGGTCGAGCACCACAGCGACTCCTCCGAGATCTACTACATGGCCACCCCCGGCCTCCATGTCGTCGCCCCCGCGACCATCGCCGACGCCTACGGGCTGCTGCGTGCCGCCATCGCCTCCGACGACCCCGTCGTCTTCCTCGAGCCCAAGCGGCTCTACTGGTCCAAGGGCGACTGGTCGCCCGACCGGCCCGACGAGGTCCCGCCGATCGGACAGGCCGTCGTCCGGCGGCCGGGCGGCGCCGCGGTGGGCGACACGGCGCCGGCCGGTGGCCGGGCCGGGCGGGGCCGCAGCGCCACGCTCATCTCCTACGGACCCTCCGTTCCCATCTGCCTCGAGGCCGCCGAGGCGGCCCGCGCCGAGGGCTGGGACCTCGAGGTCGTCGATCTGCGCTCGCTCGTGCCCTTCGACGACGAGACGGTCTGCGCCTCGGTCCGCCGCACCGGGCGCGCTGTTGTCGTCCACGAGGCCACCGGGTTCGGCGGGCCCGGCGGGGAGATCGCCGCCCGGATCACCGAGCGGTGCTTCCACCACCTCGAGGCGCCGGTGCTCAGGGTCACCGGGTTCGACATTCCCTACCCGCCGCCCATGCTCGAGCGGCACCATCTGCCCGGTGTGGACCGGGTACTGGACGCAGTCGCCCGGCTGCAGTGGGAGTCGGAGTTCACCGAGGGGAGGGCCGTCTGATGGCCGTGGTGCGGGAGTTCACCCTGCCGGATCTGGGTGAGGGGCTCACCGGCGCGGAGATCGTGCGCTGGCTGGTCCAGGTCGGCGATGTCGTCGCCATCGACCAGCCGGTCGTCGAGGTCGAGACCGCCAAGGCCATGGTCGACGTGCCCTGTCCGTATGGCGGGGTGGTCACCGCCCGATTCGGCGAAGAGGGCACCGAGATGCCGGTGGGTGCGCCGCTGATCACGGTCGCCGTTCCGGAGGGGGCGGATGAGCCGGGGGGCGGAGCCGGGGCTGGGTCTGGGGCCGGGGCTGCCGGTGACGCGGCCGCGTCTGATGGTGGGTCGGGCAATGTGCTCGTCGGGTACGGCACGACCGCCCCGGCCGCGCGGCGTCGCCGGGTTCGGCCCGGGGCGGCGGTTCCGGCTGGTGCGGTGGCCGTCGGGGTCGGGGCCGGGGCCGGGGCCGGGAGTGGGTCCGGGGGCGGGCGCGCTGTGGCTGAGGCCGTGTCCCGTCCGGCCGTTGCCGTGGCGGACGAGCGGCCCGCGGATGGGCCGATCCCGGTGATCTCGCCGCTGGTGCGGCGGCTCGCCCGTGAACACGGTCTCGATCTGCGCGGGCTGACCGGGTCCGGGCCCGATGGGCTGATCCTGCGTGCGGATGTCGAGCGGGCGGTACGGGGCGCCGGCGTCGGCGGTGTCGACGGCGGTGTCGACGGCGTCGCGGTCGGCCGTGGTGTGACGAACGGTGTCGCCAACGGGGTGGTGGCGGACGGCCCCGCCGTGGCTGCCTCCGCTCCGGCGCCGTCGGGGCAGGAGGAGCGCGTTCCGCTGCGCGGCCTGCGGGGCGTGGTCGCCGACAAGCTGGCGCGGAGCCGCCGGGAGATCCCCGACGCCACCTGCTGGGTGGACGCCGACGCCACGGAGTTGCTCGCCGCCCGCACGGCCATGAACGCCGCCGGTGGCCCGAAGGTCTCCCTGCTCGCCGTCCTGGCCCGCATCTGCACGGCGGCGCTCGCCCGCTACCCCGAGCTCAACGCCAGGGTGGACATGGAGAGCCGTGAGATCGTCCGTCTCTCCGAGGTGCACCTCGGCTTCGCGGCGCAGACCGATCGGGGGCTGGTCGTACCGGTGGTGCGCGATGCGCACGCCCGCAGCGTCGAGGGGCTCTCCGCGGAGATCGCCCGGCTGACCGAGTCCGCCCGCGCGGGGTCGCTCGCCCCGGCGGAGCTGACGGGCGGCACGTTCACCCTGAACAACTACGGCGTCTTCGGGGTCGACGGATCGACGCCGATCATCAACCACCCGGAGGCGGCGATGCTCGGCGTCGGCCGGATCGTCCCGAAGCCGTGGGTGCACGAGGGTGAGCTCGCGGTGCGGCATGTGGTGCAGCTTTCGTTCACGTTCGACCACCGGGTGTGCGACGGCGGGACGGCCGGCGGGTTCCTGAGGTACGTGGCCGACTGTGTGGAGCGACCGATGGTGCTGCTGCGGGGGTTGTAGCCGCGGCCGATGGTGTTGCTGCGGGTGGTCGGGGGTGCGCCCGGGGTGTGGTCGGGTGCGGGTCCGGGGCCTCCGGGGTGGGGCCCTGGACCGTATATTTACGGCGCCGTTGCCCGGGGACGTGAGCCTGGGCCGGAGATTGGCGCCACAAATACACGACAGCGTCCAGGACCCCACCCCTGCGACCCCGCACCCTCCCGTCTCGTCGGCGGCTTCCCGCGACCGCCTCTCCCTCGCCGCATGTTGCGCGCACGGTGGGTTGTGGGGCAGAGGTGGGCGCATGCCGGTGGCGGGCCGTCGCGCTTCCCCCGCCGTGTCCCTGTCGTGGGATGCGATGCCGGTGGTGGGCCATACGGCTTTCCGGGGGGCGTGTGTCCGTCGCGGTGCGATGCCGGTGGGGGCGTACGGGTGCTCATGATCTCGTTCCACTTGCGGGCCGCGTGCGCTGGTGCGCCGGTGGGGGTGGGGTTGGGGCGGGCCCCGCGGGCCATACTCGTGGGGTGACTCCCGGTGCGTATGACGCTGTGATCCTGGCCGGAGGCGCCGCCCGGCGCCTCGGTGGGGCGGACAAACCCGCCCTGCGCGTGGGCGGACGCGCCCTGCTCGACCGGGTGCTGGCCGCCTGCCGGGGTGCCGGGGAGACCGTCGTCGTCGGACCGCGCAGGCCGACCGCCCGGCCCGTCCGCTGGGTCCGCGAGGAGCCGCCGGGCGGCGGGCCCGTGGCCGCCCTCGACGCGGGTGTACGGCAGACCACCGCGCCCGTCGTGGTCGTGCTCTCCGCCGATCTGCCCTTTCTCACCCCTGAGACCGTGACATCCCTGCTCAGCGGGGTGGGGGACGGCGACGGTGTGATCCTCACGGATGCCGACGGACGGGACCAGCCCCTCGTCGCCGCCTATCGCGCCGAGCCGTTGCGGCGCGAGCTCGCGCTGCTCGCCGCGGAGCACGGGCGCCTCTCCGGCCTTCCGCTCCGGCTGCTCACCTCCGAGCTCTCCCTCGGCCTCCTCCACCACCCCACGGCGTCCTTCGACTGCGACACCTGGGAGGACATCACGACAGCCCGTGCGCGGATCAGGGAGCATGGAGTCGTGTTGGATGAATGGATCACCGCGGTCAAGGCCGAACTCGGGATCGACCTCGATGTCGACACCGCCGCCCTGCTCGACCTGGCACGGGACGCCGCGCACGGAGTCGCCCGCCCCGCCGCTCCGCTGACCACCTTCCTCGTCGGCTATGCCGCGGCCCAGGGCGGCGGCACCGAGGCGCTGGCCGAGGCGATGCGCAAGGCGTCGGCGCTGGCCGCCCGTTGGGCCGATGAGGCCGGGACACCGGAGCAGTCGGCGGGATGACGCGACGCGACGGGACGGGGGACGACGAGGCGCTCGACCGCGAGGTCGACGAGGCGCTGGCGCTCGCCAACGAGCGGGCGGCGCCCGCGTCCCCGCCCGAGGACGACGACGAGGAACGGGACTGGGCCAGCCCCGCCCTCGACCTCGCCCGCGGACGTACCGGTCGCCGGACCCCGCCGCCGGGGCACCGTCGCGCGACCTCGGCAGAACACGGGGACGCGATGGCAGATCACCCGCCGGGGCGCGGCCGCCGGACCTCGGGAGGGGACGGGGACGCAGGGGCGGGGGCCCTGGACGCTCCGGGGTCCCCCATGCCGAAGGCCAGGGGCGTATTGTGGCGCCAATCTCCGGGCGACCACACGTCCCCGGGCACCGGCGCCAAAAATAAACGGTCCAGGGCCCCCGCACCGGAGTCCCCGGACCCGCACCCGGAAGACGGCCCCGGCGCACCCATCACCCCCCGCACCTGGTCCGCCGCCCGTGCCACCGCCTCAGCAGCCCCCGAAGCCGCCGGGACACCGGCGCCCGCCACCGTCGTGCGCCCGCTCGCCGACGCGCTCGGCGAGGTCCTCGGCGAGCCCCTCGCGGCCCTCACCGACCTTCCGCCGTTCGACACCTCCGCCATGGACGGCTGGGCCCTCGCCGGTCCCGGTCCCTGGCGCCTCATCCAGGACCCCGGGGAGCCCGGGGTCCTCGCCGGGCACGGGGCTCCCGACCCGCTCCCCGACGGGCGGGCCGTCCGCATCGCCACCGGCGCCCGGATCCCGCCCGGCACGACCGCCGTCCTCCGCTCCGAACACGGCACCGACAGCGGTGACGGCTGGCTCCACGCCGCTCCCGCCCATCCGGTCGCCATGGGCCAGGACATCCGCAACCGCGGCCAGGAGTGCCGCAGCGGCGATCACCTGCTGCCCGCGGGCACCCCGGTCACCCCCGCCGTGCTGGGGCTCGCCGCCGCCTCCGGCTACGACGAGCTGGTCACCGTCCGCGCCCCGCGCGTCGAGGTCCTCGTCCTCGGGGACGAGCTGCTGACCGAGGGACGGCCGCGGGACGGCCGGATCCGGGACGCGCTGGGCCCCATGGTCGGTCCGTGGCTGCGGGCGCTCGGCGCCGAGGTGGTGCGGACGCGCCGGCTGGCCGATGACGCCGACGCGGTCCACGCGGCCGTGGCCGGGTCGACCGCCGATGTGATCGTCACGACCGGCGGCACCGCGGCCGGACCGGTCGATCATGTGCACCCCACACTGCGCCGCCTGGGGGCGGAGCTGCTGGTGGACGGGGTGAAGGTACGGCCGGGGCATCCGATGCTGCTGGCGCGGCTGGCACCCGGCCGGCATCTGGTCGGTCTGCCGGGCAATCCGCTGGCCGCCGTCTCCGGTCTGCTGACCCTCGCCGAGCCGCTGCTGCGCACCCTCGGGGCCCGCCCCGGGGCCGAGTCGCGCCGGATGCCGCTGGCCGCGGCGGTGCGCGGACATCCGGCCGACACCCGGCTGGTGCCCGTGGCCTTCCGGCGCGGGGCGGCCCTGCCGCTCCGCTTCAGCGGTCCGGCGATGCTGCGCGGTATCGCGGCGGCGGACGGGCTCGCCGTGGTCCCGCCCGGCGGCGCGGACCTGGACGACCCGGCCGAGGTGCTGCCGCTGCCCTGGTCGGCCGGGTACGGCAGGACACCCGCGGCACCGGCCGGGGCCACGGCCCCCGGCAGATCCGATGACGACGACGGCATACCCACCCCGGAGGCCCCCGCGTGAAGCTGCCCAGTCAGGACGCGGCCGCCCGTCCCCCCGAGGACACCAGTCACCGTGTCCGGCTGCCCCACTTCTCGGCGGGTCCGCTGCGCCAGGTCGTCAGCCGGCTGCTGCTGGCCCTGCTCGTGATGGTGCTGACCGTGGTCATCGTGTACACGGACCGGGCCGGCTACCACGACAACAGCGACAACCACGTCGACTTCCTGGACTCCGTGTACTACTCGACCGTCACGCTGTCCACCACCGGTTACGGCGACATCGTCCCGTACAGCGACAGCGCGCGGCTCAGCAACATCCTGCTCGTCACCCCGCTCCGCGTGATCTTCCTGATCATCCTGGTCGGCACCACCCTCGAGGTCCTGGCCGAACGCACCCGTGAGCAGTACCGCTTGAACCGCTGGAGGTCCGCCTTGCGCGATCACACCGTTGTCGTCGGCTTCGGGACCAAGGGGCGGTCCGCCGTGCAGACGCTCTGTGCGACCGGGCTGCGCAAGAACCAGGTGGTGGTCGTCGATCCCAACCACAAGGTGATCGAGGCGGCCAACGCGGAGGGGTTCGCGGGGGTCGTGGGCGACGCGACCCGCAGCGATGTGCTGTTGCGGGCGGAGGCGCAGCGGGCGCGGCAGTTCGTGATCGCGACCCAGCGGGACGACACCGCGGTGCTGGTCACCCTGACGGCCCGGCAGCTCAACAAGCGCGCCAACATCGTGGCCGCGGTGCGGGAGGAGGAGAACGCGCCGCTGCTGCGCCAGTCCGGCGCCGACGCGGTGATCACCAGCGCGAGCGCGGCGGGGCGGCTGCTCGGGATGAGCGTCCAGAGCCCGACCGCGGGCGCGGTGATCGAGGACCTGATCCAGCAGGGCAGCGGACTGGACCTGGTGGAGCGCACGGTGGTCAAGGCGGAGGTGGGCCGTTCGGTGCGGGACACCGACGACCTGGTGGTCTCGGTGCGGCGCGGCCACCGGCTGCTGGCGTACGACGACCCGGACGCGAGCCCGCTCCAGGCGGCCGACCGGCTGATCACGATCGTGCGCGCGCCGACGCCGTCGGAGGAGTGAGCGGCGGGAGTAGCCTCGCGGCCATGCATGCGATCACGATTCCCGAACCCGGCGGACCGGAAGCGCTTCTGTGGGCGGAGGTGCCCGACCCCGTGCCCGGTGAGGGGGAAGTCCTCATCGATGTGGTGGCCGGTGGTGTCAACCGCGCCGATCTGCTGCAGCGTCAGGGCGTCTATCCGCCGCCGCCCGGTGCCTCCGGCTATCCGGGTCTCGAGTGCTCGGGCCGGATCGCCGCGGTGGGCCCCGGTGCCACCGGCTGGACGGTGGGGGACGAGGTGTGCGCGCTGCTCGCGGGCGGCGGCTACGCGGAGCGGGTGGTTGTCCCGGCGGGGCAGGTGCTGCCGGTGCCGGAGGGGGTCGATCTGGTCACCGCGGCGGCGCTGCCCGAAGTGACCGCGACCGTATGGTCGAACGTCTTCATGATCTCCCATCTGCGGCCGGGCGAGACGCTGTTGGTGCACGGCGGCTCCAGCGGGATCGGCACGATGGCGATCCAGCTCGCGAAGGCGGTCGGGGCGCGGGTCGCGGTGACCGCGGGGAGCGCGGAGAAGCTGGCGGCCTGCGGTGAGCTGGGGGCCGACATCCTCATCAACTACCGCGAGCAGGATTTCGTGGAGGAGGTGCGCCGGGGCACCGACGGTGCGGGGGCGGACGTCATCCTGGACATCGTCGGCGCCAAGTACCTCGCCCGGAACGTGGAGACGCTCGCCGTGAACGGCCGGCTGGCCATCATCGGCCTCCAGGGCGGGGTGAAGGCCGAGCTCAACCTCGCCACCCTGCTGGCCAAGAGCTGCGCGGTGATGGCCACCGGGCTGCGGGGCCGTTCGCTGCCGCAGAAGGCGGCGATCGTCGCGGCGGTGCGGGAGCACGTCTGGCCGCTGATCGGCAGTGGCCGGGTCCGTCCGATCGTGGACCGTACGGTGCCGATGCGGGAGGCCGCTGAGGCGCACCGGCTGCTGGACTCCAGTGCGCATGTGGGCAAGGTGCTGCTCACGGTCTGACCCGGGGCCGGGACCCGGACAGCGGTGCCTGGAATGCCCCGTTCGTACCCCTGTGTGAACCTGAACCCGTTACGCACCGGTTCAGCACGGGAGAGTGACGACCGTGACCCCTGCGCTCCGCACCCTTCCCGCGGCCCTGCTCGTGGCGGCCGTGCTGTCGTCGGCCCCCGTCGCACGGGCCGACGACGGCGGGCTCGCGGGCACCCACGCCGGGGAGGGCCGTACGCACCCGGGCCGGACCGACCCGCCTGCCGTCCCGCCCCCCGCCGACGACGGCGGGATCGGCGAGGAGGGCGAGGGCGGCCGATCCTGGCAGCTCGTGCCCCGGTGGACAGCGTCCGAGCTGACCCCGCCGGAGACGGACGGGCCGCCGGTGGCCCGGGAGCCGGCGCCGTCGCAGCGCCGGTACGAGACGGGGCGTACCGCCGCCGAGCCGTCCGGCCGGGCGATGCGGGTGCTGCCGCTGGGCACCGGGCTGGCGCTGACCGGACTCGGGCTGGGGCTGGCGTTCCTGGGGCTGCGGCTGCGCCGCCGGTGAATCCCCGGTGGGGTATCCGGGGCCGCCGGGTCCCCCCTCGCCCCCCGCACCAGGTGCCGGTGCGGAACAATGGGGGTATGAACCAGCCGATGAACGAACGCTCGCAGGAGAGCCCGCACGTCCTGGTCGTCGGTCCGGACGGTATGGCGCTCGGCGGTGTCACTCCTGGCGAGGGCAGTGGTGACGACGAGTCGCGCGAGGTTCCCGTGACGGACATGGTCGAACAGCCGGCGAAGGTCATGCGGATCGGCAGCATGATCAAGCAGCTTCTGGAGGAAGTCAGGGCGGCACCTCTCGACGAGGCCAGCCGGGTCCGGCTCAAGGAGATCCACTCCAGTTCGGTGAAGGAGCTGGAGGACGGGCTGGCGCCCGAGCTGATCGAGGAGCTGGAGCGGCTGTCGCTGCCCTTCACGGACGATGTGATTCCCACCGAGGCGGAGCTGCGCATCGCCCAGGCGCAGTTGGTCGGCTGGCTGGAGGGTCTCTTCCACGGCATCCAGACGACGCTGTTCGCCCAGCAGATGGCGGCCCGCGCCCAGCTTGAGCAGATGCGCCGGGCGCTGCCGCCGGGCGTCGGCCCCGAGGACGGCGAGCTCGGGGCGCCGCCGCACGGCGGAGCCCGTTCGGGCCCGTATCTCTGACGGGTTCCGCGCCCCGGAAAGTGTGGCGGGCCGCCCCGGGACACGTGCCCGGAGCGGCCCGCCGTCGTCTGCGCCGCGAGCGGTTGCGGATCAGTCGTCCGGCATACCGGTGGAGACGGTCAGCTCGATGGTGTCCGTGTCCGGGTTGTACGGCTCGTAGTTCCGGTACGTGTAGTTGAGGACCGTGCCCTTGCCCCAGAGGTTCTCGTCCTCGGTGGTGACCCGGTACTTCCAACCCGCCCGCTGGATGCACTTCTTGACGGAGTCGATGTACTTGTTCTGGAAGTCGGGCACCCAGTAGCTGCCCTTGTGGGACGAGTCCTCGGACGCGTCCGTGCACTTCTCGACTTCGATGGTCTTGGTCTTGTCGCCCATCCGGAAGCCCGCCGGGGTCGCGGTGGGCTTCTTGGTGGGCTCCTTGCTCTCATCGTCCTTCGAGCCGTGGCCCCCGCTGAGGGCGATCACCAGGACCAGGGCGAGCACCGCGATCGCCGCGACGACGGCGGAGCCGATGATCACGCGCTTGTTGCCGTTGCCACCGCCCCCGTTCGAGGGCGCCGGGGAGGGGTTAAGGCTGTACGGCGGCGGGGTGGCGGCCCCTCCGCCGTACGCGGGCGGCGGGGTCTGGAAGCCCTGCTGCCCCACGGCCTGGGTGGGCGTCGGAGTGGACGGGCCGAAGGCGCCGAACTGGCCGGTGGGCTGCGGCGGCTGGTACGGCGTCTGCACCCCGCTCTGGCCCTGGGCGGCGTGCTGCTGGTCGACGGGCGGGAAGACCGCCGAGCCGACACCGGAGCCGCTGCGGGCCGGCGGACCGCCGCTGATGATGATCGGCGTGGCACCGGTCTGGCCGGTGCGGGTGACCCGGGCGCACTCGTCGCGCATCGCCTCGGCGGTGGGGAAGCGCTCGTTCGGGTTCTTCTTCAGCGCGCGGGCGACCAGCGCGTCCACCGCCGGGGGTATGGACTGGTTGATCGTGGACGGCGCGACCGGCTCTTCCTGGACATGCGCATAGGCGATGGCCAGCGGGGAGTCCGCGTCGAAGGGCAGCCGCCCGGTCAGCAGCTCGAAGAGCATGATGCCCACCGAGTACAGATCGCTGCGGGCGTCCACGCCGCGGCCCAGCGCCTGCTCGGGGGAGAGGTACTGCGGGGTGCCCACGACCATGCCGGTCTGGGTCATGGAGGTCACACCGGACTGCATGGCGCGGGCGATGCCGAAGTCCATGACTTTGACCACATTACGCTTGGTCATCATCACGTTACCGGGCTTGATGTCCCGGTGGACCAGCCCCATTTCATGGCTGATCTCCAGCGCCGCCAGGACGTCGCCGGTGATTTTCAGCGCCTTTTCGGTCGGCATCGCGCCGTATTGCCGGACGTCGGTGTCCAGTACCGAACGCAGCGGCTGGCCCTCGACGTACTCCATGACGATGTACGGCATCAGGGCGTCGTCGAGCGAGTCCTCGCCCGTATCGAATACCGAGACGATGTTGGTGTGCGTGAGCTTCGCAACAGACTGCGCCTCGCGGCGGAAACGCTCCCTGAAGGACTGCTCGCGCCCGAGTTCGCTGTGCAGCGTCTTGATGGCGACCTGGCGGTCCAGGACCGAGTCGTAGGCCAGGTGAACGGAGGCCATGCCGCCCTCGCCCAGCAGGTCACGGAGTTCGTAGCGGCCGTTCGCCAGGGATCGCCCCTGGTATCGGCCCGGTGCGCCCTGCTGGCTCATTCCTGCATCCCCCTCGGCGCACCCACTGTTCTGACGCGCACGTTTCAACGCATTGATCTTCAAGTTCTGGATATCGTGGCCAAGTCTGCCCGAGGCCACGGACACGTCAAGCCGCGTGCCCGTTCCGTGACCGGATGCGCAAGAACCCGTCACGCGATTTGCATCGCTTCACCGCCAACAGGTTTGATGGCCGGTCCATCACAACCGAAGCGTGGCGCGATGCCTGTAGCGTGCCTAGCAGGAACCGTACCGCCCGTGGGCGGGGCGATGTAGACCAGACCCCCACCGAGAACGAGACGGCGAGGACCGATGGCACAGACCCAGAGCGCCCAGGGGCCTTCCGAACCTGACGCCAGCGGGTCCGGAATGTCCGACTCGCCGGAATTGTGGGGTAACGGAGGTCTCGTCGGTGATGGGCGATATCGCCTGACGCACCGTCTCGGCCGCGGTGGCATGGCCGAGGTGTTCGGCGCCGAGGACCTGCGGCTCGGCCGTACGGTCGCGGTGAAGCTGCTCCGCGCCGACCTCGCCGAGGACCCCGTCTCCAAGGCCCGCTTCACCCGCGAGGCCCAGTCCGTCGCCGGGCTGAACCACCACGCCGTGGTCGCGGTCTACGACTCCGGCGAGGACGTCGTCGGCCAGAACACCGTGCCGTACATCGTCATGGAGCTGGTCGAGGGCCGGACCATCCGGGATCTGCTGCTGAACGCCGAGGCGCCGCCGCCCGAGCAGGCGCTGATCATCGTCTCCGGGGTGCTGGAGGCGCTGGCCTACAGCCACCAGCACGGCATCGTGCACCGTGACATCAAGCCCGCGAACGTGATCATCACCAACAGCGGCGCCGTCAAGGTCATGGACTTCGGCATCGCCCGCGCCCTGCACGGCGCGCAGTCCACCATGACCCAGACCGGCATGGTCATGGGCACCCCGCAGTACCTCTCCCCGGAGCAGGCCCTCGGCAAGGCCGTGGACCACCGCTCCGACCTGTACGCCACCGGCTGTCTCCTCTACGAGCTGCTGGCGCTGCGTCCGCCCTTCACCGGCGAGACCCCGCTGTCCGTCGTCTACCAGCACGTCCAGGACATCCCCGTGCCGCCGTCGGAGAGCTCCGGCGGGCAGGTGCCGCCGGAGCTGGACGGCCTGGTGATGCGCTCCCTCGCCAAGGACCCGGACGACCGGTTCCAGAGCGCCGAGGAGATGCGCGGGCTGGTGCAGTACGCCCTCCAGATGCTGCACGAGGCGGGCGGCCACACCGGGATGTGGAACACCGGCCCGGTCACCCAGCACCTGGGCGGCTCCACCCCCGCCATGGGCATGCCCGGTGTCGGGGCGACCACCGCGCTGCCGCACCCGGGCCACGGCGAGACCTCCCAGCAGCCGCTCATCCCCACCCGCGGGGGCGATGACGACGACGGCTACGGCGGGTACGACGACGGCTCCGGCGGACGCCGCAAGGGCCGCGGCAAGGTGTGGCTGATCGCCGCGCTCGCGGTGATCGCCATCATGGCCGGAGTCGCCTTCGCCCTCCAGGCCGGTAAGAAGGACGGCGGGAACACCCCGGACAAGCCCCCGGCGAGCGAGCAGGAGAAGGAGCCCTCGAAGCCGAGGGACAAGCCGAGCGACGAGCCGTCCGACACGACGCCGTCGGAGGACAGCACCGGCGACACGGACGACGACTGGACCCCGAGCCAGTCCCCGGACCCGTCGTACTCCGAGGACTGGCCCTCGGACGAGCCGAGCGAAGAGCCGTCGGAGGAGCCCTCGGACGAGCCGTCGGACGAGGAGACCACGCCCGACGACGAGCCGACGACTACGCCGCCGGACGAGCCGACCGACGAGCCGACTACCCCGGATCTGCCGACGGACGACGCCAGCGACGCGGGCTGATCCACCGCGGAAGACATGACCGGACGGCCGGGGCCTCGCGCCCCGGCCGTCCGGCGTTTCCGGTCCGCTGCAGGGACGGCCCGGCGGTCGCCGGGTCAGTCGCAGAAGGCGTCCCGGACCGCCTCGTACTCCCGTGTCCACCACACCACCAGCGCCGCGGCGGCCGGGAACTGATGGTCGGCGCGGCGGTCCCCACGCTGGTAGCGCCAGCGCAGCATCCAGAAGTCATGCAGCCGCTCCCACCACACCCGGTGGACGGCGGCGGCCATCTCGCCCGCCCCCGCGCCCGCCGTACAGCGGTAGGCACGGGCGTAGGAGCGGATCTTGGGGAGCTCCAGGGTGCCCCCGGGACGTACGAAGAAGATCGCGGCGGCGCGGACCGCCTCCTCGGCGCGCGGATGCACCCCCAGGCGGTCCCAGTCGACGATGGCCGCCGGTTCCGTATCGCGGTAGAGCAGGTTCAGCGGGTGGAAGTCGCCATGGACCCAGCCGGTGACCGGGAACGCCTCCGGCCGCCGGTGGGCGTACCGCTCGACCAGGCTCCGCCGTTCGACCAGCCGGTGCTCGGCCAGCTCGTCGAAGGTGTCGCGCGGACGGTGGCCGCGGACCAGCGCCAGCAACTCGTCGATGACGGCGAAGGTGTCCTCGGGGGCGGCCGAGGGGTCCGGGGGCTGCGGATCGTGCGCCCGCGCGCGCATCACCCGCTCCAGACCGGTGTGCACGACCCCGAGCAGTCCGCCGAGCCGCCAGCACTGGGGGGCGGTCAGCTCACCGCCGTCCCGGTGTCTGCCGTCCACCCAGGGGTGCAGGGCGTAGCAGCGCCCGCCGATGACCGCGACGGTGTTCCCGTGGGCGTCGGCGACGGGCGGGGCGACGGGCAGGCCGAGCGCCTCCAGCCGCTGGGTGGCCCGGTGCTGGCGGATGATGGCGGCGCGGTCGCCGTCCAGGTGGTGCTTGAGGAAGAACCGGCCGCGGGTGGTGGTCAGGTGGTAGCCGCGGTTGAGCAGTCCCTGGGTGAGCGGGCGGCAGGACAGAGCCTCACCGGTGCCGTCGTAGCGGCGGAGCAGATCGCTCAGCGTCGCCCCGTCGGGAGCGGGCTCGGCGGATGTGACATGTGAGCGCGGCACTTGCCAGATGTTAGATCACGCGGCGTCACGGACCGGGCGCGCAGGTGTACCACGGGGGCGGGTCGATGCGGGGAGGGGCGGGCGCGGTGGCGGGCGCGCTCCGGGGCCTCAGTGCTTCTGGGTCTCGGCCTGCATCCGGGCCACATAGGCGGCGGCCTGCGAGCGGCGCTCCATGCCCAGCTTGGAGAGCAGACTGGAGACATAGTTTTTGATCGTCTTCTCGGCGAGATGGAGCCGTTCGCCGATCGCCCGGTTGGTCAGCCCCTCCCCGATCAGCAGCAGGATCCGGCGCTCCTGTTCGGTGAGCGAGGCCAGCCGGGCGTCGGGCTTGGCGACACCGCCGCGCAGCCGGTCCAGCACCCGGGCGGTGGCCACCGGGTCCAGCAGGGAGCGGCCCGCGGCCACGTCCCGCACCGCGGCGAGCAGTTCGCCGCCCCGGATGTCCTTGAGCACATATCCGGAGGCGCCCGCCATGATGGCGTCGAACAGCGCCTCGTCGTCCGCGAAGGAGGTGAGCATCATGCAGTGGACGGACTCGTCGCGCGAGCGGATCTCCCGGCAGACCTCGACCCCGCTGCGGTCCGGCAGCCGGACGTCGAGCACGGCGACATCCGGACGGGTGGCCGTGATCCGGGCCAGCGCGTCGGCCGCGGTGCCCGCCTCGCCGACCACTTCCATATCCGGCTCGCTCGCGAGGAGCTCCCGGACGCCGCGCCGTACGACTTCATGGTCGTCGAGTAGGAAAATCCTGATTTTTCCTTCATCGCGCACGGATCCAGTCTCACACACCAACTCTTCCCGTGCCTTTGTCCAGCGGGATACCGTGCGCTTGTCCGGCGGACTGCGGGGCTGTGACCAGTGGATGTGTCCCCATCGGCGCGATTTACTTGGAAATCCAAGCAAAATTGCAGGTCAGGTGGGGTTTCGCAGACATGCGACCCACTGGGTAACGTGCTTTTTGCAGGACCAGCCGCCGGGAAACCTGTCACGCCCGGTCGGGCTTCGACGCACCCACCCCGTGCGCCGTCGTCATGAACGGGCGAGCCGCAACTGGCCGCCGGCGGATCCCGGAGGCCGGACAGACGGAGGAGCAACGTGACCGTGGAGAGCACTGCCGCGCGCAAGCCGCGCCGCAGCGGAGCCAAGCGCACGAGTGCGGGGAACGCCAAGAAGAAGGCGGCGGGCCAGACCGATCTCGTACAGCTGCTGACCCCCGAGGGCGAGCGGGTCGAACACCCCGAGTACTCCATCGACCTCACCCCCGACGAGCTGCGCGGCCTCTACCGCGACATGGTGCTCACGCGCCGGTTCGACGCCGAGGCCACCACCCTGCAGCGCCAGGGCGAGCTGGGCCTGTGGGCCTCGCTGCTGGGCCAGGAGGCGGCGCAGATCGGCTCCGGCCGGGCACTCAACGACTCCGACTACGTCTTTCCCACGTATCGCGAACACGGTGTGGCCTGGTGCCGGGGTGTCGACCCGACCAATCTGCTGGGGATGTTCCGCGGGGTGAACCACGGCGGCTGGGATCCCAACAGCAACAACTTCCACCTCTACACCATCGTCATCGGGTCCCAGACGCTGCACGCCACGGGCTACGCGATGGGCATCGCCAAGGACGGCGCCGATTCCGCGGTGATCGCCTACTTCGGTGACGGTGCCTCCAGCCAGGGCGACGTGGCCGAGTCCTTCACCTTCTCCGCGGTCTACAACGCCCCGGTCGTCTTCTTCTGCCAGAACAACCAGTGGGCCATCTCCGAGCCGACCGAGCGCCAGACCCGGGTGCCGCTCTACCAGCGCGCCCAGGGCTTCGGCTTCCCCGGCGTCCGGGTGGACGGCAATGACGTGCTGGCCTGTCTCGCCGTCACCCGGGCCGCCCTGGAGCGGGCCCGCACCGGCCAGGGCCCGATGCTCATCGAGGCGTTCACCTACCGCATGGGCGCCCACACCACCTCCGACGACCCGACGCGCTACCGCTCGGCCGAGGAGCGCGAGCTGTGGGAGACCAAGGACCCGATCCTGCGGCTGCACACCTACCTGACCAAGCAGGGACTGGCCGACGAGGAGTTCTTCGCCGGTCTGGAGCGGGAGAGCGACGCACTGGCCAAGCGGGTTCGTGACGCGGTACGTGCCATGCCGGACCCCGACGACCTGGCCATGTTCGAGCACACCTACGCCGACGGCCACGCCCTGGTCGACGAGGAGCGGGCCCAGTTCGCCGCGTACCAGGCTTCGTTCGTCACCGCTGAGGAAGGCATCTGACATGGCAGCCGAGAAGATGTCGCTCTCCAAGGCGATCAACGCGTCGCTGCGCACCGCGCTCGAGAACGACCCCAAGGTCCTCATCATGGGTGAGGACGTCGGCAAGCTGGGAGGCGTCTTCCGGGTCACCGACGGGCTCCAGAAGGACTTCGGCGAGGACCGGGTGATCGACACCCCGCTCGCCGAGTCCGGCATCGTCGGCACCGCGATCGGTCTGGCGCTGCGCGGCTACCGCCCGGTGGTGGAGATCCAGTTCGACGGATTCGTCTTTCCCGCCTACGACCAGATCGTCACGCAGCTCGCCAAGATGCACGCGCGCTCGCTCGGCAAGGTCAAGATGCCGGTCGTCATCCGCATTCCGTACGGCGGTGGCATCGGTGCGGTGGAGCACCACAGCGAATCGCCCGAGGCGCTGTTCGCGCATGTCGCCGGGTTGAAGGTGATCTCGCCGTCCAACGCCTCCGACGCCTACTGGATGCTCCAGCAGGCCATCGGCAGCGACGACCCGGTGATCTACTTCGAGCCCAAGCGCCGCTACCACGACAAGTCCGAGGTCGACACCTCGGCGATCCCCGCCCCGCTGCACGCCGCCCGGGTGGCGCGGCCGGGCACCGACCTCACCCTGGCGGCCTACGGCCCGATGGTGAAGGTGTGCCTGGACGCCGCCGCGGCCGCCGCCGAGGAGGGCAAGTCGGTCGAGGTCGTGGACCTGCGGTCGATGTCCCCGATCGACTTCGACACCCTCCAGGGCTCCGTCGAGCGGACGGGACGCCTGGTCGTGGTCCACGAGGCACCGGTCTTCCTGGGCACGGGTGCGGAGATCGCCGCACGGATCACCGAGAGGTGCTTCTATCACCTTGAGGCTCCGGTGTTGCGGGTCGGCGGCTTCCACGCGCCGTACCCGCCGTCGCGGCTCGAGGACGAGTACCTGCCGGGGCTTGACCGGGTGCTCGACGCCGTAGACCGTGCGTTGGCGTACTGAAGGGCTTGAGGAGATCGTGACGATGACCGCAGTCGAACAGCGCTTCCGTGAGTTCAAGATGCCCGACGTGGGCGAGGGGCTCACCGAGGCCGAGATCCTCAAGTGGTTCGTGGCCCCGGGCGACACCGTCTCGGACGGCCAGGTGGTGTGCGAGGTCGAGACCGCCAAGGCCGCCGTGGAGCTGCCCATCCCCTTCGACGGGGTGGTGCATGAACTGCGCTTCGGCGAGGGCACCACGGTGGACGTGGGCACCGTGATCATCTCGGTGGACACCCAGCCGGGCGCCGGTGACGCGCCCGCGCCCGCCGCCGCGCCCGCCGCATCCGCCGCCGAGCCCGCCGAACCGGAGGGCCGCCAGGCCAACCTGGTCGGCTACGGTGCGGCGCCCGCCTCCACCAAGCGCCGTCCGCGCAAGCCGGTGCCGGGGCAGCAGCCGCGCACCGCGCCCGCGGCCCCGGCCGCCGCGCCGGCTCCCGCGCCCAGGGCCCAGGCCCCGGCGCCCGCGCCGGTCGAGCCCGAGCTCAACGGGCACGGCCGGATCGGCGCGGCCCGTCCGCTGGCCAAGCCCCCGGTCCGCAAGCTGGCCAAGGACCTGGGCATCGACCTGGCCTCGATCACCCCGACCGGTCCTGACGGGATCATCACCCGCGAGGACGTCCACGCGGCGGCCCAGGCCGTGCCCGCGGCCGAGGCGCCCACCGCCGTCCCCGCCGCCGCCGAGGCCGTGGCCGTGGCCCCCGGGGCCCGGGAGCGCCGGGTGCCCATCAAGGGCGTCCGGAAGGCCACCGCGCAGGCCATGGTCAGCAGCGCCTTCACCGCGCCGCATGTGACGGAGTTCGTGACCGTCGACGTCACCCGCACCATGAAGCTGGTCGCCGACCTCAAGCAGGACCCGGACATGGCCGGGGTGCGGGTCAACCCGCTGCTGCTGGTGGCCAGGGCCCTGCTGGTGGCCATCAAGCGCAACCCGGACATCAACGCCTCCTGGGACGAGGCGAACCAGGAGATCGTCTACAAGGACTATGTGAACCTGGGCATCGCGGCGGCCACCCCGCGCGGTCTGATCGTCCCGAACATCAAGGACGCGGGCGCCAAGACCCTGCCCGAACTGGCGTCCGCCCTGGGTGAGCTGGTCGCCACCGCCCGTGACGGCAAGACCAGCCCGGCCGCGATGTCCGGCGGCACGGTGACCATCACCAACGTCGGCGTCTTCGGCGTGGACACCGGCACCCCGATCCTCAACCCCGGGGAGTCGGCGATCCTCGCCTTCGGCGCCGTCAAGCTCCAGCCGTGGGTCCACAAGGGCGAGGTGAAGCCGCGCCAGGTCACCACCCTCGCGCTCTCCTTCGACCACCGTCTGGTCGACGGCGAGCTCGGCTCCCGTGTCCTCGCCGACGTGGCGGCCATCCTGGAGCGCCCCAAGCGCCTCATCACCTGGGGCTGAACCTGGGCTGACCCCGCTTCACCGCCACGGCCCGCCTGCCCGCGCAGGCGGGCCGTGGCGTTGTCACGGGTGCCCGCGGCGTCCGTATCGCGGACGGGGGATCCGTGTGCATACCTGATGTATCTATGATGTGCGCATCATGAGTCCCACTGACACGGCCATCAAGCCGCCGCCCGCCGCCGAGCGCGTCTACATCCACGTCAAACAGGCCGTTCTCGACCGCCGTTACGAGGGCGGGACGCTGCTGAGCGAGGGGGAGCTGGCCGAGGCCGTCGGGGTGTCGCGGACGCCGGTGCGGGAGGCGCTGCTGCGGCTGGAGGCGGAGGGGCTGCTGAAGCTCTACCCCAAGAAGGGCGCCCTGGTGCTGCCGGTCTCCGCGCAGGAGATCGCGGACGTGGTGGAGACCCGGCTGCTGGTCGAGCAGCACGCGGTCGCCAAGGTGGTGCCCGCCGGGGAGCCGTTGCTGCGGCGGCTGGAGGAGCTGCTGGAGGAGCAGAAGGGGCATGCGGTGGCGGGGGACCTCGCCGCGTTCGCGGTCGCCGACCGCTGCTTCCACGCCGAGATCGTCCGGGCCGCCGGGAACGGCATCCTGGCCCAGCTCTACGACCAGCTGCGCGACCGGCAGCTGCGGATGGGGGTCGCCACCATGCACGCCGAGCCGGACCGCATCGCCAAGAACATCACCGAGCACACCGAGATCCTGACCGCCCTGCGCGCCGGGGACACGCGCTCGGCCTCCGCCACCGTGCAGCGCCACATCAGCTGGGTGAACAACCTGGCGCGGGGTGAGGCCCGATGACCACCCCCCGGTTGCCCGGGGACCCACCCGGAGGGCGCCGCGCCGTCGCCGTGTGGGGTCTCGGCGTCGGCGTCTACTTCATCGCCATCACCTATCGCACCAGCCTCGGGGTGGCGGGTATCGACGCCGCCGAGCGCTTCCACGTCAACGCCTCGGCGCTGTCCACCTTCTCCATCCTCCAGCTCCTGGTCTACGCCGGGATGCAGATACCCGTGGGGCTGCTGGTGGACCGGCTCGGCACCCGTACCGTGCTGGCGCTCGGCGCCACGCTGTTCACCACCGGGCAGTTCGCCTTCGCGCTCTCCCACTCGTACCCGATGGCGCTGGGGGCGCGGGCGCTGCTCGGCTGCGGGGACGCGATGACCTTCATCAGCGTGCTGCGGCTGGGCTCGCGCTGGTTCCCGGCCCGGCGCGGACCGCTGATCGGCCAGGTGGCGGCGCTGATCGGGATGGCCGGGAACCTGATCTCCACCCTGGTGATCGCCCGGGCCCTGCACGACGCGGGCTGGACCCCGACCTTCGCGGGCAGCGCGGTCGGCGGACTGGTCGTGCTCGTCCTGGTGCTGGTGTTCCTCAAGGACCACCCCGAGGGGTACGAACCGGTCGCCGCGCCGCACGGCGGCAAGGGCTTCGTCCGCCGTCAGATCGCCGCCGCCTGGCGGGAGCCCGGCACCCGGCTGGGTATGTGGGTCCACTTCACGACCCAGTTCCCGGCCATGGTCTTCCTGCTGCTGTGGGGGATGCCGTTCCTGGTCGAGGCCGAGGGGCTGTCCCGCGGCACGGCGGGTGAGCTGCTGACCCTGGTGGTGCTCTCCAACATGGTGATCGGCCTGATCTACGGTCAGGTCATCGCCCGCCACCACGCCGCCCGCGCCCCGCTGGCGCTCGGCACCGTCACCACCACCGCCCTGCTGTGGGGCTCGGTGCTGGCCTGGCCGTCCGCGCACGCCCCGCTGTGGCTGCTGATCACCCTGTGCGTGGTGCTCGGCTCCTGCGGTCCGGCGTCGATGATCGGCTTCGACTTCGCCCGCCCGGCCAACCCGCCGGAGCGGATGGGGACCGCCTCCGGCATCGTCAACATGGGCGGCTTCACGGCCTCCATGACCACGCTGCTGGCCGTCGGGGTGCTGCTGGACCTCACCGGCGACAACTTCCGGATCGCGTTCGCCTCGGTCTTCGTCCTCCAGGCGCTGGGCGTCTCCCAGGTGCTGCGGCTGCGCGGGCGCGCGCACCGCCGGGAGCGCGAACGCGTCGTGGCGAGCCGCGTCGAGGCGGTGCACGTACCGGCGTGACGGCCGCCCGCCGGGGTCCGGCCGTCCGGAGGGGCTACGGCGTGAGGGCGAAGTGGTCGAGGATCGCCTCGGCGAGCTGCTGGTCCCCCTCGACCTTCACCCGCTCGGTGACCGCCTCGGGCCGCACCCGCCCGCAGCCCAGCCGCAGATAGGTCTCCCAGTCCAGGGTGAGCGTCACGGTCGGGCCGAGCGAGACACTGCCGTCGATGGTGCCCTTGCCGTCCGCGTCCACCCGGACGGTCCGCATGAACTCCAGCGGACCGTGCACATCGAAGACCACCGCCGAATGGGGCGCGGCGCCCGCGTCCTTGGCGACCACCTTCGGCAGCCCGGACAGCAGGGTGTCCCGGGCGATCAGGGCACCGGGGGAGTCCAGGTTGCCGGGCCGGCCCAGCGCCCGCCGCAGGTCCTGCTCATGCACCCAGACGTCGAACGCCCGCCGCGCCAGGGCCGCTTCGAGGGTCATGTCGGGGAAGCCGGGGACGCGCACCACGGTGTCCGGCTCCCGCTTCTCGTTCCGCAGCTGACGGGACCGCCGGATGACGGTGTACTCCAGCTCGGACGTCATCTCGGGCGCCGTGTGGCAGCGCCGGACGTCGACCTGGACCTCCATGTACCGCGACATCTCGTTGGTGACGTGGTACAGGTCGCGCGGCAGCGTGTGGATGGGGCGGGGGTCGCCGAGCATCTCGCACTCGAGTCCGATCACATGCGAGACGACGTCCCTCACCGACCACCCCGGGCACTCGGTGCGGCGGTTCCACTCCTTCTCGGCGAGCGGATTCACCAACTCCGATATAGCGTCGATGGAATGGGTCCAGGCGTCGATGGAGGTCTGAAGGCTGGAATGGACGGTCACGGGACCCCTCGGGCGGTTGGTGCGCGGGCTGGGTGCTGGTGTGTGGCTTCAAGTTACGCTGCCCGCGAGTGCCGGGGCAGTGCTTTCGGGTCCGATCGTAGGCCCGGTTGACGGTCTCCAACGCTGGGAGCGGTGGTAGTGTGCGAGCCTCTTTGGTCCAGATCCGCGTAGACCCGGACGAGTCCCCCGAAAGCCGCCGTGACCGCGCCGCGGACACCGTCCGCGCCCAGGGCGGCTCCGATCTGGTGGTGCTGCCCGAACTGTGGACGCTCGGGGCCTTCGCCTACGACTCCTTCGTCAGCGGCGCCGAACCGCTGGACGGCCCCACCGCACGCGCCATGGCCGCCGCCGCCCGGGACGCCGGGGTCTGGCTGCACGCGGGCTCCCTCGTCGAACGCGCCCCCGACGGCACCCTCTACAACACCGCCCTGGTCTTCTCGCCCGACGGCGCCCTGGTGAGCACCTACCGCAAGATCCACCTCTTCGGCTTCGACGAGGGCGAGGCCGTGATGATGGGCGCGGGCCAGGACATCGTCACCACCGGCCCGCGGGACGCCACCCTGGGCCTGGCCATCTGCTACGACCTCCGGTTCCCCGAGCTCTTCCGGCTGCTGACCGAGGCCGGGGCGAAGGTCCTGGTGATCCCGGCCGGATGGCCCGCCCGCCGCCGCGAGCACTGGCGGCTGCTGAACCGCGCCCGCGCCGTGGAGAACCAGGCGTACGTCCTGGGCTGCTGCTCCACCGGCACCCACGCCGGGGTGGAGCAGGCCGGGCACAGCATCGTCGTGGACCCCTGGGGCGAAGTGGTCGCCGAGGCGGGGACCGCCGAGGAAGTGCTCACCGTCGAGCTGGACCTGGGCCGGGTCGACCAGGTCCGCACCGATCTCCCGGTGCTCCGCGACCGCAGGCTGGGGCTGCCCGGACCCGCCGCCCGGCCCCGGGGGAATGCCGGCCCCGGGGGCTGATGTTTGATGGGGATATGGCTCCACGTGCACGCGTCCGCGCCCCCGAGCTGATCGGCGGGGGCGGCTGGCTCAACACCGGCGGTAATGACCTCACCCTCGCGGATCTGCGGGGGCGCATCGTGATCCTGGACTTCTGGACGTTCTGCTGTGTGAACTGTCTGCACGTCCTGGACGAGCTGCGCGAGCTGGAGGAGAAGCACCGCGACACCGTCGTGATCATCGGGGTGCACTCGCCGAAGTTCGTCCACGAGGCCGAACACCAGGCGGTCGTGGACGCCGTCGAGCGCTACGGCGTGCACCACCCCGTCCTCGACGACCCCGAGCTCGCCACCTGGAAGCAGTACGCGGTGCGCGCCTGGCCCACCCTCGTCGTCATCGACCCCGAGGGCTATGTGGTCGCCCAGCACGCGGGCGAGGGCCATGCCCACGCCATCGAGGCCCTGGTGGCGGAGCTGGAGGCGGAGCACGAGGCCAAGGGCACACTGCGCCGCGGCGACGGGCCGTACGTACCCCCCGAGCCCGTCCCCACCGAGCTGCGCTTCCCCGGCAAGGCCCTCCCGCTGCCCGGCGGCACCTTCCTGGTCTCCGACACCACCCGGCACCAGCTCGTGGAGCTGGCTGCGGACGGCGAGACCGTGGTGCGCCGGATCGGTGACGGCACCCGCGGGCTGGCCGACGGCGCCCCGGAGCGGGCCCGCTTCAGCGAACCCCAGGGGCTCGCGGCGCTGCCCGACGGCACGGTCGCCGTCGCCGACACGGTCAACCACGCGCTGCGCCGCTTCGACCCCGCCACCGGGGAGACCACCACCCTCGCCGGAACCGGCCGCCAGTGGTGGCAGGGCTCGCCCGACGGGGGTCCCGCCCGTGAGGTGGACCTGTCCTCGCCGTGGGACCTGGCCTGGTTCGCCGGCCGGCTGTGGATCGCCATGGCCGGTGTCCACCAGCTGTGGACCTACGACCCGGAGGCCGGGACGGTCGGAGCCGCCGCCGGGACCACCAACGAGGGCCTGGTCGACGGGCCCGCCGGGGAGGCGTGGTTCGCCCAGCCCTCCGGGCTCGCCGCGGCCGGGGACCGGCTGTGGGTCGCCGACTCCGAGACCTCCGCGCTCCGCTGGGTGGAGCGGGACGGCGACGGCTTCGCCGTCCGCACGGCCGTGGGCACCGGTCTCTTCGACTTCGGCCACCGGGACGGGCCGGCCGCGCAGGCGCTGCTCCAGCACCCGCTGGGTGTCACCGCGCTGCCCGACGGCTCCGTCGCGATCGCCGACACCTACAACCACGCGCTGCGCCGCTATGACCCGGCCACCGACGAGGTCAGCACGCTCGCCACCGATCTGCGCGAACCGTCCGGCGCGGTGCTGGCGGACCGGGACATCGTGGTGGTGGAGTCGGCCCGGCACCGGCTGACCCGGCTGCGGCTGCCCGAGGAGGCCGTACGGGTGGAGGCGATGGCGCACCGCACCCAGCGCGCGGCCACCGAGATCGCCCCGGGCACGCTCCGGCTGGACGTGGTCTTCCAGGCGCCCACGGGACAGAAGCTGGACACCCGCTACGGCCCCTCCACCCGGCTGCTGGTCTCCGCGACCCCGCCCGGACTGCTGGCCGGGGGCGATGGCGCGGGTACCGACCTCGGCCGGGACCTGGTGCTGGCGGACGGGGTGACCGAGGGCGTGCTGCATGTCTCGGCGATGGCCGCGTCCTGCGACGACGACCCCGCCAACGAGTACCCGGCCTGCCATGTGCACCAGCAGGACTGGGGCGTTCCGGTGCGGATCGCCGAGGGCGGTGCGGTACGGCTCCCCCTGGTGCTCGCCGGGATGGACGAGCCCGCCTGACGGGAGGCCGGTCGGCGGCGGTCAGCCGGGGCAGTTGGGCAGCTTGGTGTACTGCACCTGGTCGGCCCGGATCCGGATGGCCGGGATCCACACCCGTTCGCCGTCCTTGCTGACCCGGAACCACATACTGCTGTGCCCGCCCGCCTCGTCGGTCACCGTGACCCCGTTGGCGATCCGGCAGTCGGCGCGCAGTACGTCGCCGTGCCAGACCCGGTCCACGATGTTCGACGGGCGGTAGGCGAGGTACGGGTCCTCGGCCAGGCCCAGCGCGCAGTAGCGGGTGCGCTGGGTCCGGCAGTCCCGTTCGGCGTTGTGGACGGTGATCCGGGCGCTGCCCTTCGTCGTGGCGGGCCGGTCGGAGGAGCCGTCGCCGGAGGAGCGCAGGGCCAGGGTGGTGACCGTGGCCGCGGCGATGACCGCGACCGTGCCGACGGCCGCGAGAACCAGCCGCGTCCGTCCGCGCGGCGATGGGGAGGGTGACCCGCCCTCCGGCCGGCCGGTGTCCTGGGCGGGCGCTGCGGTCCCTGCCGTCGCGGCGGCACCGCCGTCGGCCGGGCCGGCCTCGTTGGCCCGGTGCAGCAGCGCCACCAGTTCGGGCAGCCGGTCCTCGGCGGTGAACGAGAGCTTTCCCCACTGGACCAGGAGGCGTTCGTCGGGAAGGCTCTGTCCACGGAGGTAGCGGGAGAGCGAGGAGCGGCTGGCGGGCAGTCTGCGCTCCAACTCGCTCAGACTCAGGCCGAGTTCGCCATGCATATGACGTAGTGCGGTCACGAATTCCCGCACCGGGCCGGAGAGCTGGCCGGGGAGCGGGGCGAGTGGTTTGCGGCGTGGGTTCTCCGGGCGGTTCGGATGCGCTGGCACGTCCACCATTGCAGCATGTGGATCATGGACATGGCGAGCGGCACGTCCACACCCCCACGGTGGACGTGCCGCTCGTTACAGGAACCGGATCAGGAGCGGATCACTCCGTGAACCAGCGCATCAGTCCGTGAACTTCAGCGGACGGTAGGGCTTGTACTCACTGCCCGGCTC
Organism: Streptomyces cucumeris; assembly: GCF_024295805.1. GTDB lineage: Bacteria > Actinomycetota > Actinomycetes > Streptomycetales > Streptomycetaceae > Streptomyces > Streptomyces cucumeris. The sequence continues at coordinate 53,939 of NZ_JANCLX010000043.1, forward strand.
CAGTCCGTACTTCCGGGTCGCATGGTCCGTCCCGAAGTCGCCGCGCTGTTCGTAGGAGGTGTACGAGGTGTGGGCGGCGTCGTTCCACTTCTCGAACATCACCACGTGGCGGGTGTTGTTGTCGCCCGAGGCGTCGATGAACAGATCACCGGGCCTGAGCTCGTTCAGCGGGATCGGCCGGGTGATACTGGAGCCGGTGAGCCCCACGGTGTTGGTGCCGGGGGCCTTCAGCCCCAGCGCCATGGAGACGAAGCCCGAGCAGTCCTGCCGGTAGCCGTCCTTCCACAGCCTGGCCTGGCTGTACGGGACGCGGGTGCCGCCGTTGGCGGTGAGCCAGCCGGTGGCCCGCTGGAGGGCTTCGCCGCGAGTGCCGCCGGTCTGCGGCGGCTTCGGCGGCTGACCGCCGTTCTGTACGGGCACACCGGGCAGCGAGTCCTGCGGGATGTCCACCGCGACGACGCTGAGGAAGCCGTTGACCGGCTTGGTGATGTGGGCCATGTAGGTCGAACAGGCACCGTCCTCACAGACCTTGCGCCCGGTGTCGACCTGGTAGTCGGCGGTGATCCGGTCCTGGCCCGCCGCACCCTGGTTGATCATTCCCGCCGAGGCGGAGCCGGTGTCCGCGGTCCGGTGCACCACCCAGCGCGTACCCCAGGTGGGGAAGTCGGCCGTGGCCGCCGCCTTGGTGCCGAACTCACCGCTGGTGGTCTTCAGCTTCAGACCCGGATCACCGGACCCGGCCCCGGTGTCACGGCTCAGAGCGCTCTTCCCGGCCGTCCTGCCCGCCGCGGCGCCGGCCCGGTCGGCCTTGCCCGCCTTCGCGTCGTCACCGCTGTCGCCGGAGCAGCCCACGAGTCCGGCGGCGCCGATACCGGCCGCGACGATCGTGGGAAGGACCGTGCGCAGCAGGGTCCGGCGTGGACGTTGCGCGGTGGAGTGCGTCATCTCGGAATCCCCCTGTCGATGGGCACCGGCCGTCCGCCGGTGCCTCCCGGTTGAGCCGCCGGGCCGATCCGCCGTGGCGACGGGATCCACTCTCGGCCGGACGGAAGGGGGGTTCGGGGGTACCGGCGTCCCCTGGGACGTCCCGTTCCGGCCCACCGCTGTGACCTGCTGGGACATCCATGCGGGACGGTCGGTGCGGGACGTGCGGGGTGCGGGGGCGGGATATGACGGGACGGCCCCCGGCAGGGGGTGCCGGGGGCCGTCGTCAGACGGGCAGCCGAGGGGGACGTCGGCTGCCCGGGTCGGGTGCGGGCGGATGCCGCCCGCGGGGTCACCAGTTGAGGGCGTCGGAGCTGTCGCTCTGCCAGTAGGTGACCTGCGCGCTGTCGTCGATGTAGACCGAGCCGCCGGGCAGCGCGACGGAGGTGGCCGCGTCCTTGCCCTTGAGGTAGACGCTCAGCTCGGTGACCTTGGTGCCGTTGGTGCCGGAACCGTCGGCGCTGGAGGTGAGGATGCCCGCGTAGCCGGACTTGCCGGGCTCGAGGGAGACGACCGCCTGCGGCTTGGTCTCCTCCGCCTCGGGGGTGGCCGCCTGGGCGTCGTCGAAGCGCAGCACGGGGAAGTACGGGAGGTCGCAGATGACGCCGGAGTTGTTGGTCGCCTTCAGCAGCAGGTGGTTGACCGGCCGGGAGACCTTCGAGACCGTCATCGACACCTTGCTCGGGTCACAGGTGGTGATCTTGGAGCCGGAGCCGTTCGCACCGTCTGCACCGGCGCTGCCGCTCGGGGCGGGAGCCTTGCCGTCGCCGCCCGCCTGGGCGCCGCCCTGGGCACCGGCGTCGGCGCCCCCGGTCGCGTCCTGCTTGTCGCCACCCTTGGCGCCGGCGTCGGCGGCGGCCGAACTCTGGGCGGCACCGGAGCGCTTGACGCCCTCCGCGTCGTCGTTGTTGCACGCCGCGAGGGTCAGGGCGGCGGCCATCAGGGTCACGCTGGCGACGGCGGTGCGGACGGTGCGGGCGTTGACGGTGGCGATCGACATCGGAGGTTCCCCCTGTGGGTGACGTGAGCGGTGCTGCGGTCTTCCTGCGGTACGTCTCAAGACTGTCCGCTCCCGCTGGCGTCCGGCTGCCGCACGGCTGCCGGACCGCTAACGCCCCACTAACGCGCCCCGCGGGCGCCCGTTCCCGATGTCGTCACCACGTGTGCTGACGGGCGGACGCACCGCCCGTCAGCCGCGTCAGCCGCCTCGCGGGAGCCCGCCCGGAGGCCCGTCCCCGCTGCCGTCGCCCTGGGCGAAGAGCTTCACCAGATCGCTCATCACGTAGCGGTTGGTGGCCTCCTCGTCCAGCAGATGCATCTCCGCGAGCCGGTCCAGGGCGTCCTGGATCAGCTCCGGATCCGCCCCGGACAGCGCCGCTGCCTCCGCCGTGTTGACCTCCCGGGCGAAACCGGTGCCCAGGGTGCGCAGCAGCGCGGCGTCGTCCGCGGAGAGCCGGGCCACCGAGTTGCGCAGCGCGGCGGCCACACCCGCGTCCTCCGCCGACAGCAGGGCGAGCCTGCGCCGCTCGTCACGCAGGGCGGTGGCCAGCCGGGCCAGCCGCCAGCGGGGCCGGGCCATGAGCTGGGCCGAGGCGGCGCGCAGTGCCAGCGGCAGTCCGTCGCACAGGGCCACCAACTCCCGTGCGGCGGCGGGGTCCTCGGCAACCCGGTCCGGCCCGAGCAGCGCGCCGAGCAGCGAGATGCCGTCCTCCGGTCCGAGCGCGTGCAGCCGGGTCGGCCGGGCGGCGTCGGTGGCGATCAGCCCGTCGAGCCTGCTGCGGCTGGTGACCAGGGTGGCGCAGTGCGGACCGCCGGGCAGCAGCGGCCGCACCTGGGCGGAGCTGCTCGCGTTGTCCAGCACCACCAGCAGCCGCCGCCGGGCGACCAGCGAGCGGTAGAGCGCGGAGGCGGCCTGCGGCGAGGACGGTATCTGGTCGGGCGGCGTCCCCATGCTGTACAGGAACTCGCGCAGCACCTCCAGCGGTGTCGCCGCCTCACCGCCGCTGAACCCGCGCAGGTCCGCGAAGAGCCGTCCGTCGGGGAAGGCACCCGCGTAGGCGTGGCCCCAGTACACCGCGAGGCCGGTCTTGCCGACCCCGGCGGGGCCGGTGACGAGCGTGATGCCGCCCTCGGACGGGAAGCCGCCGGGGGCGCCGCCGTAGCCGCGGTCCGGTTCGGCGGGCAGCGTCAGCCGGGTCAGCTCCGCGAGCTCCTCGGTCCGCCCGAGGAACCCGGCCGGGGGCCGGGGGAGCAGTTCGGGCACCGGTCCGCCGGTCGCGGCCGCGGGGGCGGCGGCCGGATGGGCGGGGGCGGCGGCCGCCTGCTGGGCCACGGGCTGCCCCGTGCCGTCGGTGCCGCCGCGGCCGGTGTCCGCGACCGGTCCGGCCCGCAGGATCTCCTGGTACGCGGAGGTCAGCCGCTCCCCCGGGTCCACTCCCAGGTCGTCGGCGAGCAGCTCCCGGGTGCGGTGGAACCAGGCGATCGCGTCGGACTGCCGTCCGGTGCGGTACAGCGCCAGCATCAGATCCGCGATCAGCCCCTCGCGCAGCGGCTGTGCGAGGGCGGCGGGGTGCAGTACGCCCGCGGCCCGGTCGTGCTCGCCGAGGGCCCCGTACGCACGGGCCAGCGCCTCCACGGCGGTCAGCCGCCGCTCCTCCAGGGCGTGGGCCGCGGCGGCGAACGGCGGACTGGCCACCGTCCCGGTGAGCGCCGGACCGCGCCACAGCCCGAGCGCCTGGCTCAGCAGCTGCACGGCGTCGGCCGGGGCGGCTTCCGGCTGGGCGCTGGAGACCAGGTGGTCGAAGCGCTGGGCGTCGACCAGCCCTTCGGGCAGCCGCAGCAGATAGGCGGAGCCGTGGGTGTTGAGCTCGACGCCCAGCTCACCGGCGCCGTGCTCGGCCAGCACCGCCCGCAGCCGGGAGACATGCCCCTGGATGACGGTCTTGGCGTGGGCGGGCGGCTCCTCCTCCCACAGACTGGAGATCAACTGCTCCATGGAGACCGTCGAGTTGGGCCGCAGCAGCAGCATGGCCAGCACGCTGCGCCGTTTGGCCGCCCCCAACGGGACCTCGACGGCCGCTGCCGGGGGGCCGTTGGTCACCGTTACGGGGCCCAGCAGGGAGAAGTGCACTCAGCCCTCCAGGAATGCGGTCAGCGCCTTGGCGAGCAGCCTGGGGTCCTGCGCCCCGCACAGCTCGCGCGCCGAGTGCATGGACAGGATCGCCACGCCGATGTCGACGGTGGAGATGCCGTGACGGGCGGCGGTGATCGGGCCGATCGTGGTGCCGCACGGCATGGAGTTGTGGGAGACGAAGCTCTGCCAGGGCACCCCGGCTCGCTCGCAGGCGGCGGCGAACACGGCCCGCCCGGCGCCGTCGGTGGCGTAGCGCTGGTTGACGTTCACCTTCAGGATGGGGCCCCCGTTGGGACGTGGGTGGTGGCCGGGCTCATGGCGCTCGGCGTAGTTGGGGTGGACGGCGTGCCCGGTGTCGGAGGAGAGGCAGACACTGCCCGCGAAGGCGCGTGCCCGCTCCTCGTAGCCGCCGCCGCGGGCGAAGACCGAGCGCTCCAGGACGTTGCCGAGCAGCGGGCCATCGGCGCCGGTGTCGGACTGGCTGCCGTTCTCCTCGTGGTCGAACGCGGCGAGCACGGGGATGGCGTCGAGACCGGACCGGGCGGACGCGGCCACCAGCGCGGCCGTACCGGCGTGCACCGAGAGCAGGTTGTCCATCCGGGGACCGGCCACCAGTTCGCGGTCACGCCCGAGGTACGCGGGCGGTTCGACGCTGTGCACCATCAGGTCCCAGCCGCCGATCTCATCGGCCGCGACACCGGTCTCCTCGGCGACGAAGCGGAGCAGATCGCCCTCCTCGACCTCGCCCAGGCCCCAGATCGGCGTCATATGGCGCTGCTTGTCCAGCTTGAGGCCCTCGCTGTTGACGGACCGGTCCAGATGCACCGCGAGCTGGGGCACCCGCAGCAGCGGACGGTCGACGGTGACCAGCCGGTGGGAGCCGTCTCTGAGGGTGATCCGGCCGGAGAGACCGAGGTCGCGGTCGAGCCAGGTGTTGAGGAGAGCGCCGCCGTAGATCTCCACGGCGATCTGGCGCCAGCCGTGCGCCCCGGTGTCGGGAATCGGCTTGACCCGCAAATTGGGAGAGTCGGTGTGAGCGCCCACGATTCGGTACGGAGTGGACGGGCTCGCCCCCTCGGGCACGTACCACGCGATGATCGCTCCACCCCGCAGCACATACCGCCCGCCCGCCTCGCCGTCCCAGGCGGCGGTCTCCTCGACCTGCCGGAAACCTGCCTTTTCCAGGCGCTGAGCAGCATTTCCCACCGCGTGGTACGGCGATGGGCTGGCGCGGAGGAAGGACATCAGGTCATCGGTGTGGCCGCGGTCGACGCCGGGGTGTGCGCTCATGTGCTCAGCATAGGTTCGGACCGGCCCCGCGACCGGGCGGCCCGGGAAGGGAACCATCCGGGGGGTGGTGTTGGGCCGATCTGATGAAAGCACGTCAGCTAAGGCTATGAGTCCGGCAAATACGCCGATATTCCCCGTGACTGCTCCCTCGTACTGAGTCTCACACAAGGGGAAAGACCGGATGCGCGTTCTTCGACACGTCCTCGTTGTCCTGGGGTCGCTGCTGCTGCTGTGCAGCGGTGGCTCGGCTGTGGCGCAGCCCGCCGCCGGGTTCGTCGCCATGGGGCTGGTTCCCTCCTCTTCCCAGGCCGGTACGTCCGACCCGAAGACCACCGGTGGTACGGGCGGGGGCGGTAACGGCCGCCCGGCGCCGTGTCCGATCGCGGACCGCGTGGGGGGCACGAACAGTGCGCCCGCCAATCCGCAGCAGTACTACGAGGGTGACTGGCGGCTCGGCCCCCGGTATCTGCCCCGCACCGGCCCGATCGGCCGGATGCTGGAGGGCTACCAGCGACTGGACGGCTACCGCACCTCCGCGGCCTTCCTCAACTGCTACTGGAACGAGACCACCAACGGCTGGTGGTACCCGTACCCGGACGGCTGGACGCTGCTGAACGGCGAGCCGCTGAAGACCACCATCTCGCTGCGGACCGGCCAGAAGGTGGACCTCTTCGGCAGCGGTTTCGGTCATTTCCTCGCCCCGGCCGGAACCCCCTACACCGAGCGCGCGCTGCCGCCGAGCAACCTCAACACCCTCGATCCCAACTACCCGTTCGGGTATCACCTCTACAAGGTCACCAAGCCCTTCGTGGTGGAGGCGGGTCCGATCCGGTCCTGGTTCGGCCAGCCGGGAGGCGGTCTCCAGTACCTGACCGGCCCGACCGTCGCCCAGCTCGTCGCGGCCGGGAACCTGACCGCGCTCAACTGATCGCGGATGCTGGTTCCCGTGGATCGCTGGGAACTGATCGGAGTCCTCCAGGAGGACCAGGTGCCGGACGCGCTGTACGACATCCCGGGAGTGCATGACATCCCGGTCCAGCCGGACGCCTACTACTTCCTGCGCCCCGCGCCGGAAGGAGGCTGGACGACCGGGCTGCGGGAGCGCTCGGCGGACCGTGACATGAACCGGTTCGCCACCGAGGACGAGGCGTGCCGGGACCTGCTGGCCAAGCTGAGAGCCCGGCCCCGGCCCCCGGACGGCGGGGGCGAGTCGGTCGAAAACCTCCTGGCCGAGGGCGAGGAGATCCGCCGTCAGGCGTGGGAAGAGGTGGAACGGGCACTGCGGGAGCGACGGCCCGACGAGGAGCGGTAGGGCGCGGCGGCGCCGGACCGGTGGCGGCAGCACGGAAGCCGGCCGCCCCGGAAGGGGGCCGGCCGGCTTCCACCGCCGCTGGACGGCTTCGCTCAGGCTCTGCGGGTCGGCGTCACCGAGTGATCAGAACGCGGACTCGTCCAGGTCCATCAGGCTCTGGTCGACGGTCTCGGCCAGCGAGCGCTGGACGGTGAGGCCCGGCAGGACCTCCTGCGCGAAGAACTTCGCGACCGCGATCTTGCCCTGGTAGAAGGAGCGGTCCTTCGCCGAGGCGCTGCCCACCTTCTCGCTGGCCACCGCCGCGCCCTTGAGCAGCAGGTAGCCGATGATGACGTCACCGGAGGCCATCAGCAGACGGGTGGAGTTCAGGCCGACCTTGTAGATCGACCTGACGTCCTGCTCGGTGGCGGCCAGGTCGGTGAGCATGGCGCCCACGATCGCCTCGAGGTCCACCGCGGCCTGGGCGAGCCGCTCGCGGGCCGGGGCCAGCTCCTCGCCGCCGACGGCCTCGGCCAGGAACTTCTTGATCTCCTCCGAGATGATGGTCAGCGACTTGCCCTGGTCGCGGACGATCTTGCGGAAGAAGTAGTCCTGACCCTGGATCGCCGTGGTGCCCTCGTAGAGGGTGTCGATCTTGGCGTCCCGGATGTACTGCTCCAGCGGGTACTCCTGGAGGTAGCCGGAGCCGCCGATGGTCTGGAGCGACTGCGCGAGCTGCTCGTACGCCTTCTCCGAGCCGTAGCCCTTGACGATGGGCAGCAGCAGGTCGTTGAGGCCGTGGACCTCGGAGGCGTCCTCGCCCGCGTCCTCCTTGACCAGGATCTCGTCCTGGACGGAGGCGGTGTAGAGGACGAGCGAGCGCAGGCCCTCCGCGTACGCCTTCTGCGTCATCAGCGAGCGGCGCACGTCCGGGTGGTGGGTGATGGTGACGCGCGGGGCGGTCTTGTCGGTGAAGGCCGCCAGGTCGGCGCCCTGCACCCGCTCCTTGGCGTACTCCAGCGCGTTCAGGTAGCCGGTGGAGAGGGTGGCCATGGCCTTCGTGCCGACCATCATCCGCGCGAACTCGATGATCTTGAACATCTGGCGGATGCCGTCGTGCTTCTCGCCCAGCAGCCAGCCCTTGGCCGGACCACTGGCACCGAAGGTGAGCTCACAGGTGTTGGACGCCCGCAGGCCCATCTTGTGCTCGACGTTGGTGGCGTAGACGCCGTTGCGCTCGCCGAGCTCGCCGGTCTCCCAGTCGAAGTCGAACTTGGGGACGATGAACAGCGACAGACCCTTGGTGCCCGGTCCCGCGCCCTCGGGGCGGGCCAGCACGAAGTGGATGATGTTGTCGGAGAGGTCGTGCTCACCGGAGGTGATGAAGCGCTTCACCCCGTCGATGTGCCAGGTGCCGTCCTCCTGCTGGACCGCCTTGGTGCGGCCGGCGCCCACGTCCGAGCCCGCGTCCGGCTCGGTCAGCACCATGGTGGAGCCCCACTGCTTGTCCACCATGAGCTGAGCGATCTTCAGCTGCTCCTCGGTGCCCTCGTCGTGGAGCACACCGGCGAAGGCGGGACCGGAGGCGTACATCCAGATCGGGGTGTTGGACCCGAGGATGGTCTCGGCCGAGCCCCACAGCAGCGAGCGCGGGCAGGAGGTGCCGCCCAGCGACTCCGGGACGCCCAGGCGCCACCACTCGGAGTCCATGTACGCCTGGTAGCTCTTCTTGAACGACTCGGGGATCGGCGCGGTGTTCGTGGCCGGGTCGAAGACCGGCGGGTTGCGGTCCGAGTCGGTGTACGAGTCGGCCAGCTCGTTCTCGGAGAGCCGGGATATCTCGGCGAGCACGCTCTTGGCGGTCTCGACGTCCATCTCCGCGAACGGACCGGTGCCGTACAGCTTGTCGCGCCCGAGCACCTCGAAGAGGTTGAACTCGATGTCGCGGAGATTCGACTTGTAGTGCCCCATGGCGACGGCTCCGTAAGGCTCGGGAGGCAGGGTCCTCTGGCGTAACGCGTATCGATGCGATCTCGGACGCCATGATGCTACCCGTCGGTAATAAAGGGCAACCCTCAAACGGTCAACTGTGACTCAGTACGCTTCAGGGCATGTACGGCTACGACCAGAACGCGAGCGCAGGGCAGGGTTACGCCGCTCCGCCACCTCCGCCGCAACAGCAGCCGCCGCTGTCGCACCATCCCCAGCCGGGTGCGGGATACGGCGAGCAGCCGCTGTACCCCGAGCCGTCGCCGCCGTCGCTGGCCGACGCGGTGCGCGCCTTCACCACCGGCTCGATGTCGGCGGAGGACTTCCAGCAGATCTTCGCGACCTCCAAGGTCTACTGCCCGCGCGGTGACAACCCCGGCTTCCTGGCCCTGCACAACACCCAGCAGCCGGTGATCCCGATGTTCACCTCGCTCAAGGAGCTGCGGCGGTACGCGGGCAAGGAGTCCAAGTACTTCGTCATCACCGGCGCCGAGGTGATCGACCTGCTGCCCACCGGCTACGGCTTCGTCCTCGATATGGAGGGTGAGCACCGGATGGTCTTCGACGCCAAGGCGGTCGAACAGATGGTCGATTTCGCGATGCGGCGCATGTACGGCTAGAGCGGCTGGGAGGCGCCCTTGCGGGTCGTTCATCCTTCAATTAAGTTGAATGATGAACGACCGAGGAGGCCGTCATGCCCGCAGTGACCGTAGACAACCCGCTGACCCTGCCCCGTGTCGCGGCAGCGGCCGGTGCACGGCAGCGCCCAGCGCTGTCCGTCTCCACCGCGCCCAGCGGTTTCGAGGGTGAGGGATTCCCGGTGCGGCGGGCCTTCGCGGGCATCAACCACCGGTACCTCGACCCGTTCATCATGATGGACCAGATGGGCGAGGTGGAGTACGCGCCCGGTGAGGCCAAGGGCACGCCCTGGCATCCGCACCGCGGTTTCGAGACGGTCACCTATCTGATCGACGGCACCTTCGTGCACCAGGACTCGCACGGCGGCGGGGGCACCATCAACGACGGTGACACCCAGTGGATGACCGCCGGATCCGGTCTGCTGCACATCGAGGCCCCGCCGGAGTCGCTGGTGATGAGCGGCGGGCTCTTCCACGGACTCCAGCTCTGGGTGAACCTCCCGGCCAAGGACAAGATGATGCCGCCGCGCTACCAGGACATCGGCGGCGGCAAGGTCAGACTGCTGACCTCCGCCGACGGCGGCGCCCTGCTGCGGCTGATCGCGGGCGAGCTCGACGGCCACCGGGGCCCGGGGATCACCCACACCCCGATCACCATGCTGCATGTCTCGCTCAGCCCCGGCGCCGAGCTGACCCTGCCGTGGAACCCCGGCTTCAATGCGCTCGCCTACGGGCTGGCCGGACGCGGTACCGCGGGCCCGGAGCGGCGCCCGTTCCGCACCGGGCAGACGGTGGTCTTCGGCGAGGGCGACGCGCTGACCGTACGGGCCGACGCGAGCCAGGAGTCGCGCAGCCCCAACTTCGAGCTGGTGCTGCTCGGCGGGCAGCCGATCCGCGAGCCGGTGATGCACTACGGCCCGTTCGTGATGAACACCCGCGCGGAGCTGGCCCAGGCCGTGGAGGACTACCAGGCCGGACGGCTGGGCTCCATACCCGCCGAGCCCGCCGACGGGGCCTGAGCCGCCGGGGCCTCAGCGGGCGGGCGGCCCCTCCGGCGCCCGTTCGTGCAGCTCGACCCAGATGCACTTGCCGTCGCCCCGGGGGTCGACCCCCCAGGCGTCGGCCAGCATCTCCATCAGCAGCAGACCACGGCCCGAGGAGGCCAGTTCACCAGGACTGCGGGGGTGCGGCAGCTCATCGCTGCCGTCGGCCACGTCCAGGCGCAGCCGCCGGTCCCCGCGCCGACCGCTGACCTCGGCGACCAGCAGGGCGTCACCGTCGGTGTGCACCAGCACGTTGGTGACCATCTCGGTGAGCAGCAGCACCGCGGACTCCACCTGGTCCCGGTCCGCCCAGTCGTGCAGCATGTCGCGGAGTTGCTGCCGGGCGCCGGCTATCCGCTCCGGTTCGGCCTGCGCGACCGTCACCGCGGTCCGCCGCACCGGTGCCGAACCCGGTCCGACCAGGCACACCTCCGCCTCGCGCCGGATCAGCAGCAGGGCCACGTCATCCTCGCGGCGGGCGGCGAGCGGCCCGGTGGAACGGTGGGACCGCGGCCCGTGCACGGCCTGCACCAGGGCCTCGGCCAGCGATTCGAGGTCGTGGTCGGCGCCGCCGGCCGGCGCGGCGGGCCGCTCGAAGACCTCCCGGATCCGCTCCCAGCCGGTCTCCAGATCGTGCCCACCGGTCTCGATCAGCCCGTCGGTGCACATCAGCAGGGTCTCGCCGGGCTCCAGCACCACCCGGGTGGTGGGGTAGTCGCTGTCCGGGTCGATCCCCAGCGGCAGTCCGCCCGCCGTCGGCCGGATCACCATCGTGCCGTCCGCCAGCCGCACCGCCGGATCGTGATGACCGGCGCGGGCGATGTCCAGCGTGCCCGCGACCGGATCCACCTCCATGTACAGACAGGTGGCGAACCGCGGGTCCCAGCCGTCCCCGGCGCCCGGCGCACCGGTGTCGCCGAGCCCGGCGAGGAACCGGGAGGCGCGGGAGAGCACCGCGTCCGGGTGGTGCCCCTCGGAGGCGTACGCGCGCACCGCGATCCTGAGCTGACCCATGATCCCGGCCGCCCGTACGTCATGGCCCTGCACATCGCCGATCACCAGCGCGGTGCGTCCCGAGGGCAGTGCGATCACGTCGTACCAGTCGCCGCCGACCTGGAGCCCGCCGCCGGTGGGCACATAGCGCGCGGCCACCGCGAGACCGGGGATGTCGGGCTTGCGGGCGGGCAGCATCGAGCGCTGGAGCCCGTCCGCCAGTTCGCGCTCGGTCTCCTGGAGCGCGGTACGGGCCAGTGCCTGGGCGAGCATCCGGGCGATCGTGGTCAGGACCGAGCGCTCGTCGGGCGAGAACGGCATCGGGTGGGCGAATCCGGCCATCCAGGCGCCGATGGTGCGCCCCGCGACGATCAGCGGCAGATAGGCCCACGAGTGGCGGTGGCGGGACCGGGCCAGCGGCCAGGCGGCGGGGAAGCGCTCGCGGTAGTGGTCCGGTGAGGGCAGGTAGACCGCCCGTCCGGTGCGGACCACCTCGGTGGCCGGGGCGTCGTGGTCCACGGGTATGTCACCGGAGGCGTGCTCGGCGCCCGCCCGGTGCCCCTGCCGCCCGATCACCGACAGCCGGTCGCCCGCGACCCCGAAAACCGCCACCCCGTCCGGTGAGAAGCCGGGCATCGACAGTCCGGAGGCCACCCGCAGCACCTCGGCCGTGGACATCGCCTCGGCCAGCGCCCGCCCCGCGTCCAGCAGGAACGCCTCGCGGTTGCGCCGCCAGTCGCCGGTGACCGGCGTGCCCTGCGCGGCGGTGCCGGGCAGTGGCTCCGGGATCTCCTGGAGGGTGCCGATCAGGTAGTAGCCGTCCTCGTTGCCGCCCCGGGACACCGGCCGGGCCCGGGAGCGCACGGTCCGCAGTACCGTGCCCTTCTCGTCCACCACCCGCAGCCGGGCCTCGGCGAGACTGCCCTCGGTCAGCGCGAGCAGCACGGTGGCCTTGGTCTCCAGCCAGTCCGCGGGGTGGAAGCGGGCACGGGCGGCGGACTGGGAGAGCGTGACGGCCTCGGCGGGGAGCCCCAGCAGCCGGGCCGCTTCGGCGTCGTAGGCGACGGCGCCCGAGACACTGTCCCAGCGCCATAGACCGGTCGCCAGGGCGGCCAGCAGGTCCTCGGTGCGCATTGCACTACCTTATGGGGATTTTCCGAGCGCTTACCAGTGAGGGTCCGCACGCCGGTAGGCTTGCCCAAAGCTCCCGAGGGTACGTACGCCTCCCGATCACACGACTTGGATGAATGATGCATCGGTACCGGTCCCACACCTGTGGTCAGCTCCGTGCCGCTGACGTCGGCAGCGACGTCCGGCTCTCCGGCTGGCTCCACAATCGACGGAACCTGGGCGGCATCCTCTTCATCGATCTCCGCGACCACTACGGCCTGGTCCAGCTGGTGGTCCGCCCCGACACCCCGGCCAACGAGGCGCTCAGCTCCCTCACCAAGGAGAGCGTCGTCCGGGTCGACGGCCGGGTGATCGCGCGCGGCGCGGACAACGTCAACCCCGAGCTGCCGACCGGCGAGGTCGAGGTCGAGGTCACCGGTATCGAGGTGCTGGGCGCCGCCGACCCGCTGCCCTTCACGGTCTTCCCCGAGGACGGGGTGAACGAGGAGCGGCGGCTGGAGTACCGCTTCCTGGACCTGCGCCGTGAGCGGATGCACCGCAACATCATGCTGCGCTCCGCCGTGATCGCCGCGATCCGGCAGAAGATGACCGCCCAGGGCTTCAACGAGATGGCGACCCCGATCCTGTCCGCCACCTCCCCCGAGGGCGCGCGCGACTTCCTGGTCCCCTCCCGGCTGCACGCGGGCAAGTTCTATGCGCTCCCGCAGGCCCCGCAGCAGTTCAAGCAGCTGCTGATGATCGCGGGCTTCGACCGCTACTTCCAGATCGCGCCCTGCTTCCGCGACGAGGACGCCCGCGCCGACCGCTCGCCGGGCGAGTTCTACCAGCTCGACGTCGAGATGAGCTTCGTCGAGCAGGAGGACGTCTTCCAGGTCATCGAGAAGGTCATGACCGAGCTCTTCGAGGAGTTCGGCAACGGCCGTCATGTGACCTCGCCGTTCCCGCGGATCCCGTTCCGCGAGGCGATGCTGAAGTACGGCTCCGACAAGCCCGATCTGCGGGCCCAGCTTGAGCTCAAGGACGTCAGCCACGTCTTCGCGGGCTCCGGCTTCAAGGCGTTCGCCGACAAGCACGTCCGGGCGCTGGCCGTGCCGGACACCGCCGACCAGCCGCGGAAGTTCTTCGACCAGATGGGCGAGTTCGCGGTGCTGCACGGCGCCAAGGGGCTGGCCTGGGTGCGGATCGGTGAGGACGCCAAGCTGACCGGCCCGATCGCCAAGTTCCTCACCGACGAGGACGTCGAGAAGCTGATCGCCGAGGTCGAGGGCAAGCCCGGTACGTCGGTCTTCTTCGGCGCGGGCGACTACGACGAGGTTTCCAAGATCATGGGCGCGGTGCGGGTCGAGGCCGCCAAGCGCACCGGTCACTTCGAGGAGAACGTCTTCCGCTTCTGCTGGATCGTGGACTTCCCGATGTTCGAGCGGAACGAGGACACCGGGCAGGTCGAGTTCTCCCACAACCCGTTCTCCATGCCGCAGGGCGGGCTGGAGGCGCTGGAGACCAAGGACCCGCTGGACATCCTGGCCTGGCAGTACGACATCGTCTGCAATGGCACCGAGCTGTCCTCGGGCGCCATCCGGAACCATGAGCCGGAGGTCATGTTCAAGGCGTTCGAGATCGCGGGCTACTCCCGCGAGGAGGTCGAGCGCGAGTTCGGCGGAATGCTCCGCGCGTTCCACTTCGGCGCCCCGCCGCACGGTGGTATCGCTCCCGGCGTCGACCGCATCGTGATGCTGCTGGCCGATGAGCCCAGCATCCGCGAGACCATCGCCTTCCCGCTCAACGGCAACGCGCAGGACCTGCTGATGGGCGCGCCCAGCGAGGTGGACGAGGCGCGGCTGCGCGAGCTGCACCTGTCGATCCGCAAGCCGCAGGTCAAGCAGGCCGCGAAGAAGGACGAGCAGAAGGCCGACGACCAGGCGGTCAAGCCCGCGGAGTAACGCGCGGCGCGGCCGGGCAACCACACCGGTACCCCAGCGGGTTCACCAAGTGTGAAGAGCTGTGTGAGGGTACGGACGCGGACCGGACGGAGGGCCGCGGGCGCGCTGACCGCCGCCGCCCTCCTCCTGTCGGCACTGTCGCTGACCGGATGCGAGGCGGACGGCGGTCACCGGGGCTCCTCCGGGCGCCCCGGCGCACCGGACGGCCTCACGGACGGTGCGCCGTCCGGCCGTGAGCCCGCGAGCGCCCACCACCCCGGACGGGGCGGTCCGGTGCGTCCGGCCGCCCGTCCCGACCCCGCGCCCGAGCTGTTCCGGGAGCTGCCCGGTCTCGGTCCGCGGACCCGGGAGGACCTGCCGGACGACTCCGGTCAGGTGCTGGTCGTCACCGGTACCGGACATGACTCCTCCCGCTCCACCGTCGTGCTCTACGAACGGGTGGCAGCGGACGAGAAGCACCACGGCACCCGGAGCGGCACCGGCGACGCGGGCGCGGCCTGGCGGGCCGGGGCCTCCTGGATGGCCCACAACGGACTGCGCGGCTGGACCGAGCGGCACCACCAGGGCGATCTGCGCTCCCCGATCGGGGTCTTCGGGCTCAGCGGCGCGGGCGGACGGCGCAAGGACCCCGGCACCCTGCTCCCCTACGACCACGCGCGGCGGGCCTTCACCATCCATGGCTCCGGCTCCGAGGGGGAGCCGCTGTCCGGATCCTTCGGCTATGTGGTGGCCATCGACTACAACCGGCGGTCGGGCACCTCACCGCTGGACCCGGTCCGGCCGATGGGCGGGCACCGGGGCGGCGGCATCTGGCTCCACGTGGACCACGGCGGACCCACCCAGGGCTGTATCAGCCTCTCCCGGAAGAACATGAAGAGCCTGCTGCTGACCCTGGACCCGCGGCGCCGTCCGGTGGTGGTGATGGGCGACTCCGCGTCCCTCGCCCGCTGACGCCACCGGCCGATGCCACCGGAGGGAAGGGGGCTAGCGCGTGTCTCTTTGATGGGTTGGTGAGTTGATCGGATGTGCCTGTCCGATTAGTGATCACCGATGCGATGTGGGACCGGATCGAGCCGCTGATGCCGGCGGATCCGGTCCGCGGGCGGCGA
>NZ_JANCLX010000044.1:0-20739 GCF_024295805.1 Streptomyces cucumeris
GCGTCCTCGCTGTGTGTGTTTCTTCAAAGGAACCTCGACCACATCGTGATGATGCGGACGGGGTATCAACATATCTGGCGTTGACTTTTGGCACGCTGTTGAGTTCTCAAGGAACGGACGCTTCCTTTGGAACCGTTTCACCGGCTCCTCCGGGCTTTTCCCTTCGGTCTTTCGTGTTCCCAACCTTACCAGATCCGTTTTCCGTTCCGTTTCCGGTCCGAATTCCGTTTCCGGCCCCCTGTTGGAGCGGGGTTTCGCGCCTTCCGGCGTGATCACTACTTTAGCGGATTCCCCTCCGATGTTCATAATCGGAGTCCCAGGGCATAATTTCGCGCAGCGAAAAGAGACCCTGTTATGGGAGTCATCTGTAGTGGTTGGCCGCTCCCGGACTGCTCTCATCCGACCCGATGGTCGTGGTGACAGCGCTGCCCGTCTCAAGCGGCTCGGGCTACGTTAGGCGTCCGCCGGTACGGAGTCAAGTTCCGACCTGACGGCTCGTCGGATTCCGGCGGCGGGGGGTGTGCGCCCGGTACGGGCTGACCGAGGGCTCGCCGTCGATCCAGAAGCGCCAGGGGTGGGTGGCACCCTCACCGCCGACCCCGGTCCGGGGTCCGCTCAGCACCTGTTCGGGGCGGGCGGGCCGGCCGGTGAGGATCTCCATCGGTCCGTCGGGACCAGCGCAGACATCGGAGCCGTCCAGCCGCCGGTCCACTCCCAGTGCGGTGGCCAGCCGGGCCGGGCCCTTGGCCAGCTCCTGATCGTTGCGGGCCTTCGGCCGTCGCTCATGGGCCCGCTCATGGCCGTGCAGCACCTCGGCCGCACGCAGCAGTACCCCGCTCGGGGTGCCCTCCGGGCCGCAGACCAGGTTCAGGCAGTGCCACATGCCGTAGGTGAAGTAGACGTACGCATGACCCGGCGGTCCGAACATCACGGCGTTCCGCTCGGTGCGGCCCCGGTAGGCGTGTGAGCCGGGGTCGGCGAGTCCCGCGTACGCCTCCACCTCGGTGAGCCGCACCTCGACCGGTCCGTCGGGGGTGCGCCGCACCAGGATCCGTCCGAGGAGGTCGGGCGCGACCTCGAGGACGGGCCGGTCGAAGAAGCCCCGGCTGAGCGGCGTACGGTCAGGTCCTGCAGTCACGCGGCCCGAGCGTAGTGGAACGGAGACCTCACGGTGGTTGGAGCCGGACCGGTCCGCTGCGAGGGTGGATCCGACGGAACCGCCGCTGGCTGTTTCGCGTTTCTAGGGTTCAACAGGGATCGAGTGCGATCGAGTGGGGACACGGTCAGTGTCCTTGAGAGGGAGAACATGGGCTTCAAGAAGCTGCTCGCGAGTCTGGGTGCCGGTGGCGCTTCGGTGGAGACGGTGCTGACCGAGGAGAACGTCGTTCCGGGTGGCGTCGTACAGGGCGAGGTCCGGATCCAGGGCGGCTCGGTCGCGCAGCAGATCGAGGGACTCTCCGTCGGGCTGCAGGCACGGGTCGAGGTCGAGGGCAACGACCAGGAGTACAAGCAGGACATCGAGTTCACCCGGCAGCAGCTGGGCGGGGCCTTCGAGGTCCAGGCGGGCGCCGTGCACGCGGTGCAGTTCGGCCTGGAGATCCCGTGGGAGACCCCGGTGACGACGTTCCTGGGCCGTCATCTGACCGGTATGAACGTGGGGGTGACCACCGAGCTCCAGATCGCGCGCGCGGTGGACTCCGGCGACCTGGACCCGGTCAATGTGCATCCGCTCCCGGCCCAGCAGGCCATCCTGGACGCCTTCGGCGCCCTCGGCTTCCGCTTCAAGAGCGCCGACCTGGAGCGCGGTCACATCCGCGGCACCCGTCAGCGGCTGCCGTTCTACCAGGAGATCGAGTTCTACGCGCCCGAGCAGTACCGGGGCCTGAACCAGGTGGAGCTGTCCTTCGTCGCGGACGACCGCGAGATGGACGTCGTGCTGGAGATGGACAAGAAGCCGGGGCTGTTCACCGAGGGCAGTGACTCCTTCCGCTCCTTCACGGTGAACCTGGCCTCCTTCCAGGAGACCGACTGGGCCGCCTACTTGAACCAGTGGCTCGCCGAGGTCGGCGGCAAGCGCAGCTGGTTCTGAGCCGCCCGGCCCTCCGCCGTTCCCGTACGGGGCGCGCACCGGATCCGTTCCGGTGCGCGCCCCGCGCGTTTCAGGGCGCGTCGGCTCAGGGCACGCCGGCTCAGAGGGCGTCGGCGCAGTGCACGGTCATCGGGGTACCGCGGGAGGCCCAGTACGCCACCGTGTCGGCCAGGATGTCGGAGGCGATGGCTGCGGTCTCGGGGGCCGCGTCGCGGAAGGCCGGCCAGCCCCGCACATGCAGCAAGTAGCCACCGGCCTCGCCCCACCACGACAGATCGGTGAGGCAGTCGGCGAGCGCGTCCCAGTTGTGCCCGAACCAGTCGGGGAACCGGAGGTCCTGTGCGCAGCGGGCGAGGAGGCCGTCCTTGTCGGACACGCCGTCGAGGTTCAGGGAGAGGGCGGGGGTCGGGCCGGTCATGGGCGCCATGGTGCCAGCACCGCGGGCATCGGTCTCGTTAGGCTGGCCGCGCAGCCGATCCAGCGCGACCTTCAGGAGGTTTCGACGTGTCCGAGCAGAAGCGGCGCCCGCTCCCCCATGACTTCCATCCGCAGGTGCCGTCGTTCACCGTGGTGAGTGATGATGTGGAGCCCCAGGGCACCTTGAAGCCCGCCCAGGTGGCGGCGGAGGGGAACACCTCGCCGCACCTTCGCTGGGAGGGGTTCCCGGAGGGGACCAAGAGCTTCGCGGTCACCTGCTTCGACCCGGATGCGCCCACGGGCAGCGGGTTCTGGCACTGGGTGCTCTTCGACATCCCGGCGAACGTCACCGAGCTGCCGGCCGGTGCGGGCAACGGTGACTTCCCCGGACTGCCCGCGGGCGCGGTGCACGTACGCAACGACTACGGCACCCGGGACTTCGGCGGGGCGGCCCCGCCGCCCGGGGACGGTTCGCACCGCTATGTGTTCACGGTCTACGCGGTGGACTCCGACAAGCTGGGCCCGGACGCCGGGGTGTCGCCCGCGGTGGTCGGCTTCAACCTGCGTTTCCACACGCTGGGACGTGCCCAGCTGATCGGTGAGTACGAGGTGCCTGCCGCGGGCTGACGCGGCGAAATTGCGTTGTCCTCGGCCGTGCTCCCGGCCAGAGTTGATCCCGGCCCGCCCGTGTCGCGGCGGGCCGGGACACCGGGATGCGGGGGTGGTCGGGATGCGAGAGACACTGGTTCTGAACGCGAGCTTCGAGCCGCTGGCGACGGTGACGCTGCGGCGTGCCGTGGTGCTGGTCCTCCAGGACAAGGCCGTGGTCGAACACGCCCATCCCGGGCTGCGGATCAGGGCCGCCGATGTCGATCTTCCGGTGCCCCGGGTGATCCGGCTCTGCCGGTACGTACGGGTGCCGTTCCGAAGACGGGCGCCGTGGTCGCGGCGGGGGGTGCTGGTCCGGGACCAGCACCGGTGCGCGTACTGCGGCCGCCGGGCCACCACCGTGGACCATGTGCTGCCGCGGTCGCGCGGGGGCGGGGACACCTGGCTGAACACGGTGGCCTCGTGCGCCGAGGACAACCACCGCAAGGCGGACCGGACTCCGGAGCAGGCGGGGATGCGGCTGCTCAAGGCCCCGTTCGAGCCCACGCCGTCCGATGCGCTGCTGCTGGCGCTGGGGGCGGCGGAGCGGGACGGGCTGCCGGAGTGGCTGGCGCTGCCCGCCTGAGGCTGCCCATAACGAGGGGCCGACTCATCGCCTTCGGCGGTGGGTTGGCCCCTCGGTGTGTCAGTCGATGGTGGGCTGCTCGCGGCGCGGGGCGGGCGTCTTGGCGCTGGGGGCGGGGGCGCCACCGCCGTTGCCACCGCCGGTCATCGGACCGAAGTTGCCGATGGCACCGCCGAGGCCCTTGAGGGCGTCGCCGATCTCGCTGGGCACGATCCAGAGCTTGTTGGCGTCGCCCTCGGCGATCTTCGGCAGCATCTGGAGGTACTGGTACGAGAGCAGCTTCTGGTCCGGGTCTCCGGCATGGATGGACTCGAAGACCGTACGGATCGCCTGGGCCTCACCCTCGGCGCGCAGTGCGGCGGCCTTGGCCTCACCCTCGGCACGGAGGATGGAGGACTGCTTCTCACCCTCGGCGCGCAGGATCTCGGACTGCCGGACACCTTCGGCCTGGAGGATGGCCGCGCGCTTGTCACGGTCGGCGCGCATCTGCTTCTCCATCGAGTCCTGGATGGAGGTCGGCGGCTCGATCGCCTTGAGCTCGACGCGGTTGACGCGGATGCCCCACTTGCCGGTGGCCTCGTCGAGGACGCCGCGCAGCGCCGCGTTGATCTCCTCGCGGGAGGTCAGGGTGCGCTCGAGGTCCATACCACCGATGATGTTCCGCAGGGTGGTGACGGTGAGCTGCTCGATCGCCTGGATGTAGCTGGCGACCTCATAGGTCGCGGCGCGGGCGTCGGTCACCTGGTAGTAGATGACGGTGTCGATGTTCACCACCAGGTTGTCCTGGGTGATCACCGGCTGCGGCGGGAACGGCACGACCTGTTCCCGCAGATCGACGCGGTTGCGGATGGAGTCGATGAACGGGACGACGATGTTGAGGCCCGCGTTGAGGGTGCGGGTGTAGCGTCCGAAGCGCTCGACGATGGCGGCACTGGCCTGCGGGATGACCTGGATCGTCTTGATCAGTGCGATGAAGACGAGCACCACCAGGATGATCAGGACGATGATGATCGGTTCCACAGCGGCTCCCCGTGCCCTTCATGCGTGACTCTGGTTGGTCGGGATGATCAGGTCTGGCGGTTCTCGAAGGTGGAGTCTGTCAGATCGGCGGTCGGGTCCGCAGCTCCACCAACTGACGCTCAGCCATTGGCCGGACGTGGTGCCTACGGCGTCTACATGACGACGGCCGTGGCACCGTCGATCTCCACCACATCGACCTGCTGGCCGGGCTCGTACGCCTGGTCGGGGTCGAGCGAGCGGGCCGACCAGATCTCACCGGCCAGCTTGATCCGGCCGTCGCCACCGGCGTCGACGCGCTCCAACACCACCGCCTGACGGCCCTTCAGCGCATCGATCCCGCTGCGCAGTCCGGGCTGCTGCCGGCGGCTGCGGACCGCCATCGGCCGTACTACGGCGATCAGCGCCACCGAGACCGCGCAGAAGACGACGACCTGGAGGACCAGACCACCGCCGAGCGCATCGGTGACGGCACCGGCGACCGCGCCGACGGCGACCATCCCGAACTCGGGCATCGCGGTCAGCACGAGCGGAATACCCAGACCTACGGCGGCGATCAGCCACCACACCCACGGATCCACGTGTTCATGGTAGTTGCCGGGGTGCGACGGGGACAGAGCACAGATCAATTGGCCGGGGCACACCCGGCGCAGGGGGCGGACATCAGGCCAGTGGCAGGCCCTGCGCGGTCCAGCGGCCGCCGTTGGTCTCCACGACCAGCGGGAGGCCGAAGCAGCGCGAGAGGTTGCGGGAGGTCAGCTCGGTCTCGACGGGTCCCGCGGTGAGCACCTTGCCCTGGCGGATCATCAGCACATGGGTGAAGCCCGGCGGGATCTCCTCGACATGGTGGGTCACCATGATCATGGAGGGGGCGTACGGGTCGCGCGCGAGGCGGCCGAGGCGGCGGACGAGGTCCTCGCGGCCACCGAGGTCCAGACCGGCTGCGGGTTCGTCGAGCAGCAGCAGTTCGGGGTCGGTCATCATGGCGCGGGCGATCAGGGTGCGCTTGCGCTCGCCCTCGGAGAGGGTGCCGAACTTCCGGTCGAGGTACTCGGTCATACCGAGGCGGTCCAGGAAGGCGCGGGCGCGGCTCTCGTCGATCGCATCGTAGTCCTCGTGCCAGTGGGCGGTCATCCCGTAGGCGGCGGTGAGGACGGTCTCCAGCACGGTCTGCTTGCGCGGCAGCTTCTCGGCCATGGCGATGCCCGCCATACCGACGCGCGGGCGCAGTTCGAAGACGTCGACGGAGCCGAGGCGGTCACCGAGGATCGTGGCGGTGCCCGAGCTCGGGAAGAGGTAGCTGGAGGCGAGGTTGAGGAGGGTGGTCTTCCCGGCGCCGTTGGGGCCGAGGATCACCCAGCGCTCCCCCTCTTTGATCGACCAGGAGACCTCGTCCACCAGAGCCCGACCGTCGCGGACCACGGATACGTCCACCAGCTCCAGAACATCGCTCATGAGCGCGTTGTCTCCCATTGCAGTCTCGAGTGTCGCGTGCGCCTGTGGACGCAGCCCCCAGGGAAAACCTACGCCACCCGTTGTCGGTACCAGTCCTTAGGCTGGTGCCATGCTCGATGAACCACGTTCAGGGCGCCTCGCGGCCTGGGGAAATGCCCTTCTTGCCGGACTTGTCTCCCCTGATGAGGCCGCACATCGGATCGCGGGTGAGGACGCGTCGCACAGAGTGGCCGGGCTCCCCGGCGAGTCCGATGGGGTCGGTCTCACACTGGCGCTGGGGCGGCTGCGGGCGCTGGGGGCCAAGGGACTGCGGGTGGCGCTGCCGAGATCCGGGCATCCGCTGGGGCTGAGCGGTCCCGCGGAGTTCAACGCGGAGGCGCTGGACGCGGGCGAGGCGGTGATCGCCACCGGAGTGGCGCTCGGTCTGGTGCCCGGGGTGGCCGCGGTGGGACCCGAGGGTGACCAGCACATCGAAGTGGTGTGGCGCTGCCGGCCGGTGCGGGATGCGCCGCCCGCGGACGTGCCGTCGCTGGGCGAGGCCGAGCGGGAGCTGGCCGAGGCGCTGCGGGAGGCCACCGAGGTGCTCTCCCGGCTGAACGTGGCGGGGTCGGGGCCGGTCGCCCAGGCGGCACTGGAGGCGTACCGGGCGCGGGCGGAGGGCGGGCGCGAGGTGCTGGCGCCGGGCTATCCGCCGCGGGCGATCCGGGTGCTGGAGCTGGCGCAGCGGGTGGGCGCGCTGATCGACATCGCGTACACGGCGGGCGGGGGCGCCCATGAGCACGGCGGGGCGGTGAGCGCGTCGGAGATGGCGGCGCGGGCCGAGGCGCTGCGGCCGGTGGAGCGCACCGCGCGGCGGGCGCAGGTGGCCGCGTACAACGCGTATGTGGAGGAGCGGGAGCGGGGCGGCTTCTGACCACCCGGGGCTCTCGGTGCCTACGGCTGCGCCGCGGTTGCGGGTCCGGTGCCCAGTCGGCACCGGAGGCGTAGCGGGCGCGGGCGGGCCCGCCCCCGGAGCGCGGGGGCACCCGAGAGCGGGGGCATACGGGACCGGCTCCGGAGGCGATACCTCCGGAGCCGGTCGGTGGTTCAGCACGCGGTGGTGCGGTGAACCATGGTCACTGGGCGACGCACGGGGTCGGCATGGCCATGTTCATACCGCCGATGACGGTGACGGTGTCACCGCAGACGTTCACCGGCACACGGACCGGCACCTGGACGTTGTTGCCCGAGACGACTCCGGGGGACATCACAGCTCCACCTTCGGCCTGGGGGGTGTCGGCGGAGGCGACACCCGCACCGGCCATGGCGAGACCGCCGGCAGCGATGGTGATGGCCGCGAGCTTCTTGATGTTCTTCACTGTGTAAAACCCTCCATAGCGTGTCACCGCGGTGGAACTCCGCAGTACGCCGTGGAGAACGCCGGCCCGCCGATCAAGTTGCGCTGTTCGGGTGACATACACCCGACGGTATGAATCCCGCACCAAACGACGGCATTCCTGTATCAGCGTCAGATCAGCCCAGCGGTGATCTGAATTCATAAGCCAATAGCTCGAGTTCGATCAGGGATGATCCGTTCAGGCTCCGATCCCATGCCGGACCGCCCAGAGCGCGGCTTGGGTCCGGTCGGCGAGGTCCAGTTTCATCAGGATGTTGGAGACATGCGTCTTGACGGTCTTCTCGGACAGCACGAGCGCCCGGGCGATCTCCCGGTTGGACCTGCCGTCGGCGATCAGCGCGAGCACCTCGCGCTCCCGCTCGGTGAGCGTGCCGCCGCGTCCCTGGCCGCCCCCGGAGTCCTCCTGGGAGAGCAGGGCGAGCGCCACCTCGGGCTGGAGGAGCACATGCCCGGCGTACACGGAGCGGATGGCGCCCGCGAGTGCCTCGGGGTCCACGTCCTTGTAGACGTAGCCCGCGGCGCCCGCGCGCAGGGCGGGTACGACGGTGCGCTTCTCGGTGAAGCTGGTGACGACCAGCACCCGGGCCGGGTTGTCGAGGTCGCGCAGGGTGCGCAGGGCCTGGATACCGTCGACGCCGGGCATTTTCACGTCCATGAGGACGACGTCGGGGCGCAGCTCCTCGGCGCGGGCGATCCCCTCCTCCCCGTCGGATGCTTCCCCCACCACATCGATGTCGTCCTGTACCTCGAGGAAGGTACGCAGGCCGCGCCGCACCACCTGGTGGTCATCGACGAGCAGCACCCGAATCGTGCGTTCCGGCTCAGCCACCGGGCACCTCCATCTCGATCACGGTGCCCATGCCGGGCGCCGAGTCCACGGTCATCGCCCCGCCGACACCACCGGCGCGGTCCCGCATCGACACCAGGCCGAGGTGGCGACCCGCGCGGCGGACGGCCGAGGGGTCGAATCCGCTGCCGTCGTCGGTGATCCGCAGCCGGGCGCCCTGGCCCTGCCGGATGAGCGAGACCCCGACGTGCCGGGCGTCGGCGTGGCGCAGCGCGTTGTGCAGGGCCTCCTGGGCCACCCGCAGCAGTGCCTCCTCCTGGGCCGCGGGGAGCGCCCGCATGCCCTGTGAGGAGAAGGTGACGCGGGCGGAGTGGGCGCGGTCCAGGACCTGTATCTGGGTACGGAGGGTGGCCACCAGGCCGTCCTCGTCGAGGGCGGCGGGGCGCAGCTCCACGACGGCGGCGCGCAGCTCGTCGGCGGCCTCGGCGGCGAGCAGGGTGATCTGGTGCAGCTCCTCCTTGGCGCGGACCGGATCCCGGTCGACCAGGGCGGTGGCGGCCTGGGCGGTCAGCCGGAGCGAGAAGAGCTTCTGGGAGACCGCGTCGTGCAGCTCGTGGGCGAGCCTGGCGCGCTCCCCGGCGATGGTCAGCTCACGGCTGCGCTCGTAGAGCCGGGCGTTGGTGAGGGCGATGGCGGCGTGCTGGGCCAGGATGCCGAGCAGCTCCTCGTCACTCTCGGTGAATCCGCAGCCGCCCTCCGGCTTGGGGCAGCGCTTGTTCGCGAGAAAGAGGGCCCCGAGAACTTCGTCCCCATCTGCAATGGGAAGTCCAATAAAATCCGACATGTCCGGATGTGCACCCGGCCAGCCCTCGAACCGCGGGTCCTGGCGCACATCGGCCAGTCGCTGGGGGGTGGCGTCCTTGAGCATCGCGGCGAGGATCCCGTGCTGACGCGGCAGCGGCCCGATGGCCTTCCACTGCTCATCGCTGACCCCATCTACTACGAACTGGGCAAAACCCCCATGGTCGTCCGGGACCCCCAGCGCGGAGTACTCCGCATCAAGCAGCTCACGGGCGGACACAACGATTGTCTTTAGGACATCCCGGACTTCCAGATGCCTGCTCATGGCGAGGAGCTCGCTGCTGACACGGGCCAGTCCGGCCCCCGCTCCCCCGCCCGGTCCATCGGTCATGGGCTCACCGTACCGGCGGCCCCGCGGGGTCCGTATCGGCCGGTCGGAGGCCATTGATTAAGACCTCAGCCCTAGGGCGAACGGCGCACAGCACACCGCCGGAGAGGCTGAAATACGGGCCGGAAAAGTGAACACCCACCGCATTTGCTCGGGCACACCGCGCCATATGAGAGGGTCCGCAATGTGAGCCCGGACACAGGACCTATATCACTTACGAACGAGGTTAGTGGATGTTTTAAAGCGGTGTGAGCGGGGACTACGCGTGCTCGCCCAGGCAGGGACGGTCTACGTATCCACTAAGGAGGATCGTACGTCACACCTTTGCCACAAGTTTTTGCGACCGCTAAGAATTTCCCAGTCGCGCGGCGCCGTAGATCGAGAAACGGCGCACCAGGCGCCGATTCGGCCTGCGACACAAGCGATTGGAAGAGGTCTACTCCGCCATGCCCCTCCCCAGCATCCCCGGTTACAACCGACTGACCAAGACGCACAAGTACTCCGCCGCCGGTATCGCCGCCGCGGGTGCCGCAGCGCTCGCCTTCACCGTTGTCCCCGGCGGTGACGCGGACGCTTCGACGACCGCCCAGGACGCCCCGGCCAAGACGGTCGCGTGGGACTCGCACGCGACCCAGCAGGACACCCTGAAGAAGCAGACCGACCTGGCCAGCAAGCAGGCCAAGGACGCCGCCGCCGAGAAGGCCGCCGCCGAGAAGAAGGCCGCCGAGGCTGCCGCCGCGAAGAAGGCCGCCGAGGCCAAGGCCGCCAAGGAGCGCGAGGCCAAGGAGGCCGCGAGCCGCTCCGCCGCGCGCGCCGTGCCGGTCGCAGAGGCCAAGGAAAAGAAGAAGAAGGAATACCCGAACAACCTCGACGGATGGATCCGCGAGTCCCTCGACATCATGAAGGAGAAGGGCATCCCCGGCTCCTACGAGGGCATCCACCGCAACATCATCCGTGAGTCCGGCGGCGACCCGCGCGCCATCAACAACTGGGACATCAACGCCATCAACGGCGTGCCCTCCAAGGGTCTGCTCCAGGTCATAGCCCCGACCTTCAAGGCCTACCACGTCGAGGGCACCTCCTGGGACCAGTACGACCCGGTCGCGAACATCACCGCCGCGTGCAACTACGCGGCCGACCGGTACGGCTCCATGGACAACGTCAACGGCCCGTACTGATCCGACGACGGTACGTACCGAGCCCGGCGTATGGCGCCTGACGCGTGACGCCCGGCGTGTGAACGCCGAAGGGCGGCGGCACCCTCTGTGTGCGAGGGGTGCCGCCGCCCTTCGGACATGTCCGGGCGCGGTCGCCGGGCGGCGCGGCCACTCGGGCCGCAACGCTCCGTTACTTGCGCATGACCTCCGGCTCATGGCGGCGCAGCAGCCGCGCGACCAGGAAGCCGCAGGCGATGCCGAGGATGATCAGCACGACCATGTCGATCCCCCACTGCGTGGTGGCGTGCTCCCACAGCGGGTCCAGGTCATCGGGCTTCTTGCCGTCCCAGGGAGCCATCATGTGACCGGAGCCGGGACCGAGGTCCAGGGTGGCGGCGGCCGCGCCGACGGCCCAGCGGGACGGCATCAGCCATGCGAACTGCTCGACACCCGGTGAACCGAAGATCTTGAACAGCACACCGGTGAAGACCACCTGCACGATGGCGAACATCACCAGCAGCGGCATGGTCTTCTCGGCCGTCTTCACCAGCGCGGAGATGACCAGGCCGAACATCATCGAGGTGAAGCCGATCGCGATCACGGCCAGGCAGATCTCGGCGGCCGGCGGCATCAGCAGCCCCTCGCTGGGCATCTTGCGCGTCGACAGACCGATGGCACAGATGATGACGCCCTGCAGGGCGGTGATCACGCCGAGCACGATCACCTTGGACATCAGATACGCGGAGCGGGAGAGGCCGACGGCCCGTTCCCGTTCGTAGATGACCCGTTCCTTGATGAGTTCTCGTACGGAGTTGGCCGCTCCGGTGAAGCACATGCCGACCACGAGAATCAGCAGAATCGTGCCGGCGGCCTGGTTGAACGAGCCCTTCGGCGCGAATTGCAGGCCGAACTTCGCGGGAATGACGACGCTCACCGAGCCCAGCACCGCGGGCAGGATCACCATCAGTCCCATGAAGCCCTTGTCGGAGCCGATCACCGACAGATATCGGCGGATCAGCGTCCACAGCTGGGAACCCCAGCTCTGCGGTTTCTGCACCCGCCCCGGCGGCCGCTGGACGTGGACCGACTGCGGGGCGACCGAGTCCAGGTCGGCGGCGTACATCTGGTAGTGCTGCGAACCGCGCCAGCGGCCCGCCCAGTCGTAGTCGCGGTAGTTCTCGAACGCGGAGAACACATCCGCCCAGGTGTCGTAGCCGAAGAAGTTGAGCGCCTCGTCCGGCGGGCCGAAGTAGGCGACCGCACCGCCGGGCGCCATCACCAGGAGCTTGTCGCACAGCGCCAGCTCGGCCACCGAGTGGGTGACCACCAGCACGGTGCGGCCGTCGTCGGCCAGACCACGCAGCAGCTGCATCACATCGCGGTCCATGCCCGGGTCCAGACCCGAGGTGGGCTCGTCCAGGAAGATCAGCGACGGCTTGGTGAGCAGCTCCAGCGCGACCGATACGCGCTTGCGCTGACCGCCGGAGAGCGAGGTGACCTTCTTCTCCCGGTGGATGTCCAGCTTCAGCTCGCGCAGCACCTCGTCGATCCGGGCCTCGCGCTCGGCCTCCGCGGTGTCACCGGGGAACCGCAGCTTGGCCGCGTACCGCAGGGCCTTCTGGACGGTCAGCTCCTTGTGCAGGATGTCGTCCTGCGGCACCAGACCGATGCGCTGACGCAGCTCGGCGAACTGCTTGTAGAGGTTCCGGTTGTCGTAGAGGACATCGCCCTGGTTGGCGGGGCGGTAGCCGGTGAGCGCCTTGAGCAGCGTGGACTTACCGGAGCCGGACGGGCCGATGACCGCGACGAGCGACTTCTCGGGAACGCTGAAGGAGACGTCCTTCAGGATCTGCTTGCCGCCGTCGACGGTGACCGTCAGATGGCGGGCCGAGAAGGAGACCTCACCGGTGTCGACGAACTCCTCGAGGCGATCGCCGACCAGCCGGAAGGTGGAGTGGCCGACGCCGACGGTGTCGGCCGGGCCGATGATCTGCTGCCGGACCGGCTGGCCGTTGACGTACGTACCGTTGTGGCTGCCGAGGTCGCGTATCTCGAAGCGGCCGTCGGGCAAAGCCCGGAACTCCGCGTGGTTGCGGGAGACCTGGAGGTCGGAGACGACCAGCTCGTTCTCCAGCGCACGACCGATGCGCATCACCCGGCCTACGGCCACCTGGTGGAAGGTGGTCGGGCTGCGGTCGCCCTGGGCGGGCACCGGACCGGCGGAGCCGGAGGCGGGCACCTGCTGCGGCGGAACCTGCTGGTGCGGGGCCTGCGGCTGGGCCTGCTGGTGCGGGGCCTGCTGCTGCGGGATGAAGGGCTGCTGCGGCGGTGTCTGCGGCTGCTGCCAGCCCTGGGGCGGCTGCTGGCCGCCCTGCTGCGGCCAGCCGGGGCCGGGCTGCTGCGGCTGCTGCGGCGCCTGCGGCTGCTGCTGAGCCGGGGGCTGCTGCGGCTGCTGGGCCGGAGGCCGCGGGGCCTGCTGGGGCACGCCCATCGCGCCCTGCTGACCGCCCGCCCCCTGACCACCGGCCTGCTGGCCGTAAGCACCCGGCCCGCCCGCCGGTGCGGCGCCCGCTCCGGCGCCCGAGATGCTCAGCCGCGGGCCGTCGGTCGCATTGCCCAGGTGGACGGCCGAACCGGGGCCGATTTCCATCTGCTGGACACGCTGGCCCTGCACATAGGTGCCGTTGGTACTGCCCTGGTCCTCAATGACCCAACTACGCCCACCCCACCGCACGGTGGCATGCCGCCAGGAGACTCTCGCGTCGTCCAGCACCATGTCGCCCTGCGGGTCACGCCCCAGGCTGTATGACCTGGACGGGTCAAGCGTCCAGGTCTGTCCGTTCAATTCCAGTACGAGTTCCGGCACTCCATGCCCCACTAGTTGTCCCCCGAGGTACCCCCTGCGCTAGAGGGAGTCTAGGGATGGCGAACATCGTGAGGAACTATTTCAGGCTCAGTCCCTTAACCGGAAGTCGGGTTTTGACAAGACCGCGTCCCGGACACCGCCGACTCATCCGAAAGGCCCCCGGAAAGTGGTAGGCGCTGACGGATAGTGCAGATCATGGGTTATCCGGGCAACTCGCATCGCTGAGGAGTCGAGGGCATGAGCGCGAGCGACCGCCGCCGCATGCCCTGGGGGCATGCGCTGCTCACCGCCGTCGCGGCGGTGAGCTGGGCCTTTCTGGCAATGGCGGGGATCGCGGCGCTCGGTCTGCATCTGATCGGGGCCGACCGAGCCGGGGCGCTCGGTCCCATGACCGCCGCGGCGATGGTGCTCGCGCTCGGCGGCACGGTGAGTCCGTCCGGGGATATCGAGACGTTCGGACTGAAAGGCGCCGAAGCCCATAGCGCCATCGATATCGCGCCACTTGGGGTGAGCCTGGTCGGAGCGTTGCTGCTGGGATGGGTGTTTCTGCGTTCGCTGCGCACCGCGAGGGCGACCGTACCGGGGGCCGAACTGGCCCTGCGGGCGGGCCTGGTGGTCATCGTCTTCCTGCTGCTGCTCACCGGGCTCACCTGGGTGGGCAACGATACGATCACGATCGACGGCGCGGAGCTCGGTCTGGACGAACTCGGCCGCCGCGCGGAGCGGGAGCTGCTGGACCGGCTCCCCGACGAGCTGGGCGATCTCGGGGAGATCGGCGCCGGACTGCTGCCGGACCGGATCAGCGGACTCGTCGACGCCAAGGCGTCCGTCGGCTTCACGGTGGAGGCCGGGCGCTCGCTGCTGGGCGGTGCCGTGTGGATCGTGGCCGTACTGCTGCTCGCGCTGCTCGTCTCGCGCCGTACACCGCTTCCGCCGGGCGCGGAGACGCTGCACCGTACGGTCCGGCCCGCGATGTCCGCGCTGTGCGCGGTGCTGGTGCTCGCGGTGGTGGCCGGGCTCGCGGCGTCGGTCTACGCCGCCGTCCGTGACGACCACCCCCGGCTGGTGCTCGGCACGGCGCTGCTCACCGCCCCCAACGGGGTGTGGCTGGGCACCGCGCTGGGACTGTTCGTGCCCTGGCACGGCAGGGTGACCGGTGCGCTGGTGCGGGTGCTGCCCGATCCCTTCGGCGAACTGCTCACCGGACGCGGCGATGAGCCGATCACGGTGGGGCGGCTGGCCGAACTGGACGGTGAGGTGTGGCTGCTGGTGGTCGCGAGCGTGCTGATGATGCTGGTGGCCGGGGTGCTGACGGCGGTCCGCACCCCCGCCGGGGGCACCGGGCACCGGACGCCCGGCGCGGCGGCGGGGAGCTGCGCCCTGTGGCTCGGACTGGTGACCGCCCCGGTGCTGGCGCTGCTGGTCTGGCTGACCAGGGTGTCGGCGGGCGCGAGCCTGTCGGTGTTCGGCTTCGACGCCTTCGGCGCCGGGCTGGAACTGCACGGCAGCGTGCCGTTCGCCCTGCTCCTGGGAGCGGCCTGGGGCGCGGTCTCAGGTGCCGTCGGCGCCCTGATCGCCCGCGCCACGGGCGCGGCGGGCCGCTGGGCGACACCGCCGGCCCGGAGCGCGGCGGGGGCGGAGCCGGGGCCCGGGGCGACATCGGGGTGACGCCGGGGCGGCCGGGGTGTGAACGTCGGCCGCCAGGCGGCTGTCCAGCACTCGGGCTGCCGCGCGCGCCCCACCGGCGGCCGGATACGGTGGGAAGACCATGAGCACACCGCAGATGCCACCTGCCGCCGCCGTTCCGGGCGACGATGTCCCCACGCTCCTCGTCAAGATCTTCGGCAAGGACCGCCCCGGTATCACCGCCGGGCTCTGCGACACCCTCGCCGCCTACGACGTGGACATAGTCGATATAGAGCAGGTCGTCACCCGGGGCCGCATCGTGCTGTGTGTCCTGGTCACCGCCCCGACGGCCGGTGACGGCACCGAGGGGGACCTGCGGGCCACCGTGCACAGCTGGGCCGAGTCCATGCGCATGCAGGCGGAGATCATCTCCGGCCGCGGTGACAACCGGCCGCGTGGCACCGGACGGTCGCATGTCACCGTGCTGGGCCATCCGCTGACCGCCGAGGCCGCCGCCGCCGTCGCCTCCCGGATCACCGGGACCGGCGGCAACATCGACCGGATCTTCCGGCTGGCCAAGTACCCGGTGACCGCCGTGGAGTTCGAGGTCTCCGGCGCCGAGACGGAGCCGCTGCGCACCGCGCTGGCCACCGAGGCCGCGGACATCGGGATCGATGTGGCGGTCGTGGCGTCGGGGCTCCAGCGCCGGGCGCAGCGGCTGGTGGTCATGGATGTGGACTCGACCCTGATCCAGGACGAGGTGATCGAGCTCTTCGCGGCGCACGCGGGGTGCGAGGCCGAGGTCGCCGAGGTCACGGCCCGTGCGATGCGCGGTGAGCTGGACTTCGAGCAGTCGCTGCACGCGCGCGTGGCGTTGCTGGAGGGCATCGACGAGTCCGTGGTGGACAAGGTGCGCGCGGAGGTCCGGCTGACGCCCGGCGCCCGTACGCTGATCCGCACCCTGAAGCGGCTCGGTTACCAGGTGGGCGTGGTCTCCGGCGGGTTCACCCAGGTCACCGACGACCTCAAGGAGCGGCTGGGGCTGGATTTCGCCTCCGCCAACACCCTGGAGGTCGTCGACGGCAAGCTGACCGGCCGGGTGATCGGCGAGGTGGTGGACCGGGCGGGCAAGGCGCGGCTGCTGCGGCGCTTCGCGGCCGAGGCCGGGGTGCCGCTGGTGCAGACCGTGGCGATCGGCGACGGCGCCAACGACCTGGACATGCTGAACGCGGCCGGGCTCGGGGTGGCCTTCAATGCCAAGCCGGTGGTGCGGGAAGCCGCGCACACGGCGGTGAACGTGCCGTTCCTGGACACCGTGCTGTATCTGCTGGGCGTGACCCGCGAAGAGGTCGAGGCTGCCGACGCCCACGTGGACTGACCGGCCGCGAGGCGGCCCGGAAAGAGGCGGGCCCGGAAAGGTTTCGGCCCCCGCCCCGTCCTCCGACGGCGGGGCGGGGGCCGGTGGTGGCTCACACGCGGGGGTGGCTCACTGGTGGCCGACTCGGTGGTGGCTCACTCGTGCGGCGCCCAGAAGGTGGTGAGGCGGCCGACGCCGTGCTCGACGGACTTCCAGGAGCCGCTGAAGGTCACCACCGCGAATCCGGAGGTGGGGAAGCCGGAGCGGGACATCCGCTCCCGGGTGCCCTCCTCGGCCTCGCCCGCGAGGGCGTCGGCGAGGGCGTGCATCCCGGGGTTGTGGCCGACGACCAGCAGATCGGTGACGTCGTCCGAGGTCTCGTTGAGCACCGCGAGCAGCTCACCGAGCGAGGCGTCGTACAGACGGTCCTCGTAGACGGTCTTGGGGCGCTGGGGAAGCTCATGGACGACCAGCTTCCAGGTCTCGCGGGTGCGTACGGCCGTGGAGCACAGGGTGAGTTCGGGGGTGAGTCCGGCTTCGGCGAGCCGTCGCCCGGCGATCGGGGCGTCCTTGCGACCGCGCTCTGCGAGCGGCCGGTCATGGTCTGCCACCTGGGGCCAATCGGCCTTGGCGTGTCGGAGAAGCACAATCCTGCGGGGCACATCGACGCTCATGCGTCCCAGCTTCGCATGAAACGGTGGTCCAGGCGCAGGGTGCGGGAACGACCTGATCAAAGGTGAGCAACCACGGGCCGGTGGCGGGCGCGGAAGATCGCCACGGCTCCGGCGATCATCCCGCGTCGTGCAGGACGACCTGCCGCACCAGCCCCAGGACCTGCGAGACCGCGCCCGGGTCGGCGGCCGCGTGGGCGTCGGTGGGCCCGGTGAGCAGAAGCAGCAGCGCGGCGAAGGCGATGGCGGGCAGCGCGATGGCCCACCACGGCAGCCGTATCTCCACGCCGCTGTGCACCGGGGGGACGGGCCGGGTGTGGCTGCGGGCGGGCATGGGGATCGCCTCCGGAACAGCGGATCGGGGAGCGGTGCATCGGATGCTCCGACCCTACGGAGCGGGCACGGTCGCTCCCATCCGGTGATCCACCCACTTACCCCTGACCCTGGCCCCCTAGGGGATGGTGGTGCTAGCCCCACCCACCCCGGCGCTCCGGGCGTCGCCGCACGGGTCCCTCGTGACCCAAAGGCCCTTCCGTCAGGGCGAGACGAGGGTGGCGACCACACCGATGACCACGGTGATACCGAGCATCACGCCGAGGATGATCAGCAGCTTCTTCTGGCCGTCCGGGGGGTTCTCATCGAGCACAGGCATGCTCCGAGTGTCCCACCCCCGGTCCGGGGCCCCGGACCGGGGGCACCGGCCGGACCCCGACCACCGGTCGGCCGGTCGGGGCTCGTGTGCGACGGCGCGGGTCAGACCTCGTCCTCGAGGGTGCGGTTGCGCCCGGCCAGCACCCCCGCCACGATCTGCGGCACCATCAGCGCGGCCATCAGCGCGATCGGCAGTCCCCAGCCGCCGCTGTGCTGGTAGAGCACACCGACCAGCAGGGGGCCCGGTATGGACAGCAGATAGCCGGTGCTCTGGGCGAAGGCGGACAGCCGGACCACACCCGCACTGGTCCGCGCCCGCATTCCGATCATGGTGAGCGCCAGCGGGAAGGCGCAGTTGGCGACGCCCAGCAGCAGGGCCCAGGCCCAGGCGCCCTCGGCCGGGGCCAGATAGAGCCCGGTGTAGCCGCTGAGCCCGAAGACCCCGAGGATCACGGCCAGTACGCCCTGGTGGCGCAGCCGGGCGGCGATGGGCGGCAGGACGAACGACAGCGGCACCCCCATGGCCATGATCACGGCCAGCAGCACCCCGGCGGTGGAGGCCGAGACGCCCGCGTCCCGGAAGATCTGCGGCATCCAGCCCATGGTGATGTACGCGGCGGTGGCCTGGAGGCCGAAGAAGACGGCCATCGCCCAGGCGATGGGGCTGCGGGTGATGGGCCGCTGCCGTCCGCCCGCCCCGGCCCCCTCCGCCGGTGACGGCTGGGATGTGGCGGAGCCCGCCGTCGTATCCCCGGCGCCCCGCGTCTCCCCCGCGTCCTTCCCGCGGTCACGGGCGAGGAACAGCCAGGGCACCAGCGCGATCGCGGCGAGCAGCGCCCACACCCCGAGTCCGGTCCGCCAACTGACGTCCAGCGCGGTGGTCATGGGAACGGTGGCCGCCGCGGCGGCCGCGGTGCCGAGCGAGAGGCCCATGGAGTACAGACCGGTCATCGCGCCCACCCGGTCGGGGAACCAGCGCTTGACGATCACGGGCATCAGGACGTTGCTGACCGCGATGCCCGCCAGTGCGAGCGCGCTGGCGCCCAGGAAGGCCGGGGTGCCGCCCGCGAAGGGGCGCAGCGCCAGGCCCGTGGTGATCGCGGCGAGTCCGGCGCAGACGACGGCGCCGGGCCCCCAGCGGCGGGCCAGCCGGGGTGCGGTGAGCCCGAAGAGCGCGAAGCAGACGGCGGGCACCGAGGTGAGGAACCCGGCGACGGTACCGCTCATACCGAGGTCGTCACGGACTTCCTCGAGCAGCGGGCCGAGGCTGGTGACGGCGGGCCGGAGGTTGAGGGCGGCGAGCAGCAGTCCGACGACCAGGAGACGTCCGCGCCAGGGAGAGCCGGTGGCGCGGGCTACGGGCTCCGGGATGGTGCGGGAGGCAGCCGGAGGGCTGTCGAGAGTGGTGAGGTCGTCGCGTGCTGGCATGTGGCCCATCATAGAATGATGGGATGAATACCTGTCCAGTTGATGATGACCACCCCGTGACGGCAGGGCGGCATCATGGAAGTGCCCGCTTCCCCGCCCCAGGCACAGGAGAGTCATGCCGCTGACCTCGCCCCAGCGCTCCGTTCTCGCCGATCAGGTGATCGCCCAGCTGCGTGCCCAGATCACCTCGGGCGAATGGCCGGTCGGCTCGCGGATCCCCACCGAGCCCGAGCTGGTCGAGCAGCTCGGCGTGGCCCGCAACACCGTGCGCGAGGCGGTGCGCGCGCTGGCCCACAACGGTCTGCTGGACATCCGGCAGGGCTCGGGCACCTATGTCCTGGCCACCAGTGAGCTGGCCGGGGTGATGCACCGCCGGTTCGCCGCCGCCGATCCGCAGCACGTGGCCGAGCTGCGCAGCGCCCTGGAGACGAAGGCGGCGCGGCTGGCCGCCGAGCGCCGCACCGCGCAGGACATGAAGGGGCTGGACGCCCAGCTCGACCGGCGGGAGCGGGCCTGGGAGTCGGGCGATCTGGAGGCGTTCGTCGAGGCGGACGCGACCCTGCACATGGCGGTGGTGGCCGCCTCCCACAACCCCGTCCTGGCCGAGCTGTACGCGGACCTGGGTGCGGTGGTGCGGGACTTCCTGCGGGCGGACGTGGACGGGGCGATGCGGCCGGAGCTGCATGTGGACCATGCGCGGCTGGTGGAGGCGATCCGGGAGCGGGACGCCGAGCGGGCGGCGGCCGAGGCGAGCACGCATCCGTTCGGCTGCCGTCAGCTCACCGGCGGCTGACCCGCCCGCCGCACCCTTCCGCAGCCCACCGTCAGCGGTGGCTCACCCACGCCTTGCGGATCTCCTTCCAGCACCGCTCGGCGAGCCGTACGTGCTGGGCCGGGCCGACCTCGACCGGGCGGGCGTCCATGTCCGGATCCCACCAGCGGGCGCATTCGACGTGCAGTTGCACCCGGTCCGCGCGCGGATTGGGGTTGTAGCAGCTCGCCGTGGCGTGCGAACCGCTCACCCAGGTGCTGCACGCGGCGGTACGGGGGCGTTCCCGGGCGGCGGAGCGGGAGGCGACGACGGTGGATCCGGCCAGTGCGACGATCAGGACTGCGGCGGCGACGCGCCTGGTCGTACGCATGGCGGGACCTCCTCGGCCGTGCTGTCGCTCCGGGAGTCGGTTCGTCGTACGTCGTCGTCCTCGTGCGTTCGTCCTCGCACGTTCGTCCTCGCACGTCCTCGTACGTAATCCACCGTGCGCGGAACACCACCCGGACGCCCGTCCGGCGCGCCCGTTCGGGCTAACGCCGCTCACGCCCCGGTACGCCGGACGGCCGCCGCCCCCGCCACCCCCCCCGGGGGGGCGGCGGGGCGGCCGGCGGCATACCCTGCCGGGGG
>NZ_JANCLX010000044.1:20749-65950 GCF_024295805.1 Streptomyces cucumeris
GCCCCGGTTCGGCACACCCCCCCCCCCCCCCCCCCCCCCGGGGCGGCCCCCCCCCCCCCCCCCGGGGGGGGGGGGGGGGCGGGCCCACGGCCGTCATACCGTGCGGTGCGCTACGGGACGGGCTCAGGCGCCCATCATGTGCACACCGCCGTCGACGTGCACGATCTCGCCCGTGGTGCGCGGGAACCAGTCTGACAGCAGGGCGACGACGCCGCGCCCGGCGGGCTCGGGGTCGGTGAGGTCCCAGCCGATCGGGGCGCGGTGGTTCCACACGTCCGCGAGCTCCTCGAAGCCCGGGATGGACTTCGCGGCCATGGACTTGATCGGCCCGGCCGAGACCAGGTTGCAGCGCACGTTCTTCGCGCCCAGGTCACGGGCGAGGTAGCGGTTGGTCGCCTCCAGGGCTCCCTTGGCCACGCCCATCCAGTCGTACTTCGGCCAGGCGAACTGCGCGTCGAAGGTCATGCCGACGATCGAGCCGCCGCGCGGCATGACCGGCAGGCAGGCCATGGTGAGCGCCTTGAGGCTGTACGCCGAGACCTGTACCGCGGTGGAGACGTCCTCCCAGCTGCCCTCGAGGAAGTTGAAGGCGCCCTGGGGGCCGAAGGCGATGGAGTGCACCACACCGTCGAGGTCGACGCCCTCGCCGAGGTGCTCGCGCACCTTGTCGGCCAGTCCGTCGAGCTGCTCCTGGTTCTGGACGTCCAGCTCGATCACGGGGGCGGGCTTGGGCAGCCGCTTGGCGATCCGCTCGACGAGGGAGACCCGGCCGAAGCCGGTGAGGATGACCTCGGCGCCCTCCTCCTGGGCCAGCTTGGCGGCGTGGAAGGCGATGGAGGCCTCGGTGATGACGCCCGTGACCAGGATGCGCTTACCGGCGAGAATTCCACTCATGACGTTCAGTGACCCATGCCCAATCCGCCGTCGACAGGGATGACGGCTCCAGTGATGTACGCGGCCTCGTCGGAGGCCAGGAAGCGGACCGCCGCGGCGATCTCCTCGGGCTGTCCGTAGCGGGCGAGCGGCACCTGCTGCACGATGCCCTCGCGCTGCTCGTCGCTGAGCGCGCGCGTCATGTCCGTGTCGATGAAACCGGGCGCGACCACGTTGAAGGTGATGTTGCGCGAGCCCAGCTCACGGGCGAGGGAACGGGCGAAGCCGACCAGGCCCGCCTTGGAGGCCGCGTAGTTGGCCTGTCCCGCCGCGCCCAGCAGTCCGACGACGGAGGAGATCAGCACGACACGGCCCTTGCGGGCGCGCAGCATGGCGCGGTTGGCCCGCTTGACCACGCGGAAGGTGCCCGTGAGGTTGGTGTCGAGGACGGCGGAGAAGTCCTCCTCCGTCATCCGCATCAGCAGCTGGTCGCGGGTGATCCCGGCATTGGCGATCAGGACCTCGACCGGACCGTGCTTCTCCTCGATCTCCTTGTAGGCCTGCTCGACCTGCTCGGCCTCGGTGATGTCGCACTTCACCGCGAGGAACCCGGCCGGCGGCTCACCGGACCGGTAGGTGATGGCGACCTTGTCGCCAGCGTCGGCGAAGGCACGCGCGATGGCGAGGCCGATGCCGCGGTTGCCTCCGGTGACGAGAACCGAGCGGCTCAAGGGACCACCTTCTCTTGTTGATGTCGTACTGGACGCCACGCATGTGCCGACCCTTGTTGCAGAAAAACTATCGGGCCGGAAGCCGCTTCGGAGAATCGATCACGCACAGGGCCGCCCCGCGGTCGCTGTTGACTTCCTACAGAAGCCCTTGGAGCGCGCGCCCGACACCACCGGCGTGGCGCGCTGCCGCGGGGCGACTGCGAAGAGCGGTGTGTCGGTCACGCAAGGTGTCGATCACCTGTGTGATGATGGCGCGCATGTTTGGGGGCGGGAATCAGCGTTCGCCAGGTCGGGGCGGCGGGGAATCACTGGCGGATCTCGTACGCGCGGAGACCGCGGCGGGGATGTCGGAGCGGGAGAAGTGGGCGGCGCTGCGTGCGATGCGCCTGTACTTCCAGCGTCCGGAGAACCCGGGCTTCCTGGTCTCGGAGACACCGGAGGGCGGCCCGCTGGTGGCGGTGTTCACCACGGTCGAGGGGCTGGCCCGGTTCGCGGGCGCGTGTTCCTGGGCGTCGACGACGGCCGAGGACCTGGTGGGGTTGTTGCCGGAGGGTGTGCGGGCCTTGGTGGACCCGCTGGGTGAGCGGCCGTTCCTGCTGGACGCGGGGGTGCTGAGCGAGGCGGAGGTTCAGCAGGAGGGGGAGGGTCGTGGGTGACCCTGACGCGAGGAATGTGAACCGTGCTCCGTCCGAGGGTGGTGAGCACGGTAAGTACGGCGGTAACGAGGGCGCCGACGGCTACAAGATCGAGATCGCTTCGGTGAAGAGCGTGATCGCTCCGCTGGAGGAGTCGGTGGTCGGGGCCCGGGCGGTC
Source organism: Streptomyces cucumeris (assembly GCF_024295805.1). GTDB lineage: Bacteria > Actinomycetota > Actinomycetes > Streptomycetales > Streptomycetaceae > Streptomyces > Streptomyces cucumeris. The sequence goes on from NZ_JANCLX010000044.1 coordinate 23,167, forward strand.
AAGAACGGCCAGGAGAAGCTGTCGGCCTATCTCAAGCACTGCGGCGCGCCGGAACTCCTTTCCTCGGGTGAGGGGTTCATCAAGGCGTGGGGGTTCGGGATGGGTGAGCTCGCGGACCACGCGGATGTGGTGGTGGAGCGGCTGTATGAGGCGATCGCCGGGTACATGCTGGCGGATCTGATGCGGGTGAAGGACTTCTGGCCGTCGGACGCGAACATGGCCAAACTCCCGCAGGGCGCGGCCGGCAACTGGTCCTGGGAGCACGTGGGCGCGCCGGAGATGGAGAAGCGTCCGGAGAGTTCGGGCCTGCAGAAGTTCAGGGACCAGATCGTGCGTGAGTATGAGGATGAGTCCTGATGGGGGATCCGGACGCGGGGCGGACCCCGCAGATACGCATACCGGCCGGCGCCGAGGTCGAGGATCTGATCCCCGGCAAGCCGGGCGATATCGACGATCTGGTGGTGGAACTGCGCGCGTACGCGGGCGCGTTCCAGGACGGCAAGGACAAACTGCGGCCGCTGGGTGCGGATGACTGGCAGGGCCGGGGCGCGGGTGAGTTCCGGAAGGCGGTCGACCGGCTGCCGAAGGAGCTGGCGTCGGGTCACGACGAGTTCACGCATGCGGCCAGTGCGCTGGCCTCCTATGCCCGCAAGCTGCGCTCGGTGCAGAAGCGCTGTCAGCCGATCATCGATGACGCGGACGCGGCGCGGGCGGCGTCCAAGGCGCACAACAAGAAAGTCGAGACCTACAACGACGCGGTCCAGCGCGGCGATGAACAGCTGCCGGACCGGCCCTCGGAGACCGATCCCGGCGTCTCGGCGATGGAGCGCTGTGTCGAGCGGCTGGACAAGCTGATCGAAGAGCTGCAACTGGTCGTCGACGCGTCGAAGAAGAAGGTCGACGAGGCGACGAAGAAGGCTCCGGACAAGCCGAGCAACTGGGACGAACGCAAGGAAAGCCTCAAGGACGGGCTGTGGAAGGCCCATCACGGCATCCTCGGTATCGCTGAACTCCCCGCCTCGCTGCTCAAGGGGGACCTGGGCGGATTCTCGATGCAGCTCGCAGGCATGGCGGACGGCGCGACGTATCTGGCCCAGCACCCCGAGGAGTTCGCGAAGGCCGTCCAGAACTGGAAGGGGTGGTCCCAGGATCCGCTGCGTACGGCGGGCGAGATCGGCCCGTCACTGCTGCTGGCCCTGGCCACCGGGGGCGCGAGCGCGCTGCGCAGGGGTCTGAAGACCGGCAAGGGAGCCGCCAGCCGGCTGGCCGCACGGCGGAAGGCGCTCGGCCGGGACGGCGAGGCACGTCGGAAGGCCGGCCGAAAGGGCAGCCACGACCAGGAGACCGGGGACAGGACTTGTGATCACGACCCGGTCGACGTCGCGACCGGCGAGATGGTCCTGCCCGCCACGGATGTGTCCCTGCCCGGAGCACTGCCGCTGGTTCTGGAGCGCACCTTCGTCTCCGGACACACCTGCGGCGGCTGGTTCGGCCCCACCTGGGCCGCCACCCTCGACCAGCGGCTGGAGCTGGACGCTGAGGGGATCGTGTTCGTCGCAGCCGACGGCATGGTGCTGCGCTACGCGGTTCCCCTTCCCGGGGAGGACACCTACCCGGCGCGGGGCCCGCGCTGGCCGCTGCGGTGGGACGGCACGGTGGGCGGCACCATGCGGATCGACATCCCCGGGCAGGGCACCACCCTCCACTTCGCGCCCCTGGAAGGTGCGGAGGGCAACGAGCTCCCTCTCCGGACGATCGAGGACCGCAACGGCAGGTCCCTCACCTTCGCCTATGACGAGGAGGGCGCCCCACGGGAGGTGGCGCACTCCGGCGGCTACCGCATCGCGATCGACACCGATCCGGAACTGCTGCGCATCACCGCGCTGCGGCTGCTGGGCGTCGGCGACACCGAGACGGGCACCACCCTGGTGTCCTTCGGCTACGACGATGCCGGAGACCTCACCGAGGTCTACAACTCCTCGGCGGACCCAATGCGGTTCACCTACGACGACCACCACCGCGTCACTTCCTGGACCGACCGCAACGGCACCCGCTTCGCCTACGTCTACGACCACCGCGGCCGTGTGCTGCGCACCGTCGGCTCCGACGACATGATGGCCAGCCGCTTCCACTACGACGCGGCGTCCCGCACCACGATCTACACCGACTCACTCGGCCACCGCACCACCTACGTCTTCGACGACGACTACCGGACCGTGGCTCAGACCGACGCGCTGGGGAACACCACTCGCACCGAGTGGGCCCCTGAAGGCCGCCGCCTGCCGCTGTCGGTGACCGATCCGCTGGGCCACACGACGCGTTACGCGTACGACGGCTCCGACCGCCTCATACGCGTCGACCGCCCGGACGGCACGGCGGCCACGGCCGACTACGACGCCTACGGCCGACCGCTGGAGGTATGCGAACCGGATGGCGCGGTATGGCGCTACGCGTACGACGAGCGGGGCAACCTCACCAGGGCCACGGACCCGACGGGCGCGGACACCTGTTACGCCTACGACGCCGACTCCGGCAACCTGACCTCGGTCACCGACCCGCTGGGCAACACCACCACCGTGGTCTGCGACCCAACCGGTCTACCGGTCGAGGTCACCGACCCGCTGGGGAACACGACCACCGTCCGCCGGGGCACCCACGGCCGCATCACCCGCGTCACCGACCCCCTGGGCCACATCACCCGTCAAGGGTGGACGATCGAAGGCAAGCCCGCCTGGCGCGAGCGCCCCGACGGCAGCCGCGAGACCTGGGCCTGGGACGCCGAAGGCAACCTCCTCCAGCACACGGATCCGGCGGGCAACACCACCCGCCACACCCACACCCACTTTGACCTCCTCGCCACCCGGACCGACCCCGACGGGGCCGAATACGGCTTCACCTATGACAGCCAGCTACAACTGACCCAGGTCACCAACCCCCAGGGCCTCACCTGGACCTACACGTACGACGGCACCGGGCGGCTGATCTCCGAAACCGACTTCAACGACCGCACGCTGTCGTACGAGCACGACGCCGCGGGCCGGGTCACCTCCCGTACCAACGGCGCGGGCGAGCGGCTGCACTACCGGCGGGACACCCTGGGCCGTACGGTCGCCACCCGCGCCGACGACGGCACCGAGACGACCTTCGCCTACGACGCCGTGGGCCGCCTGACGGCGGCGGCGAACCCGGACACGGAACTGGTCCGCGACTACGACGCCCTGGGTCGGATCCTGACCGAGACGGTCGACGGTCGTACGACCTCCTACGCCTACGACGCGGCCGGCCACCGCACCGAGCGCATCACCCCGGCGGGGGTGCGCTCGGCGTGGACCCACGACGCGGCGTCCCGTCCGGTGTCGCTCACCACGGCGGACAACGCTCTGCGCTTCGGCTACGACGCGGCGGGCCGCGAGACGTCCCGCACCTTCGGTGCCGATGTGACGCTCTCGCAGACCTGGGACGGTCTGGACCGTATGACGGCCCAGACCGTCACCGGCCCGGCCTCGGCTCTCATCCAGCACCGCGCCTACACCTACCGCGCGGATGACCACCTCACCGAGATCCGCGAACTCACCTCGGGCACCCGGACCTTCGACCTCGATCCGGTCGGCAGGGTCACCGCCGTCCATGCCAACGGCTGGACCGAGACCTACGCGTACGACAGCGCGGGCAACCTCACGGCGGCCGGGGCCCCCGAGCACCCCTCCCCCGGACCGCGCGAGTTCAGCGGCACGCTCATCCGCACCGCGGGCGGCGAGAACAACCGCACAACCTACGAACACGACGCCCAGGGCCGTCTGACCCGCCGCACCCGCCGCCTCCTCAACGGGCAGCGCCGCACCTGGACCTACACCTGGAACGCGGAGGACCGCCTCACCCAGGCCACCACCCCGGACGGCGCCCGCTGGCGCTACACCTATGACCCCCTGGGCCGCCGTACCGCCAAGCGCCGCCTCGCGGCGGACGACACGGTGGCCGAGCGGATCGACTTCACCTGGGACGGCACCCGCGTCGCCGAACAGACCACGGCCGCCGGCCACACCACCACCTGGGACTACGCCCCGGGCACCCACCGCCCGATATCCCAGACGACGACGTCGGCACTAGCCGGAACCGAGTACGACACCCGCTTCCACGCGATCGTCACGGACCTGGTCGGCACCCCCACCGAACTCATCGCCCCCGACGGCACCCTGGCCTGGCACCCCCGCACCACCCTCTGGGGCACGCCTCTCCCCACCCCACCGGGCCCCGCATCGGTGGACTGCCCCCTCCGCTTCCCCGGCCAATACGCCGACCCCGAAACGGGCCTGCACTACAACTACTTCCGCTACTACGACCCGGAGACGGCGCGCTACGCCTCACCGGACCCTCTCGGACTGGCTCCGTCACTGAATCCAGTTGCGTATATATCAAACCCTCAGTTCAGTATCGACCCGCTCGGCTTGGCGCCCGAGTGCGAGAATGGACGGAGGGGCCCCGACGGACCGTCTAATGCCGCGAATGGCGAAAGGCTTCGCCAGCAACTTCGCGAGGAGGCAGGCCCCGTCGGCTCAATACAGGGGATTGATGACATAATGAATAATCCCAATATCCTGAGCGGAGGAGTGACACCGGATCAAGTTCGTGGAGCTCTCGTAAATGAACCTGGTTGGCGCGAGGAAACCTTGGGCAGAGGGGCCCATAAGGGCCAAGGATGGGTACTCCGGGAGTACACCGAACGCGGTCATCCAACAGGACGAATGCTTCGGTGGCATCCCGGCGGCGGGCATCACGGAGAAGGAGCATACTGGAGAGTCCGCGGGCAGGAAGGAGACTTGGGAGGTATCATCCGATGAGCACATTCAAGGTCGATAGACTTCTCCAACAATTGGTAACCGCTCTGGACCGCTTGACCTGGCATGCCGACGAACAGTTGAGCTACGTACACGATCTGGGCGTGGACGTCGATGAACTCGCTCTGGAATTCGATGACATACACCATCTCGCGATCGGAAAAGCTCAGGAAGGACTGATTTCCGATGCCTTGATCACCACGATTCAACCGGTCGATGAACATTTGAAGCTCATGACGGAAATGGGTCCTTCAATGTGGACTGAAGCAGCGGTCCAGGACGCCACAGAATGGCAAGAATTGCGCAATCTCGCACGGTCAGCCAGATCGCACCTTGCGACGTAGTCACTGTAGTCGCAGGTGACACCCGTCCATTCTTCTCGACCTAGAATAAGTCCCAGTTACCCGAACAACGGCTACACGCCAGAGCATCAGTTCCCGATGAGCCCGTGACTACCCGTAACAGTCGGACGGTCATGCCGCTGGTATGACAGCAGACGTCGCCTCGCCGACACGGCTCTATCGAGAGCCCACGGACCGTCGCATGGAGATGGAGCAGTGCCACCGCGGGCTCAGGGCGGCATGGTTCACTGCCGACCGAGAACTTCGAGAAGCACATCGATCGGACACACCGACGAAGGGGAGTCGCCCGTGGCGCACGAGATCGATCCGTCCTTCCTCGCGCTGCCGCTGCGGGCGCTCGCGGATGCGGCGCTGGCGCGGGCCCGCGCGCTCGGGGCTGAGCATGCCGACTTCCGGTTCGAGCGGGTGCGGAGTGCCGCGTGGCGGTTGCGGGATGCCAGGCCCGCGGGGGCGTCGGACACCACCGACGTGGGGTACGCGGTGCGGGTGGTGCACGGCGGGGCCTGGGGGTTCGCCTCCGGGGTGGATCTGACCATGGACGCCGCCGCGCGGGTCGCCTCGCGGGCCGTGGAGATGGCCAAGCTGTCGGCCCGGGTGATCCAGGCGGCCGGGTCCGATGAGCGGGTGGAGCTGGCCGATGAGCCGGTGCACGCCGACCGGACCTGGGTCTCGTCCTACGAGGTCAACCCCTTCGACGTGGCGGACGCGGAGAAGACCGCGCTGCTGGCGGAGTGGAGTGAGCGGCTGCTGGCGGCCGAGGGGGTCGCGCACGCGGACGCGAATCTGCTGACCGTCCAGGACAACAAGTTCTACGCGGACACCGCGGGCACCACGACCACCCAGCAGCGGGTACGCCTGCATCCGCAGCTCACCGCGTTCGCGGTGGATCCGCAGACCGGGGAGTTCGACTCGATGCGCACCACCGCCCCGCCGGTGGGACGCGGCTGGGAGTACCTGACCGGTACCGGGGCCGGGGCCGGGGTGTGGGACTGGGACGCGGAGCTGGCGGAGATGCCGGAGCTGCTGGCCGAGAAGATGCGGGCGCCGTCGGTGGAGGCCGGGTCGTACGACCTGGTGATCGATCCGTCCAATCTGTGGCTGACCATCCACGAGTCGATCGGCCATGCCACCGAGCTGGACCGGGCGCTGGGGTACGAGGCGGCGTACGCGGGGACCTCGTTCGCCACCTTCGACCAGTTGGGCAAGCTGGCCTACGGCTCGGACATCATGAACGTCACCGGTGACCGGACGGCCGAGCACGGGCTGGCCACGACCGGTTACGACGACGAGGGCGTGGCCGCGCAGTCCTGGGACCTGGTCAAGGACGGCACGCTCGTGGGGTATCAGATGGACCGCCGGATCGCCCGGCTGACCGGGTTCGAGCGGTCCAACGGCTGTGCGTACGCCGATTCGCCGAGCCATGTTCCGGTGCAGCGGATGGCCAATGTGTCGCTGCAGCCGGCGGCCGAGGGCGGTCCGTCGACGGGGGATCTGATCGGCGGTGTCGAGAACGGCCTCTACCTGGTCGGCGACCGCTCCTGGTCGATCGATATGCAGCGGTACAACTTCCAGTTCACGGCGCAGCGGGCGTACCGCATCCGCAACGGGGCACTGGCGGGGCAGGTGCGTGACTTCGCCTACCAGGCCACCACCACGGACTTCTGGGGGTCGATGGCGGCCGTCGGCGGACCGCAGACCTATGTGCTGCACGGCGCGTTCAACTGCGGCAAGGCGCAGCCGGGGCAGGTCGCGGCGGTGTCGCACGGCTGTCCTTCCGCGCTGTTCCGCGGCGTGAACATCCTCAACACCACCCAGGAGGCCGGGCGATGACCGCGTCGTACAAGCCGCACGAGATCGTCGAACGCGCCCTGGAGCTGTCCCGCGCGGACGGCTGTGTGGTGATCGCGGACGAGAAGTCCACGGCCCATCTGCGCTGGGCGGGCAACGCGCTGACGACCAACGGTGTCACCCGCGGCCGTTCGCTGACCGTGGTGGCCACCGTGGACGGCGCGCAGGGCACCGCCTCGGGGGTGGTGTCCCGGTCCGCGGTCACCGCGGATGAGCTGGAGCCGCTGGTCCGGGCGGCCGAGGCGGCGGCCCGGGAGGCGGGTCCGGCCGAGGACGCGCGGCCGCTGGTCGGCCGGGACGCGTCGCTGCCGGACTCCCCCGGGTTCACCGACTCCCCCGCCGAGACCTCCTCCGCGGTGTTCACGGCCTTCGCGCCCGCCCTCGGCGACTCCTTCGCCCGGGCCCGCGCGGGCGGCCGGGAGCTGTACGGCTTCGCCCACCACGAGGTCGTCTCGACCTATCTGGGCACCTCCACGGGGCTGCGGCTGCGCCATGACCAGCCGACCGGCACCCTGGAGATCAACGCCAAGTCCCCGGCCGCGGACGGCGGCGGACCGCGGTCGGCGTGGGCCGGGCGCGCCACGCGTGACTTCGGGGACGTGGACCCGGCCGCGATCGACGCCGAGCTGGCCGGGCGGCTGGCCTGGGCGGAGCGGCGGGTGGAGCTTCCGGCCGGCCGCTACGAGACGCTGCTGCCCCCGTCCGCCGTGGCGGACCTGCTGATCTACCAGATGTGGTCGTCGGTGGCGCGGGACGCGGCGGAGGGCCGTACGGTCTTCAGCCGTCCCGGCGGCGGGACCCGGGTCGGGGAGAAGCTGTCCGCGCTGCCGATGGCGCTGCGCAGCGATCCGCGGGCACCGGGTCTGGAGGCGGCGCCGTTCGTGATCGCGCACTCCTCGGGGGACGACGCATCGGTCTTCGACAACGGGCTGGCGCTCACGGCCACCGACTGGCTGCGCGAGGGGGTGCTGAACCAGCTCCTCACCACCCGGCACTCGGCCGCGCTCACCGGGCTGCCCGTCGCCCCGGCGGTCGACAACCTGATCCTGGAGGCGGGCGGCACCCGGTCGCTGGAGGAGATGGTGGCGGCCACCGGCGGCCAGGGCCCGGCCCTGCTGCTGACCTGCCTGTGGTACATCCGTGAGGTGGATCCGGCCACCCTGCTGCTGACCGGGCTCACCCGGGACGGGGTCTACCTGGTCGAGGACGGCGAGGTGGTCGGTGAGGTGAACAACTTCCGGTTCAACGAGTCGCCGGTGGGCCTGCTCTCCCGGGCCACCGAGGCGGGCCGTACCGAGCGCACACTGCCGCGTGAGTGGGGCGACTGGTTCACCCGGGCCGCGATGCCCGCGCTGCGGATCCCGGACTTCAACATGAGCTCCGTCAGCAAGGGGGTATGACCGGCCGAATAGACTGGTCCCGCCCATCCGTCCACCCATGAGTCACTCAGGAACCCCATGACACGCCTCGGCGAATCCGTCGCCCGCGCCACCGAGCTCCTCAGCCAGGACCTCTCCTCCGACAGCACCGTCGAGCGGCTGCTCGGCGAGACGGGCTCGCGGCGCTATCTGGATCTGACGGACCTGTCGCCCGAGGACCAGGCGGAGCTGATCGCCTCCCGCACGGTCGAGGTGCTGCCGGGCGTGTCCGAGCTGGCCGGGCGCATCGAGCGGCGGCGCGGCGAGGGCCGGGGTCTGGGGATCAAGCTGGGCATCGACCCGACCGCGGCCGATGTGCACCTCGGTCATGTCGTGCCGATGATCATCCTCAGCCGCTTCCAGCGGATGGGCCATGACGTCACCCTGCTGATCGGTGACTTCACGGCCAAGATCGGGGACCCGTCGGGCCGTACGGCGGAGCGTCCGCCGCTGACCGACGAGGACATCGCGCGGAACCTGGCGGGCTACCAGGAGCAGGTCCGGCCGTTCTTCGACTTCGAGAAGGTCAGCTTCCGGCAGAACAGCGAGTGGCTGGCGCCGTTCACGTTCCCGGAGCTGCTGACGCTGCTCTCCCAGGTGCCGGTCTCCCAGCTTCTCCAGCGCGAGGACTTCCGCAACCGGCTGGCCGCGGGCTCCGGGCTGACCATGTCCGAGCTGCTGTACCCCATCGCCCAGGGTCTGGACTCGGTGGCGCTGGAGTGCGACGTCGAGCTCGGCGGCGCCGACCAGCTGCTCAACCTGCAGATGGGGCGCAAGCTGATGGAGCTGCGCGGGCAGACCCCGCAGCTCGTCGTCACCATGCCGCTGATCGAGGGCACCGACGGCACCGGCGCGAAGATGTCCAAGTCCAAGGGCAACTACGTGCCGCTCACCGCGACCGCCGACGATGTCTTCGGCAAGATCATGTCGATTCCGGACCGGCTGATGAAGCCGTACCTGGAGGCGTGGACGGAGTGGACGGACGCGGAGATCGCCGCCGCGACCGCCCGGGTGGAGGACCGTTCGCTGCACCCGATGGACCTGAAGAAGGTCCTGGCGGGCGAGGTCGTCGCGGCGCTGTACGGCATCGAGGCGGCCATGAAGGCCCGCGCGGGCTTCATCGCCCAGTTCTCGAAGAAGACCTTCGCCGACCTGGGCGCCCTGCCGGTGGTCGACGCCGCCGAGCACGGCTCGGAGACGGTGGCGACCGTGCTGAGCAAGGTGCTGGAGTTCCAGCCCAGCGCCTCGGCCGCCCGCCGGGTCGCCAAGCAGAACGGGCTGCGGCTGGTGGTGGAGACCGAGGGCGGCCAGGAGTCGGTGGTGCTGCCCGAGGCCCAGGCGGTACGGCCGCTGGCCGAGGTGGTCGCGGAGACCCTGGCGGAGGCGGGGCTGACCGGGTCCTCCGGGGCCGTCTACCTCAAGGCCGGGCGGAAGATCGCCCACATTCAGGGGCTGTAGGGCCTCCGGGCCCAGTCCCCGGGCCCCAGTAGCTCCGGCGTCGAGCGAGACGACGAAGCGGCGGCCGGTGCGCATCCACCATGCGCGCCGGCCGCCGCCGCGTAAGGCGGGCCGGGCCGGTCGGTGCTAAGCCCGCTCCCGTTTACCGCCGTGGCGGATGGTCTGCCACAGCGGCGTGCCGAGGGCGACGATGACCACCGCCCCGGCCAGTTGGAGCAGATGCCGGATCCAGTCGAAGCCTCCGGTATGTCTGACCCCGATCCACCCGGCCACCGCGTTGCCCACGATGGCCCCGAGAATGCCGTAGAGACAGGTCAGCCACAGTGGGATGTCCTGTTCCCCGGCAGGATCGCCCTGGCAATCACACCAAGAATGATTCCCACGACGATCGCCCACAGCCAGTTCATGTCGCCTCCTGACGCGGTGGGGGTGCGCATTTCCCTCCAGTGTTCGACCGTTTCGGTTACGGCGCACGTCGGAGCGTCGGGTCCATGTCATGGCGTAACCGAGTGGCCACCCATCGGGGTGCCCCGGTCTCGAGTCCGGCGGCTGCGCGGCGTAACGTGGGATACGTCCCGGAGCGGGGTGGCCCGCTCCTCGAGCAGGTGGTGGAACGTGATGCGGAAGCACGGCGACGCGGAAGTCTTCCGGATCACCGGTGCCCGGCAGGGGCTGGCCGACGATGTGCGCGGCCGACAGCGGCGCTATGTGATCTCGATGTCCGTGCGCACCGTCTCCGTCGTACTGGCCGCGGTGCTGTGGAACGTGGAGCGCCATGTGGCCATCGTGGCGCTGGTGTTGGGCGTGCTGCTGCCGTACATCGCGGTGGTCATCGCCAACGCGGGCCGGGAGAACGCCCCTTCGCTGCCCACCACGTACCTCCCGCCGCCGCAGCGGCCCATGCTGGTCTCCGCCCCGCACCACGAAGAGCCGCACCACGGGCCGTCGGACGGCTCGCAGGCGGAATCCGCCGCGGAAGACATCGGACATACCAGCGAGGATGGACGCGGGGGACACGGCTGACCTGCCGCGTTTCCATATACTCAGGAAAACCTCAGATCAATCGCGCAGTTCCGGTGCACCGCGCCCCATCCCTCGTGACATACTGCGTACGCGCTCCGCATCCCCCGTCGGAGCGACGGACCGACGCCGGGCGGCTCCCCCCGTGGCTGCCCGGCGTCGCCATGTCCGGGGCGGTTTCCGTAGAGTCTGCGGTGTGAACACCCGCGAGACCCCCGCCGAAGACGATGCCGTGATCTGCTCCGCCAAGGGCTGCCGCGCCCCGGCGGTCTGGGTGCTGGCCTGGAACAATCCGAAGATCCACACTCCTGAGCGGCGCAAGACCTGGCTGGCCTGCGAGGAGCACCGGGAGCACCTCTCGCAGTTCCTCGGGGTGCGGGGGTTCCTCAAGGACGTGGTGACGCTCGAGGAGTGGTCGGCCGCCGAACGCTGATCCGGGCGGGCGGCCGACCACGAACGGGGCCGGCGGATCGGCGGATCAGCCGCCGATCGCCGACATCGGACGGTCCGGCTGGAGGAACGACGGGTCGTCCAGTCCGGACCCCGCCTTCTTCCCCCACATCGCCACCCGCCAGAGCCGGGCGATCTCCTCGTCCGGGGCGCCGGACCGCAGCGCGCCGCGCAGATCGGACTCCTCGCGGGCGAACAGACAGGTGCGCACCTGTCCGTCGGCGGTCAGCCGGGTGCGGTCGCAGGCGCGGCAGAACGGGCGGGTGACGGAGGCGATGACGCCGACGCGGGCGGGTCCGCCGTCGACGAGCCAGCGCTCGGCGGGTGCCGAGCCGCGCTCCCCGTCCTCCTCGGGGGTGAGGGTGAAGCGGGTGCGCAGACTGGTCAGGATGTCCCCGGCGGTGATCATGCCGTCGCGCTTCCAGCCGTGCTGGGCATCCAGCGGCATCTGCTCGATGAAGCGCAGTTCGTAGGCGTTCTCCAGGGCCCAGGCGAGCAGCTCGGGGGCCTCGTCCTCGTTGAGGCCGGGCATCAGCACCGTGTTGACCTTGACCGGGGTGAGCCCGGCGGCGCGGGCCGCCTCCAGACCCCGCAGGACGTCACCGTGGCGCTTGCGCCGGGTCAGCGCCTGGAAGACCTCCGGGCGCAGGGTGTCCAGGGAGACATTGACCCGGTCGAGACCCGCGTCGCGCAGCGCCTCCGCGGTGCGCTCCAGGCCGACGCCATTGGTGGTCAGCGACATCTGCGGGCGCGAGGTGAGCGCGGCGCAGCGTTCGACGATGGAGACCAGGCCGGGCCGCAGCAGTGGCTCGCCCCCGGTGAAGCGGACCTCGGTGACACCGAGGTCGGTCACCGCGATCCCGATCAGCCGGACGATCTCGTCATCGGTGAGCAGATCGGGTTTGGCGAGCCACTGGAGGCCCTCTTCCGGCATGCAGTAGGTGCAGCGCAGATTGCATCGGTCGGTCAGGGAGACACGCAGGTCCGTGGCAACGCGACCGTAGGTGTCGATCAGCATGGCGGCGGCCCCTCCAGTTCGCATGCATGATGTGCGCTACGTCAATTGTCCCGCAGCGTACGCCACAGCTGTGACGATCGGATTTCCTCAGGAACCTCACGGGATCCCGTGGATCCGTGGAGGGGCCGCTTCCGGCCCGGTCGGACCGGTCAGTGGGCTCCGTATCCGGTGAGGGAGCGGACCTCCAGTTCCGCGTACTTCTCGGGGTCCGGTTGCTCCTTGGAGACCATCGTGCCCAGCCAGCCGAGCAGGAAGCCCAGCGGGATGGAGATCAGCCCCGGGTTCTCCAGCGGGAACCAGTGGAAGTCGACATCCGGGAACATCGAGGTCTCCTTGCCCGAGACCACCGGCGAGAACAGCACCAGGAAGACCGACGACACCAGCCCGCCGTAGATCGACCACAAGGCGCCCTGGGTGGTGAACCGCTTCCAGAACAGGCTGTAGAGGATCGTGGGGAGGTTGGCGGAGGCGGCGACCGCGAAGGCGAGGGCCACCAGTCCGGCCACGTTGAGATCTCGGGCGAAGACCCCGAGGACCACGGCGACCGTGCCGATGCCGACCGTGGCCCAGCGGGCGGCGGAGATCTCCTCCTTCTGCGATGCCTGGCCCTTGCGGATGACATTGGCATACAGATCGTGCGCGAAGGACGACGAGGAGGCCAGGGTGAGCCCGGCGACCACGGCGAGGATGGTCGCGAACGCCACCGCCGAGATCACCGCCAGCAGGATCGCCCCACCGGTGGAATCCGCGCCACCACCGATCTCCTCCGCCAGCAGCGGAGCCGCGGTATTGCCCGCCTTGTTCGAAGCGATGATGTCATCACGGTTCAGCAGAGCCGCGGCACCGAAACCCAGCGCGATCGTCATCAGATAGAAGCCACCGATGATGCCGATCGCCCAGTTCACCGACTTCCGCGCCGCCTTCGCCGTGGGCACCGTGTAGAAGCGGATCAGGATATGCGGCAGCCCCGCGGTCCCCAGCACCAGCGCGATACCCAGAGAGATGAAGTCCAGCTTGGACGTCGCGTTGACCCCGTACTTCTGCCCCGGCTCCAGGAACTCCTTGCCCAGACCACTGTTCTTCGCCGCCTCCCCCAGCAGGTCGGAGACATTGAAGTTGAACTTCAGCAGCACCAGGAACGTGATCAGCAACGTGCCCGCGATCAGCAGGACGGCCTTGACCATCTGCACCCAGGTGGTCCCCTTCATCCCCCCGATCGAGACATAGAGGATCATCACCACCCCCACCAGGACCACGATCAGGATCTTCCCGGCCTCACTGGTGATCCCCAGCAGCAGCGAGACCAGCACCCCCGCACCGGCCATCTGCGCCAGCAGATAGAAGATCGACACCACGATCGTGGAAACACCCGCGGCCGTACGCACCGGACGCTGGCGCATCCGGTAGGCCAGGACATCGCCCATGGTGTAGCGGCCGGAGTTGCGCAGCGGCTCGGCGACCAGCAGCAGGGCCACCAGCCAGGCGACGAGGAAGCCGATGGAGTACAGGAAGCCGTCGTAGCCGGCCAGGGCGATGGCTCCGGCGATACCCAGGAAGGACGCCGCGGACATGTAGTCCCCGGAGATCGCCAGACCGTTCTGGAAACCGGAGAACTGCCGTCCCCCGGCATAGAAGTCGTTGGCGTCCTTGGTCTGGCGGCCCGCCCACACCGTGATGGCCAGCGTGGCCAGGACGAAGACGGTGAACAGAGTGATGATCAGAGGCCGGTTGTCCGAGGTGCTCTCAACCGCCAGCAGGTGACCCGCGGTGCTCATGCCTCACCCTCCATCCGGGCCTTGATGGCCTCCGCCCGCGGATCCAGCTTCGCCGCGGCATGCCGGGAGTACCACCACGCGATCAGGAAAGTGGTCAGGAACTGCGCCAGCCCGAAGACCAGCGCCACATTGATATTGCCGACGACCTTGGCCGACATGAAGCCGCCCGCATAGTTCGACAGCAGCACGTACAGCAGGTACCAGGTGACGAACGCGACGGTCAGCGGAAACGCGAACGAGCGGTGGGCACCGCGCAGTTCGGCGAACTCCGCACTCGCCTGCACCTCGGCATAGGACGGGTGATCTTGTCGCAGTTGATCGCCGGGACGATCGCTGGCCGGTGCGGTATCCACGGTCACTCCTGGTGGGGACGGGTACGGCGGCATAGGTGATCCAGATCACGCATGGTAGGCCGCGCCCGGGCCATCCAACAGGGTCCGGTTGATTGAAAGACGGAGAAGATTGATTGAAAGCCGTAGAAGATGCCCCCGGAGCCATCGGCTCCGGGTACTGTGGCGGGTTTTCTTCCGGAATGCATTGATGGCCGGGCTTGATCAGCGATAGCTTCCTTCGTCATGTACCCGCCCAGCGCATCATCCGCGCCGGGGCGGTCCGTACGGATGATGTGGAGACCCCATGGCTCATCTGAGATCGGCTCCTCCCAGACCCGGACGGCGGGCCGGACAGCGCCCGTCGCCGTCGCACCACCGCATCCGCACCACCTCCCTCCACGGCCTCGTCCCCGGCCTCGCGGCGCACCGGGGCACCGAGGCGACGCGCCCGGGGCACCGGGCCGCGGCCCGGACCCGGCACCACCGCGTCCCCCGGGTGGCGCGCTGAACGCGCGCCCGCGACACCGGTCCGGAAATGCTGACGACCCGGCCCGGTCCGCCCGTCCCTCCCTTCACGTCCACTCACAGAGAACCGGAGTACCCATGACGTCGCGCCGCTCCTCCCTGCCGCTGCGCACCGCCGCGATACCCGCCGCGATGGCTCTCACCACCGCGCTGGCCTTCCTCCCGGCCACCGCCAACGCCCTCGGGCGGGACGGCCACGCCCCCGCCGCGGCCCCGGCCACCGCTGACGGCCCGTCGATGAGCTACGTCGTCAACACCCGTACGGGGCACCAGGACGCGGGACGCGTCCGCAAGGCCATCGCCCAGGCCGGGGGCACCGTGGTGGTCTCGTACGACCGCATCGGCGTGATCGTCGTCCACTCCGCCAACCCGGACTTCGCCAAGACCATCCGCACGGTCCGCGGGGTCACCTCGGCCGGTGCCACCCGCACCGCGCCGCTGACCGCGCAGTCCACCACCGACGTGGGCACCCCGAAGGTGTCGACCGAGCGGGAGCAGAAGGCCGCGGCGGCCAAGGCCACGGCGGGTCAGGACCCGCTGGAGCCGCTCCAGTGGGACCTCCCGGCCATCAAGGCGGACAAGGCGCACGAGAAGAGCCTGGGCAGCCCGAAGGTGACCGTCGGCGTCATCGACACCGGAGTGGACGACACCCACCCCGACCTCGCGCCCAACTTCGACCGCAAGGCTTCGGTCAACTGTGTGGGCGGCAAGCCCGACACCTCCGACGGCGCCTGGCGGCCGAGCGCGGAGGAGAGCCCGCACGGCACCCATGTCGCCGGTGAGATCGCCGCGGCGAAGAACGGCGTCGGGGTCACCGGTGTCGCCCCGGGCGTGAAGGTCTCCGGCATCAAGGTGTCCACCACCGCCGGGTTCTTCTACACCGAGGCCGTGGTCTGCGGGTTCGTCTGGGCCGCCGAGCACGGCGTGGACGTCACCAACAACAGCTATTACACCGACCCGTGGTACTTCAACTGCACCACCGACCCGGACCAGAAGGCGCTGGTCGACGCCATCACCCGGGCCACCCGCTACGCCGAGCGCAAGGGCGTGGTCAACGTGGCCGCGGCGGGCAACGAGAACTACGACCTCAGCGCGGACTCCATCACCGACCCCTCCAGCCCGAACGACACCACCCCCGGTGACCGCGAGGTGGACCCGAGCGTCTGCCTGGACATCCCGACCCAGCTGCCGGGTGTGGTCACCGTGTCGTCGACCGGCGCCAAGGGGCTGAAGTCCTCGTTCTCCAACTACGGTCTGGGAGTCGTGGACATCGCCGCCCCGGGCGGCGACAGCACCGCGTACCAGAAGCCCGCGCCCCCGGCCACCAGCGGTCTGATCTACAACACGCTGCCCGGCGGCAAGTACGGCTACATGGCGGGTACCTCGATGGCCTCCCCGCACGTCGCGGGGGTCGCGGCGCTCATCAAGAGCACCCACCCGAAGGCCTCGGCGCAAGCGGTGAAGTCGCTCCTGGCGCGCCAGGCCGATGACACCGCCTGCCCGAACCCGTACGACATCGACGGCGACGGCACGGCCGACGCGGTGTGCGAGGGCGACGCGCGGTACAACGGCTTCTACGGCGCGGGCATCGCCGACGCCCTGGACGCCGTCAAGAAGTGACGGACTGACCGCGGATCCCCGTACGGGCCGCCGGTGCGCTCAAGCCCCGGCGGCCCGTGTGCGCTCCGGGACGGGCCCGGCCGCGGCGGGCGGGGCGGACACCGGCGCGGACTCATCGGGGGCGGCGGTCCCGGGGACAGCGGTCCCGGGAGCGGCGGCCACGGGGGTCCAGCCGGGGCCGCGGAAGACCCGGCCCGCGCGCTCGCGCCAGCCCTCGGCCGCGGCGACGTCGCGCGCGATGGCCGCGTACTCGTGGGTGGCCACCCGGAGCGGGTTGTAGGTGTCGATGTTCTTCGTCAGCCCGTAGACCGGCCGTTCCGTCTCCGGTGCGAAGGAGCCGAAGAGCCGGTCCCAGACGATGAGGATCCCGGCGAAGTTGCGGTCCAGGTAGCCCCCTTGGGAGGCGTGGTGGACCCGGTGGTGGGAGGGGGTGTTGAAGACCAGCTCGACCGGGCGGGGCAGGGTTCCGATCCGCTCGGTGTGGATCCAGAACTGGTAGACGAGGCTGGCCGAGGAGCAGAACGCCACGGCGGCCGGATGCACCCCGAGCGCGATGAGCGGGAGGTAGAACACCCAGCCGGTCCAGGAGGTCCACGGCTGCCGCAGCGCGGTGCTGAGGTTGAACTTGCGGCTGGAGTGGTGCACCACATGGCAGGCCCACAGGATGCGGATGACATGGTGTCCGCGGTGCAGCCAGTAGTAGAGGAAGTCCTGCGCGAGCAGCATCAACGGCAGCGTCCACCACAGCACCGGTACGCGCAGCGGGGTGAGTTCGTGGACCGCGGCGTAGACCGCCACAATCGGGATCTTCCACACCAGATCGAAGAAGAGACTGCCGAGTCCCATGGTGACGCTGGTCGCGGCGTCCTTGGCCGCGTACCCCTCGGCATCCTCGTCGGGGTGCAGCCGGCAGGCCACTATCTCCACGACGGTGAGCAGGACGAAGGCGGGGATCGACCACAGCACGGCGTTGGGCAGATGCGGCATATGCGCAACATAGGACCGTCGCAACCCCAGCACCAGAGGAGAGTTACCAACTAGTACACTGGCGTGTCCGGGCGTGGTGTCCGCGCCCGCCCGCCCGACGGGCCGTCAACCCGGGTACGTGGCCCGGCCGTACCGGGGCGTTGGTCGGAGGTGTCGGCGGCGGCCCGTATCCTCAGGGACCATGCTCGAAGACCCCACGGAAGCCGCACCGCAGCTCGCTCCGGACTCGTCGTGGCCGCCCGGTTATCCGCAGGGGTACGCGGTCGTCGACGTCGAGACCACCGGGCTCGCCCGGGACGACCGGATCGTGTCGGCCGCGGTCTACCGGCTCGACGCCCGGGGCACGGTGGAGGACCACTGGTACACGCTGGTCAATCCGCAGCGCGATCCCGGGCCGGTGTGGATCCACGGGCTGACGCGGGAGGTGCTGGCGGACGCGCCGCTCTTCCCCGAGATCGCCGGCGCGCTCGCCGAGCGGCTGGACGGCCGGGTCCTGGTCGCGCACAACGCCGTCTTCGACTGGTCGATGCTGGCCCGTGAGTACGCCCGCGCCGGCAGCGCGGCACCGGTGCGCCAGCGGCTGTGCACCATCGCCCTCTCCAAGGAGCTCGGGCTGCCGCTGCCCAACCACAAGCTGGAGTCCCTGGCGGCGCACTACGGAGTGGTGCAGGAGCGCGCCCACCACGCGCTGGACGACGCCCGGGTGCTCGCCGAGGCGTTCCGGCCGAGTCTGCGCAAGGCGGCCGCGGCCGGGCTGCGGCTGCCCCTGCTGGCCTGTCAGCCGCTGACCGAGTGGTCCGACGGACCGTCGGGCGGGATCGGCCGCCAGCGTTCGTACCGGCCGACGAGCTGGCGCCCCAGCCGTAAGCGGCCCGCCTGCCCGTACCCCAACCCGGGGCGCTACGCACCGGGCGGCACGCTGGTGCAGGGGATGCGGGTGGCGTTCTCCGGGGACACCTCGGTCGACCGCGAACTGCTGGAGGACCGGGCCGTGGACGCCGGACTGCACGTGGCCACCAGCGTGTCCCGGCTCACCAGCCTGCTGGTCACCAATGATCCGGAGTCGGCCACCTCCAAGACCGTCAAGGCGCGCTCCTTCGGCACCCCGGTCATCGACGAGGCGGCTTTCATGCAGCTCCTCCAGGACGTCACTCCCGCACCGCCGACAAACAGGTGAAGTCGGCGCGACGCGCCCGCCCGCCGCTCGCCCGCCGTCGCGCTCGCGCCGCACGCTGTGGCGCATGGCACGTTGTGAGGTCTGCGGAAACGACTACGGCATGACGTTCGAGGTGCACGCGCAGGGCGCCGTCCACGTCTTCGACTGCTTCTCCTGCGCCATCCACCGCATGGCACCCGTCTGCGAGCACTGCCGCTGCCAGATCATCGGGCAGGGCGTCCAGGCGGACGGCAACTTCTACTGCGGTGCGCACTGCGCCCGCGCGGAGGGGAAGGTGGGCATCGTCGACCACGTCTGAGGGCCGCCCGCACCGGACCGCGGTCCGGACGGGCGGCGGTCCGAACCGGGCCACCTGCGTGGATTGTCATCCGGTGCCCCCACCGGCCGGGGGACAATCCACGCCGAGTAGTGTCAAGGGCGTGTACCGCTTTCTGTTGACCCGGCAGTGGGTGATCCTCACGCTGGTAGGGCTCGTGCTGATCCCCACCATGGTCCGGCTGGGATTCTGGCAGCTCCACCGCCATGAACACCGGGTCGCGCAGAACCATCTGATCGGGGACAGCCTGAAGGCCCCCGCGGTGCCCGTCACCGAGCTCACCTCCCCCGGCCGCGAGGTCCGCCGCGACGACACCTGGCGCACCGTGCGGGCCACCGGCACCTATGACACCGCCCATGAGGTCGTGGTCCGCCAGCGCACCGGCTCCGACGAGCAGTCCATCGGCTACTTCGTCCTCACCCCGCTGACCCTCCCCGGGGGTAAGTCCGTCCTGGTCAACCGGGGCTGGATCCCGGCGGGCACCGACCTCACCCGGTACCCCGAGGTCCCCGCCGCGCCCTCGGGCGAGGTCACCGTCACCGGCCGGCTCAAGGCCGACGAGACTCCCGGGAACAGCGGGATCAAGGACAAGCAGGGGCTGCCCGACCGGCAGGTCAGCCTGATCAACAGCGAGCGGCAGGCCGAGCGGCTGTCCCGGCCGGTGCTGGGCGGCTATATCGAGCTGACCTCGTCCTCCCCCAAGGGCGGCAAGCGGCCCGAGCCGGTGGCCGCACCGGACCACAGCAGCATCGGCCCGCACATGGCCTACGCCATCCAGTGGTGGCTGTTCGCGGCCGGGGTGCCCGTCGGCTGGTTCGTGCTGGTCCGCCGCGAGCGCAAGGACCGCGCCGCCGAGAGCGCCCCCGCCGCCGCACAGGAGAAGGTCCCGGCCGCCGCGGGTGCGGAGTAGCCTTCCGCTTCCCGGGAAGATGCCCGGTGTGTCTCACCGCATCGACGACTACGCCCTCATCGGGGATCACCAGACCGCCGCCCTCGTCGGCCGCGACGGCTCGATCGACTGGCTCTGTCTGCCCCGCTTCGACTCGCCCGCCTGTTTCGCCGCGCTCCTGGGCGACCAGGACAACGGCCACTGGCGGCTGGCGCCCCGGGACGCGGGCGACTGCACCCGCCGGAGCTACATCGAGGACTCGCTCGTCCTGGAGACGGTCTGGGAGACCGCCTCCGGCACCGTCAAGGTGATCGACTTCATGCCGCAGCGCGACCGGGCGCCCGATGTGGTCCGCATCGTCGAGGGCGTCTCCGGCAGCGTCGAGATGCGGGGCGTGCTCCGGCTGCGGTTCGACTACGGCCATGTGATCCCCTGGATGCGCCGTGACGACGGCCACCGGATCGCCGTCGCCGGACCCGACTCGGTCTGGCTGCGCTCGGAGCCGGAGGTGCACACCTACGGCAAGGACTTCAGCACCCGCTCGGAGTTCACCGTCTCCGCCGGGGAGAAGGTGGCCTTCGTCCTCACCTGGCACCCCTCCCATGAGCCGCGGCCACGGCTCATCGACCCGCACGACGCACTGCGCGCCAGCCTCGAGGACTGGCGTACCTGGGCCGCCCGGTGCACCTACCGGGGGCCGTACCGGGACGCGGTGATGCGCTCCCTGGTCACGCTCAAGGCGCTCACCTACGCACCCACCGGCGGGATCGTCGCCGCCCCCACCACCTCGCTGCCGGAGCACCTGGGCGGGGTGCGCAACTGGGACTACCGCTACTGCTGGCTGCGGGACTCCACCCTCACCCTGAACGCGCTGCTGTCCGCCGGATACCGCGACGAGGCCGTCGCCTGGCGGGACTGGCTGCTGCGGGCGGTCGCGGGCGACCCCGCCGAGCTCCAGATCATGTACGGGCTCGGGGGCGAGCGGCGCATACATGAGCACGAGCTCGACTGGCTGGAGGGGTTCGGGCACTCCGCCCCGGTCCGGGTGGGCAACGGCGCGGTGGCGCAGCGCCAGCTCGACGTCTACGGCGAGGTCCTGGACACCCTGCATCTGGCGCGGGTCTCCGGACTGCCCTCCGAACCGCACGCCTGGCGGATGCAGAGCGCGCTGATGGACTTCCTGGAGTCCGCGTGGCGCGACCCCGACGAGGGGCTGTGGGAGGTGCGCGGACCGCGCCGCCACTTCGTCCACTCCAAGGTGATGGCCTGGGTCGCGGCCGACCGTGCGGTGCGCGCGGTCGAGGCGCACCCCGAGCTGAGCGGGGACGCCAACCGCTGGCGGACGATGCGGGACGCGGTCCACCGCGAGGTCTGCGAGAAGGGGTACGACCCCGCGCGCTCCACCTTCACCCAGTCCTACGGCTCCGCCGAGCTGGACGCGGCCACGCTGCTCATCCCCCGGGTGGGCTTCCTGCCCGCCACCGACCCCCGGGTCATCGGCACCATCGACGCGGTCCGCCGGGAGCTGTCCGAGGACGGTCTGATCCGCCGCTACACCGCCGACGGGGACGCCGGGGGCGACGGGGACGGGAACGTCGACGGGCTGCCCGGCCGCGAGGGCGCCTTCCTCGCCTGTTCGTTCTGGCTCGCCGACGCGCTCCAGCTCACCGGCCGCCGCAAGGATGCCCGCGCCCTCTTCGAGCGGCTGCTCGACCTGCGCAACGACGTCGGACTGCTGGCCGAGGAGTACGACCCGGCCGCCGGCACGCTGCTGGGCAACTTCCCCCAGGCGTTCAGCCATATCGGCCTGGTCGACACGGCCCTTACCCTCGCCGCGGACACCACGGCAGACTGACCCCATGGATCTTGGACTCAAAGACCGGGTGTACCTCGTCACCGGAGCCACCCGCGGGCTGGGCCTGGCCACCGCCCGTGAGCTGATCGCCGACGGCGCCAGGGTGGTCCTCACCGGACGTGACGCGGACACCGCGGCCGCCATCGCCGCCGAGCTGGGGCCCGGTGCCGTCGGGGTGGGCGCCGACAACGCCGACCCCGGCTCCGCCGAGCGGCTCATCGCCACCGCCCGCGAACGCTTCGGCCGCTTCGACGGAGTGCTGATCAGCGTGGGCGGGCCGCCGGCCGGTCCCACCGCCGGCATCACCGACGCCCAGTGGCAGACCGCCTTCGAGTCGGTCTTCCTCGGCGCCGTCCGGCTGGCGCGCACCGCCGTCCCGGAGCTCTCCTCCGGCGGGGTGATCGGCTTCGTACTGTCGGGGTCGGTACGGCAGCCGATCCCCGGCCTGACCGTCTCCAACGGGCTGCGGCCGGGGCTGGCCGGGTTCGCCAAATCGCTGTCGCTGGAGGTGGGACCGCTGGGCATCCGGGTCGTCGGCCTCCTCCCCGGCCGGATCGACACCGACCGGGTGCGGGAGCTGGACGGCCTCTCGGGCGACGCGGACGCGGCACGCGAGCGGAACGCCGCGGCGATCCCGCTGCGGCGGTACGGGACCCCCGAGGAGTTCGGCAGGACCGCCGCGTTCCTGCTCTCCCCCGCGGCGTCCTACGTCAACGGCGTGATGATCCCGGTGGACGGCGGCGCCCTCCAGGGCATCTGAGCGACGCCGGTCCGACGACGGCCGCCGGGACGTCGCGCCCCGGCGGCCAGCCGGACCACCGTGACGGAACCCGGCCCCGCCCGGTGACGGGAACCCGCGGGCGGCCGGGAGGCCGAGGCACGCGTGTGCCCCTGCGCCTCGGACCGCACCCGCTCCGCCCGGTGGCGGGGGCTCGGCCGGGAGACCGCTCCAGCCGGTGCCGCGAGCCCGCAGGCGGGAAGGGCTCCGATCCGGGCGAGCCGCGCGGCTAGAGCGCTCGCTCCGCCCGGTGGCGGGTGCCGCGCAGGCGGACTTCGGCCGGGAGGCGTTCCAGGCCGGCCGAGGTGCGCGCGTGTTCCAGGGCTTCGGTCCGCAGCCGGTCCAGCGTCACCACCGGCTCCGCCCGTGGTTCCAGGACCAGGTCGACGCGGGCCTCCGGGGTGGTGCGGCGCCTGCCCCGGAGGAGGACATCGGCGCGTTCGACGCCCTCCAGCGCCTCCGCCTCGGCCGTCAGCGCCGCTTCCAGGGCCCGGCCGCGCAGCAGGGCGCCTTCGCCGTCGCCGGTCTCCACCAGTACTTCGGCAAGTCTGCGGCGGCGGAGCTGGGCCAGCGCCCACCACACCGCGAGCAGCACCACCAGGGCGAGCACCCCGATGACCAGGGGCCACCACCACGAGGCGTCACGCCAGTGGGTGCGCTCCTCCCGGCTCAGCACCACATCGCCGCGTCCGTCGAACGGCGGCCATCCGGTCAGCGCCAGTACGCCCGCGGCCAGCAGGACCACGCCGGTCAACGCCAGCAGCACCCGGTTGACGATCCGCAGCATCGCCGGTCACCCCTTCGCCGGTCGCCGGACCCGTACGGTCAGCCCCGGGTGGCGGGCGAGGCCGAGCTGCCGGATGCCCTCGCCGAGCACCGTGACCAGATCCGCGCGTACCTCGTCCAGGTCGCGGAAGTGGGCCTGGGCGCGGGCCCGGACGCGGTGGCGGCCGACCGAGACGCGCACCGAGCGCACCCCGGACACCTCCATCGCCCGGTCGCGCAGCACCAGACCGGCGGCGCCACGGTCGATCCCGGCCCGGATGTCGTCGGTCTCCCGCATCGGCAGCAGCCCGCGCAGCCCCGGTGTCACCGCCAGCACCACCATCCCCACGCCCAGCACGACCAGGGCGACGGCCACGCCCACGACCCAGCCGTCGTCGAGGGTCCGGGTGGCGAGCTGGTCGGCGAGCCAGCCCCGCCACTGCATGGCCGTCCGGCCCGCACGCACCGCCGCCACGTCGTACAGCAGCAGCCCGGCCGCGGCGACGACGGCCAGCGCGACCAGGGCAGCCGGGACCCGGCGCACGGACCAGAACCGTCCGGGGCGCCCGTGCTCATCGCCGTTCCCGCCGCCGGACTCCGGTTCGTACGCCGCCATCGATGCGGACTGCCGCACCTCGCGCTCCGCGTTCATCGCACCCTCCCCCGCTCCGCGCGGTCCAGCAGGGGCGAACGCAGCCGCTCCACCGTCACCGCCACCTCGGGTACCTCCATACCCGCCAATGTGCCGAGCCGTTTCCTGACCTGGCGGCGCACCGCACCGCACTGGGCGCCCAGGTCCGACGGATAGCCCAGCTCGACGGCGACCCGTACCCGCGCGACCCGCTCATGCACCGCGACGACCGCGTGCGGCGGGTGGGCGTCGGGGCACTCCAGTGCCTCCCGCGCCGCCTGCGAAGCGATCTTCGCGACCACGCGGTCCGCGATCCGTGTCGCGCCCCGCTCCCCGGGTTCGACCACGACGCCGCCTCACCGGTGCCGTTCACCGCGGCCGCGGGAACGGAAGAACTCGCCCGGCTCCAGGTCCCCGTCCAGGAACCGGCCCGCGACAAACCCCACGAACCCGAGTGCGGCCACCAGCAGAAAGGCCCCGAATCCGCCGAAGTACCCGGCGAAAGCAAGCGCCATCCCCGCGATCATCCCGACCACGGCCATGCTCATCGTGTGCTCCCCTACTGGAGCCGACCGGAGCCGTCACCGGCCTACTGGAGCCTGGGCTCCGTCGATTCCTCTACTTCGTCCGGCAACTTCACATCGCTGACCGCGATATTGACCTCGACCACCTCGAGTCCCGTCATCCGCTCGACCGCGGAGATCACGTTCTCCCGCACGGCACGGGCGACATCGGCGATCGAGACGCCGTAATCCACCACGATCTCCAGGTCGAGGGCGGTCTGCACCTCGCCCACCTCGGCCTTCACCCCGCGGGTGACCGACCTTCCGCCTCCGGGCACCCGGTCCCGTACGACCCCGAAGGTCCGTGCGAAACCGCCGCCCATGTCATGGACCCCGACCACATCGCGGGCCGCCATTCCGGCGATCTTCTCCACGACGCCGTCGGCGATGGTGGTGCGCCCGCGGGAGCCCGGATCGCCCCCGCCGCGCCGGGTGGGGACGGCACTGCCGCCCGGCGTCCTGGGCGTGGCGGCGGAGGGCTCGGTGGCGGGGTTCTCGGGCCGGTTCCGTGGTGCGGTCTCGGACATCACCGGTCATCCCTTCCGAGGAGAAGAGTTCCGGGGCGGAGAGCCGTGCCGCGGCCCGGCCCGCGCCTCTACTGCCACAGTAAAGGCGCTTGCCCCGAACCGCGCCGGAGATGCGGCACTCGCGCGAACAGCCGCCGGAAAGTATCCGCACCCACCGGATCTGCGGCAGGCTGAACGCAGTGGCACACAGGGCGTCACACAGGCCGTGAGGAGTGATGGCGGTGGTCACGGGCCAGCTCGCACACGCGGTTCGGCAACAGCTCCGGCTCGGGCGGCTGCTGCCCCTGGGCGGACCGGAGGACGGTACGTGGCTGACCGAGCAGGCCGCGGAGGGGGTGCTGCGACGGGCCGCCGCCGAGGTGCCCGGGGTCCGGCTGGACGGGCTGCGGATCGGCCCGGCCGACCCGGACGCGGTGGGGTCGTCCGCCGTACCGGCGCCGCCGAGCGCACTGCCGCCGGTTCCGCTGCGGATCGGCGCGGAGTGCGGGGCGACCGTGGCCGAACCGCTGCCGGTGACGGCGGACCGGCTGCGGGACGCTCTGCTCGGGGCGGTCACGGACCGGCTCGGTCTGACGGTCGACGCGGTGGACCTGCGGGTCACCCAGGTGCTGGACGGGCCCCCGCCGCCGCTGGCACCGCCCGAGGAGCCGGGCGCGCGGCCGTCGGTGACCCCGGAGGTGACCGGCAGCCGTGAGGCGGCGGCCGCCGCGGCCGCGCGGGCGGTGCCCGGGGTGACGCGGCTGGCGCCGGTGCTGGGGTCCTCGCGCGGGGTGCACGCCGACGGGGCACATCTGCGGCTGGAGCTGGCCGTGGCGGCCGATCACCATGCGCTGGAGGTGGCCCGGCGGGTGCGGACGGCGGTGGCGGAGGCGGTTCCGCGGCCGGTGACGGTGGCGGTCCTGATCAGCGCGGTGGATGTGATCGCCTAGGCGGCACCCGCCGCGGGGGGGGCGCGGTGCGGTGCGGTGCGGTGCGGTGCGGGTGTGCCGCGCGGGCTTCAGGGACGGGCCTCGGTACGCAGCCCCTCCACGGCGCGCTCCAGCTCCGACACCCGGTCGGCCAGTTCGGCCGCCTCGGGGGCCGCCGCGCCGCGCAGCAGCATCTCGGTGCTGGCGAGCTGTTCGGCGATGGTGACGAACCGGTCCTCCGAGGGGGTGACCCGGTCACCGATCAGCCGTCGCCGTAGCTGCTGGGCCTGCGCCTCGAGCTGGCGGTTCTTGCGGTGCAGCTCCAGGAAGACATTGACCTTGGTGCGCAGCAGCCACGGGTCGAAGGGTTTGGTGAGGAAGTCGGCGGCGCCGATCGCATAGCCGCGGTAGGCGTAGTCGGAGTCGGCGTCGGTCCCGGTCAGCAGGATGATCGGGACGTCCTTGGTCTGGTCGAGCCGTTTGATGTTGGCGGCCGTCTCGAAGCCGTCCATCCCCGGCATCAGGACGTCGAGCAGCACCACCGCGAAGTCCTGCCGCAGCATCGCCTTCAGCGCCTCCTCACCGGAGTGGGCGCGGACGAGCTGCTGATCGAGCGGGCCGAGGACGGCCTCCAGCGCGATCAGGTTCTCCTCCATGTCGTCGACGATCAGGATGCCGGCCTTGTCGGAGGCGGGTGTGGTCATGACTCCCCCTGCCTCGGCCGGGGCGGCCCGGTCTCACCGAACCCGCTCCCGTCCGGTCCGTTGCCGATCTCGTCCTCGATCTCGCCCTCGATCTCGTCCCCGACGTCACCGTCGAGGGTGTCGTCGAGCCCGCCCTCGATGTCGTCGTCGAGGGTGCCGCCGAGCTCGTCCGCCGTCACGATCAGCTCCTCGGCCCCGTCCCGGGACCGGTCCTCGGCTGTGTCCTGGGCGGTGCCGCCTCCGGGGTCGAGCAGATCGACGATGGCCGACATCAGCCGGTCGACGTCGACGGGTTTGGGCACATAGCCGTTGGCGCCGCTGTCGATGGCCTTCTCGCGGTCACCGGGCATGGCCTTGGCGGTGAGGGCGATGATCGGCAGTTCGGCGAGCCGGGGGGTGCTGCGGATGGCGCGGATGGTCTCGTAGCCGTCCATCTCCGGCATCATCACGTCCATCAGGACCAGTGAGACGTCCGGGTTGCGGTGCAGCACCTCCAGGCCCTCGCGGCCGTTCTCCGCGTACTTCACCGACATCCCGACCCGGCCCAGGACATGGGTGAGCGCGAAGACGTTCCGGATGTCGTCGTCGACGATGAGGATGCGGCGTCCGCTCAGCACCCGGCCGGGCCGGCCGACCTGCCACTCCTTGAGCCGGGTGGTCTCGGGCCAGGCATCCTCCCGGTCCTCGGCCGTATCCGGGCCCAGTCCGACGCCGTCCCCGAAGACACCGCTCGGGGCGTGGTCGGCGGTGTCCGGCAGCGGTTCGTCGGGGGCGGGCGGCACCGCCGGGACGGTGGAGCCGGTGGCCCTCGGGTCCGAGGGGTCGGGGGCCGGGACGACACCGGTGTAGTGGGAGGGGATGTAGAGGGTGAAGCAGGAGCCGACGCCGAGTTCGCTCTCGGCCACGATCCGGCCGCCGAGCATCCCGGCGATCTCCCGGCTGATGGACAGTCCGAGGCCGGTACCGCCGTACTTGCGGCTGGTGGTGCCGTCGGACTGCTGGAACGCCTCGAAGATCACGGGCAGTTTCTCCGGCGGGATGCCGATTCCGGTGTCGGTGACGGAGAAGGCGACGACGGCGTCGGCGTCCCGCAGCGTCTCCTCCTCGAAGTCGGCTCCGGGCGACCGTTCGACGCGCAGGGTGACCCCGCCGGAGGAGGTGAACTTCAGGGCGTTGGAGAGCAGGTTGCGCAGGATCTGCTGGAGCCGCTGCTCATCGGAGAACATCTCGCGCGGTACGTCCTCGCCGACGGCGATCTCGAAGGACAGCCCGCGGTCGATGGCGAGCGGCCGGAAGGTGGCGTTGACGTAGTCGAGCAGCTTGACCAGCGGCAGCTTCTTGGGGCGGACGTCCATCCGGCCCGCCTCGATCTTCGACAGATCCAGGATGTCGTTGATCAGTTGGAGCAGATCGGAGCCGGAGCGGTGGATGGTGGTGGCGAACTGCACCTCCTGGGAGGAGAGCCGCTCGTCGGCGTTGTCGGCGAGCAGCCGGGCCAGGATCAGCAGGGAGTTCAGCGGGGTGCGCAGCTCGTGCGACATGTTCGCCAGGAACTCGGACTTGTACTGCGAGGCGGTGGCCAGCAGCGCGGCCTTCTCCTCCAGCTCCGCGTTGGAGCGCTGGAGCTCGTTGGACCGCTGGCGCAGCTCGGTGGTGAGCCGCTGCGATTCGGACAGCAGCGACTCGGTACGGGCGTTGGCGATGATGGTGTTGATCGAGACACCGATGGTGTTGACGAACTGGTCGATGAAGGCGAGGTGGACCTCGCTGAACCGGCTGAAGGAGGCCAGCTCGATCACTCCGAGCACCTGGTCCTCGTAGAGGATCGGCAGGATGACCACACTGGCCGGGAGGGCGGATCCGAGGCCGGAGTTGATGGTGATGTAGTCCGGCGGGACGTTGGTGATGAGGATGCGCTTCTTCTCCAGGGCCGCCTGGGCGACCAGGCCCCGGCCGGGGGTGCCGGTCTGCGGCAGCGGGGCGTTGTCCTGGTTGGTACCGTATCCGGCGATCAGCTCCAGGTCCTCACCGGGCGAGGCGCCTGCGGCGCTGAGGAAGAACGCCCCGAACTGCGCGTTGACCAGCGGGGTCAGCTCGCGCAGGATCAGGTCGGCGACCTCGACCAGATCGCGGTGACCCTGCATCAGGGAGGCGATACGGGCGAGGTTGGACTCCAGCCAGTCCTTGGCGCGGGTGGTCTCGCGGAGGTTGGCGACCATCAGGTTGACGTTGTTCTTCAGTTCGGCGACCTCGCCCTGGGCCTCGACCGAGATGGAGCCGGACAGATCGCCCTGGGCCACGGAAGAGGCGACCTCGGCGATGGCGCGCACCTGGGTGGTGAGGTTGAGGGCGAGGTCATTGACGCTGGTGGTCAGCCGCTTCCAGGTGCCGTAGACCGCCTCGACCCGGGCCTGACCGCCGAGCTGGCCCTCACTGCCCACCTCACGGGCCACCCGGGTGACCTCGGAGGAGAACGCGGAGAGCGTGTCGACCATGGTGTTGATGGTGGTCTTCAGCTCCAGGATCTCGCCGCGCGCGTCCACGTCGATCTTCTTGGACAGATCGCCCTGGGCGACCGCGGTGGCCACCTGGGCGATATTGCGGACCTGGGAGGTCAGGTTCCCGGCCATGAAGTTCACGTTGTCGGTGAGGTCCTTCCAGACCCCGGAGACCCCGGGGACCTGTGCCCGGCCGCCGAGTTCGCCCTCGGTGCCGACGTCACGGGCCACTCGCGTCACCTCGTCGGCGAAGGCGCGGAGCTGCTGGACCATCGTGTTGACGGTGTCCTTGAGCTCCAGGATCTCGCCGCGGGCATCCACGGTGATCTTCTTCGACAGATCGCCGTTGGCCACCGCCGTGGTCACCTGGGCGATATTGCGCACCTGGGAGGTCAGGTTCAGGGCCATGAAGTTGACGTTGTCGGTCAGTTCCTTCCAGACCCCGGACACACCGCGCACCTGGGCCTGACCGCCCAGGTTGCCTTCGGTGCCGACCTCGCGGGCCACTCGCGTCACCTCGTCGGCGAAGGACGACAGCCGGTCCACCATGGTGTTGATCGTGGACTTCAGCTCCAGGATCTCGCCCTTGGCCTCCACCGTGATCGTCTTGCTGAGATCGCCCTCGGCCACGGCGGTGGCGACCTGGGCGATATTGCGGACCTGGGAGGTGAGGTTGTCCGCCATGAAGTTCACGTTCTGGGTGAGGTCCTTCCAGACCCCGGAGACCCCCCGGACCTGGGCCCGGCCACCGAGCATGCCCTCGGTGCCGACCTCACGGGCCACCCGCGTCACCTCGTCGGCGAAGGCGGAGAGCTGGTCGACCATGGTGTTGATCGTCGACTTGAGCTGGAGGATCTCGCCCCGGGCGTCCACGGTGATCTTCTGGGAGAGGTCACCGTTGGCGACGGCGGTGGTCACCTGGGCGATATTGCGCACCTGGGACGTCAGGTTGGACGCCATGAAGTTCACGTTGTCGGTGAGGTCCTTCCAGACCCCGGAAACCCCGCGCACCTGCGCCCGGCCGCCGAGCTCGCCCTCGGTACCCACCTCACGGGCCACCCGCGTCACCTCGTCGGCGAAGGCACGCAACTGGTCGACCATGGTGTTCACGGTGAGCTTCAGCTCCAGCAGCTCACCGGTGGCCTCGACGGTCACCTGCTGGGTGAGGTCCCCGCGCGCGACCGCCGTGGTGACCACGGCGATGTCGCGGACCTGGGCGGTCAGCCGGGAGGCCATGGTGTTGACGGCCTCGGTCACATCGCGCCAGTCGCCGGAGAGCCCCTGGACCTTCGCCCGGCCGCCGAGGCGGCCCTCGGTGCCCACCTCGCGGGCGATCCGGGTGAGCTCGCCGGTGAACAGCGAGAGCTGGTCCACGGTGCGGTTCACCCCCCGGCCCAGGCGGCGCAGATCGCCGCGGAGCTGGCGGTTGCCGTCGTGCAGATCGACCCGCTGGGTCAGATCGCCCGCGGCGACCGCGTCCAGCACCCGGGTGGCGTTGGAGACCGGTCCGACCAGCGCGTCCACGAGCTGGTTCGCCGCGTCCACACTGGCCGTCCAGGCGCCCTGGCCGGGGCTGGCACCGATCCGTTCGTCCAGCCGTCCCTGGCGCAGCACCTCACGGCGCACCCGCTGGAGCTCATCGGCCAGATGGGCGTTGCGCAGGACGAGCTGGTTGAACACCCCGGCCATCTCGCCCAGGACACCCGCGCCCGAACCGTCCATACGGACGGTGAAGTCGCCGTCACACAGGGCATGCATGGCCGCCAGGAGGGATCGCAACTCGGCCGAGCACACGGCCTCCTGGCCCCTCTCCAGCTCAGCCGGAGGGGCGGGACCCGGGCGTTCCGCCGCGGAGCGCCGGGCAGTGTGCGTATCGGTGGGGATCGGGTCGAGTGCCATGGCGTCGTCCCTTGATGATCATTTCATATCCCTACGTCTGTCATAATATGGCACCTAGATGGCCTAATCCGCCCAAATACCCAGGAGCCGCACGTGGGAGCCTTGCTTCCTCTCTCGCGTGAGTCCGTCTCGCGGACGACGCTGCCTGGAAGTGTGCGCGCGCCCGGTGCCGCCAGGGCCTTCGTCCGGACCACGCTGACCGGGGCAAACACCACGGAGACATTGGGCCTGGCCACGCTCGGTGTACGGCTGGTGGACGACGCGGTCCTGCTGGTGAGCGAACTGGTGACCAACGCCGTTCTGCACGCGGGCACCCGGGTCGAGATCGTCTGCCGTCTCCAGGCCGGGCACGGACCGGCCGAGCCCGCCCGGCCCACCGCCCCGGAGGAGCCTGCCGTCGCCGAGGACGAGCCGCTCCACCCCGGCATCGTGGTGGAGGTGACCGATCTCCACCCCGCCAGCGCGGTGTACGGCGGACCGGATGCCCAGCGCCGGGGCCGCGGCCGGGGGCTCCAGCTCATCGGGGCGCTCGCCGAGTCCTGGGGGGTGACCTACCACCGCACCCGGAAGACGGTGTGGTTCCGGCTGGACGCCGAGGAGGAGGAGCCCGAGCTCCACGCCGTCCCCACCAGCGCGCTCGGCCGTGAGCTGCGGTTCGCCGAGACCCTGGCCCCCTCCCCGCTGCGCGGGCGCCGTGACTCCACCGCCGAATGGGTCGACCGCGGCGGACCGTCGTTCCTGGCCGAGGCCAGTGAGCTGCTGACCGGACAGCTCGACGAGAACATGGTCGCCGCCCTGGCCGGACAGCTACTGGTGCCCCGGCTGGCCGACTGGTGCGCGGTCTGGCTGACCACCGAGTCCGGAGGGCTGGAGCTGGCCCGGGTCTGGCACACCGACGAGCGCCGTATCGACGCGCTGCGCGTGGTCCTGGAAGGGCATCCGCCGCCCAGCGGGCTGGGCACCGCGGGCACCCCCTGGCCCTGGCCGCAGATCGCCGACACCCATGGCACGGGCGGCTCCGCACTGGCCTTCCCGCTGATCGCCCACGGCCGCAGCCACGGGGTGCTGCTGCTCGGCCGGGCGGGCGTGGCCCAGATGACCGAAGGCGTGGTGCGGCTGTCCGAGGACGTGTCACGGCGGGTGGCACAGGCCGTGGCCACCGCACGGCAGTACACCCGGCAGGCGACCATCAGCAGGGCGCTGCAGCGCCGCCAGCTACCCACCTCACTGGCCCATATCCCGGGGATCGACACCGCGATCGTCTACGAACCGCACGGCGAGGGCCAGACCGTCGGCGGCGACTTCTACGACCTGTTCCCGATGGGCGACCGCTGCTGGTGCTTCCTGCTGGGCGATGTACAGGGCAGCGACCCGGAGGCCATGTCGGTCACCGGTCTGGCCCGCCATCTGGTCCGGCTGCTGGCCCGGGAGGGCCATGGCGTGGAATCGGTGCTCAGCCGACTGAACCAGGCGCTGCTGGAGGAGGCCGCCGAGGCCGTGGCGATCGGCGGGGAGCAGGCCAGGCCACGCTTCCTGAGCCTGCTCTACGGGGAGCTGGAGCCCGACGCGGACGGCGGCGGGATCGCCCGCTGCACCCTGGCCAGTGCCGGACATCCGCTGCCGCTGCGGCTGACCGCGGACGGTGCGGTGAGCCCGGCGGCCACGCCCCAGATGCTGCTGGGCATCGACGAGAATCCCGGCTTCCACGCCGACACCCTCGACCTGGCACCGGGTGAGACGCTGCTGTGCGTCACCGACGGGGTGACCGAGCGGCGGAACGGCAATCGCCAGCTCGACGACGACGACGGCCTCGCCGACATTCTGCGCGGCTGTGTGGGTCTCGGCGCCAAGGCGGTCGCGGAGCGGGTGCGGCGGGCCACGCATGAGTTCAGCGCCGAGCCGATCGACGACGATCTCGCGGTGCTGGTGCTGGAGGCGGTGCCCCCGGTGACGGTGGATCTGCTGCGGGAGCCGTGAGGGGCGGCTCCGGGCCCGGCCGGGTCGGACCGGCCGGGCCCGTCATACCGGCCGGGTCAGTCCGTCACACCCGCGAGCTCCCGCAGCCGGCGGGCCTGGGCGGCGCGCTCGGCGGTGCGCTGCTCCTCGTAGGTCCGGTCCGCGGCACCGCGCAGCAGCGCCTTGGTCTCGATCACGGCGCCCCGGTCCGCGGCGAGCAGTGCCGCAGCCAGGTCCGAGACCGCGCCGTCCAGTTCGGCGGCGGGCACGACGAGATTGGCCAGACCGGTGCGCTCGGCCTCATCGGCGTGGACGAACCGCCCGGTGGCGCAGATCTCCAGCGCACGGGCATAGCCCACCAGACCCACCAGCGGATGGGTGCCGGTGAGGTCGGGAACCAGCCCGAGGCTGGTCTCCCGCATGGCGAACTGCACATCGTCGGCGCACACCCGCAGATCGCAGGCGAGCGCAAGCTGGAACCCGGCGCCGATGGCATGGCCCTGTACGGCGGCGATGGAGACGATGTCGTTCCTCCGCCACCAGGTGAAAGCGTCCTGGTACTCGGCGATGGTGGCGTCCAGTTCGGCGTCCGAACCGCGCGCCAAGTCGATGAACGACGGCTCGCCGTCGAAGCCCTCGGGTGTGAAGGCCTGACGGTCCAGACCCGCCGAGAAGCTCTTGCCCTCAGCGCGCAGCACCACCACCCGCACACTGCCCGGCAGCGACCGTCCCGCCTCGGCCAGGGTCCGCCACATCGCGGGCGACTGGGCGTTGCGCTTGGCCGGACGGGACAGGGTCACCGTGGCGACCGCATCATCGACGGTGAGCTGAACGCCGTCCTTGTCGAGCAGGGTCACAGGAAGCCTCCGGTCGGCCGCAGTCAGTACAAGTGACTGCACAGTAACCACCCGGCCGGACCGCCGGTCAACCGGGTGGTACTGCCATACCTGCCGGTGACGACGTGATACGGGATCAGGCCGATGGGGCCTTCTTGCCCCGTGTCGCGCCTCCACGACCACGTAGGGAGACACCTGATTCGCTGAGCATCCGGTGAACGAATCCATAGGAACGGCCGGTCTCCTCGGCCAGCGCCCGGATGCTCGCACCGGAGTCGTACTTCTTCTTCAGGTCTGCCGCGAGCTTTTCGCGCGCGGCGCCGGTCACCCGGCTGCCCTTCTTCAGAGTCTCGGCCACCCGTGCCTCCTCATGGGAAGTGCGCTCTGGACTCTCATGATCACCCCTACACGGCTTCCTGGCCACCCATTCGGCAAGGTCTGTGGAGGAAGGATTCCCTGAAATCGCGCCGCGACGGCCTTCGGAAGACAGGATTCCAACGCCGTTCGCCCTGACACTCCTTCGCGTTTACCGGAGAACGGGCAGGTCAGGGCATATGTGCAGGAGGTCGGACCCATACCGACCGGCGCACGGCACGCATCGCGCGCCGCACTGTGGCGGCGCGCCGCGATACCAGCCGTTCTCACTCAGATGATGGATCACACCTAGGCCGAATGATCTACAGGAAGTGGATCAGAACGGATCAATCGGACTTCGCTCCGGGGCGGGCGCAAGCGGCCCACCGGGGTGATCCGGGCGCCGCCCCGGCGGTCAGGCGAGCGCGACCAGATCCGCGTAGTCCTCGCCCCACAGGTCCTCGACACCGTCCGGCAGCAGGATGATCCGCTCCGGCTGGAGCGCGTCGACCGCGCCCTCGTCGTGGGTCACCAGCACCACCGCGCCGGTGAAGGTGCGCAGCGCGCCGAGGATCTCCTCGCGGCTGGCCGGGTCGAGGTTGTTGGTGGGCTCGTCGAGGAGGAGCACATTGGCCGAGGAGACCACCAGGGTGGCCAGCGCCAGCCGGGTCTTCTCACCGCCGGAGAGCACCCCGGCGGGCTTGTCCACGTCGTCGCCGGAGAACAGGAAGGACCCCAGGGTCTTGCGGATGTCCACCAGGTCGAGGTCGGGGGCGGCCGAGCGCATGTTCTCCAGGACGGTGCGGTCCGGGTCGAGCGTCTCGTGCTCCTGCGCGTAGTAGCCCAGCTTCAGCCCGTGGCCCGGGGCCACCTGGCCGGTGTCCGGCTTCTCCACCCCGGCCAGCAGCCGCAGCAGGGTGGTCTTGCCCGCGCCGTTCAGGCCCAGGATGACCACACGGGACCCCTTGTCCACGGCCAGGTCCACATCGGTGAAGATCTCCAGCGAGCCGTACGACTTCGACAGGCCCTCGGCCGACAGCGGGGTCTTGCCGCACGGGGCCGGGTCCGGGAAGCGCAGCTTGGCGACCTTGTCGGACTGGCGCACATCGTCCAGACCGGCCAGCAGCCGCTCGGCGCGGCGGGCCATGTTCTGCGCGGCCACGGTCTTGGTGGCCTTGGCGCGCATCTTGTCCGCCTGCGAGTTGAGCGCGGCCGCCTTCTTCTCGGCGTTGGCCCGCTCGCGCTTGCGGCGCTTCTCGTCGGCCTCCCGCTGGGCCTGGTAGAGCTTCCAGCCCATGTTGTAGATGTCGATCACCGAGCGGTTGGCGTCCAGGTAGAAGACCTTGTTGACGACCGTCTCGACCAGGTCGACATCGTGGGAGATCACCACGAAGCCGCCGTTGTAGGTCTTCAGGTAGTCCCGCAGCCAGACGATGGAGTCGGCGTCGAGGTGGTTGGTCGGCTCGTCCAGGAGCAGCACATCGGAGTCCGAGAAGAGGATCCGGGCCAGCTCGACACGGCGCCGCTGACCGCCGGAGAGGGTGTGCAGCGGCTGGCCGAGCACCCGGTCGGGCAGTCCGAGGCTGGCGGCGATGGTCGCGGCCTCCGCCTCGGCGGCATAGCCGCCCTTGGTGAGGAACTCGGTCTCCAGGCGCTCGTACTTCTTCATCGCGCGCTCGCGGGTGGCACCCTGGCCGTTCGCCATCCGGTCCTCGTTCTCGCGCATCTTGCGCAGGACGGAGTCCAGCTCACGGGCGGAGAGGATGCGGTCGCGGGCGAGGACGTCGAGATCGCCGGTGCGGGGGTCCTGCGGGAGGTAGCCGACCTGGCCGGAGCGGGCGATGGTGCCCCCGGCCGGGATGCCCTCACCGGCCAGACACTTGGTGAGGGTGGTCTTGCCGGCTCCGTTGCGGCCGACCAGACCGATGCGGTCGCCCTTGGCGATGCGGAAGGTGGCTGACTCGATGAGGACGCGGGCGCCGGCACGCAATTCGACGCCGGAGGCGGTGATCACGGGAATTACTCCTGGGCAGGACGGGGCGGCGGACGGGACGGACGAGGGTGCTCCGACGCCGTCTAATGCACGAGGAGAATTGCCATGCGGCTAGCTTAGCGGGGCGGGCAAGTCGTTTTTCCCGCGGCTTTCCCGCCGCGGTGGCCCCGTTCTCCCCCGGTGAGGGCCCCTGCGGGGCGACGGCCACCGGCTTTGCGGCGGGCCGTGGCGCGGCCGGCTCCGCACTCCGGTGCCAGACTGTGGAGCAGATCACATCGGATCGGACAAGGTCGTCTCCGAGGAATCCGAGGAAGAGGTGAGTGATCGCCATGAGCGCCAGCCCGGGGGCCGGTCCGGCCATCTGCCCCACCCTGCTCTACCGCGATGCCGGGGCGGCCATCGCACTGCTCACCGAGGGTTTCGGCTTCACGAGGGTCGCGGTGTACGAGGACGGCGCGGGGGTGGTCCAGCACGCCGAGCTGGCGTACGGGAACGGAGTGGTGATGCTCGGCTCCGCGGGGCGCGAGGGCGTCTTCGCCCGCGCCATGGCGGACGCGGGCCCCACCGGGGTCTATGTGGCCGTGGACGATGTGGACGCCCACCACCGGCGGGCCGCGGCGTACGGCGTGGAGATCCTGATGCCGCCCACCGACCAGGACTACGGCGCCCGGGACTATCTGGCGCGGGACCCCGAGGGCAACGTCTGGAGCTTCGGCAGCTACGTCCCCGCGACGGCCGGGTAGCCGCCCGGACCGGGCGGCCCGGACCGCGCCCGTCAGACGCCGCCGGTGTGCACCTGGAAGGCCGCCCGCCGCACCGCCTTGGCGAGCGCCGGGTCCGGATGGGCGGCGGCCAGCGCCACCAGCACCTGCACGGTGCGGGGGTGGCCCACCGCCCGCACCTCGGCCAGCAGCGCGGGCACCGTGCCCTGTACCGCGGAGTCCAGATGGCGGACCAGCAGCGGGCTCTCACCGTGGTCGGAGATGGCCGCGGCGGTGTCCACCCACAGCCAGGTGGCCTCCTCGCGGGTGAGCGCGTCGAGCGCGTCCTCGGGGTCGGCGCCCTCGTGCTCGGCCAGCCACAGCAGGGCGTACGGCCGCAGGCAGGACTCCTCGACGGCGTCCCGCACCGACGGCTCGGCGGGTGCCCCGACCACGCGCAGCGCCTCGAAGGCGAGTCCGCGCAGCAGCGCGTCGTCCCCGCGGGCCGCGTCGAGCAGTTCGATGACGGCGCTGCCCACCGGCCGGGCGGCCAGCCAGGCCCGGTACTCGGCGCGGGCCGGACCGGGGGTGAGCCCGGCGCAGCCGCGCAGCATGTCGGGGGCGGGCTGTTCGATATTGCCCGCGGGACTCTGGGCGGCCACGCAGATCTGCTCCAGTTTGACCCACACCGCCCAGTTGCCCAGCGCGGTGAGCACGGCCTCGCGGGGGTCGTCCGTCGCGCCGTCGCCGTCGCCCTCGCCCACGGTGAGCGCCCCGACGGAGGCGAGGGCGCCCAGGGCCCAGTCGAGCAGCCGCCGCAGCGCGTCCTCGGCCGCGTCCGCCGCCTCGGTCGCACCGGCTCCGGCGGATGTGCGGGCGGGTTCACCGGTCCGTGCGCCGTCGTGCTCCTGGGGCACCTCACAGCGCTCGGTGCGCAGTTCGGCCACCCGCTGCCGGAGCATGTCCAGCAGCGCGGCCACCGGCACCGGCCCGGCCGAGAGCTGGAGCAGGGAGAGCAACTGCGGCACGGCCTCCACGACCTCGGACACGGCCGTGGGTTCCGCGGTGGCCGGGGCGGGACTCACCAGGGACCACGCGTCCAGCAGCGCGACCCAGCCGCGCAGCACCGCGCTGTCGTCCCGGTGCCACGCCTTGAGCCGCCAGCCGAGCCGGGCGGCACCGCCGTGGATCTCCACCAGACCGACCAGCCGGGCCCGGTCCCAGTCGGCCCGTACCTCCTCCGGGGTCAGCCCCAGCGCCGCCGCGGCACCGGCCGCGGCCTCGTCGGAGAGCGCGCCGGGCGCGCCGTGCTGGGCCGCCGCCCAATGGGCCATCTCGACGGCACCGGCCAGTCCCGATCGGGCCTGCCGGGCCAGCTCCGCGGGCGGCGGGGTGCCCTCGGGCGGACGGGGCGCCGGACGGGAGCCGCGGTGCGACGCGGGCCTGCGGTCGGTGGCCACCGGCCGCTGGCGGACGAGTCGGAGCCGGGAGTCGCGCGGAGTACGGGACGTCACGGAAGCAGTTTCGCCGTTGACGGCCCGAAAGCCCAATCGGCACCCGTCCGGCGGTCGCCTCCGGCGCGGGGAACGCGCGTTCCGCGCACCGCGCGAGCGCGGCCGGGCGCTGCGGGAGAGCGCTACAGGAGAGGGGTCAGAAAGCGCCGTAGCGCCTCTTCGTACCCGTGCGGGTCGGCGTTCCACATGGCGCCGTGCGGAGCGCCCGGTACGGGGTGAAGGGTGACCAGTTCGGATCGGCGTCCGGCCAGTTCACGGGAGACGGACCAGGGGGCCAGGGCGTCGTCGGGGCCGTGGAGGACGAGCGCCGGGACGCGCAGCCGCTCGGGGTCGGCGGCCTCCTCCAGGAGGCTGCCGTGCAGTCCGGTGCGGCCCTCGGCCGCGCGTATGACGAGCGGCATCAGCGCGGCGGGGGTGCCGCGGGCCGCGGCGAGCGCGCGCAGGGTGACCCGCCAGTCCAGCACCGGGGAGTCGAGGACGACCCCGCTGACCCGGTGCCGCAGGGCCGAGTTGGCGGCGGCGTGCAGGGCCATCGCACCGCCGGTGGACCAGCCGTGCAGGACGACGCGCCGTGCGCCGTACCGCACCGCGTAGCGGATGGCCGCGTCCAGGTCGCGCCATTCGGTGTCGCCGAGGTGGCCGACGCCGTCCTCCGGGGGCGGGGCCCCGGGGTCGCCGCGGTAGGCGAGGTCGAGCACCGGGACCCGCAGCTTCCGCAGGAACGGCATGACGACCATGGGGTGTTCACGGGTGGTTCCCAGACCGTGGACGGTGATGACCCAGGTGGTGCGCTCAGCGGGGACGAACCAGGCGGGCAGCGGGCCGAGTTCACCGGGGATGTCCACATCGGCGTGCTCGAGGCCGAGCGCGTCGCGCGGATTGCCGATGTGCACCTGGGGGGTGAGCCGCACCCGGTCGCCGGGGTCGAGGCTGCCGTGGGTCACCCGCTCCAGGCGGCGCACCACGCAGTCGGCCGGGCTCGGCGCGTCCTGAAGGACCGGGCCGATGACGGCGTGGCAGGCCGGGCCCGCCAGTCCGTAGGTGCCGGGGCGCAGCGAGGCGAGGGAGCGGGTCAGGGTGATCCGGCCGGGCTCGGTCGCGTGCACCGTGAGCGGGGGCTCGTTCGGCAGCGGGCGGTCGAGGGCGGGCCGGAGCGCAGCGTCGGTGCCGTACCGTCCGGCCGCCACCGCGGCCACACCGGCGCTGAGCAGGGTGCCGGCGGCCGCGGCCGCCGCTGTCCGCAGACGCATCCCTCCCAGTGTGGTGGGCCGGGCGCCCGCCGGCCAGCGGGCGTACCCGGCGGAGTGAGACCCGGCGGGCAAGAACACGGCGGTAAACGGACCGGACGGTGGACGGACCGGACGGTGGACGGACCGGACGGTGGACGGCTCAGCCGGGCTGGCCGTAGCCGCGCAGCTTGTCGGCGGCGCGCGCCAGCTCGTCCGGCGGGATCAGCGCGGGGGTGCGGCCGGGGACGCCGGAGGCGGCCAGCCAGACCTGGCACATCCACTCCAGTTGCGCGGTGCGGTCGTACGCCTGGTCCAGGGTGGCGCCGTGGACGACGGTGCCGTGGTTGCGCAGCAGACAGCCGGAGCGGTCGCGCAGCGCCTCGAGCATCCGCTCGGCCAACGCGTCGGTCCCGTACAGGGCGTACTCGGCGACCCGCACCGGTCCGCCGAGCGCACCGGTCATGTAGTGGATGGCCGGGAGTTCGTCGACGAGGGTGGAGACGGCCGTGGCGTGGACGGCGTGGGTGTGGACGATGGCCCGGGCGTCCGTGGCGCGGTAGACGGCCAGGTGCATGGGCAGCTCACTGGTGGGTGTGAGCGTGCCGAGCACCTGCTCGCCGTCGAGGTCGACGGCGACGGCGTCGCGTGGGCCGAGCCGGTCGTAGGGCACCCCGCTGGGGGTCACCAGGACGGTGTCGCCGACCCGGGCCGAGACATTGCCCGAGGTCCCGACGACCAGCCCCTCGGCGGTGGTCCTGCGGGCGGTCCGCACCACCTGTCCCCATGCCTGCCGCAGGGGCTGGGTCAGCCGCGGCCGCGGCTGCCGGGCGGATCGTTCCTGTGCCATACGCCTCACCTCCGTCCCGATCTTCGCAGCCGTCCGCCCGGCGGGGCGGGGACGGGGGCGGAATCAGGCCGGGGCGCCGTGCCGCGCGGGCCGTGTTCGAACCGGGCACGATCGGGGGTCGTAGCGCGGCGTTCACCCGGGTGGGGGCGGTGGGACGGGTGGGGGTGGGTCGTACGGGGCGGGAGGGACGCGGGTGTACGGTGCCCAAACTCCTTGTGGCGGCGGGAAATACGCCCGGTGGCCGGCCGATGCCGCACCCTTTCCACCACGTCACCCCGGCGCCCGCCCTCGTTAACCTTTCGTTCACCCAGTTTCCTTACGTTCACCGTGCCACTACCGACCTTCGAACTGATTGACCGGGTGCATGGAACACATCACGCTTCTCATCGGGATCGTGATCATCACGGCCTTGGTGTTCGACTTCACGAACGGCTTCCACGACACAGCCAATGCCATGGCCACCACCATCTCCACAGGCGCGCTCGGTCCCCGGGTGGCAGTGGCGATGTCGGCCGTCCTCAATCTGATCGGCGCCTTCCTGTCCGTGGAGGTCGCCAAGACCATCTCCGGGGGCATCCTCGACGAGGACTCGGGCATCCGGCCCGAAGTGATCTTCGCGGGTCTGGTCGGAGCCATCCTCTGGAACCTGGTGACCTGGCTCGCCGGGCTGCCGTCCAGTTCCTCGCACGCCCTCTTCGGCGGCCTGATCGGCGCCACCGTGGCCTCGGTCGGTATCGACGGGGTCAACGGGGACGCGATCGTCATGAAGGTCCTCATCCCGGCCGT
This sequence comes from Streptomyces cucumeris, assembly GCF_024295805.1. Lineage (GTDB taxonomy): Bacteria > Actinomycetota > Actinomycetes > Streptomycetales > Streptomycetaceae > Streptomyces > Streptomyces cucumeris. Next base: position 64,541 of record NZ_JANCLX010000044.1, read on the forward strand.
CGCCGCTCCGCTGGTGGCGGGTATCGCCACGATCGTCGCGACCCGGCTCACCTACCGGCTCGGACGTGGCCGCGCCGCCGAGGACACCGCCAAGGGCTACCGCGCCGGACAGATCGCCTCGGCCGCCCTGGTCTCCCTCGCCCACGGCACCAACGACGCGCAGAAGACGATGGGTGTGATCACCCTGGCGCTGGTGACCGGCGGTGTGATCGCGCCGGACTCCGACCCGCCGATGTGGGTCATCGTCTCGGCCGGTCTGGCCATCGCCCTGGGCACCTACCTGGGCGGCTGGCGGATCATCCGCACCATGGGCAAGGGCATCACCGACATCCAGCCGCCGCAGGGCTTCGCCGCCCAGACCGGCGCGGCGACGGTCATCCTCGCCTCCTCGCACATCGGCTTCGCGCTCTCCACCACCCAGGTCTGCTCCGGTGCCGTCATGGGCGCGGGCGTCGGCCGCAAGGGCGGTGTGGTGCGCTGGTCGACCGCGGGCCGGATGGTCGCGGCCTGGGTGCTGACGCTGCCCGCCGCGGGTCTGATCGCGGCCGGGTCGGCGCTCCTGGCCGACCAGGGCGACTGGGGCATCACGGCGGTGGCCGTACTCGCCGTCGCGGGCTGTGTGGTCATCTGGGCGCTCTCCCGGCGCAAGCCGGTGGACGCCTCCAACGTCAACGAGGTCGGTCAGGACGCCGCGGCCGAGCCGGTGGGTGTCGTCACCGCCGCCCTCCAGTCGGTGGCCCCGCCGCCGGTGGGCTCCGCCGCCACCGCCGACAGCACCGCCTCCCCGGACACCGTCTCCGGAACCACCACCGACCAGCCGAAGGCCATCGCGGCGGCCGGCTCGGCCGCCCGCGCGGCGTCGAGCAGCACCAGCAGCTAAAGGGAGCCATGGAATGAGCATCGACTGGGCGGCACTCGGCCAGGTCTTCGGCGTCAGCCTCGCGGTGACGGTCGGAGTGGTGGGCGTCTTCACCCTCGGCATCGTCGGCACCTCCCGCAAGGCGCTCGGCCCCGAGGGAGCGGCCGTGGCCACGGCCACCGCCGGCGGCGTCCCGGCGCAGGGGGGCGGCGCGACCACTCTCGCCCGCTCCGGCGCGTACGCCTGCTTCGCGCTGTGCGCCGCGGTGGTGGCGTACGGCATCTATCTGATCGTCGCCTGAGGACGCTCCGGCGCCTCCCGCGACCTCTGAGAGCACCACGGCCGCCGGGCCGGAGACGCTGACCAGCCTCTCCCGCCCGGCGGCCGTCGTTCGTGCTCCCCGCGGGGCCCATGTGGGCCTAGGTGTGTTGTCCCGAGAGGTTGGTGACGCGGCTGGCTGGGGTGTGGCCGCTGATTCCGGTGTGGGGTCGGTGGTAGTTGTACCAGTCCAGCCAGTCGGGGAACGCTGCCTGTCGTTCGGCGTCTGAGGT
>NZ_JANCLX010000045.1 GCF_024295805.1 Streptomyces cucumeris
GGAGCGGGCGGAATCCCCGTCACCCAAAAGGGTGAACGCTCCGACCAGCGAGTCTCACGAAGACGGCATAAGTGTCGCCGATGTGCCATCGGAGATGAGATTGTGCCGCGAAATTTGAGACCCTACACGAGCGTCGCGTCAGGTCTGGGCCATGTCGACGAAGCGGGAGTAGTGGCCCTGGAAGGCGACGGTGATGGTGGCCGTCGGACCGTTACGGTGCTTGGCCACGATCAGGTCGGCCTCGCCCGCGCGCGGGGACTCCTTCTCATAGGCGTCCTCACGGTGCAGCAGGATGACCATGTCGGCGTCCTGCTCGATGGATCCACTCTCACGGAGGTCCGAGACCATCGGCTTCTTGTCGGTGCGCTGTTCGGGGCCACGGTTCAGCTGGGAGAGCGCGATGACCGGCACTTCCAGCTCCTTGGCCAGCAGCTTCAGGTTTCGCGACATGTCCGAGACCTCTTGCTGACGGCTCTCGGGGCGGCGGGCACCGCCGGACTGCATGAGCTGGAGGTAGTCGATGACCACCAGTTGGAGGTCACTGCGCTGCTTCAGCCGACGGCACTTGGCGCGGATCTCCATCATCGACAGGTTCGGGGAGTCGTCGATGTAGAGCGGCGCCTGGGAGACATCGGGCATCCGGCGGGCCAGCCGCGTCCAGTCCTCGTCGGTCATGCTGCCGGAGCGCATATGGTGCAGGGCCACCCGGGCCTCGGCGGACAGCAGACGCATCGCGATCTCGTTGCGCCCCATCTCCAGCGAGAAGATGACGCTGGGCATGTTGTTCTTGATGGAGCAGGCGCGCGCGAAGTCCAGGGCCAGGGTGGACTTACCCATGGCGGGACGGGCGGCGATGACGATCATCTGGCCCGGGTGCAGACCGTTGGTCAGCGAGTCGAGATCGGTGAACCCGGTGGGCACTCCGGACATCTGACCGCTGCGCGAACCGATCGCCTCGATCTCGTCGAGCGCGCCCTCCATGATGTCGCCGAGCGGCAGGTAGTCCTCGCTGGTGCGCTGCTCGGTGACGGCGTAGATCTCCGCCTGGGCGTTGTTGACGATCTCGTCGACGTCGCCGTCGGCCGCGTATCCCATCTGGGTGATGCGGGTGCCGGCCTCGACCAGACGGCGCAGCACGGCGCGTTCGTGGACGATCTCCGCGTAGTACTCGGCGTTGGCGGCGGTGGGGACCGACTGGACGAGGGTGTGGAGATAGGAGGCGCCGCCCACGCGGGTGATCTCACCGCGCTTGGTGAGCTCCGCCGCGACCGTGATGGGGTCGGCCGGTTCGCCCTTCGCGTACAGATCCAGGATCGCCTGGTAGACGGTCTCGTGGGCGGGGCGGTAGAAGTCATGGCCCTTGAGGACCTCCACCACGTCGGCGATGGCGTCCTTGGAGAGCAGCATGCCGCCGAGCACGGACTGTTCGGCGTCGAGGTCCTGCGGCGGGACGCGCTCGAAGCCGGCGCCCTCCCAGGCACCTCCCCCGTCTCCGTCCCGTCCGTCACGTCCGCGCTCGTGCTGGTCGTCACGGCCCCGGCCGCCGCCTTCACCGCGGCGGAACCGGGGGGAGGGGAACCGCTCGGCCGGACCGGACTCCGCCCACGGGTCGTCCATGGGCTCGGGCACGCTCACCCCGCCACCTCCTCCCGTCCGCGGTAAGGAACCTCGCCATGGCTCTTTCATAGAGCACGGCTACGACATAACTGAGCGGCCGGCTTCCGGTCACGACGCGTCGAGTTCCGGTGGATTCGAGGGACGGATGCGGTGGCGGGCGCCGGACCACGGTAGGCCCGTGGGGGCCGCCAGCCAACTTGGTTATCCACAGGCCATGTGGATGATGTGAGCCATCCTGTGGAGAACTCCCGCGAACCTGTGCACGGGCCGGGGGACAGTGCTGTGGACAAACACACAATCACCCTGAGGTCACCCGCCTGACCTGGCGTTTCTCTATCCAGGGGCTGTGCAGAAGAAAAACTTCCACCCCCGGGGCAAGATCACGACAAAGGGCGCAGAGAAGATCGCCGCGCGCGCCGTCATGTAAGGACTCCTTGCGTCTTGCATCTCTTACCTGTGGAAGATTACATTGCCGTCATGACACAGGCCCCCGCGAGCTCCTCGCGCACCCCGCGCACCTCGCGGAGCGATGTCCGGCGCCATGACCGCGAGATCCTCGCGCTCGCCGTACCCGCCTTCGGCGCGCTCGTGGCGGAGCCCCTCTTCCTCATGGTGGACAGCGCCGTGATCGGCCATCTGGGCACGGCCCAGCTCGCCGGGTTCGGGGTGGCCGCCGCCCTGCTGTCCACCGCGGTCAACGTCTTCGTCTTCCTCGCCTATGCCACCACCGCCGCCGTGGCCCGCCGGATCGGCGCGGGCGACCCGGCCGGAGCGATCCGCCAGGGTATGGACGGCATCTGGCTCGCCCTGCTGCTGGGCGCCCTGGTGGTCGCCGTCGCGATCCCGGCCGCTCCCGCGCTGGCGGATCTCTTCGGCGCCTCGGAGACCGCCGCCCCGCACGCCACCACCTATCTGCGGATCAGCACACTCGGCATACCCGCGATGCTGGTGGTGCTCGCGGCCACCGGGGTGCTCCGCGGCCTGCAGAACACCCGCACCCCGCTCTACGTGGCCGTCGGAGGCTTCGCCGCCAACGCCGCGCTGAACGCCACCCTGGTCTATGTCGCCGGACTCGGTATCGCGGGCTCCGCCTGGGGCACCGTGATCGCCCAGAACGCCATGGCCGGCGTCTACCTCCTGGTGGTCGTCCGGGGCGCCCGGCGGCACGGCGCCTCGCTGCGGCCCGACGCCGCCGGGATCAGGGCCTGTGCCCACGCCGGGACGCCGCTGCTGATCCGCACCCTCTCGCTGCGTGCCGTGATGCTCATCGCCACGGCGGTGGCCGCGCGCCTCGGTGACACCGATATCGCCGCCCACCAGATCGTGCTCGGCCTCTGGAGCCTGCTGGCCTTCGCGCTCGACGCGATCGCCATCGCGGGCCAGGCGATCATCGGACGCTATCTGGGTGCGAGCGACGCCGAGGGAGCCCGCGCCGCCTGCCGCCGGATGGTGCTGTGGGGCGTGGTCTGCGGCGTGGTCCTCGGACTTCTGGTGATCGTCTCCCGGCCGCTGTTCATCCCGCTGTTCACCACCGATCCCGCGGTACGGGACGCCCTGCTGCCCGCCCTGCTGGTCGCGGCCGTCACCCAGCCGATCTCGGGCGTGGTGATGGTGCTCGACGGGGTGCTGATGGGTGCGGGCGACGGAACGTATCTGGCCGGGGCGATGCTGATCACGCTCGCGGTCTTCGCCCCGGTGGCGCTGCTGGTCCCCCCGCTCGGCGGCGGGCTCACCGCGCTGTGGTGGACCATGACGCTGATGATGGTGGCCCGGCTGGTCACGCTGTGGCTGCGGGCCCGCTCCGGCCGCTGGATCGTCACCGGCGCCGTCCGCACCTGACCGGACCGGCCCTGCCACGCCGACGGCACCCGCGGTGACACGGGGCCACCGTGACACGAGGCCACCGCGACGCGGAAGGCCATGAAGGGCCGAGGAACGGCGGAGGGCCGCACCCCACAGGGGTACGGCCCTCTCTCACGCTCTGCGGAGCGCCAGGGTCAGCCGGCGACGACCTCGACGCCAACCTTGGCGGCAACCTCGGCGTGCAGACGCACGGACACCTGGTGGGCACCCAGGGTCTTGATCGGCGTCGGCACCTCGATGCGGCGCTTGTCCACGTCCGGGCCACCCGCGTCCTTGATCGCCGAGGCGATGTCGGCCGGGGTGACGGAGCCGAACAGACGGCCGGCGTCGCCGGCGCGGGTCTTCAGCTGCACCTTGACGCCCTCGAGCTGAGCCTTGACCTCGTTGGCCTGCTCGATCGTGGCGATCTCGCGGATGCGACGACCGCGGCGGATCTGCTCGACGTCCTTCTCGCCACCCTTGGTCCAGCGGATCGCGAGACCGCGCGGAACCAGGTAGTTGCGGGCGTAACCGTCCTTGACGTCCACGACGTCACCGGCGGTGCCGAGGCCAGAGACCTCGTTGGTGAGGATGATCTTCATGAATCGGTCACCCTTCCCTTATCGCGCGGTGGAGGTGTAGGGCAGCAGCGCCATCTCACGGCTGTTCTTCACGGCCGTGGCGACGTCACGCTGGTGCTGGGTGCAGTTGCCGGTGACCCGGCGGGCACGGATCTTGCCGCGGTCGGAAATGAACTTCCGCAGCAGGTTCGTGTCCTTGTAGTCGACGTAGGAGATCTTCTCCTTGCAGAACACGCAAACCTTCTTCTTAGGCTTGCGAGCAGGCGGCTTCGCCATTGTCTCTCTCCAGTGTGATCAAGAAGTTTGTGCTGGTCGCCCGGACCAGGCCGCGCGTTGTTTCACGTGAAACCGCGTGAAACAACGCCCATGGGCCTAGAAGGGCGGCTCGTCCGAGTAGCCGCCGCCGGAGTTGCCGGAGCCGCCGCCCCAGCCACCACCGCCGCCGCCCTGGCCGCCGCCACCGGCAGGGGCTCCGGTCGCCCAGGGGTCATCGGCGGGAGCGCCGCCACCCTGCTGCTGACCGCCGCCGGGGCCACCGCCCCAGCCGCCACCGCCGCCGCCCTGGCCGCCACCGCCGCCGTAGCCACCCTGTCCACCGCGTCCGGTGGTCTTGGTGACCTTGGCTGTGGCATTGCGCAGGCTGGCGCCGACCTCATCGACATCCAGCTCGTAGACCGTGCGCTTGATCCCCTCACGGTCCTCGTACGACCGCTGCTTCAGACGGCCCTGCACGATCACGCGCATACCGCGCTGAAGCGACTCGGCCACGTTCTCCGCGGCCTGCCGCCACACCGAGCAGGTGAGGAAGAGGCTCTCGCCGTCCTTCCACTCATTGGTCTGACGGTCGAACGTACGGGGAGTGGACGCGACGCGGAACTTCGCGACCGCCGCACCGGAGGGGGTGAAACGCAGCTCGGGGTCGTCGACGAGATTGCCGACGACCGTGATGACGGTCTCGCCTGCCATAGGGGTACCTCTCGGCGTACTGCTGGGCTGCTTGCTACTCGTTGCGATACGGCCCGGAGACCGGTGAACGCCTAGGCGCTCAGTGGGTCTCGGGGCGGAGGACCTTGGTCCGGAGGACCGACTCGTTCAGGTTCAGCTGGCGGTCGAGCTCCTTGACGACCGCAGGCTCAGCCTGGAGGTCGATGACCGAGTAGATGCCCTCGGGCTTCTTCTTGATCTCGTACGAGAGACGACGACGGCCCCAGGTGTCGACCTTCTCAACCTTGCCGTTGCCCTCACGGATCACGGAAAGGAAGTTCTCGATCAGCGGGGAGACAGCGCGCTCCTCGAGATCGGGGTCGAGGATGACCATCACCTCGTAGTGACGCATGTGGAACCCACCTCCTCTGGACTCAGCGGCCACGGTCGTTCCGTGGCAGGAGGGTCGTAATGCGTTCTGTGACGGTGCCTGTGCAGACACCACCGCAGACGGTACACACTACCCGGCCACCGCCTTCCGCTTGAAATCCGGGCCACTCGCCCCGCAATCTGTACACATCGGGTGTGAGCGGCGTTACAGTTCGCCGCCCTGCCTATATGGGTCTACCTGGAGGTGCCCCATGGCTCAGGCAGCACAATCGCAGCACGGCTTGCTCTCCTTCCTGGACACCGACGGCAAGTCGCACCCCATTCAGAACACCCTCGCCGTGAGCACTCTGGTGATCGGTGTGATCGCCTTTGTGACGGCACAGTTCACCGGCCTCCACCTGCTCAGTTCATGGGCCGGACTGATCGGCATGATCACCGGAGCCTGGGGCCAGCTGATCTCCGCGACCACCGCTGAGCGCTTCCTGCTGATCATCGGACTCGGCGCCTCCGCGGTGGGCTTCTATCTCGGTATGGCGCACGGCGGGCTGTTCGGCGGCCTCCTCGGCTGATCCCGACCGGGCCCGGGTTGGCCCCGGGCCCAAACGGGGCGCGTCCCGGTCGCAGTAGGCTTCGGCGCGAGAGCCGGAGCCCCGACCATGGGGACACACCTGCTGAGGAGCGCCCCGCATGAGCCTGACCCTGAGGACGATCAGTCGAGAGCAGCATCTGGCGTACATCCAGAGCCTGCCTTCGGCCAGCCACATGCAGGTACCGGCATGGGCCGACGTCAAGGCGGAATGGCGCTCGGAGAACCTCGGCTGGTTCGACGCCTCCGGTCAGCTCGTCGGCGTGGGTCTCGTCCTCTACCGCCAACTCCCCAAGATCAAGCGGTATCTCGCCTACCTCCCCGAGGGCCCGGTCATCAACTGGTACGCGCCCAACCTCGAGGACTGGCTGCGCCCGATGCTCGCCCACCTCAAGCAGCAGGGTGCGTTCTCGGTGAAGATGGGCCCGCCGGTGATCATCCGCCGCTGGGACGCCACCGCGATCAAGTCCGGTATCCAGAGCCCCGATGTGAAGCGGCTGCGCGATGTCGAGGCCACCCACATCGAGCCCCGCGCCTTCGAGGTCTCCGACAAGCTGCGGCGGATGGGCTGGCAGCAGGGTGAGGACGGCGGAGCGGGCTTCGGTGACGTCCAGCCGCGCTATGTCTTCCAGGTGCCGCTGGAGAACCGCTCGCTGGAGGACGTCCACAAGAGCTTCAACCAGCTCTGGCGACGCAACATCAAGAAGGCCGAGAAGGCCGGTGTCGAGGTCGTCCAGGGCCGCTACGAGCACCTGGGCGAGTGGCAGCGGCTCTACGAGATCACCGCTGAGCGCGACCACTTCCGGCCGCGCCCGCTGAGCTACTTCCAGCGCATGTGGACGACCCTCAACGCCGAGGACCCCAACCGCATGCGGCTGTACTTCGCGATGCACGAGGGCGAGGCCGTGGCCGCCGCCACCATGCTGATCGTCGGCGGCCACGTCTGGTACTCCTACGGCGCCTCCGCCAACCACAAGCGCGAGGTCCGGCCCTCGAACGCGATGCAGTGGCGGATGCTCCGCGACGCCTACGCACTCGGGGCGACCGTCTACGACCTGCGCGGCATCAGCGACTCGCTCGACGAGTCCGACCACCTTTTCGGACTGATCCAGTTCAAGGTCGGCACCGGCGGGCAGGCTGCCGAGTACCTCGGCGAGTGGGACTTCCCCCTCAACAAGCTGCTCCACAAGGCGCTTGACATCTACATGTCCCGCCGCTGACCCCGCTCTGCTGCTTCCCCACAAACGCTGCATATCTCCAATACACCGCGGCAACGAGAAAGGTTCCGGGACCGGCCAATGGCGCTCACCCTGTACGTCGACACCGCGCGCTGGCGAGCGCACCAGCACTCTGTGCTTCAGCAGTTCCCGGGGATCGTCCCCGTGTGCAAGGGCAACGGCTACGGCTTCGGCCACGAGCGGCTGGCCGAGGAGGCCGCCCGCATCGGCGCCGACGTCCTCGCGGTCGGGACCACCTACGAGGCCGCCCGCATGAAGGACTTCTTCAGCGGTGACCTCCTGGTGCTCACCCCGTTCCGCCGCGGCGAGGAGCCGGTCCCGCTGCCGGACCGGGTGATCCGGTCGGTCTCCTCCGTCGACGGTGTCTACGGCCTGGTGAACGCGCGCGTGGTCATCGAGGTCATGAGCAGCATGAAGCGGCACGGCATCACCGAGCAGGATCTGCCCCAGCTCCACGCCGCGATAGAGAACGTCCGGCTGGAGGGGTTCGCCATACACCTCCCGCTCGACCGCACCGACGGCATCGACGCGGTCGAGGAGGTCATCGGCTGGATGGACCGGCTGCGCGCCGCACGGCTGCCGCTGCACACCATGTTCGTCAGCCACCTCAAGGCCGATGAACTCGCCCGGCTCCAGCAGCAGTTCCCGCAGACCCGGTTCCGGGCGCGCATCGGCACCCGGCTGTGGCTGGGCGACCACGACTCGACCGAGTACCGCGGCTCCGTCCTCGACGTGACCCGCGTCGCCAAGGGGGACCGGTTCGGTTACCGCCAGCAGAAGGCGACCTCGGACGGCTACCTGGTGGTCGTCGCGGGCGGCACCTCGCACGGCGTCGGTCTGGAGGCTCCCAAGGCCCTGCACGGGGTGATGCCCCGCGCCAAGGGGGTGGCGCGGGCCGGTCTGGCGACCGTCAACCGGAACCTGTCGCCGTTCGTCTGGGCCGGCAAGCAGCGCTGGTTCGCCGAGCCGCCGCATATGCAGGTGTCGATCCTGTTCGTGCCGGGCGACGTCCCGGCGCCGCAGGTGGGGGACGAGCTGGTGGCCCATCTGCGGCACACCACGACCCAGTTCGACCGGCTGCTCGACCGCTGAACCGCCGGTGCCGGGACGGGCTCCTCAGGGAGCCCGGAACCGGTCGGCGGGAACGGCCCCGCCCGTAACGGCGGTCCGGCCAGGAGGGGTGGCCCCCGGCGCGCGCGGGGGCATCAGCCCCGTTCCGTGCCCCAGCCGCTCATCGCCGCACCCTCGTAGCGCGCCCGGCGCCGGGCCTCCCCCAGTACGAAGACGTCGGGCGCCCCGTCCAGCACGCCTCCCGAGGGGTCGTCCGACCCGTCCTGGCGCACCGGGTCCCGTTCGGGCATCAGAGCGTCCCGCACCACCAGCGCGCACAGGTACAGCGTCCCCAGCACATGCAGGACGATCGCCAGTTGGTACCCCTCGGGCGGCAGCCCGCGGTGCTGATCACCGCTGCCGGTGTACGCGAGGTACATCCAGATCCCGAGGAAATACATCACCTCGCACGCCTGCCAGACCAGGAAGTCGCGCCAGCGCGGCCGGGCCAGCGCCGCCAGCGGGATCAGCCACAGCACGTACTGCGGTGAGTAGACCTTGTTGGTGACGACGAACGCCGCGACGATCAGGAAGGCAAGCTGGGCCAGCCGCGGCCGTCGCGGGGCGCACAGCGCGAGGGCCGCCACTCCGATGCAGGCCAGCACCATCATCGCGGTGGCATAGGTGTTGACGTCGTCCATGGGGGTGTCGGCGCGCTGCGAGACGATCAGCCACACCGAGCCGAAGTCGACGGGCCGCTCCTGGCTGAAGGTGTAGAACATCTTCCAGCCCTCGCGCACATGGGGCCCGCCGCCCCGCCAGTCGATCATCACCGGCACGTTCACCACGAGCCAGGCCGCCACGGCACCGCCGGTCGCCGACCAGAAGGCCCACCAGCGCCCCGTGCGCAGGCACAGCAGGAACAGCGGCCCGAGCAGCAGCAGCGGGTAGAACTTCGCGGCGGTCGCCAGTCCGAGCAGGATCCCGGCCGTCAGCGGGCGGCCGCGCGACCACATGAGCAGCGCCGCGGCCGTGAGGGCGACCGCGAACAGGTCCCAGTTGATGGTGGCGGTCAGCGCGAAGGCGGGGGCCAGCGCGACGAACATGCCGTCCCAGGGACGCCGCCGGTGGGTCCGGGTCACGCAGACCGCCATGACCGCGGCGCAGACCATCAGCATGCCCGCGTTGACCATCCAGTAGATCTGCTCACGGTGCTGCATGGCGCTCTGGCTCGTGCCGTCATGCGGGGTGAGCCAGGAGGCCACCTCCATGAAGAGCCCGGTGAGCACCGGGTACTCCAGGTACTCCATCCCGCCCGAGACCTTCTGCGGAATGCGGTGGAAGTACGGCACGAGGTCGTCGGCGAAGCCACGGCCGCTGTAGAGGTGCGGGATGTCGGAGTAGCAGGCGTGGGTGTACTGGGCGGTGTTGCCGAAGAACCAGCCCCCGTCGTAGCAGGGCATCTTCTGCGCCATGCCCAGGGCGAACATCCCGATGGCCACGAGCGCGATGATCCGCACCGGTGTCCACCAACTGGTGCCGAGCAGCGCACGGCGCCCGACGGGGCCACCGATCACCTCGCTGGCCGCCCTGGCGACCGGATCCTCGTCGGTCGGCCGTACGGGCTGGGCCTGTGGGTCCTCGCGCACGCTCATGGGGGCCATCCTGCCGTACCGGCCCCAGGGGTGCCGCAAGGACCGTGCGGACGCCTCTGAGCGCCCCCAGGAGGCCGTGGGAACCCTTCGGAAGGCTTCCTCCGCACCGAACCGCACCGAACGCCGCACCGGCCGGGAGAAGGGGCTCTCAGCCGCGCGGACGCCGTGGCGGGCCGGGAACGGCGGCGGGGGGGGCGGGGGGGGGGGGGCGGGGGGGGGGGGCGCGGGGGCGGGGGGGGGGGGGGGGGGGGGGGGGACCACGGCGGGGGCCCCCGCGGGCGGGGGACGCGCCCCGGCGCGGCCGCCGGTTCAGGGGTGTTGGCGCGGGAGGCTATTCCTCCCTGCGGTAGCCGGTCGGGCCACCGAAGATGCCGCCGCTGTCGTCCCCTGGTGGTTCCGTGGTCGGCGTGTCCGTGGGATCGCCGCCCGGGCCGCCGCCCGGGCCTCCGCCCGGACCGCCGTTGTTCCCGCCGTTGCCGTTGCCCCCGCTGTCCTCGGTGCACCGGGGGTCCAGCGGATCACAGGTCTCGGTGGGCGACGGTGACTCCGAGGGCGTCTCGGACGGCTTCTCCGAGGGCGTCTCGGACGGCTTCTCCGAAGGTGTCTCGGAGGGCGTCGGAGGCGGCGGGCTCGGGCTCGCGTCGTTGCCGAAGACCTTCTGCCCGATCGGCCCGGGCTCCGGGAAGCTCTTGGCCTTCTTGCCCTTCATCGCCTCGCGCATGTAGTCGGCCCAGATCTCGGCGGGATAGGAGGCGCCGTGGATCGACTCCTGACCGCCCACACCGCGCATGGACAGGAACTTCTGGTTCTTGGCCTTGTCGTTCACCCGCCACATGCCGATGGAGGTGGACAGCTGCGGGGTGTAGCCGGAGAACCACGCCGACTTGTTCTCGTCGGTGGTACCGGTCTTGCCGGCCACGGGACGGCCGATCTGCGCCGAGGTGCCGGTGCCCTTCTGGACGACGTTCTCCAGGACGTCGGTGACGTTGTTCGCCACGTTCGCGTCGAAGGCCTGGGTGACCTTGACGTGGTCCTTGTGGTTGTAGACCTCGCCCTTCTTGTTTTCGATCCGCTCGACCGAGTACGGATCGACCTGCTTGCCGCTGGCCGCGAAGGTGGCGTACGACCCGGCGAGCCGGATGGCGCTGGGCGCGGAGGTGCCCAGGGAGAAGCTGGGTGTGATCTCGGCGAGCTGCTCCTTGCTGAGCCCCGCCTGGAGTGCCGCGTTCCGCACCTTGTCGGTGCCGACGTCCATGCCCAGCTGGATGAAGGGGGTGTTCACCGAGAACTGCATCGCGGTGCGCAGGGTGATGGGCCCCTTGCTCTGGTCACCGTCGTTTCTCTGGTGCCATTCCTTGTTGTGCTTGTCCAGCCAGACTTCCCCGTTGTAATCACGCAGGGTCAGTTTGTTGTCACCGTTGTACACACTGCTCGGTGAGACCTGGGTCCGCTCGGTGGCGGTCTGATCCCTTCCGCCCGCCGGATCCCGCTTTCCGTCGGTCATCGCGGCGGCCAGGACGAAGGGCTTGAAGGTCGACCCCACCTGGACACCGGTGTAGTCGGCGTTGTTGCGGTAGTGCTCCAGCGCGTCCTTGCCACCGTAGATCGCCATGATCTTGCCCGTTTTGGGCTCCACCGAGGCACCGCCGAACTGCACGTAGTTGTCGACGTCGCGCTGCTTCGGGTTGAGGTTCTCCTTGGAGACCTTCTGGACTGCCTTCTTGAGCTGGCCCACCTTCTTGCGGTCGAAGGTGGTGTGGATCTGATAGCCGCCCCGGTGCAACTGCTTACTGCTGATCCCGGTGTTGGCGACGATGTAGTTGTCGGCGAGTTCGGTCAGATACCCGATCTGACCCTGCTTGTTCGTCGCGATCTGCGGATCACGCGGGGTGGGGAACTTCTTGGCGATGATCCCCTCGGCCTCGCTCTTCGAGATCTTGCCCACCTGGGCCTCACGCCGGAGGATCCAGGCCCAGCGTGCCTTGGCACGCTTGGTGTTGCTGGCCTTGTCGGCGTTGGGGCCATAGCCGCCGTTCGGGTCGTACAGGTTCGGACCGTTCAGCGTGGCGGCGAGGAAGGCGGACTCACTGGGCGTGAGCTTCACACAGTCCTTGTCGTAGTACGCGCGGGCCGCGGCCTGACAGCCGTAGGCACCGCGTCCGTAGTACGCGGTGTTGAGGTAGCCGGCGAGGATTTCGTCCTTGTCCTCGGTGGCTCCCACCTTTATGGAGATGAACAGCTCCCTGACCTTGCGGGTCAGCGTCTGCGACTGGTCCAGGTAGGTGTTCTTGACGAACTGCTGCGTGATCGTCGAACCACTCTGGGTCTCTCCGCCGCGCGCCATGTTCACCACGGCGCGCGCGATGCCCATGGGGTCGACGCCGGAGTCGTCGTAGAAGCTGGCGTTCTCCGCGGAGATCACCGCGTTCTGCATGGACTTGGGGATCTGGTCCAGCGGAACGATCTGACGGTTGAGGTCACCACCGCCCGAGACCACCATCTGCGAGCCGTCGGCCCAGTAGTACACGTTCTTCTGGGTCTGGGACGCGGCCTGCGCGGTGGGTACCTCCACCAACCACAGTCCGATGCCCGCGGCGCCGATGAGCGCCGCGAAGAAGAAGAGGAAGGTGCCCGTCACCAGCTTCCAGGACGGGACCCAGCGCCGGAACCCCGACTTGCCCGCCCGGGGGTAGTCGATGAAGCGCTTCTTGGGGGGCTGGCCGGTGTCACGACCGCGGCCCACGCGGCCCGCACCCGGATCGGGTGCTCGTCTGCGGCCGCCACCACGCTGGGCGGCTCGCCGGGCCTCGGCCCGGCTACCAGTGGGGCGCTCTTCACCGTGCGGGCCGGACCCCGACCCGCTTGCGGCATTGTGCGCCGGTGCTGCGCGACGGCCGGACGACTGCTGTCCGGCTCGCCGGGCCGCTGCTCGTCCGCCGCCCTGGGGCTGCGGCGGCTTGCGACGGTGCTCGCTCATGGAACGACTACTCCTCGGGCAGGCTCTATCGCCTGAAAGCGGCAGGTGGCTTCCGGTCCCCCCGACGTGCGATCCAGCCACGCCAGGCAACCGGACGCACAGCATCCGGGACGAGGACGCATCTCGGCGTCGCATGGTTCCCGTAAGTCTGCATGGCGAACAGAGTACGCACGGTCAAAACCCGCCCACCCGCCATCTTCACTCCATAACCGTCAGATTGAATCTCACGAATTGATGATGTGACGCCGTTCACCGTGGTCGCTCTTGTCCCACCAGGATCGTGGTTCTATCGTCTGGATGTATCGAGCCGATACATCAGCTCGGCATAGCGACTCAGGAGACAGGGGAGGCAGCACATGAGCAGACGCTCCGGCGTGCTCGAGTTCGCTGTCCTCGGCCTGCTCCGCGAGTCCCCGATGCACGGATACGAGCTGCGGAAACGCCTCAACACCTCGCTCGGGGTGTTCCGTGCGTTCAGCTACGGCAGCCTCTACCCCTGCCTCAAGACTCTGGTCGCCAACGGCTGGTTGATCGAAGAGCCCGGCAGCGCCCCTGACGAAGCCCTCGCGGCGACCCTCGCCGGGCGCAGAGCGAAGATCGTCTACAGGCTCACGGCGGAGGGCAAGGAGCGCTTCGAAGAGCTGCTGGCCCACACCGGGCCGGACGCCTGGGAGGACGAGCACTTCGGTGTTCGCTTCGCCTTCTTCGGCCAGACGTCGCGTGAGGTGCGGATGCGGGTGCTGGAAGGACGGCGCAGCCGTCTGGAGGAGCGTCTGGAGAAGATGCGTGCCTCCCTCTCCCGTACCCGTGAGCGCCTGGACGACTACACCCTCGAGCTGCAACGGCACGGGATGGAGTCGGTGGAGCGCGAGGTCCGCTGGCTGAACGAGCTGATCGAGAGCGAGCGGGCCGGGCGTGAACAGCGCAGCGGTACCGCCGGGCAGGACCGGACCCCGGAGCAGGAGCCGGGCCGGGCGCCACATCAGGACCAGTCACCAGATACGGGCGGCCTGCCCCGGCACCGGGGTGGTTCCCGGCCGGATCCGTCCGATGACACCGCCATATGAGGTCCCGCAATCCGCAGGGCTTCATCCAGTACCACACAGGGAGCAACCGGAATGGGTTCGGTTCGTGTAGCCATCGTCGGCGTGGGCAACTGCGCCGCCTCGCTGGTGCAGGGCGTCGAGTACTACAAGGACGCCGACCCGGACGCCCGCGTGCCGGGTCTGATGCACGTGCAGTTCGGCGACTACCACGTCCGTGACGTGGAGTTCGTGGCCGCGTTCGACGTGGACGCGAAGAAGGTCGGCCTCGACGTCGCCGACGCCATCGGCGCCAGCGAGAACAACACCATCAAGATCTGCGACGTGCCGTCCACCGGCGTCACCGTCCAGCGCGGTCACACCCTCGACGGTCTGGGCAAGTACTACCGCCAGACCATCGACGAGTCCGACGAGACCCCCGTCGACGTCGTCCAGGTCCTCAAGGACAAGCAGGTCGACGTTCTGGTCTGCTACCTGCCCGTGGGCTCCGAGGACGCCGCGAAGTTCTACGCGCAGTGCGCCATCGACGCCAAGGTCGGCTTCGTCAACGCGCTCCCGGTCTTCATCGCCGGCACCAAGGAGTGGGCGGACAAGTTCACCGAGGCCGGTGTGCCGATCGTCGGTGACGACATCAAGTCGCAGGTCGGCGCGACCATCACGCACCGCGTGATGGCCAAGCTGTTCGAGGACCGGGGCGTCATCCTGGACCGCACCATGCAGCTGAACGTCGGCGGCAACATGGACTTCAAGAACATGCTCGAGCGCGAGCGCCTGGAGTCCAAGAAGATCTCCAAGACCCAGGCCGTCACCTCCCAGATCCCCGACCGGGACCTGGGCGAGGACAACGTGCACATCGGCCCGTCCGACTACGTGGCCTGGCTGGACGACCGCAAGTGGGCGTACGTCCGCCTCGAGGGCCGCGCCTTCGGTGATGTCCCGCTGAACCTGGAGTACAAGCTCGAGGTCTGGGACTCCCCGAACTCCGCCGGTGTCATCATCGACGCCCTGCGCGCCGCGAAGATCGCCAAGGACCGGGGCATCGGCGGCCCGATCCTCTCCGCCTCCTCGTACTTCATGAAGTCGCCGCCCGTGCAGTACTTCGACGACGAGGCCCGCGCCAACGTCGAGAAGTTCATCAAGGGTGAGGTCGAGCGCTAAGACCGTGCTCGCCGCATGATCACTGGCCTCCGGGTAATACACCCGGAGGCCAGTGTCGTGTGTGAAGGTGGCGTCATGCCTGTTGTGCGTGATCTCCGCGTACTGCTGCAACTCCGCGACTTCCGCCACCTCCTGGCCGTCCGTCTGCTGTCCCAGTCGGCCGACGGCGTCTACCAGATCGCGCTGGCCACCTATGTGGTCTTCTCCCCCGAGAAGGAGACCTCCGCCACCGCCATCGCCTCCGCCATGGCGGTGCTGCTGCTCCCCTACTCCCTCCTCGGCCCGTTCGCCGGTGTGCTGCTGGACCGCTGGCGCCGTCGGCAGGTCCTGCTCTACGGCAATCTGCTGCGCTCCGGACTGGCCGCCGGAACCGCCGTTCTGGTGCTCGCCCAGGTGCCGGACTCGGTCTTCTACGTCTCCGCCCTCTCCGTGACGGCGGTGAACCGCTTCGTCCTGGCGGGGCTCTCGGCCGCGCTGCCGCGGGTGGTGGACACACCGGAGCGACTGGTGATGGCCAACTCCTTGTCACCGACCGCGGGCACCCTGGCCGCCACCCTGGGCGGCATGGTGGCGCTCGTCCTCCGCCTGTCGGGCCCGGGAGGCTCCTCCTCGGACGCACTGGTCGTCCTGCTGGGCGCCGCGCTCTACCTCGCCGCTGGGCTCACGGCCCTGGTGATGCCGCTGGATCTGCTCGGCCCCGACCCGGCGGTGCTCCAGCCACGTCTGCGCGCCGCGCTGCTGAGCACGGCACAGGGTCTGGTCGCGGGGGTGCGGCATCTGCTCAAGCGCCGGGATCCGACCCTGGCGCTGACCGCGATGACGCTGATGCGCTTCTGCTACGGCGCGCTCACGGTGATGGTGCTGATGCTCTGCCGCTATGAGTGGGCCGGCACCGAGGCCGACGGACTGGCCCTGCTCGGTCTGGCGGTCGCGGTCTCCGGAGCGGGCTTCTTCGCGGCCGCGCTGATCACTCCCTGGGCGGTGGGCCGCCTCAGCAGCGTCGGCGCTCACTCCCGCACGGATGGCCAGCTTTCCTGGATCATGGTGTGCGCGGCGGCCGCCGCCCTGCTGGAACCCGGACTGGGACTGCCCTTCGAGCCCGCCCCGATGCTCGTCGCCGCCTTCGTCCTCGGACTCACCACCCAGGGAGCGAAGATCGCCACCGACACCGTGGTGCAGTCATCCATCGACGATGACTTCCGTGGCCGGATCTTCTCCCTCTATGACGTCCTGTTCAACGTCGCCTTCGTGGGCGCCGCGGGAGTCGCCGCCGTCATGCTGCCGCCCGACGGGGTCTCGTCGCTCCTGGTGATCTGCGTGGCGCTGCTCTACGCGACCACCGCGGCCCTGGTCCTGTTTCACGTGAAACAGGACCAGGAGGAGGCGAAGCGGCGCGATGTTTCACGTGAAACGTAGCCGCGCCATCGACGCCGACCCTACGACTGGGCCGCCCACCACTCCTTGAGTGCCGCGACGGCGTCATCCCGCTCCATGGGGCCGTTCTCCAGCCGGAGCTCCAGCAGGTGCTTGTACGCCTTGCCGACCTCCGGACCCGGGGCAACACCGAGGACCTTCATGATCTCGTTGCCGTCCAGGTCCGGGCGGATGGCATCCAGCTCCTCCTGCTCCTGGAGCCGTGCGATGCGCTCCTCGAGCCCGTCGTACGCACGCGAAAGCGCCGATGCCTTGCGCTTGTTGCGCGTGGTGCAGTCCGAGCGGGTGAGCTTGTGCAGCCGGTCCAGCAGCGGCCCCGCGTCGCGCACATAGCGACGCACCGCGGAGTCGGTCCACTCGCCCGTGCCATAGCCGTGGAAGCGCAGATGAAGTTCCACCAGACGCGAGACGTCCTTCACCATCTCGTTGGAGTACTTCAGCTTGATCATCCGCGACTTGGTCATCTTGGCGCCCACCACCTCGTGGTGGTGGAAGGAGACGCGGCCGTCCTTCTCGAACCGGCGCGTCCGCGGCTTGCCGATGTCATGCAGCAGGGCCGCCAGCCGCAGCACCAGGTCCGGTCCGCTCTCCTCCAGATCGATGGCCTGCTCCAGCACGGTCAGCGAGTGCTCGTAGACGTCCTTGTGCCGGTGATGCTCATCACGCTCCAGCCGCAGCGCCGGGATCTCCGGCACAACGCAGTCGGCGAGCCCGGTGTCGACGAGCAGCCGCAGCCCCTGGCGGGGGTGAGCGCCGAGGATCAGCTTGTTGAGCTCCTCACGCACCCGCTCGGCCGAGACGATCTCGATACGGCCCGCCATGGAGGTCATGGCGGCGATGACGTCGGGGGCGACCTCGAAGCCCAGCTGGGCTGCGAACCGAGCGGCACGCATCATCCGCAGCGGATCGTCGGAGAAGGACTCCTCGGGCGTCCCCGGCGTGCGCAGCACCCGGGCCGCCAGGTCCTCCAGACCGTTGTGCGGGTCGATGAACTCCTTCTGCGGAAGGGCCACCGCCATCGCGTTCACGGTGAAGTCCCGGCGGACCAGATCGTCCTCGATGGAGTCGCCGTAGGACACCTCGGGCTTCCGGGATGTCCGGTCATAGGCTTCTGACCGATACGTTGTGATTTCAATCTGGAAGCTTTGCTGTGTCCCGTTTTCGGCAGGACCCTCCTTACGGCAGCCGACGGTGCCGAAGGCGATGCCGACCTCCCAGAGGGCATCCGCCCAGGGACGGACGATCTTCAGTACGTCATCGGGCCGGGCATCCGTCGTGAAGTCCAGGTCATTGCCGAGGCGGCCGAGCAGCGCGTCCCGTACCGAGCCCCCGACGAGGGCCAGCCGGAAACCGGCCTGCTCGAACCGGCGGGCGAGATCGTCGGCGACGGGAGAAACCCTCAGCAATTCGGCCACGGCACGGCGCTGCACCTGGCTGAGCTCATTGGTCGACTGCGGGGATCGGCTGTCATTGTTGGCGTTCGGCACAACAGCACAGGGTACGTGGCCGCACGCCACGGGGCCTCCACGTTGATCGGCGCAACCGATCCCGTAACGATCTTGTGGAGCTCTCCACCGCACTTCGCCACAGCGGGCATCGTTACCATTCCGTGGACGCACATTGCGACGACCACTGACGACCACTGACGAAGAGGGACGGGCAAGCGCGTGGCCGATGCGGCTGACCTCCGGGGGAACACTTCCGCTCGTGCCCGTCGATGGCTGCGGCACACGGCGGCATGGCTCGCGGCCGTGCCGGTGCTCGCGGGCGGAACACAGCTCCCCGCGGCGCCCACCGCCTACGCGGCCCCGGCGGAGCACACGGCCCGGACGACCCAGGCGGTCTCCGCGGCGCCATCCGAGAGCAAAGTCACCCGCTCACGCTCCGTGGACGTCGCCATCACGTCGATGACGCCCACGGCGCCGAAGAAGGGCGACACGATCACGGTCGATGGAACCGTGACAAATGGCACCAAAACGGCCATCTCCGGTGCGCATGTCGGCCTGAGGACCGGTTCGCCGCTCAACGGCCGCAACGCGATCGACAGCGCCGCCAGAAGCACCAGCTACTCCCCGGCCACGGACGGCGCCGAGATCGGCGGCAAGTACACCAAGAAGATCGGCAAGCTGGCGGCCGGTGCCAGCCGTGACTTCTCGCTCTCCATACCGGTGGACAAGCTCAACCTCGGCCAGGACGGCGTCTACCCGCTCGGAGTCTCCCTCAGCGGACAGACCCAGAACCGGCCCTGGCCGCAGGTGCTGGGGATCCAGCGCACCTTCCTCCCCTGGCAGACCAGCCCGGCGGACAAGAAGTCCCAGCTCACCTTTCTGTGGCCGCTCATCTCCTCCACCCATATGACTCCTCGTACGGAGAACGACGAGGACCGCACCCCCATCTTCCGCGATGACAGCCTCGTCAAGGAGCTCTCTCCGGGCGGCCGGCTGCAGCAGATGGTGACGCTGGGGAAGAGTCTCCCCGTCACCTGGGTGATCGACCCCGATCTGATCGCCACGGTCGAGTCGATGACCAAGGGGTACGAGGTACAGGGCCCCAAGGGCGCGGACGACGACACGACCCCGGGCCGCGGAGAGGCCGTCGCCAAGCAGTGGCTCAACGACCTCCAGAAGGCCGTGGAGAACCACCAGGTGGTCGCGCTCCCCTTCGCCGACCCCGACCTCGCCTCCGTCGCCCACCGCGGCAAGAACTACGGCGCGCTCCGCCACCTCCAGGACGCCACCGAGCTCGCCTCCAGCACCCTGCAGACCGTGCTCGAGGTGAAGCCCCGCACCGACTTCGCCTGGCCGGTGGACGGAGCGGTCGACTCCTCCGTCGTGGATGTCGCCACCTCCGCGGGCGCGCACAACGTGATCGCCCGCAGCGACAGCTTCCGGGAGACCGGCGGTCTCTCCTACACCCCGACCGCGGCCCGGCAGATCGGCGGCGGCAACACCGCGGTGGTCGCCGACGCACGGCTCTCCACCGCGTTCAGCGGCGACATGTCCACGCCGGAGAACTCCACACTCGCCATCCAGCGGTTCCTGGCCCAGAGCCAGATGATCAACCTCCAGGATCCGGACAAGCAGCGCAGCATCGTCGTCGCACCGCAGCGGATGCCCACCGCCAGCCAGGCGCAGGCCATGGCGGCGGCCCTGAAGGGCCTTCCCGGGCAGTGGAGCGAGCCGCTGGACCTGGGCCGGGCCGCCAAGGCCAAGCCCGACCCGAACGCCACCCAGCGGGTGCCCGGCGCCGGCGCGTACCCCCAGGCGCTACGCAAGCAGGAACTGCCCGTCGAGGCGTTCAAGGGCATCCGGGACACCCAGGCGACCCTCGACAGGTTCGAGCGGATCCTCACCGCGAAGAACCGGGTGGCCCCGCCGTTCGGCAATGCGATCCGGCGCGACATGTCCACTTCGTGGCGGGGCGAGGCACAGAAGGCGGCCGGTTTCCGCCATGGTGTCGCGAGCTATCTGCAAGGGCTCACCAAGAAGGTGCGGCTGGTCCCGAAGTCGAACATGACGCTGTCCGGGCGGAGCGCCACCATCCCGGTGACCGTGCAGAACAACCTGCTGCAGGGGGTCGAGCTGCGGCTGGTCCTCACCTCGCAGCAGGAAAACCGGATGGAGATCAGCGAACCGCAGGTCGTCACCGTGGAAGGCGGCCACAGCCAGTCCGTGAAGTTCGGCACCACGGCGAACGCGAACGGACCGGTGTGGGTCACGGCACAGCTCCAGACCCCGGACGGCCAGCCTTACGGCAAGGCGAGGACGTTCCAGGTGAACGTCACCGAGATCACCTCGACCGTCATCCTCGTGATCGCGGGCGGTGTACTGCTGCTGGTCCTCGCCGGCATCCGGATCTACCTCCAGCGCAAGCGGTCCGCAGCGGGCGATGAGGACGAGACGGACACGGAGCCGGGCGCCGAGGACGCGGACGACACCGATGACGCCGAGAGCGCCGCGGAGTCCGGGAGCGAAGAGACCGAAAAATGTGACGCGTTCCACGCTCTGGTGCCCGAGCAGCCGAGTGACCCGGCGGCGGACACCGGATCGCAAAGCGCTGACCCGTCCGGCTCGGGTGAGAAAGTGGAGCATTGAGCAATGCCCGGGCCGGCCGGCCGCAGCGGACGATGAGGTGGGGTAGCGATGAACGCGCCATATGACGGTGATGGCCAGGGGCCGCCACCGCCACAGCCGTCCCCGCACACTCCCCACGACCCGTACGGACCGGAGCCGCACCAGAGCGATCCGTATCTGGGCGACGCCCAGGCACCCGCGGCCGACCCCCGCCAGGCGTACGGGCAGCCGCACTACACACAGGATCCGTACCTCCAGGACCCGTACGTCACCGGCACCTACACGCCCTACCCCTACGCGTCGGCACCGCAGGACGGCTACGGCCATGATCCGCTGACGGATCCGCTGTACGACCGGGCCGCGCCCCCGCAGGGCGGCCATTCGCAGCAGTCCTACCCCCAGCAGGCCGCCGCGCCGCAGGGCCACGCCCCGCATGCCTGGCCGCCGGCCGCCGGGCAGGCACCCGCCGGCCCCCCGCAGGCGCAGTACGCCGACCCCGCCGCCCAGGGATACCCGGGCGCGGGCGGCGGCTACGGGCCGGGGGAGCAGCCCCAGCAGGACGCCTTCGCGCATCTCTACCGCGATCAGCAGCCATACGAGCCGCGCCGCTCCCCGGGCGGTCCACAGAGCCCCCAGGGCTATCCGCAGCCGCCTTCCCAGGGTCAGGCCCCGGTGCCCGGCCCCGCGCGGCCCGAGCCCCCCTCCGGGCCCGCCTCGGCCGCCGCACCGACGGTGGCCGCACCGGTGATCACCGAGCCGCCCGCCGAGGAGCCCCCCGCCAGGCGCTCCGGCGGCCGCGCGGCGAGCCTGCTCCAGTCCAGCGCGCTGATGGCCGCCGGAACCCTGGTCTCCCGGCTGACCGGCTTCGTCCGGCAGATGGTGATCATCGCGGCGCTCGGCGCCGCGACCCTGGGTGACACCTACGCCGTCGCCTACACCCTGCCGACGATGATCTACATCCTCACCATCGGCGGCGGTCTGAACTCGGTGTTCGTCCCGCAGCTCGTCCGTGCCATGAAGGAGGACGACGACGGCGGCATCGCCTACGCCAACCGACTGCTCACCCTGGTGATGGTGGTCCTCGGCGTCCTCGTCGCCGTGGCCGTGTTCGCCGCCCCGCTGCTGGTGCGCATGATGTCGGCGGACATCGCCGGGAACCCCCCGGCCAACGAGGTCGCGGTCACCTTCGCCCGCTACTGCCTGCCCACGATCTTCTTCATGGGCGTCCATGTGGTCGTCGGGCAGATCCTCAACGCCCGTGGCCGCTTCGGCGCGATGATGTGGACCCCGGTCCTGAACAACATCGTCATAATCTTCACCTTCGGCCTGTTCATCTACGTGTTCGGCACGGCCAGCAGCTCGAAGATGGAGGTCAGGACGATCACGCCGGAGGGCATCCAGCTGCTCGGCGTCGGCACCCTCCTCGGACTGGTCGTCCAGTCGCTCGCGATGTTCCCCTATCTGCGCGCCTCGGGCTTCCGGTTCCGGCCGCGCTTCGACTGGCGGGGACACGGCCTCGGCAAGGCCGCCAAACTGGCCAAGTGGACCGTCATGTTCGTCCTCGCCAACCAGGTGGGCGTCGTCGTGGTGACCCAGCTGGCCACCTGGGCCGGGTCCAAGGCCGACAACCAGGGCTTCCCCGGTACCGGCTACCTCGGCTACTCCAGCGCGCAGCTCATCTGGGGCATGCCCCAGGCGATCATCACCGTCTCGGTGATGGCCGCCCTGCTGCCCCGGATCTCCCGCGCGGCCGCCGACGGCGACGCGGGCGCGGTCCGCGACGACATCTCGCAGGGCCTGCGCACCTCCGCCGTCGCCATCGTGCCCATCGCCTTCGCGTTCGTGGCGCTCGGCATCCCCATGTGCACGCTGCTGTTCGGCGCCTCCGGCACCGAGGCGGCCCAGTCCATGGGCTACATGCTGATGGCCTTCGGCCTCGGCCTGATCCCCTTCTCGGTGCAGTACGTGGTCCTCCGCGGCTTCTACGCCTACGAGGACACCCGCACCCCCTTCTACAACACGGTGATCATCGCCGCCGTGAACGCCGCCGCCTCCGCGCTATGTTTCCTGGTGCTGCCCGCCCGCTGGGCCGTCGTCGGAATGGCCGCCGCCTATGGGCTGGCCTACACGATCGGCGTAGGCGTGGCGTGGAAGCGTCTGCGTGTCCGTCTGGGCGGTGATCTCAACGGTCGCCACGTGGTGCGCACCTACACCCGTCTCGTGGGCGCCAGCGTCCCCGCCGCCCTTCTCGGCGGCGGGGCGGCCTACACCATCACCCAGTCGCTCGGCTCCGGCCTCATGGGCTCCCTAGCGTCCCTGACGGGCGGCGGTCTCGTTCTTATCGCGGTCTTCTACATTGCGGCGAAACGGATGCGGATCGAAGAGCTGACGGCCATGGTCGGTATGGTGCGCGGACGACTCGGTCGCTGATCATTGAGCACAACCATCGTCCGCCATCGCGTGTCGTGCATAGCGGCGGACTGTGGGCACAATTGTCTTGGCTCGGAGCAGGCGCAACGGATGGGGAGGCAGGAACGACGGTGGCGGAACGGAGCACGGCTGCCGTCGACGTGGCCGACAGCGGTGATGAGGAGCCGCTGACCGCCGAGGCGGGTAAGGCCACGGCCGACGGGGCGGGGACGGAAGAGAAGGCCGGCAGGGACACAGAGGCCGCGGGATCGGCCCGGGAGACGGGCACCGCGGCCGACGCGAACCCGCCCGAATTGCACAGCGGTCACAAACTCGCCAGACGCTACCGTCTGGAGGAGTGCGTCACCCGTCTGGACGGATTCAGCAGTTGGCGTGCCGTGGACGAAAAACTGCGCCGCGCCGTCGGCGTACACGTCCTCCCGGCCGACCATCCGCGGGCCCGCCCGGTCCTCGCCGCCGCGCGTTCGGCGGCGCTCCTGGGCGACCCCCGATTCGTCCAGGTCCTCGACGCCGTCGAGGAGAACGACCTGGTCTACGTCGTCCACGAATGGCTACCCGACGCCACCGAGCTCACCGCCGTGCTGGCGTCCGGGCCGCTGGAGCCGCATGACGCCTACCAGTTGGTCAGCCAGGTCTCGCAGGCGATGGCCGCCGCCCACCGCGAGGGGCTGGCCCATCTGCGCCTCAACCCCGGCTCTGTGCTGCGCACGGAATCCGGCCAGTACCGGATCCGCGGCCTGGCCGTACTGGCCGCCCTGCGCGGTATCAGCACCGAACACCCCCAGCGCACCGACACCGAGGCCATCGGCGCACTGCTGTACGCGGGGCTCACCCAGCGCTGGCCCTACGAGCGGGACGCCCACGGACTCTCCGGGCTGCCCAAGGGCATGGGGCTCATCGCCCCCGACCAGGTCCGCGCCGGAGTCCACCGCGGGCTCTCCGAGCTCGCGATGCGCGCACTGGTCAACGACGGTGCCACCGCGTCCCGTCAGGACCAGCCCTGCACCACCCCCGAGGAGTTGGCGAAGGCCGTCTCGGCGATGCCGCGCATCCGGCCGCCCGAGCCCGCCTTCACCCCCACTCCGGCCTATCAGCGCACCACGTACCAGCAAGGCGGCTACGGCCAGCCGACGCCGCGTGGCGGTGCCGCACGCACCACAGCGCCCGCTCCCATGCCTCCACCGCCCCCGCTGCAGACCCGCACCGGCAAGGCGCTCAAGTGGGCCGTTTCCGCGCTGCTCATCGCGGCCCTGGGCCTGGGCAGCTGGCAGCTCGCCGACACCCTCCTGAAGGACGAGAACAAGTCCGACCCGGGCAAGTCCACCAGTGAGAAGGACGACGAGAAACCCCCGAAGGTTGCCACCAAGCCGATCACCATTCAGAAGGCGACGGAGTTCGGCCCCTCGATGAAGCCCGACACGGCGAGACTGGCCGCGGACGGCGATACCAGCACCGCCTGGGTGACCTTGGGGTTCTTGGGCTATCCGAACTTCGGCAATCTGGGCAACTACGCGGACGGAAGCGGCATCGTCGTGGACCTCGGCAGCGTCAAGAAGGTCTCCGATGTCGATGTCACCTTCCGCGGATCCGGCCATGAGGTCGAGATCCTGGCCGCGGCCAAGGACGCGTCGGACGTGAGCACCCTCAGCGCCTTCTCCCAGAAAATCACGTCTCCGAAGAACGCGGGCGGTCAGCTTTCCGTCTCACTCGACAAGCCCGTGGAGACGCGATACGTACTGGTCCACATCAAGAAGCTGCCGGCGACCAGTCCGGATCGCTACCGTGGCGGGATCTCGGAGATCAAGCTCAAGGGCTGACCCCGGTCGGTCCGTCATGAGGGGAGGAGGCTCGACGTTGGACGACGCCACCACCGGCGAGGCGAGCGACGCCGAGCTCCTCGCCCGGCATGTGAAGGGCGATCCGGACGCCTTCGGCGAGATAGTGCGGCGCCACCGCGACAGACTCTGGGCGGTGGCGCTGCGCACGCTCGGCGACCGTGAGGAAGCCGCCGACGCGGTCCAGGACGCGCTCGTCTCCGCCTACCGTGCCGCCCATACCTTCCGCGGCCAGTCCGCCGTGACGACCTGGCTCCACCGCATCACGGTCAACGCCTGTCTGGACCGGGCCCGTAAGGCGGCCTCCCGCCGCACCTCCCCGGTCGCCGAGACCGACCGGCTGGAGCAACTCCTCGAGCCGCATGAGTCGGCCGCCGCCCCCGCCGAGCGCGGCGATCTCCACCGAGAACTCCTCCAGGCACTGCGCACCCTCCCCGCCGAGCAGCGCGCCGCGCTCGTACTCGTCGATATGCAGGGATATCCCGTCGCGGAGGCGGCGGCGGTCCTGGAAGTCCCCACCGGTACGGTGAAAAGCCGCTGCGCCCGGGGACGTGCCCGACTCCTCCCCCTCCTGTCGCATCTCCACCCCAATGGGCGGGGTAGTACCTCTTCGGGCGGGGGAAGGAACCGGACGCAGGGGACGTCCGTCCCACCGACGGCAGGACCGAATGACACAGATGCCGTGAAGGGCGGAGGTGGGCGAGCGTGACATCCTCGACGGACACGGACGAGCACCCGGACGTCGCGGAGATCTCCGCGCTCACCGAGGGACAGCTCTCCCCGACCCGGACCGTCGATGTGCGCACTCATCTCGCGAGCTGTGCGCTGTGCGCCGATGTACGGTCCTCGCTCGACGAGATCCGCTCACTGCTCGGCACCCTCCCGGGCCCCGTGCAGATGCCCGCCGATATCGCGGGCCGTATCGATGCGGCTCTCGCCGCCGAAGCACTTCTGGACGCGACCACGCCTGAGGCCACGGATCCTGAGACCTCGAAGAGCCGCGCCGGAGTTTCACGTGAAACTCCGGGGCCCTCGACCGATCGCGTTTCACGTGAAACGGCCGAGGAGACCGATCACATGGCAGGTGCGGCCAAGCCTTCCGTGACCGCGGACCGGCCCGCCGGGCGGGCTCGGGGTACCACCGGTCCGGGCCGCGGGTCCTCCCGTCCCGGCACTCGCTCCGGTCGCGCCCGCCGCTGGCCGAGGGTTCTCCTCGGCTCCGCTTGTGCCGCCGCCGTCATCGGCCTGGGCACGTTCTTCGTCCAGGAAGTCACCTCGGGCGGCGACAGCGACACTCCCAGCGCCTCACAGAACTCCACCGAGGGCCGGGACACCGTGTCGGCCGGGACTCTCAAGGACCGAGTCCACGAGATGCTCACCGACCGTAAGGCCACCGCCTCGCCCGGTGTCGCCTCCAAGGACACACCCGACGTACCGCTCCGCGCACAGGATCCGAAGGTCCCTTCCTGCGTCCAGAAGGGCATCGGCCGCACGGAACCGGCGCTTGCCGCCCAGCAGGACACCTACGACGGCAAGGCCGCCTATATCGTCGTGCTGCCGCACCCCTCCGACAGCTCGCGGGTCGACGCCTTCGTGATCGATGCGTCCTGTGTCTCCTCCGCCCCATCCTCCACCGGGAAGCTCCTGGAGACGCGCACCTACCCTCGGGGCTGAGGTACGGCGCACACAGGCCCCGCCTGACGCCATCCGGGAATGCCGGACCCGTAGGATCCGTTGGGTGGGGTGGCAGCGTTTTCCGGGGAATCCGGGGCCGCCGCCCAGTCAGCAGTGGCAGTCGGCAGAGACAAGGAAGACATCCGTGAGCGACGTCCGCAACGTGATCATCATCGGTTCCGGGCCCGCCGGCTATACGGCCGCGCTCTACACCGCCCGCGCTTCCTTGAAGCCGCTGGTCTTCGAAGGCTCCGTGACCGCCGGTGGTGCTCTCATGAACACCACCGACGTGGAGAACTTCCCCGGTTTCCGCGAGGGGATCATGGGCCCGGACCTCATGGACAACATGCGGGCCCAGGCCGAGCGCTTCGGCGCCGAGCTCATCCCGGACGACGTGGCCGCGGTCGACCTCAGCGAGGACATCAAGACCGTCACCGACTCGGCGGGTACCATCCACCGCGCCAAGGCGGTCATCGTGACCACCGGCTCCCAGCACCGCAAGCTGGGTCTGCCCCGTGAGGACGAGCTCTCCGGCCGTGGTGTCTCGTGGTGCGCCACCTGTGACGGCTTCTTCTTCAAGGACCAGGACATCGCCGTGATCGGCGGCGGCGACACCGCGATGGAGGAGGCGACCTTCCTGTCGCGCTTCGCCAAGTCGGTCACCGTCGTCCACCGCCGGGACAGCCTCCGTGCCAGCAAGGCGATGCAGGAGCGCGCCTTCGCCGACCCGAAGATCTCGTTCATCTGGGACAGCGCGGTCACCGAGCTCCACGGTGACGGCAAGCTCTCCGGTCTGACCCTCCAGGACGTCAAGACCGGTGAGACCTCCCAGCTGCCGATGACCGGGCTGTTCATCGCGATCGGCCACGACCCGCGCACCGAGCTGTTCAAGGGCCAGCTGAACCTGGACGACGAGGGCTACCTCAAGGTGGAGTCCCCCTCGACCCGGACGAACCTCACCGGGGTCTTCGCCGCGGGCGATGTCGTGGACCACACCTACCGCCAGGCGATCACCGCGGCGGGCACCGGCTGTGCCGCCGCTCTGGACGCCGAGCGGTACCTCGCCGCCCTGGGCGACGGCGACGCCACCGTCTGACTCCGCTTCCCACCCCCTGCACCAACCCACTAAGGAGATAGCCATGGCCGGTGCCACGGTCACCGTGACGGACGCCAACTTCGAGGAGACCGTCCTCAAGAGCGACAAGCCGGTACTCGTCGACTTCTGGGCCGCCTGGTGCGGTCCGTGCCGTCAGATCGCCCCGTCCCTGGAGGCGATCGCGGCCGAGCACGCCGACAAGATCGTCATTGCCAAGCTGAACATTGACGAGAACCCGGCCACCGCCGCCAAGTACGGCGTGATGTCGATCCCGACGCTCAATGTCTACCAGGGCGGCGAGGTCGCCAAGACCATCGTCGGCGCCAAGCCGAAGGCCGCCATCGAGCGCGACCTGGCTGACTTCATCGGCTGAGCGCACAGCCACCATGCGAAGGGGCCGCCCCGGAGGGCGGCCCCTTCGTGTTTCACGTGGAACTCTCAGAGCGGACGGAGCGCCGGCTCCTTCTGGACCGCACCGAGCAGCCGGTCCAGGGCGAGCTCGACATCTTCCTTCCAGGAAATCGTCGTTCTCAGCTCAAGTCTCAGCCGGGGGTACCGATGGTGGGGACGGACGGTCTTGAAGCCCACGGCCAGCAGGTGGTCGGCGGGCAGGACACACGCCGGTTCCTTCCAGGTGGCGTCCCCGAACGCCTCGATCGCCCGGAAGCCCCTGCGGATCAGATCCTTGGCGACCGTCTGCACCATCACCCGGCCCAGCCCCTGCCCCTGATAGCCGGGCATCAGCCAGGCCGTCATCAGCTGTACGGCATCGGCACCGACCGGGCTCGTGGGAAAGGCCGTGGACCGCGGCACATAGGCGGGGGGCGCGTAGAGCACGAAGCCGACCGGCACCTCATCGACATAGACCACCCGGCCGCAGGAGCCCCACTCCAGCAGGACCGCGGAGATCCACGCTTCCTTCTCCAGCTCCGGACGTCCGGCCCTTACCGCGGCTTCACCGCTGACGGGGTCGAGCTCCCAGAAGACACAGGCGCGACAGCGCTTGGGGATGTCCGGGAGGTTGTCCAGCGTGAGCGGTACGAGCCGACGCCCCATGAAGCCAGTCCTTCACTTCCATGGCCAGCCGCGGCACGGGCGGCTGACAGAGCACTACGCTCCCTGATCAGACTGCCGACGAAACCGCCGACAGCTCCCAGGCCCAGTCCTGTGGCCAACAGTCCGGTGCGGCTCACCGATCGCATGGCCCTGCCCTCCGCATGAGGAGCCTCCACATGGATCCGCCCAACCTGGTCGCATCGTATCCGTGCGGCGAAAGCACCGATACCGCCCTTGGGAAAAGAACAGGTCGTGTTCCGACCTGATCGGAACACGACCCGCCCCACACTGCCAGTCCGTACGACACGACCGTACGGCCACTGGCCTACTCGTCCTCGTCGTCCGCCTCCGCGAGCGACTGCTCCATCACCGGTCCCGCACCGGGGGCGAGGGTGCCGAGAATACGCTCAAGATCCTCTATCGAAGCGAACTCGACGACGATCTTTCCCTTCTTCTGGCCCAGGTCGACCTTCACCCGGGTCTCGAAGCGGTCGGAGAGCCGCGACGCCAGATCCGTGAGCGCGGGGGACACCCGGGTACCGGCGCGCGGACCCTTGGCCTTCGCTGTACCACCCGAACGGGACCCCATCAGGGTGACGATCTCCTCGACCGCGCGCACCGACAGCCCCTCGGCGACGATGCGGTGCGCCAGCCGGTCCTGCTCCTCCGCGTCATCCACGGAGAGCAGGGCTCGTGCGTGTCCGGCGGAGAGCACCCCGGCGGCGACCCGGCGCTGAACGGCGGGGGAGAGCTTCAGCAGCCGCAGCGTGTTGGAGACCTGGGGACGCGAACGCCCGATGCGGTCCGCCAACTCGTCATGGGTGCAGCTGAAGTCCTTGAGCAACTGGTCGTAGGCGGCCGCCTCTTCCAACGGGTTCAGCTGGGCCCGGTGCAGGTTCTCCAGCAGCGCGTCGAGAAGGAGCTTCTCGTCCTCGGTGGCCCGGACGATCGCCGGAATCTTCTCCAGCCCAGCCTCACGGCAGGCCCGCCACCGGCGCTCGCCCATGATGAGCTCATAGCGCTCGGGCGCCAGCTGCCGCACCACGACGGGCTGGAGGAGACCGACTTCCTGGATCGAGGTGACCAGTTCGGCGAGAGCGTCCTCGTCGAAGACCTCACGCGGCTGACGGGGGTTGGGGGTGATGAAGTCCAGCGGCAGTTCCGCGAAATGGGCTCCGGCCACCTCCTCCGCCGGCGCCGGCGGAGCGGCTTCGGGCTCCGGCTCCCGCGGTGCTTCGGTTTCCTGTGAAACACCGTTGGAGGCCAGTGCGGCCACCTTGGCGGCCGCGACTCCACGCTCCTGGGTGAGCACCGGGACCGCGGTCGGTGAGGTGGTGCCTCCGGACGTGGTGACCGTTCCCGCCCCCGCCCGGGGTCCGGAGTTGTCCGCCCCCTTCGGCGCGGGAGGGATCAAGGCACCGAGCCCACGGCCCAGCCCTCTGCGTCGCTCACTCACTGAATCCCCTC
Source organism: Streptomyces cucumeris (assembly GCF_024295805.1). GTDB lineage: Bacteria > Actinomycetota > Actinomycetes > Streptomycetales > Streptomycetaceae > Streptomyces > Streptomyces cucumeris. The sequence goes on from NZ_JANCLX010000045.1 coordinate 30,127, forward strand.
CTGCATGCTGTGCTGGTCGTGCTGGCTGATCTCGGGCAGGGCATGAGCGTGCTGGGCGTCGTACTGCACGTCCACTCCCCTGAGCGCGATCTCTCTCGCCGCCTCGAGGTAGGAGAGCGCCCCGCTGGATCCCGGGTCATAGGTGAGGACCGTCTGCCCGTAACTGGGGGCTTCGGAGATCCGCACCGACCTCGGGATGCTGGTTCTGAGGACCTCTCCACCGAAGTGGCTGCGGACCTCGTCCGCCACCTGCGAGGCCAGCCGGGTACGGCCGTCGTACATCGTGAGCAGGATGGTCGAGACATGGAGCTTGGGGTTGAGATGGCCGCGGACGAGATCCACGTTCCGCAGCAGCTGGCCGAGTCCCTCGAGCGCGTAGTACTCACACTGGATGGGGATCAGCACTTCGGCGCCCGCGACCAGCGCATTGACCGTCAGCAGTCCGAGCGAGGGCGGGCAGTCGATGAGGATGTAGTCCAGCGGTTGCTCATAGGACTGGATGGCCCGCTCCAGTCGGCTCTCGCGTGCGACCAGCGAGACCAGCTCGATCTCGGCGCCGGCGAGATCGATGGTCGCCGGAGCGCAGAACAGTCCCTCCACATCGGGGACCGGCTGCACCACATCGGACAGGGGCCTGCTGTCGACCAGCACGTCGTAGATCGATGGAACCTCGGCATGGTGGTCGATCCCCAGCGCCGTCGAGGCATTGCCCTGCGGGTCGAGGTCGATCACCAGCACACGACCGCCGTGCAGAGCGAGTGAGGCAGCCAGATTGACCGTGGTCGTGGTCTTGCCGACCCCGCCCTTCTGGTTGGCCACCACGATCACCCGGGTCTGTTCCGGTCGCGGCAGCCCCTCGCCGGCCCGGCCCAGAGCTTCCACCGCCAGCTGGGCGGCGCGGCCAATGGGGGTGTCGTCCATCGGGGGCGGCGTTTCACGTGAAACATCCTCCCCCGCCGATTCGGTACGGGGGCCGGGGACCGGGTCGGTCATCGGCCCCGCGATGTTGGCGTCGGACCGCAAGGATTCACTCTCCTCGACATCAGGCTCGCGATGAGGAGAGCCTGCCATGCTTTTGGGGTCGTGAACCAGCGAGGCCCGTTCTCCTGTGGATGAATCCACGTCCTGACGGGGTCGGCGGTCGCGGGGCAAGGCCGCCGCACGACCGCGACTGATGATTCCATGCAGCAGGGAGCGACGTTTCACGTGAAACACGATGCATGGATAGGCCTGGCGTTCTGCCGCGACACTCCGGATTGCGTAGTTTAGCCAGCTTGTATGGAGCACGTCCGCCCTCCATACGGAGGGCACTTCACATACGAATCAGACCGGTATCCGCGTCACGGCCGCACTCACGGCCTGCGCCGCGGGCTCCGTCGTGCCGCCTTGGCCCGCTTGGCCGCGAACCGCACTCCTCCGGGACTCTCCCCGACCTCCACCCGCACCACGGTGGACAGCGGATCGACCACACCCTCACCGACGTGCAGTACGGAGGTGTCCACCACGCCCAGCTTGCCCAGCGCCGCACGGGCCTGCTTGAGCTCCTCCTCGGCGGTGTCGCCCTTCAGCAGGAGCATCTCTCCGTAGGGCTTCAGCAGCGGAACCCCCCAGCCCGCCAGCCGGTCCAGCGGGGCCACCGCCCGGGCCGTCACCACATGGACCGGAGGCAGCTTGCCCAGGACCTCCTCGGCACGGCCCCGGACCACCGTCACATGGTCGAGCCCGAGCAGCTCCACGACCTCCTGGAGGAAGTTGGTACGGCGCAGCAGCGGCTCCAGCAGCGTGATCCGCAGATCCGGCCGGGTCAGTGCGAGCGGGATACCCGGCAGCCCCGCGCCCGAGCCCACATCGCAGACGGTGACCCCCTCCGGGACCACCTCGGAGAGCACGGCGCAGTTCAGCAGATGCCGCTCCCACAGCCGCGGCACCTCACGCGGACCGATCAGCCCGCGGGTCACCCCGATATCGGCCAGCAGCTCTCCGTAGCGGACGGCCTCCGGGAAGCGCTCACCGAATACCTCCCTCGCCTCGTCGGGCGCCGGGGGGAGCTCCGCTGCTTCCGTCACGGGGACCGTCCTTCCGTACCGCACTCTGTGGCTGAACGCTGGTGCAAGGCTGACTGATGCAAGGCTGACAAGATTCGGCCCCGTCTGCGCGCAGACGGGGCCGTGTGCAAGATGAAGCCGGACCGGGTCAGGCCGGGAGCACGACCACGCAGCGCTGGGGCTCCTCGCCCTCGGACTCACTGCGCAGCCCCGCCGCGGCCACCGCGTCGTGGACGACCTTCCGCTCGAAGGGCGTCATCGCCTTGAGCTTCACCGGCTGGCCGGTGCCCTTCGCCTCTTCCGCGGCCTTGGCGCCGAGCGCCGTGAGCTCGGTCCGCTTACGGGCCCGGAATCCGCTGATGTCGAGCATCAGCCGACTGCGGTCGCCGGTCTCCCGGTGGACGGCGAGCCGGGTCAGCTCCTGAAGGGCTTCCAGCACCTCGCCATCGCGTCCGACCAGCTTCTGGAGGTCACGGCTGGTCGAGTCACTGATGATCGACACCGCAGCGCGATCGGCCTCGACGTCCATGTCGATGTCGCCGTCGAGGTCCGCGATGTCCAGCAGCCCCTCGAGGTAGTCGGCCGCGATCTCCCCTTCCTGCTCCAGGCGGGTCAGGGTGTCGACGCCCTCGGCGGCCGGGGTGGTGCCTTCCGTCACGGATGGACTCCTTCGTTACTTCTTGGAGGGGTGCTTGGGGCGCTGCTGGCCCTTGCGCTGCCCGGACTTCGTGGTGCGGGAGGAGCCGCCGGCCGGCTTGCCGCCCTGTGCCGCCTTCTTCTCCGGCTTCTGTGCCTCGTCCTTGCCGGATTCCTTGGCGAGCGAGGTCTTGGCGGTGCCACCGGACTCCGCCCTGGCGCGGCCCTGGCCCTGAGTGCTGCCCGAGGTGCGCTGCGACTTGCTCTGCCGCTTGGGCTGCTGACGGTTGGCGCGCGCCGTCTCGGCGGCCTCCTTGGCGGCGACCTCGGCGGGCTCTTCCTTCAGCTTGCCCTGGGCGCGCAGGCGCTCCTGGCGGGCCTGGAAGGCGACGCTGCCCGGGGTGGGGTTCCGGCGGATGATGAACATCTGCTGGCCCATGGTCCAGACGTTGGTGGTCAGCCAGTAGACGAGGACACCGACCGGAAAGTTGATGCCGAAGACGGCGAACATGATCGGGAAGACGTACATCAGCATCTTCTGCTGCTGCATGAACGGCGTCTTCACCGTGAGGTCGACGTTCTTGGTCATCAGCTGGCGCTGGGTGAAGAACTGCGAGGCCGACATCAGGACGATCATGGTGACCGTCACGACCCGGACATCGGTCAGCGAGGCGCCGAGCTGCTCGACCTGGGAGGCGGACGACATGAACTTCACGGACAGCGGGGCGCCGAAGATATGGGCGTTACGGGCGCTGTCCAGCAGTCCCTGGTCGATGAAGCCGACCGTCTTGTTGTTCGCGATGTGGTTGAGCACCTGGTAGAGCGCGATGAAGAACGGCGACTGCGCCAGGATCGGGAGACAGCTCGAGAGCGGGTTGGTGCCCGTCTCCTTGTAGAGCTTCATCATCTCTTCGGACTGACGCTGCCGGTCGCTCTTGTAGCGCTCCTGGATCGCCTTCATCTTCGGCTGGAGCGCCTGCATGTTCCGGGTCGCCTTGATCTGCTTCACGAAAAGCGGGATCAGACAGATCCGGATCAGGACCACCAGGGAAACGATCGACAGACCCCACGCCCAGCCACTGTCCCGGTCGAACATGAGGCTGTAGAACGAGTGGAACTGGACGATGATCCAGGAAACTACGTCATAAAGAGGACCGAGGATCGTGTCCACGAATCAGGCTCCTTGGGCGTTGGGCTGGGTCTCGGGCTGTGCGGCAGGCTCCACAGCCGGATGCCCGCCGAGGCGGTTCCGCAGCCGCTGGTGCCACACCGGACGCTTCCGGGGCGGAACGTGGTCGACGCCACCGAGCGACCACGGGTTGCAGCGCAAGATGCGCCAGGCCGTCAGCGCCGTTCCTTTCACCGCACCGTGCCGGTCAATGGCCGTGTAGCCATAGTGCGAGCACGACGGGTAGTACTTGCAGACCGGGCCCAGCATCGGGCTGATGGTCCACTGGTACAGCTTGATCAACCACAGCAGCGGGTACTTCATCGCGGCACCCCTCCCAGTAGCCGCTGCACCGCCGTGTCGAGATCGCGGGCCAGCTGGTCGTGACCCGCCTCACCCGCACCGGGCAGTGCCCGTACGACCACAAGGCTACCTGCGGGAAAACGATCGAGCCGGTCCCGCATGAGATGGCGCAGCCTCCGCTTCACCAGATTGCGGACGACGGCACCGCCGACCGCCTTGCTCACGACGAAACCCGCACGCGCCGGGGGAGCACTCCCCCCGGATGCGTGCGGGTCCCTGTCACCGCTGGTGAGGCCGCTGCGAAAGTGCACGACAAGGAGCGGGCGACCGGCCCTGCGTCCTCGGCGTACCGCGGCCGCAAAGTCCTCGCGCCGCCTCAGCCGATGCTCGGTAGGCAGCACGTCATGGACCTTGAGGTCAGGCTGCTCAGGCCGACAGGCGGGCGCGACCCTTGCTGCGGCGGGACGCGAGAATCGCGCGGCCGGCACGGGTGCGCATACGCAGCCGGAAGCCGTGGGTCTTCGCGCGGCGGCGGTTGTTCGGCTGGAAGGTGCGCTTGCTCACTCGGGGGCTCCAGAAATGAATCGGGTGGTGGCGGGAGATCGCCTGGCTGTCACCGTGCGCCCACGAGAAGCTCGCAATACGCCCGAGTGCACCGCTTCACGATCGTGGATCATGATGTCCGCGATCATTGCCCATCGGAGGCAGGCGGCAGCAGCCATCGACAACTCGACCTGGTTACGGTACGCGCGGTTACGCCATCCGGTCAAACCGGTGGATGCCACGGCCACACTACCCGCTCCGCCCGCGCCGGACGGGGGCAGGGGAACGCCCGGCGACATCGCATGGCACATTTGTACACACCCTGTGGACAACGACTTGAACCGCGCACCCCGGCCTGACTACCGTGGCCGGGCTCCGATTCCTTCACGCCCGTCCCGAGAACCACACATTCGTGGGACCCGTCGGCGTCCCCCACCCAGCGAGTGAGAGAGCGTGCCCTGTGGCTGACGTACCCGCCGATCTTGCCGCAGTGTGGCCACGCGTACTCGAGCGGCTGCTCGGAGAGGGCGCGGCGGGACAGGGCGGACAGGGCGTCGAGGCCAAGGACGAGCACTGGATCAAGCGGTGCCAGCCGCTCGCGCTCGTCGCCGACACCGCGCTGCTGGCCGTCCCCAATGAATTCGCCAAGGGCGTACTCGAGGGCAGGCTCGCCCCGGTGGTCAGCGAGACGCTGAGCCGGGAGTGCGGCCGCCCCATCCGCATCGCGATCACCGTCGACGACTCTGCCGGAGAGCCGGTCGTCCCGCAGCAGACCCAGCGCGATCAGCGCGAGACATATGAGAGCCGGGAGCAGCGGGAGACGTACGACGGCTACGACGGCCGGGAGAACTACGGCCGTCCGCAAGCCTCCGACGAGCTGCCCACGGCCCGCCCCGCCTATCCCGGCTATCAGCCGCCGCGTCCCGAGCCCGGCGCCTGGCCGCGCCCGCGGGACGACTACGGCTGGCAGCAGCAGCGGCTCGGCGGCTTCACCGAGTCCGATCCCTATGCTTCACAGCCCTCCTCCACCGGCTACGACCAGCAGCCGTACGACCCGCAGCGGCAGCGCGGCGACTACCGGAACCCGGCGGCGGAGCGCCCCGGCCCCGGCGCCAACGGCGGGCACCACGGTCACAGCGGTCACAGCGGTCACGACAATTCCGGTGGCCCGGGCGGCCCGGGCGGACGCCCTGCGTCCGCCCCGGAGCGTCCGCCGTACGAGCAGCAGCGCCACGATCTTCCCGATCCGCTGGAGCGCGGCCGCGGCGGACCGCCGGTACTGCCCTCTCAGACCGGCGCGCCCGGTCCGCTGGCCGCACAGCCCGCGCCGGCGTCCGGTCCCGGTGAGCCGACCGCCCGGCTGAACCCCAAGTACCTCTTCGACACCTTCGTCATCGGCGCCTCCAACCGCTTCGCCCACGCCGCCGCGGTCGCGGTGGCCGAAGCACCGGCCAAGGCGTACAACCCGCTGTTCATCTACGGGGAGTCGGGGCTCGGCAAGACCCATCTGCTGCACGCGATCGGGCACTATGCCCGCAGCCTCTACCCCGGCACCCGGGTGCGCTACGTGAGCTCGGAGGAGTTCACCAACGAGTTCATCAACTCCATCCGCGACGGCAAGGCGGACGCGTTCCGCAGGCGCTACCGCGACATGGACATCCTGCTGGTCGACGACATCCAGTTCCTGGCGAGCAAGGAGTCGACGCAGGAGGAGTTCTTCCACACCTTCAACACCCTCCACAACGCCAACAAGCAGATCGTGCTGTCCTCGGACCGGCCGCCCAAGCAGCTGGTGACCCTGGAGGACCGGCTCCGCAACCGCTTCGAGTGGGGTCTGATCACGGATGTGCAGCCGCCCGAGCTGGAGACGCGTATCGCGATCCTCCGGAAGAAGGCGGTGCAGGAGCAGCTGAACGCGCCGCCGGAGGTGCTGGAGTTCATCGCCTCCCGGATCTCCCGCAACATCCGGGAGCTGGAGGGCGCGCTGATCCGGGTGACGGCCTTCGCGAGCCTGAACCGGCAGCCGGTGGACCTCGGTCTCACCGAGATCGTCCTGAAGGACCTGATCCCCGGCGGCGAGGACGCGGCCCCGGAGATCACCGCCACCGCGATCATGGCCGCGACCGCCGACTACTTCGGACACACGGTGGACGACCTGTGCGGCGCCTCGCGCAGCCGGGTTCTGGTGACCGCGCGGCAGATCGCGATGTACCTGTGCCGGGAGCTCACCGATCTGTCGCTGCCCAAGATCGGCGCCCAGTTCGGCGGGCGCGACCACACGACCGTCATGCACGCCGACCGCAAGATCCGGGCGCTGATGGCCGAGCGGCGCTCCATCTACAACCAGGTGACCGAGCTGACGAACCGCATCAAGAACGGCTGACAGCGGGGCACGGACGGCTGCCACGAGCCACTCCGAGGGCGCTCCGGGAGGACAACTCCCGGGGCGCCCTTCGTCGTTCGACGGCCGCGCTGTTCGAATCCGCGTCGGGGCGAAGCGATTCTCCACAGATCGGCGGCAAATCCCCCATCCACACCCTGGGGACGTGTGAGTTGTCCAGATCCCATCCACAGGCCGGGTCACCAGGATCGCATCACCCGAGGTCAGCCGGTTGTGGAATTGTGGCTATCCGGAGTCCACAGACTGTGGACGACGGCTTTGCCCACAGGGCCCGGATCGAGTTGTCCACCGCCCGCCCACAGGAGGAAGGCGGTTGCCCACAGCTTTTCCCCATCGTCGTCCACTGTTCGGCAACGAAACGGGCACGGTCACCGGGTCGAGTGAAAGGCGTCACACCAAGGAGGCGGGTTGGGCTGTGGGGAAGCCGGGTAAACCTGGGGACAGCGCTGGGGAGAACCGGGGTTTGTCTGTGCATCGCATGTGCAGAACTTTCCGGCATCCACAGATCGCCTCGGTTTTCCACGGGCGCCGCCCACAGGCGCAGTGGATAAAAAACCGCTCCTGGCCTGGGAAGACGGAGTTATCCACGGTATCCACAGGCCCTACTACTACGACCACAGAGTTGTAGCCGGGAAATCGCTTCGAAGTGGGGCCTGTGCACAACCTCGGGCCGAGCCGCCCGACACCCCGGGCGCCGACTTGACCCCGAGCCGCACCGACTGTCGGCGGCGTACGTCAGACTGGTCTCCGGCGACTCAGCCGACGACGAAGGCCAGCAGGGCGAGCCAGCAACAGCAGGAGGCGGTTCCGGTGAAGATCCGGGTGGAGCGCGATGTACTCGCGGAGGCAGTGGCCTGGACGGCCCGCAGCCTTCCGGCCCGTCCGCCGGTGCCCGTCCTCGCGGGCATCCTGCTGAAGGCCGAGGAAGGCGCGCTCAGCCTCTCCGGCTTCGACTACGAGGTCTCGGCCCGTGTCTCGGTGGAAGCCGACGTGGAGGACGACGGCACGGTCCTGGTCTCCGGCCGTCTGCTCGCCGACATCTGCCGCGCTCTCCCCAACCGCCCTGTGGAGATCTCCAGCGACGGTGTACGCGTCACCGTCGTCTGCGGCTCGTCGCGATTCACACTCCACACACTGCCTGTGGAGGAGTACCCGGCGCTGCCGCAGATGCCCACCGCGACCGGCACCGTTCCCGGTGACGTCTTCGCCGCCGCCGCCGCCCAGGTCGCCATCGCGGCCGGCCGTGACGACACCCTCCCGGTGCTCACCGGCGTCCGGATCGAGATCGAGGGCGACACCGTCACCCTGGCCTCCACCGACCGCTACCGCTTCGCCGTCCGCGAGTTCCTGTGGAAGCCCGAGACCCCGGACATCTCCGCGGTCGCCCTGGTGCCCGCCAAGACGCTCCTGGACACCGCCAAGTCGCTGACCAGCGGTGACACCGTTTCGCTCGCGCTGTCCGGCTCCGGTGCCGGTGAGGGCCTGATCGGTTTCGAGGGCGCCGGCCGCCGTACCACCACCCGGCTGCTCGAAGGTGACCTGCCGAAGTACCGCACGCTTTTCCCGACCGAGTTCAACTCCGTCGCGGTGATCGAGACCGCCCCGTTCGTCGAGGCCGTCAAGCGCGTGGCCCTGGTCGCCGAGCGCAACACCCCGGTGCGGCTCAGCTTCGAGCAAGGCGTGCTGATCCTCGAGGCCGGTTCCAGCGACGACGCACAGGCTGTGGAAAGGGTCGACGCCCAGCTCGACGGCGACGACATCTCGATCGCCTTCAACCCGACCTTCCTGCTGGACGGCCTGAGCGCGATCGACTCCCCGGTCGCCCAGCTCTCCTTCACCACGTCCACCAAGCCCGCCCTGCTGAGCGGCAAGCCCGCCGTGGACGCCGAGGCGGACGAGGCGTACAAGTACCTGATCATGCCGGTCCGGCTGAGCGGATGAGTCCGAGCGAATGAGCGGGTGTAGCCCACAACTGTGCGGCAACCCTCGGGCGTAGGCTCGGCCTCAGGTGCGTCACGCAATGTCTACGGCATAAGGATCAACTGATGGAGCTCGGTCTCGTCGGCCTCGGCAAGATGGGCGGCAATATGCGCGAGCGCATTCGCCGCGCAGGCCACACCGTGATCGGATACGACCGCAACCCGGACGTCGCGGATGTCCACAGCCTCGACGAGCTTGTGGGCAAGCTCAAGGGGCCGCGCGTGGTGTGGGTCATGGTCCCGGCGGGTGTTCCCACCCAGATCACCATCGACGAGCTGGCCGAGCTCCTGTCACCGGGTGACATCGTCGTCGACGGCGGAAACTCCCGCTGGACCGACGACGAGAAGCACGCCGAGCAGCTCAACGCCCGGGGCATCGGCTTCGTCGACTGCGGTGTCTCCGGCGGTGTCTGGGGCCTGGAGAACGGCTACGCGCTGATGTACGGCGGCGCGTCCGAGCATGTCGCCAAGGTCCAGCCGATCTTCGACGCGCTCAAGCCCGAGGGTGAGTACGGCTCGGTCCACGCGGGCAAGGTCGGCGCGGGCCACTTCGCCAAGATGGTCCACAACGGCATCGAGTACGCCATGATGCAGGCCTTCGCCGAGGGCTGGGAGCTGCTGGAGGCCGTGGACTCCGTCACCGACGTCCGCGAGGTCTTCCGCTCCTGGCAGGAGGGCACGGTCATCCGCTCCTGGCTGCTGGACCTGGCGGTCCGCGCCCTGGACGACGACGAGCACCTGGCCGAGCTGAAGGGCTATGCGGCGGACTCCGGCGAGGGCCGCTGGACGGTAGAGGCCGCGATCGACAACGCGGTGCCGCTGCCCGCGATCACCGCATCGCTGTTCGCCCGCTTCGCCTCGCGCCAGGACGACTCCCCGCAGATGAAGATGATCGCCGCGCTGCGCAACCAGTTCGGCGGCCACGCGGTGGAGAACTCCAAGTAATCCGCCCCCACGGGGGCACAGCACTGCCGGGGGAGGTCGGCGCAGCCCATCATGCACGTCACGCATCTCTCGCTCGCCGACTTCCGCTCGTACACCCGGGCCGAGGTCGAACTCGGCCCGGGTGTCACCGCTTTCGTCGGTCCCAACGGGCAGGGGAAGACCAACCTCGTCGAGGCCGTCGGCTATCTCGCCACCCTCGGCAGCCACCGGGTCTCCTCCGACGCCCCGCTGGTGCGGATGGGCGCCGAGCGGGCGGTCGTCCGGGCCGCGGTGGTCCAGGGCGACCGGCAGCAGCTGGTGGAGCTGGAGCTCAATCCCGGCAAGGCCAACCGCGCGAGGATCAACCGCTCCTCGCAGGTCAGACCGCGTGATGTGCTGGGGATCCTGCGCACGGTGCTGTTCGCGCCCGAGGACCTCGCTCTGGTCAAGGGCGATCCGGGCGAGCGCCGCCGCTTCCTGGACGAGCTGATCACCGCCCGCGCCCCGCGGATGGCGGGAGTCCGCTCCGACTACGACCGGGTGCTCAAACAGCGCAACACCCTGCTCAAGACCGCCGCGATGGCCCGGCGGCACGGCTCGCGCGGCGGCGGTGACGGGGCGCTGTCCACCCTGGACGTCTGGGACCAGCATCTGGCCCGCGCCGGTGCCGAGCTGCTCGCCCAGCGCCTTGAGCTGATCTCCGTCCTCCAGCCGCTCGCCGAGAAGGCGTACGAGCAGCTCGCCCCCGGTGGTGGACCGGTCCTGCTGGAGTACCGCTGCTCGGCGGGCGAGGACCTGGCCGCGGCCACCGGCCGGGAGGAGCTCTACCAGCGGCTGATCGCCGCACTCACCGAGGCCCGCAAGCAGGAGATCGAGCGCGGTGTCACCCTGGTCGGCCCGCACCGCGACGACCTGGTGCTGAAGCTGGGGCGGCTCCCCGCGAAGGGGTACGCCAGCCATGGCGAGTCCTGGTCGTACGCGCTGGCGCTGCGGCTGGCCTCCTATGAGCTGCTGCGCACCGAGGCCGGTGAGCCGGTCCTGATCCTGGACGATGTCTTCGCCGAACTGGACGAGCGGCGCCGCGAGCGGCTGGCCGAGCTGGTCGCCCCCGGTGAGCAGGTGCTGGTCACGGCGGCGGTGGAGGACGACGTCCCGCGGCTGCTGACGGGCACGCGCTACGCGGTGTCCGACGGCGAGGTCCGGCGCGTATGACGGACGCCCCACAGCAGCCGACACCGCCCGAGCCCTCGGGCGTCGATCTGGCCCGGGTCGCGCTGCGCGCCGCCAAGGAGCAGGCGCGGGCCCGCGGTGCCGCGGCCCAGCAGAAGAAGCAGGCGCGCCGCGGGGGCCTGCGCTCCGGCGCGCGCGCCGACGGCCGTGATCCGCTCCCCCTCGGTGCCGCGATCAACCGGCTGATCACCGAGCGCGGCTGGGAGGCCCCGGCCGCCGTCGGCGGGGTGATGGGCCGCTGGCCGCAGATGGTCGGCCCGGAAGTGGCCCAGCACTGTGAGCCGCAGCGGTACGACGAGGACGCCCGGGTGCTGACCGTGCGCTGCGACTCCACGGCGTGGGCGACCCAGCTGCGGCTGCTCGCCCCGCAGCTCGTCGCCCGGCTGAACGCCGATCTCGGCCAGGGCACGGTGAAGTTGATCAAGGTGTTGGGGCCCGGCGGTCCGTCGCGCCGCTACGGTCCGCTGCGCTCTCCGGGGTCCACCGGACCGGGCGACACCTACGGTTGATCACACCTGGTGAACGGGTGAGCACAGGGTGATGTATGAGACCCCGGTCACCGTAGCCGGTGGTTGACAGCCCGAAGCGCTGAGTGGCGGCGTGAGCCTCTTGGAGCCCTTCCCCAGATATGGGGAGTCGGTGGCGACCGGTTCAGGGCGGCACATGCGGACTCAGGCGCCAGCAAGCCCCCATTCTTGTCGGCGCTACCGGTAGACTGAGCGGGTACACCGTCGCTTGCGCGTCGAAGCGCACGCGGACACATGTTGAACGACGCAGCCGCTCCCGCCTGCCCCGGAGACGGCTTGTGCTGTGCCAGAAAGGGCGCTTCGTGGCCGATTCCGGCAACCCCATCGAAAACATTTCGTCCGATGACGGCGAGGGCCTGGCCCCGCCGTCGTACGACGCCAGTGCGATCACCGTCCTGGAAGGTCTGGACGCGGTCCGCAAGCGACCCGGTATGTACATCGGATCCACCGGCGAACGCGGTCTGCACCACCTCGTCCAGGAAGTCGTCGACAACTCCGTCGATGAGGCCATGGCCGGTCACGCGGACACCATCGACGTCACGATCCTGGCCGACGGCGGCGTTCGCGTCGTCGACAACGGCCGCGGCATCCCGGTGGGCATCGTCCCGTCCGAGAACAAGCCCGCCGTGGAGGTCGTGCTGACCGTGCTGCACGCGGGCGGCAAGTTCGGGGGCGGCGGCTACGCCGTCTCCGGTGGTCTGCACGGCGTCGGTGTCTCCGTGGTCAACGCGCTGTCGACCAAGGTCGCGGTCGAGGTCAAGACGGACGGCTACCGCTGGACGCAGGACTACAAGACCGGCGTTCCGACGGCCCCCCTCGCGCGCAACGAGGCCACGGACGAGACGGGTACGACGGTCACCTTCTGGGCCGACGGTGAGATCTTCGAGACGACCGACTACTCGTTCGAGACGCTCGCGCGTCGCTTCCAGGAGATGGCGTTCCTCAACAAGGGGCTGACCATCTCGCTGACCGATGAGCGCGAAGCCCATGTGGACGAGGAGGGCAAGCCGCTCGCGGTCAGGTACTACTACGAGGGCGGCATCGTCGACTTCGTGAAGTACCTGAACTCCCGCAAGGGCGAGCTCGTCCACCCCTCGGTCGTCGACATCGAGGCCGAGGACAAGGAGCGGATGCTCTCGGTCGAGATCGCGATGCAGTGGAACACCCAGTACACCGAGGGTGTCTACAGCTTCGCCAACACCATCCACACCCATGAGGGCGGCACCCACGAGGAGGGCTTCCGGGCCGCGCTGACGTACCTGATCAACAAGTACGCGCGCGACAAGAAGCTGCTCCGCGAGAAGGACGACAACCTCACCGGTGAGGACATCCGCGAGGGTCTGACCGCGATCATCTCGATCAAGCTGGGCGAGCCGCAGTTCGAGGGTCAGACGAAGACCAAGCTGGGCAACACGGAGGCCAAGACCTTCGTCCAGAAGATCGTCAACGAGCACCTCGCGGACTGGCTGGACCGCAACCCCAACGAGGCGGCCGACATCGTCCGCAAGGGGATCCAGGCGGCGACCGCCCGGGTCGCGGCCCGCAAGGCGCGCGATCTGACCCGCCGCAAGGGGCTGCTGGAGACGGCGTCGCTGCCGGGCAAGCTCAGCGACTGCCAGTCCAACGACCCCGAGAAGTGCGAGATCTTCATCGTCGAGGGTGACTCCGCCGGCGGCTCGGCCAAATCCGGCCGTGACCCGCAGTACCAGGCGATCCTCCCGATCCGAGGCAAGATCCTCAACGTCGAGAAGGCCCGTGTCGACAAGATCCTGCACAACAACGAGGTGCAGGCGCTGATCTCGGCGTTCGGCACCGGTGTGCACGAGGACTTCGACATCGGCAAGCTCCGCTATCACAAGATCATCCTGATGGCGGACGCCGACGTCGACGGCCAGCACATCAACACTCTGCTGCTGACCTTCCTCTTCCGCTTCATGCGGCCGCTGGTCGAGGCCGGGCACGTCTTCCTGTCCCGTCCGCCGCTCTACAAGATCAAGTGGGGTCGGGACGAGGTCCAGTACGCGTACTCCGACCGCGAGCGGGACGTTCTCATCCAGGCCGGCCGCGAGCAGGGCAAGCGCATCAGGGACGACTCGATCCAGCGCTTCAAGGGTCTGGGCGAGATGAACGCCGAAGAGCTGCGCGTGACCACCATGGACATCGACCACCGCGTGCTCGGCCAGGTCACCCTGGACGACGCGGCGCAGGCCGACGACCTGTTCTCGGTCCTCATGGGCGAGGACGTCGAGGCACGGCGCTCGTTCATCCAGCGCAACGCCAAGGATGTCCGCTTCCTCGACATCTGAGTCGGCCCCCAGCCGCAGACGACAGAAGGACTTGACCAGCAATGGCCGACGAGAACACCCCGAACACGCCTGAAGACCCCGCCGAGGGCGCCGGACTCCGCGTGGAGCCGGTGGGCCTCGAGACGGAGATGCAGCGCTCCTACCTCGACTACGCGATGAGCGTGATCGTGAGCCGTGCGCTGCCCGACGTCCGGGACGGCCTCAAGCCGGTGCACCGGCGCGTGCTCTACGCGATGTACGACGGCGGGTACCGCCCCGAGAAGGGCTTCTACAAGTGCGCCCGCGTCGTCGGCGATGTCATGGGCACGTACCACCCGCACGGCGACTCGTCCATCTACGACGCCCTGGTGCGACTGGCCCAGCCGTGGTCGATGCGCATGCCGCTGGTGGACTCCAACGGCAACTTCGGCTCCCCGGGCAACGACCCGGCGGCGGCCATGCGGTACACCGAGTGCAAGATGGCCCCGCTGGCCATGGAGATGCTCCGGGACATCGACGAGGACACCGTCGACTTCCAGGACAACTACGACGGCCGTAACCAGGAGCCCACGGTCCTGCCGGCCCGCATCCCCAACCTGCTGGTCAACGGCTCGGCGGGGATCGCGGTCGGTATGGCCACCAACATCCCGCCGCACAATCTGCGCGAGGTGGCCGAGGGTGCCCAGTGGTTCCTGGCGAACCCGGAGGCCACCTCGGAGGAGCTGCTCGACGCCCTGATCGACCGGATCAAGGGCCCGGACTTCCCCACCGGGGCGCTGGTCGTCGGCCGCAAGGGCATCGAGGAGGCGTACCGCACCGGCCGTGGCTCGATCACCATGCGCGCGGTCGTCGAGGTCGAGGAGATCCAGGGCCGTCAGTGCCTGGTCGTCACCGAGCTGCCGTACCAGGTCAACCCGGACAACCTGGCGCAGAAGATCGCCGACCTGGTGAAGGACGCCAGGATCGGCGGCATCGCCGACGTCCGTGACGAGACCTCTTCGCGCACCGGCCAGCGGCTGGTCATCGTGCTCAAGCGGGACGCGGTCGCCAAGGTCGTCCTCAACAACCTCTACAAGCACACCGATCTGCAGACCAACTTCGGCGCCAACATGCTGGCGCTGGTCGACGGGGTGCCGCGCACGCTCTCGCTCGACGCGTTCATCCGCAACTGGGTCACCCACCAGATCGAGGTCATCGTCCGCCGGACCCGCTTCCGGCTGCGCAAGGCCGAGGAGCGGGCGCACATCCTGCGCGGTCTGCTCAAGGCGCTGGACGCCATCGACGAGGTCATCGCGCTGATCCGGCGCAGCGACACGGTCGAGATCGCGCGCGGGGGCCTGATGGGCCTGCTGGAGATCGACGAGATCCAGGCGAACGCGATCCTGGAGATGCAGCTGCGGCGGCTGGCCGCCCTGGAGCGCCAGAAGATCATCCAGGAGCACGACGAACTCCAGGCGAAGATCAACGAGTACAACGCGATCCTGGCCTCGCCCGAGCGGCAGCGGCAGATCATCAGCGAGGAGCTCACCGCGATCGTCGAGAAGTTCGGCGACGACCGGCGCTCCAAGCTGGTCCCCTTCGACGGCGACATGTCCATCGAGGACCTGATCGCCGAGGAGGACATCGTCGTCACGATCACGCGTGGCGGCTATGTGAAGCGCACCAAGACCGAGGACTACCGCTCCCAGAAGCGCGGCGGCAAGGGGGTGCGCGGTACGAAGCTGAAGCAGGACGACATCGTCGACCACTTCTTCGTCTCGACCACCCACCACTGGCTGCTGTTCTTCACCAACAAGGGCCGGGTCTACCGGGCCAAGGCGTATGAACTGCCGGACGCGGGCCGGGAGGCGCGCGGCCAGCACGTCGCCAACCTGCTGGCGTTCCAGCCGGACGAGCAGATCGCGCGGATCCTGGCGATCCGGGACTACGAGGCGGTGCCGTACCTGGTGCTCGCCACGAAGTCGGGTTTGGTGAAGAAAACTCCGCTAAAGGATTACGACTCGCCCCGCTCCGGCGGTGTGATCGCCATCAACCTCCGGGAGATGGAGGACGGCCGCGAGGACGAGCTGATCGGCGCGGAGCTGGTCTCCGCCGAGGACGATCTGCTCCTCATCAGCAAGAAGGCCCAGTCCATCCGGTTCACGGCCACGGACGACGCGCTGCGGCCGATGGGCCGGGCGACCTCCGGTGTGAAGGGCATGAGCTTCCGCGAGGGCGATGAACTCCTCTCGATGAATGTCGTGCGGCCGGGTACGTTCGTGTTCACCGCCACCGACGGTGGATACGCGAAGCGGTCGAATGTCGACGAATACCGCGTCCAGGGTCGCGGCGGCCTCGGAATCAAGGCCGCCAAGATCGTGGAGGACCGTGGATCCCTGGTCGGTGCGCTGGTGGTCGAGGAGACCGACGAGATCCTGGCCATCACGCTCGGCGGCGGTGTGATCCGTACGCGGGTCAACGAGGTCAGGGAGACGGGCCGTGACACCATGGGCGTCCAACTGATCAACCTGGGCAAGCGCGATGCCGTCGTGGGTATCGCCCGGAACGCCGAGGCCGGTCGTGAGGCTGAAGAGGTCGAGGAGGAAATCTCCGCGGCCGGGATCGAGGCAGCCGAGGGGGCCGCGCCCGAGGTGGCCGAGGGCACCGAGCCCCCGGCTGATGAGACCGAGGAGTAAGTCGTGAGTGGAGCCACGGGTGCCACGGGCGGCGGTGCGGGCGCCGGAAGGCGGTCCGGATCGGGAGCTCCGTCCTCAGCGGGCGGTGGTTCCGCCCAGAAAGGTGCCCGTGGCCCGGCGGCCGACTCCCAGCGGGGCACGGTGACCGACACCCGCGAGCTCCGGCCCCAGCGGTCGGGTGAGCCGCGGGAGAAGCGTTCCGGCAGCCCGCTGCCCAGCGAGCGCCCCGCCAGTGGGGCGCCCGCGCAGCCGTACCACCCGCCGCAGGCGTACGCGCCGCCGGCGGGCGGCGGTACGGCGGGCCGCGGGACCGCCGCGGCCCCGGCCCAGACCGGGGGCCAGGCCACCACGGGCATCCGGCGCCCCCGTACGGGCGCGGGAGCCCGGCCGGTGCCGCGCACCCGCAAGGCGCGGCTGCGGGTCTCCAGGGTGGATCCGTGGTCGGTCATGAAGGTCAGCTTCCTGCTCGCCATAGCGCTGGGGATCTGCACGGTGATCGCCACGGCGGTGTTGTGGATGGTCATGGACGCCATGGGCGTCTTCAGCGCCGTGGGCGGCACGATCAGCGAGGCGACGGAGTCCCAGAAGGGCAGCGGGTTCGACCTGGAATCGTTCCTGTCGCTGCCGCGTGTCCTGGGGTTCACCTCGATCATCGCCGTGATCAACGTGGTGCTGGCGACCGCCCTGGCCACCCTGGGCGCGTTCATCTACAACCTGTCCGCCGGGTTCGTGGGCGGCGTGGAGCTGACGCTCGCCGAGGACGAGTAGCGGCCCGGCGATACCGATTTTGGGACAGGGCTGGTGGTGCGCTAATCTTTCGGTGCAGCGCGGGGCTATAGCTCAGACGGTTAGAGCGCTTCCCTGATAAGGAAGAGGCCACAGGTTCAAGTCCTGTTAGCCCCACCGATGCGAACGGCCCGGCGGAGAATCTCTCCGCCGGGCCGATCTCGTATGGGCGTCCGTGCAGTTGATGTCCGGTAGTTGCCGCGTCAATGGCGGGCATAGGTCACCGAACGGTATCGGTCGGTGTGTATCATCGGGCGCCAGAGGTCCCCTACGTCAAGAAAGAGACGAGGTAGCGCGGTGAAGAAGCTCCTCCTGGTCGCACTGGCCGCCATCGGCGGGCTCCTCGTGTACCGCCAGATCCAGGCGGATCGCGCCGAGCAGGATCTGTGGACGGAGGCGACCGACTCCGTGCCCGCGGGTTCGGGCGTGTGACCCCCACGAGTCCCGGTACGGGGCCCCGACCGCTGGAGCGGTCGGGGCCCCGTCCGCTTTACTGGCGACCGTGGCGGGGTTGATGGTCGCGGGGGCCTCGGGGATCTGCTGATGGGGGCCGTCGCGTTCACTCTCGCAAACGAATTGCTTGCACACGCAAAGCCGGGTGGGGTCTGCGGCCACGGCCGGTACGACGAGGAGTGACGCGCGATGAGGGACCGCTGCAGGGTCAGGCCGGGCCTCGCCGCGGTGGCGGCGCTGTGTGCGGTGGTGACGACGCAGGGGCAGGCCCTGGCGGCGCCCGCCGACGTCAGCGGCGAACCCCGGGGGTACGAGACCCGGGGCACCCGGATACACGGCACCGGGGACGCCACCGGCGCCCCGGCCCTGGAATCCGGCCGGACCTACACCGACACCCTCGGTCCGGGCGAGAAGCGGCACTTCGCGGTCCGACTCGACGCCAAATCGGCCGCCTACGTCTCAGCGGTCGCCGCTCCCCAGCCGGGTTCGGGTGTGGCCTCGTTCCGCGACGGTGTCCGGATCACCCTCCAGAATCCGGACGGTGGCACCTGTGACACCGCGTCGCCCCGGTTCGAGGGCAGCGGTGCCGCCTATCCCCTGACCGATCACGTCGTCCGGCAGACCGGCGCCGGCTCGCTGGCGTCCTGCCGTACGGCGGGGCGCTATCTGGTCACGGTGGAGCGTCAGGCGGGGGCGCAGGACCCCGCCCGCTGGCCCCTGGAGCTGCGGCTGATGACGGAGCCCCCGGTGAAGGGCGGTGCCACGGGCGGTGCGCCGGAGGGGAGTTGGCGCACCGATCCGCCGCGGCTGCCGAGCGGATCCCCGCGGGAGCAGGCAGGGGGCATCGGACTCGGTGACGCGCCGACGGTCTCCACAGGGGTGTGGAGAGACGATTTCCGGCCGGGTGAGACGCACTTCTACCGGGTCCCGGTCGACTGGGGCCAACAGCTCTCCGCCGTCGCGGAACTGCCCGCGGACGCCCAGGGCAAGAGCTCCGCGGTCCTCGACAAGGCAGTGGCCCTGCGGGCGTACAGCCCGGCGCTCGGCCTCGCCAAGCGCGGCGCAGTCGGCGTCGGAGTCGGGGCCGGGGCCGGGAAGTCGACGGGGACGCAGGTGAGCACCGCTCCCGTGGCCTATGGGAACCGCTACGCCAAGGCCGACTACTCGGTCCGCGCGATGAGTCTGGCGGGCGGCTACTTCCTGGCGGTCACGCTCAGCCCGACCGACGCCGCCCCGCAGCTGAAGGGCACGGTTCCGGTCACCCTGCGGGTGCGGGTCGCCGGGGCCGCGCGCGGTGGGCCGGAGTACCAGGGGGACGCCCTGAAGCAGGGCTTCGGCCTCACCGCCGCCGAGAAGAAGCTGGCGCGGCAGGGCGCGCTGTCCGTGGGGGACGACGGGACGTCCGTGCCGGGGAAGGACGGCGGGACCAAGTCCACGCTCCGGCTGGTGGGCTGGACCGGGCTCGGGGCGGGCACGGTGCTGCTGGCCGGGCTCGGCACCTGGACCGTGACCGCACGGCGGCGGGCGGCGGGGGAGCGGGACGGGGGTCCGCGAACGGGAGCGCCTGGATCGGGTCCTGGGGCGGGAGCGCCTGGAGCTGGTGGTCCTGGATCGGGCCCTGGGGTGGGTGCTCCTGGGGCGGAGGAGCCGTCGACGGGACAGCAGCGGCCGTACGGGACACCGTCGGGCTGGTAGCGGGCCGCCGACGGACCGTACGCCGTGCGCCGCTGAGAGGCACCCGTACGCCCCGGGACGGCGGCGGCACCACCACATGCCCGGGGGCGGCGGTAGCGCGCTCTGACGGGCGGTGGACCGCCTTCCCGGGGCGGTTGCGGCGGTTGCGCGGCCGGTTGCGGCGTTTCCATGGTCGGTTGAGGCGGTTTCGCGGCGCGGCCGGGCTCAGCCCGCGACGATCAGTGCCCAGGCGCCGACGGCGAAGCACACGGCCGCGGCGATCAGGATCGAGACCGTCGCCTTCCGGGACGGGCCGGGACGCCGTGCGGCCCGGTGCGGAACCCGCGGCTGCTGAGCGGTGTATGGACGAGTAGGAGGGTGAGCGAGCGGCACCGAGGAGGGCGTCGCGTTCGGTACGGGGGTGGGCGTATGGAGATGAGGCGGGCCGGGCGGCTCGGAATGGTGCCCGTGCGGCGGCTGTACGGGGTGCTGCGGGGTGTGCGGCAGCGGGGTGCCCGGCAGCGGGGCGATGGTCGAGGGAGTCTGCGGAGTCTGTGGGGTGTGGGGATGGGACACCGAGGACTGGGGGACCGAGGGCCGCTGGACCGGCGGATGGGGCGTCAGGGGGTGCGGTGTCGGCGGGTGCTGTGGCGGCAGCGGCCCCTGGACGGGGGGATGAGCCGGAGTGGCGGGCTGCTCCCCCTGGTGCGAGGGGGTGTGCTGCTGGGACCGGGGCTGTGGCTGCGGCGGCGGGAGGGTGAAGCTGCCGGTGTCCGACATGGAGGGCCGCGGTGCGCCGGGGCCGGCCGGGTCGGCCGGGTCGGCCGGGTCTGCGGCGGGCCGGGGGCCCGGCTCCGTCTCGGCGGTCGAGGTGCTCCCGGCCGCCCCCGGGGTCTCGTCCGGAGAGTCGGACTTGGCGTGGCGGCGCCCCGGCCGGGTCGGCCCGGCGGAGCCGAATCCGGTGGGCAGCGGGCCGAGCTGATCGAAGATCTCGATCGCCTCGTCGTCGATGTCCGCCTCGGGCAGCGACTCGACAGCGGTCGCCAGCGCCTTGCGCGCCCCGATGGCCGTGCGGAAGCGGTCTTCCGGATCCGGTTGCAGCAGCCCCGCGATCACCTGCCAGAGCGGCTCCGGCACCTCCGCGGGCGGGTTCGGCACCCCCTGCTCGCTGAAGCGCTTCACCAGCGCCTCCGCGTCCGGCTTGTGCCCGCTCAGCAGATAGAGCGCCACCAGCCCGACGGCGAAGAGATCGGCCGGGAAGTCGGGTTCCTCCCCCATCATCTGCTCGGGCGCGAAGTAACCCGGCGTGCCCATCACATAGTTGGCCTCGGTGAGCCGGGGCTCGCCCTTGGTCAGCGCGATGCCGAAGTCGGACAGCCGCACATGGGGCCGTCCCGTCCCGGTGGCCTCCAGCAGGATGTTCGCGGGTTTGATGTCCCGGTGCACCACACCCTCGGCGTGCACCGCGGCCAGCCCGGAGAGCAACTGGTCCAGCAGGGTGCAGACATAGCGCGTCGGCAGCGGTCCGTAGTCACCGATGAGATGGGCGAACGAACCGCCGCCCACCAGATCCATGGTGAACAGCACCTTGTCGTCGTCCGCCGCCCAGCTCGCGGGCGCCAGCACATGCGGGTGGTCGATCCGCAGCGCCTGTTCCCGGACGAACCGCAGCAGCGTATGGGCGTCCCGTTGCTGGAGCACCTTCGCCGCCACGTACCGTCGGCGGCGGTGGTCCCAGACCCGCCAGACGGCTCCCACACCCCCGCGCCCGATCGGGTCCACCAGCTCGTACCGGCCCGCGAAGATCTCACCCATCGCGTCGTGCCCGCCCCGTCATCGACTCGTCAGCAGCCCATCAGTCCGTCAGCTCTGGTGCGCCTCGTAGTGCGCGACCGCCTCGGCGGTCCGCCCGGCGCCGTACACCCGGAGGAACTCCGCCAGCTCGGGATGGGTGGGGGCGAGGGAGTCCGCGGCGTCGATGATGTCCCCCGCGGCGGCCACGGACCGCAGCAGCGACTGGATCTCGCGGACCACGCGCCGCACGGTCGGGGCACCCGTGCTGGCCGCGGTCTGGGTGGAGTTGAGGACCGAGCCACCCGCGCTCTTCTTGATCTCCTCCATCCGCTCGGCGGCCTCCGCGGCGCTGACTCTGCCGTCCGCGGCCTGGCTGGAGAGCTCCTGGAGGGCCTGCACCCGCTGGACCACCGCGGGATTGCCGATCTTTGCCCGCTGACCGCTCATGAGCTGCGACAGCATGGGTGCGGAGAGGCCGAGCACGGCGGCCAGCCGGGCCTGATTGAGACCGAGATCATCGATGAGACGGCGAAAGAGCGCCCCCAGCGGTTCCCCGTACCAGCTGCGCTGCAGCTCCCGTGCACGCGCGGTGGCGTCCTGCTGTGTTGCGTCCATCCCGGTCTCCCCTTCGCTTCGCTGCCGCGAATCTTGCGTGGCATCCTACGGAGAGCGGTACGCGCGAGCGATACCCGGTCGGGAAAGGCGGCCGACACCGGGTATCCTGATCGGCGACGGGGCCTTAGCTCAGTTGGTAGAGCGCCGTCTTTGCATGGCGGATGTCAGGAGTTCGACTCTCCTAGGCTCCACCCCTGTCACCAGCCGGGACACCACTGCGGTGTCCCGGCTGGTTCGTTGTGCGGCCGTGTTCCGCGGCCCCGGTGTTGCCACTCCCGGCGTTGTCCGGCGCAACACCGGCGCGATCCTCCAGGCTGTCGCCCACAACTCGGGCAAGCCGCCCGGGAATCGTCTGATCGGCGTGAGTCGCCGTAGAGGGGGACGAGATGGGTGAGCTGCGTCCGCTGGGGGACAATCTGCCCGACGAGTGCCGGGCGTTCGCCATGGAGCTGAGAGGGCTCTTCGCCGGGCTGGAGGTCTCGGTACGCAGATACGCGGTGCGACGGCACCGGGATCCCAGTACGGTCTCGCGGTTCCTGAGCGGGACGCGCATCCCGCCGTGGGAGTTCGTCTTCGATCTCTTCACGGATCTCGCGGCGCGACGGGGCGCCGCCGTCACGCCGGCCGCCATCGAGCTGATGCGGGATCTGCACCGGGCCGCGGTGCGCACCAGCCGGTCCCCCGCGCACGCCATGGAGATCCTCCAGGTGCAGCTGGCGGACGCGGACCGGGAGGCGCGCTGTTCGCTCGCCCACCAGGACGCGCTGGGCGAGGTGCTGCTCGACCGCAAGCACCGCATCGCCGATCTGGAGGTGCGGCTGAACCAGGCCGAGGCGGCCTGGGCCATGGAGCGCGCGCGGGCGGACGCGCTGGAGCGCGGGTCACCGGACCGTGAGGAGCTGATCAAGGAGCGGGACAAGCTGGAGCGGGAGGTGCGCGGCTCGCCGAGGAGCTGGCCGAGGTGCGCCGACGCGGACGGCTGGCGGAGGACCGCTGTCTGGTGCTGGAGCGGCAGCTCGCCGTGGTGGAGGCCCAGGGGCCCGCCGCGGTCCCGCAGCCGGACGAGGAGCCGGGCGCCCCGGTGGGGCCGATGGCACGCCCCTGCGGCGGTCCTCGTCCCAAGATCCTGGTGGTCGACGACCAGCCCAACAACCTGCTGGCCATGGAGGCCGTGCTGGCCACCCTCGACCAGGAGCTGGTGACCGCGAGCTCCGGTCAGGAGGCCCTCAAGGCGCTGCTGGACCACGACGACTTCGCCGTGATCCTGCTCGATGTGCAGATGCCGGAGATGGACGGTTACGAGACGGCCGCCCACATCAAGCGGCGTTCCCGGAACCGGGACATCCCCATCATCTTCCTGACCGCGATGGGCGCCGACCCGGAGCACTCCTCGCGCGGATACGCGGCGGGCGCCGTCGACTACATGGCGAAGCCGTTCGATCCCTGGGCGCTGCGGGCCAAGGTGTCGGTCTTCACCGAGATCTTCCTGGAGCGGCGGCAGCGGCGCACCGCCGAGCGGGTACCGGAGGGCTGAGCCCAGGAGCCCAGGGCACCTGTGAACGGCGCCGGTGAACGGCCGAGGGGCGGAAGACCCCGGGTCTTCCGCCCCTCGGCGAACCTCACCTCACCGCGCCGGCGCCGTCAGCGCTGGTCGTCGTCCTTGCGCGCCTCGGCCTCGGCCTGCTTGGCCTGCACCTCCGGGTCCAGGGCGTCCTGGTCGCTGCCGTCCACCGTGGCCAGCCGCTCGCGGTCGCCCACCTCGGTCGCCGCCGGGGGCTCCACCAGCCAGTCGGGGTTGGCCTGCCGGTCCCACCACTTCCACGCGGCGAAGAGCCCCGCGCCGATCAGCCCGATGAAGGTGGCCCGCTTGGCCACCCTCCCGGCACGGGCCCGGCGGGCGCGCTTCCTGGCCAGCTTCTCGATGTCGGCGGCGGTCACATGGGTGCGCAGTGCGGCGACGGCCGCGGCCGTGCGGACCACCGCCTCCTCACGGGCGGGTCCGGCGGCCGCGCGCACTCCGGCCACCGCGTTCTCCACCCGGGGCGTCGTGTAGTCGGCGGCCTGGCGGGCGGCCTTGCGGGTGCGCTTGGCGGCACGGGTCGCGGCGGCGTCCACCTTGGGTGGCAGGTTCCCCCTGGCCTGGGTGAGCCTGGGCGCGATGTGGGCGTGGTACTGCGTACCGGCGCTGCACCGGGCCTGGTGTGCTGCGTGCGAGACCTTCGGCGCCAGCCGCACGCGCGCTTCGTGCGCATAGCGGGTGGCGGTGTCCTTGGCCGTACCGGCGTAGGGCGCCACCGCCTCCGCGGCGTGCATGACGCCGCTCTTGGCGGTGCCGGTCGCGGCTCGCACGCTGTCAATGCGGGTCACGGGATCCTCCTCCTCGGTGGCGTTGGTCATTGCTCCGGGGTTCAGAGTTCTGTGCTCAAGCTGCGCAGTTTCGTGTTTCCATCCCAAGAAAGATCATGCCTGTTTGTGGAGATCATGCCCGTTCGCAGCACGCGGAGCATGTGAGGCCGGGCATCTGGGTCATAGCGGAGATTCTTCCGGAAACACTAGGTATCGGCGCGCCGCCCACGGCCTTCACGGATATCCCCGGGCATCGGGTCCGTGCGAGGATCAGGAGACGGAAGTGAAAACGATGGAAGGTAGATCGTGGCCGAGCAGCTTTACGCCACTCTGAAGACGAACAACGGCGACATCGTGGTGCGGCTGCTGCCGAACCACGCGCCCAAGACGGTCAAGAACTTCGTGGAGCTCGCCGAGGGCAGCCGCGAGTGGACCCACCCGGCCACCGGCAAGAAGGCCAAGGAGAAGCTCTACGACGGCACGGTCTTCCACCGCGTCATCAGCGGCTTCATGATCCAGGGCGGGGACCCGCTGGGTAACGGCACCGGCGGCCCGGGCTACGAGTTCGGCGACGAGTTCCACCCGGACCTGGCCTTCAACAAGCCGTACCTGCTGGCCATGGCCAACGCCGGTCCGGGCACCAACGGCTCGCAGTTCTTCATCACCGTCGCCCCGACCACGTGGCTGACCGGCAAGCACAGCATCTTCGGTGAGGTCACCGACGAGGCCAGCAAGAAGGTCGTGGACACCATCGCGGCCGCCGCGACCAACCCGCGCACCGACCGTCCGCTCCAGGACGTCGTGATCGAGTCCGTCGTCGTGGAGACCCGCGAGGGCTGATCTCCCCGCCCGGGAACTCCATGCCCCGCTTGTCCGTGAGAACAAGCGGGGCGGAGGACGTGACCGAGCGTGTGGACAGGGGGCGAGAGGACACCATGGAGGACCAGGCGGTCTGCTGTTACCGGCATCCGCAGCGGGAGACCGGCATCACGTGCACCCGCTGTGAGCGCCCGATCTGTCCGGAGTGCATGATCAGTGCCTCCGTGGGGTTCCAGTGCCCGGAGTGCGTGGGCGGCAGGGCCTCCGCCGGGTCGGGACCGGCGGCGCCGGGCCCCTCGCCGCGCGCTTCCCAGCCGCGGACCCTGGCGGGCGGTGCGATCACTTCCGACCCACGGCTGCTCACCAAGATCCTGATCGTCCTCAACCTCGTCATATGGCTGGTGGCGCTGGGGGCGGGCGACCGCTTCGTGGATGACCTCGATCTGGTCGGCCGGGCCTACGACCCGGGCGCCGGTGACATCGTCGGGGTCGCCGAAGGCCAGTGGTACCGGCTGGTGACCTCGGTCTTCCTGCACCAGCAGGTGATGCACATCGCCTTCAACATGCTCTCGCTGTGGTGGATCGGCGGTCCGCTGGAGGCCGCGCTCGGCCGCGCCCGCTATCTCACGCTCTATCTGCTCTCCGGCCTCGGCGGCAGCGCGCTGTCCTACCTGCTGGCCGCGCAGAACCAGCCCTCGCTGGGCGCCTCCGGCGCGATCTTCGGTCTGCTGGGCGCCACCGCCGTGCTGATGCGGCGGCTCCAGTACGACATGCGGCCGGTCATCGCGCTGCTGGCGCTGAACCTGCTCTTCACCTTCACCTGGTCCGGGATCGCCTGGCAGGCCCATGTCGGCGGGCTGGTCGTGGGCACGGCGGTGGCGTACGGGATGGTGCACGCTCCGCGTCAGCGGCGGGCGCTGGTGCAGTGGGGGACCTGTGCGGTGGCCCTGCTGGCGATGATCGCGGTGATCTGGGTCCGTACGGTCGAGCTCACCGGCTGAGCCCCGCGGGGCCATCCGGCCCCGTGTTCACCGAGGGCTTCGAACGGGTCTGGCTCGGTCAGTTGTCCACAGCGTGTGGCGGATCTTATGCAACCTGTGGAGAACATCTGTACGTGCCTCCGCTGACCTGCGTTTTCGCAGGAAGGTGCAGGTGTGAAGGATCGAACTGGAATCCATCACCGGTCACACCGGCGTCAACGCGACAGAGGTTATCCACAGATCTTCTGAGTTTTCCCCGCCTGTGGATAACCCTGTGGACAGTGATCGGATGTCCCCGCCGTAGCGCATGACTCCGCCGCCCCCGCCGCACCGGACGATCCCGCCGCACCGGACGACCCTGCCGCAGGGCCCGCGGAGGGCCCTGCTCCCGTCGTGGACGGATCTACTTCCACTGGGTGGAGACGACGAACCCCGCGGCGATGAAGCCGAAGCCGACGACGATGTTCCAGTTGCCGAGCGACTCGATCGGCATGTCCCCCGTGGTCACGTAGAAGACGACGATCCACACCAGGCCGATCAGGAACATCGCCAGCATCAGCGGGGCCACCCAGCGGCGGCCGCTGTTCAGGTTGATGCTCGCCGCCTGCTTCGCCGGAGGCGGGGTGAAATCGTCCTTCTTGCGGATCCGTGACTTCGGCACGAGGAACTCTCCTGTCGATGCGCTGCGTGACCGCGCGGGGATATGAACGGACGGCGCCGGGGCGGGACAGCGACGGGGACCACTTCCCTCCCCCGCATGTCAGTTAGCGTAGTCCTTCCGCGGCGTCGTAAGGAGTAAGGGTACGTTGAGCAATTCCGCTGACTCCCCCACCCCGGGCTTCCGCCGCCCCGCCTTCCGCCCCGCCCGGCTGCTGACCGCCTCGGTCTTCGCGCTGGCCGGGCTGATCTTCTGGACCAGCTTCAACACGGCGCAGGGCACCAACATCCGTAGTGATGAATCGATGCTGCGGCTGTCGGACCTGATCCAGGAGCGCAGCCGCAAGAATCACACCCTCGACGACAGCACGGCCAAGATGCGCTCCGAGGTCGACGCCCTCGCCCGCCGTGACGACGGCAGCACCAGCGCCGAGCGCCGGGAGCTGGCCAAGTTGGAGGAGACGGCGGGCACCAAGAAGCTCACCGGCACCGGGGTCACCGTCACCCTCACCGATGCCCCGCCCAACGCCACTGCCCAGATCCCCGGCGTCCCCGAGCCGCAGCCCAACGACCTGGTGATCCACCAGCAGGACCTCCAGGCCGTGGTCAACGCGCTGTGGCAGGGCGGTGCCAAGGGGATCATGGTCATGGACCAGCGGCTGATCGCCACCAGCGCGGTGCGCTGCGTCGGCAACACCCTGATCCTCCAGGGCCGGGTCTACTCACCGCCCTACAAGATCACCGCCGTCGGTGACCGCGGCAAGCTGCGCACCGCGCTCGCCGCCTCCCCCGCCATCCAGAACTACCGCAGCTACGTCGACGCCTACGGCCTCGGCTGGAAAGTCGACCAGCACGACACGGTGACTCTTCCCGGCTACTCCGGCACAGTGGACCTGCATCAGGCACAGCCCATCGGGTAGCGCTTGGGGGGCCGGTGACCACGCGGGTGATCATCAGAACGCTCAGTGAACTCTGCGTCACCATCGGCACCTTGATCGTTCTCCTGGTGGTCTACGTCCTCTACTGGACCTCCGTCCGCGCCGACCGCGCCATGGACAGCGAGATCGACCACTTACAGGACCGCTGGGCCACCGGCTCCGTCGCCATGGAGGGCGCCCGCGGCCAGGCCGCACCACCCCCCTATGCGCCGGGCGCCTCCTTCGCGGTCATGTACATCCCCCGCTTCGGCAGCGACTGGGCCAAACCCGTCCTCCAGGGGACCGGCGCCGAGACCCTCAAGAAGGGGCTCGGCCACTACTCCCGCACCGCCCGCCTCGGCGCCACCGGGAACTTCGCCGTCGCCGGGCACCGCCGCACCTACGGCGACCCCTTCAAGGACTTCCCCGCGCTGCGCCCCGGCGACGCGGTGGTGCTGACGGACGGCACCACCTGGTTCACGTACCGCATCGACCGGCGTCCCTACCGCACCCGCCCCAGCGACACCGGCGTGATCGACCCGGTGCCGCGGGCGTCCGGATTCCGCCGCCCGGGCCGCTATCTGACCTTGACCACCTGCGACCCGGAGTGGGGGCACAGTCACCGGCTGATCGCCTGGGCGCACCTCGACGCGACCCGCCCGGTCACCGGGGGCAGGCCCGCCGCTTTGTCCGGCTGACCCTCCCGGGCCGCCCTCGCCCTTTACTCTGGTGCTGCACTCCGGTGCTGCAATCGACTTCGTCATCGGTGAGATAGGGATGGCATGTACGGCTGGATCTGGCGGCATCTGCCGGGGAACGCATGGGTGCGGGCGCTGATTTCGCTCGTGCTGGTGCTGGCGATCGTCTTCGTGCTCTTCCAGTACGTCTTCCCATGGGCGGAGCCGCTGCTGCCGTTCAACGACGTGACGGTCGACGAGGGAATGGCGGGTCCGCGATGAGCGCGCGCGTCCTGGTCGTCGACAACTACGACAGCTTCGTCTTCAACCTGGTCCAGTACCTCTACCAGCTCGGCGCCGAGTGCGAGGTGGTGCGCAACGACGAGGTCGCCCTCGCGCACGCCCAGGACGGTTTCGACGGCGTCCTGCTGTCCCCCGGACCCGGCACCCCCGAGGAGGCCGGGGTCTGCGTCGACATGGTGCGGCACTGCGCGTCCACCGGCGTCCCGGTGTTCGGCGTCTGCCTGGGGATGCAGTCCATGGCCGTCGCCTACGGCGGGGTCGTGGGGCGCGCACCGGAGTTGCTGCACGGCAAGACCTCGCTGGTCACCCATGAGGGAGCGGGCGTCTTCCAGGGACTGCCCTCGCCCTTCACCGCCACCCGCTACCACTCGCTCGCCGTCGAGCGGGGCACGGTCCCGGACGAGCTGGAGATCACGGCCTGGACCGGGACCGGCATCGCCATGGGACTGCGCCACCGGGAACTGCGCGTCGAGGGCGTGCAGTTCCACCCCGAGTCGGTCCTCACCGAATGGGGCCACCGCATGCTCGCCAACTGGCTGGTGGAGTGCGGCGACAGCGGAGCGGTGGAGCGGTCCGCCGGACTCGCCCCGGTGGTCGGGGCGGTCGGCGGCAAGGCAGGCGAGTGACCGCACCGCGCCCCGAGCGTGAGGGCGCGGCCCACGGCGCCCAGGGAGCCGCCCCGTACGGGTCGTACGAGTCACGGGGACCGTACGGCGCCCACGGGGGATCCGGCGCGTTCGCGGCGCCGGGGGAGCGGCCGGGCGCCCCCCCGACCGCCCCGCTGCCGGCGATGGCCCCCGACGGGGCCACCAGCCACACCCTGGGCCTCAGCTCGCTCCCCGGGCGCCCTCCGGATCCGTCGCCCCGCCGACGCCACCGCCGCCCGTCCGCCGAGGAGTACGCCCCGGACGGCCCGGCCGATCCGGCGGCGGCCGACCCGGCGGCCACGATGCCGCTGGGCGCCGTACCGCCCCCGACCGGCCGGCGGCGGCGCCGTCCCGGCGCCACAGGGCCCGGCGAGGCGGGGGAGGCTCCCGAACCACCCACGGGCCGCCGTCGGGCGCGAGTGGCCCCCTCAGAGCCCGGCAGGGCCGATGAGACCGCCGTCCTGCCCCCCGTGGCCCGGCCCGCGCCCGCCGCACCACCCCGCCGCGGCGATGAGACGGTGGCCCTGCGCGCGATGCCGCGCTCCGCGCCCCCCGGCGGACCCACGCCCCCCGGCGGACGCTCGGTGCCGCCCGGCGGCGACGAGACCATGGCGCTGCGGAGGGTCCGCTCCGTCCTCACACCCCCCGGCCCCATGCCCCCCCACCGCGCGGCCCCCGTGGCCCCGGCCTCCGGCCAGCCGGTGCCGACCGGCGGCCGCGCCGCCCGCCGCAGGGCCGCCCAGGAGGCCGCCCGGCGCGGCGGCCGGCGGGCGGCCGCCCGTGGCGGCTCGGGCGGCCCGCGGACGGA
>NZ_JANCLX010000046.1:0-47981 GCF_024295805.1 Streptomyces cucumeris
GGGGGGGGGGCCCCCTCCGGCGTGTCCCGCCCCCGAGCCCACCCCTCACCCGACCGCCACCCCTCCAGGACGCCCCTCGGGCGCTTGCACTCTCATGGGTCGAGTGCTAATCATTGGCGTTAGCACTCTGAAGGTGAGAGTGACAGAAGGACCGGGTCGGTGAGGCCCGTCGGCCTTACGGGGCAAGGAACCGTAGGGCAGGCAGGCCGTCCGTCGCGGGCGCCAGCGCGGTCCGGAGCAATCCGCCCCCACGGCCTGACGGCCTGGGAGGTACCCCCTAAGTCTTGGGAGGACCACTTCACATGGCCAAGATCATCGCGTTCGACGAGGAGGCACGGCGCGGCCTCGAGCGCGGGATGAACCAGCTCGCCGACGCCGTCAAGGTCACTCTCGGCCCCAAGGGCCGTAACGTCGTCCTCGAGAAGAAGTGGGGCGCCCCCACGATCACCAACGATGGTGTGTCCATCGCCAAGGAGATCGAGCTCGAGGACGCGTACGAGAAGATCGGCGCCGAGCTGGTCAAGGAGGTCGCGAAGAAGACGGACGACGTCGCCGGTGACGGCACGACGACCGCGACCGTCCTGGCCCAGGCGCTGGTCAAGGAAGGCCTCCGGAACGTCGCCGCGGGTGCCAACCCGATGGCCCTCAAGCGCGGCATCGAGAAGGCCGTCGAGGCCGTCTCCGCCCAGCTCCTTGAGCAGGCCAAGGACGTGGAGACCAAGGAGCAGATCGCCTCCACCGCCTCCATCTCCGCCGCCGACACCCAGATCGGCGAGCTCATCGCCGAGGCGATGGACAAGGTCGGCAAGGAAGGCGTCATCACCGTCGAGGAGTCGCAGACCTTCGGGCTCGAGCTCGAGCTCACCGAGGGCATGCGCTTCGACAAGGGCTACATCTCCCCGTACTTCGCGACGGACATGGAGCGTATGGAGGCGTCGCTCGACGACCCGTACATCCTGATCGTCAACTCGAAGATCACCAGCGTGAAGGACCTCCTCCCGCTGCTCGAGAAGGTCATGCAGTCCGGCAAGCCGCTGCTGATCATCGCCGAGGACATCGAGGGCGAGGCCCTGGCGACCCTGGTCGTCAACAAGATCCGTGGCACCTTCAAGTCCGTCGCCGTCAAGGCCCCGGGCTTCGGTGACCGCCGCAAGGCCATGCTCGGTGACATCGCCATCCTCACCGGTGGCACCGTCATCTCCGAGGAGGTCGGCCTCAAGCTGGAGAACGCGGGCATCGACCTGCTCGGCCGCGCCCGCAAGGTCACGGTCACCAAGGACGAGACCACGATCGTGGACGGCGCCGGCGACACCGACCAGGTGCAGGGCCGCGTCAACCAGATCCGCGCCGAGATCGAGTCCTCGGACTCGGACTACGACCGCGAGAAGCTCCAGGAGCGCCTGGCGAAGCTGGCCGGCGGCGTGGCCGTCATCAAGGCCGGTGCCGCGACCGAGGTCGAGCTCAAGGAGCGCAAGCACCGCATCGAGGACGCGGTGCGCAACGCCAAGGCCGCCGTCGAGGAGGGCATCGTCGCCGGTGGTGGCGTGGCCCTGCTCCAGACCGTCTCGGTCTTCGAGAAGCTGGAGCTCGAGGGTGACGAGGCCACCGGTGCCCAGGCCGTCCGCCTGGCGCTCGAGGCCCCGCTGAAGCAGATCGCGGTCAACGCCGGCCTCGAGGGCGGTGTCGTGGTGGAGAAGGTGCGCAACCTGACCCCGGGCCACGGCCTGAACGCCGCCACCGGCGAGTACGTCGACCTCATCGCCGAGGGCATCATCGACCCGGCCAAGGTCACGCGCTCCGCGCTGCAGAACGCCGCGTCGATCGCCGCGCTGTTCCTCACCACCGAGGCCGTCATCGCCGACAAGCCGGAGAAGGCCGCCGCGGCGGGCGCTCCGGGCGGCATGCCGGGCGGTGACATGGACTTCTGATCGACGACGATCCTTCGTCGGTCGGTCGAACCGTCCTGAGATCGTCGGGGCGGCACCCTCTCCCAGGGGTGCCGCCCCGACGGCGTTCTCTTGGAGACCCCGCGGGGCGTCAGCGAGCCCGCGCGGCCTCCAGGGCCGCGCGCAGCCGGCCGCCCGCCTCGCCGAGAAGCTGCTCGGCGGTCGGCGCGTCCACCTCGCCCAGGATGGTGAGGATGGCGTTCTTGGTCTCGCCGTCCGTGGCCGCGAGCGCGCGCTCGATCCGCTCGTCCGGGGCGCCGGTGGCCAGCGAGACGATCCGGCGCGAACGGGCCCGCAGCTTCTCGTTGGAGGCGCGGACATCGACCATCAGGTTCCCGAAGGTCTTGCCGAGCCGGATCATGGTGATGGTCGAGATCATATTGAGCACCAGCTTCTGGGCGGTGCCCGACTTCAGCCGGGTCGAGCCGGTGACCAGTTCCGGCCCCACCACGATCTCGATCCCGTGGTCGGCCGCGGCGGCCAGCGCCGAGCCCGCGTTGCAGGACAACCCCACGGTGAGCGCACCCGCGGACCGGGCGTGCCCGACCGCGCCGATCGCGTACGGGGTGCGGCCGGACGCCGAGATCCCGACGACCGCGTCGGCCTCGCCCACCCCCAGTGCGTCGAGATCGGCGGCGGCCAGCTCCCCGCTGTCCTCGGCTCCCTCGGCGGAGGTCACCATGGCCTCCGGACCGCCCGCGAGCACTCCGAGGACCTGGCCGGGCCGGGTGTTGAAGGTGGGCGGGCATTCACTCGCGTCGAGCACCCCGAGCCGTCCCGCGGTGCCCGCGCCCGCGTAGACCAGCCGACCGCCGCGGGACATCCGGGCGGCGATGTCGTCGATGGCGGCGGCGATCCGGGGGAGCTGGGCGGCGATGGCGGTGGGGACGGTGGCGTCCTCCCCGTTCATGATCCGGGCGATCTCCAGCGTGTCGAGCCGGTCGATCTCGGCGAGTTCGGGGCGGAACGCCTCGGTGGTGAGGGTCTCCAGCTGGGCCCGGAGCTCTGCCGGGCTCCGGCCCTGGTCGGCGGCGGAAGTCATGCGAAACGGCTCTTTCCCATAGTCAGCGTGGCGGGGGTGGGGGTGGGCTGATGACTCGGGGGTGGCTCGGTGCTCTCGGGTACGGGGTCAGCGGTGCCGGGGGCGGGGGTCGTGCCGGTGGGCGAGCGCCTCGTAGGAGGCGGACAGCGCGGGCGCCGCCGACTCGTACGTACGCTGGGCGACCCCGATGAACAGGCAGTCCACCACCAGTAGCTGACTGGTGCGGCTGGCCATGGCGGCCGGGCGCAGCTCGCTCTCGCGGGCGGTGGAGGTGGTGAGGACGAAGTCCGCGTACTGGGCGACCTCGCCGTCCGGGCGTCCGGTGATCGCCACGGTGGTCGCCCCGTGTTCGAAGGCGACCCGCAGCGGTTCGATGACGTCCGTGGTGCGGCCCGAGTGGGTGATCGCGACGGCCACGTCGCCCGAGTGGAGCTGCACGGCGTTGGTGACCGCCAGATGCGGATCGGCATGGGCGTGGGCTATCAGCCCGATGCGCAGGAGCTTCTGCGCCAGGTCCTGGCCGACCAGACTGGAGGCCCCCACCCCGTAGACGTCGATCCGCCGGGCGGCGGCGAGCGCCGAGACGGCCGACTCGAGCTGGGCGGTGTCCAGTCCGGCGGCGGTGTCCGCCAGACACTGCTGCTCCTCCTGCGCCAGTTTGGCGATCACATCGGGGATCGGGTCGTCCACCGCGATGTCCGCCGTGACCGCCGGAGCCCGCCCGGCCGCCTGCTGCGCCGCCAGCGCGGCGAGCGCGAGACGCAGATCGCGGTATCCGGGGTACCCGAGCAGCCGGGAGGTGCGTACGACGGTGGCTTCGCTGGTACCCGTGCGCTCGGCGAGCCCGGTGACGGTGAGCGCGGCGCAACCGGCCGGATCACCCGCCACGGTCTCGGCGACGCGCTGCATGGAACGGGTCATGGAGGGAGCCAGCGTACGGACCTTCGCCGCGAGGGCGGCCGGTGCGGGAGCGGGGGCCTCGGACGGGGTGAAAGTTTCCTTCAGCTTACTGCTCACTCTTGAAAACTATTTCCAGTCAGGGCGACCGTCAACCCTGGGCGCACCCCGGTATGTCACCGGGTCGGTGCGGACGGAGGGTGATGGGCGGGCGCCCGCGCGCAGCAAAGGTGACAATGGGACCCATGAAGCTCGAACACGCACTGCACGCGGCGCGTGCGCTCGTCCTTGCCGATCTCGCGGCGGGAAAGGTCGCCCAGGCGGACATCGTCTCCCTGGTCGAGGACGCGATTGCGCACCGGCGGTGGTGGGTCGAGCAGTGGCCGGAAGGCGCCGAGTACGTGGCCGGGCTGGTCGCCCAGGACGTCCAGGACGCCCTGCTGGAGCGGTACGGCCGCTGGCCGCTGTGCCCGGTCTGCACCGAGGGCGGCGACCTCCACGCCCTCGACGTGGAACCGGAGTTGGGCGCGGACCCGCACTGGGTCTGCGGCAAGACGGCGGTCGCGGTGGCCCGCGTGGGCTCCCTCGGGGCGACCCTCTGATGGCCGTCCTGATCGACCCGCCCTCCTGGCCGGGCCACGGCCGAATGTGGTCACACCTGGTGAGCGACGTCTCCTACGACGAACTCCACGCCTTCGCCGACCGCATCGGCGCCCCCCGCCGCGGCTTCGACCGCGACCACTACGACGTCCCGAGCGAGCTCTACGACGCGGCGGTCCGGGCCGGAGCCGAGGAGGTCGGCAGCAAGGAACTGCTCCGCCGCCTGACGACGGCGGGCCTGCGCCGCCCGAAGCGGGCGCGGACCGCGGGGGCGTGAGGGACGCCCATGACGACGCGTCGCGCCGGGACGGCGCGTTCCCCGTGGGTCCGAGCTCCGGCCGGGCGGAACACCCCGGCATACCCGGCGGGGGACCCCGCGGATCACCGTGTGACGCGGGTGGACTCCCGGTCCAGGGCCGCGGCCGCCGAACCCGTGATCACTCGTGAGCCGCTCTCCGCCTGGTGGATCCGGGAGGCGAGCGCCGTCGTGCCGATGGCGAGGGTGGCCATCACCGCACCGGTCCAGGCCACCGCCGGATAGCCCCAGCCCGCGCTGATCACGAGCCCGCCCAGCCATGGGCCGACCGTGTTGCCGATGTTGAAGGCGGCGGTCGTGGTCGCACCCGCCAGCGTCGGCGCGGCGTTCGCCACGTTGAACATCCGGGCGTTGAGCGCGGGTGCGGTGAAGAAGGCGGTGACCCCCAGCAGCAGCGCCAGGGTCACGGCCGCCACGGGGGACTGCGCGGTGAGCGCCAGCAGGGCCAGGACCACCGCCGAGGCGGCTATGCCGCCGTACATCGTGCCGAACAGATGGGCGTCCGCGATCCGCCCGCCGATCGCCGTACCGATCAGCGCCCCCACCCCGAACAGCGCCAGCACCGTCGGCACCCAGCTCTCCGCGAGCCCGGCCACGTCCGTCAGCAGCGGCGCGAGGTAGGAGAACAGGCAGAAGACGGCCCCGCCGTTGAGCGCGGTGGTGAGCAGCGCCAGCCAGACCTGCCGGTCGCGGTAGATCTTCAGCTCGTTCCGCAGCCGCGGGGCGTCCGCACCGCCCGGCACCTCCGTACGCGGCACCAGCGCGGCCACGCCCGCCAGCCCCAGCGCCGAAAGACCGGCCACCGCCCAGAACGCGGCGCGCCATCCGGCGTGCTGCCCCAGCAGCGCCCCCGCGGGCACTCCCGCGATATTGGCGATGCTCAAGCCCCCGACCATCACGGCCATCGCCCGCGCCCGCGCGTTCATGGGCACCAGCGACACGGCCACCGCCGCGCCCACCGCCCAGAACCCGGCGCACGCGAGCGCGCTCACCACCCGCGACGCGAACAGCACCCCGTACGACGGCGCCAGCGCCCCCGCCACCTGGCCGAGTCCGAAGGCGGCGAGCAGCGCCATCAGTGTCGTCCGCCGCGGCAACCGCAACGTGGCCGCCGCCAGCGCCGGCGCCCCGACCACCATCCCGATGGCGAACGCGGACACCAGCAGCCCGGCCGTCGGGATCGACACCCCCATGTCCCGCGCCACGGGTTGCAGCAGCCCGGAC
The DNA here is from genome assembly GCF_024295805.1 of Streptomyces cucumeris. GTDB lineage: Bacteria > Actinomycetota > Actinomycetes > Streptomycetales > Streptomycetaceae > Streptomyces > Streptomyces cucumeris. The sequence continues at coordinate 6,026 of NZ_JANCLX010000046.1, forward strand.
AGCATGAACTCGGACGTCCCGAGCGCGAAGACGGACAGACCGAGGACGTACACGGCGACGGGCATACGGGCGCTGGCGCGGGAGGACATGCGGGCGACAACACCACCCGGGACCACGGCATTCCTGCCCGGCTACCTCACCCGTTCCGCCGGGACCGGCACACCGCCCATCCACAATTCCTCAGCGTGTTCCGCGAACCGCGAGAACATCCCGCCGTCGGCCCTCCGCCGCAGATGCATCAGGGGAGAGTCATGCCCGACGAGCCGGGCCAGATGCGGTGTGACCAGTGCCTGGTCATCGAATCGGAAGACCGACAGCGAGATGTGGTTCACGGCGTCGGCCGCCGCCGAAAAGCGCGCCTCCACCCCCTCGACCGGGCCCATCCGGTCCAGCTGCTCAAGAGTCATGCTGATCCGGGTGGAAACGGTCAGGGTGACGTCCTCGATCTCCTCCCGCTGCCGGGTCACCGCCCCATTCGGATCGCCGAGCAGAAAGCGGACCCGGCATCCGCTCTCCGCTTTGCGCCGCAGGGTCTGCGCGAAGGCGGGCACCTGGGTCCAGAGGAAATAGGACGTGTACCCGGCGAAGAACAGCTCGTCGTCGGCCTCGGCCACGAGGTCGGCCCAAAGTGTGGACGGACATGCCGAGCGATACGGATAGCTCTGAACGATCTCCTGGTCGCCACCGGCCCTGAGCCGGTTCCGCACGGACTTCGGCCACAGCATCTCTGCTTCCACTCCCAACGTCTTCGAGGTGTCCGACCGGTTTCTGGAGTGGGGAATGAGCTCCTCGTCCGCGATCCACCGCTCAACGGTCTTTCCGGACACCCCTACCCGGGCAGCGAGCTGCCGGGGGGAGAGTCCCGCGGACTCCGTAGCCGATCGTAAGGCTGCGTTCAAGGCTTCCCCCAGGGACGTTTGGGCGTTCTCCGACAGTAGCGGCGAGACGGCCCAAGTGTCCTCACAACGGACTGCCGTACGTCCCTTTTGGGGCGCCACTCTGTGTCCGTGGAAGCCCCACGACCATGCCACCGGCTGGGGTGCCCGAACGATGTCAGAAGGGACCCGTCGACGTGATCGACTCTAACTCTGGCTCCTCACAGCGAATGAGTCCGCTTTCCGCCTTCCCGCCATCCGCGCTCCGCCTGCTCCCATGGACCAACGCCGATGGCAAGCCGTGCTACCTCATCTCCGACCATGGCCGCAGCCTGCTCGGCGAGAGGGCGGACACCGTCGAGTCGTTGCAGCTGGGCATGGGAGCCGATATCTGCGGGCATGCGCGCGAGTTGCTGGACGACAGCCGGGCGAGTGCCGACGAACTCCGATTCCTGGCGAGGTGCCTGTACGACGCACTGCGGGACGCGCTGCGGATCGCCCGGAGCCACATCGGGCCTGACGTAGTCGTACCCGAGGCGGACCCGTCATGACCGACTGGCAGCTCGACCACGCCCCCGGCTGGAAGGTGACCCGTCGCTCCGACGACGGCTTCACCATTGCGCTTCACATCAGCAGGAACAACCAGCGCCTCGGCACCGCGGAGCTCCGTCTGACTCCCGTTTCGGCAGAACATCTGCACGCGGCCCTGTGCTTCGCCCTCGACGGCCGGCAGCCACCCACTGGGTCCCCGGAGTGCCGTCAGCCGATCCGCTACCCGGGAAGCACACGATGAGGGAGACGCGCATGACCACGGTCGTCCAGCCCCCAGCCTCGCCGACCGTCGTCGCACTGGAGATCACCGGCACCTGTCAGCTCCAGTGCACCCAGTGCTTCGCCGAGTCCGGGCCGAACGGGACGCACGGTGTGCTGACTGCGGCCGACTGGCGGCGGGTGATCAGCGACGCGGCAGCAATCGGCGCGCGGGACGTGCAGCTCATCGGAGGCGAGCCGACCACACACCCGGCGTGGGCCGCGCTGGTGGACCACGCGCTGGACCTCCGGCTTCAGGTCGAGGTCTACAGCAACTTGTTCCACATCAAGCCGGATTGGTGGAACGTATTCGGCCGCGACGGTGTGAAGCTGGCCACCAGTTATTACAGCGACCGCGCCGAGGAACATGACGCGATCACGACCCGTCCGGGCAGCTACGAACGGACCCGGGCGAACATCATCGAAGCCGTCCGGCGCGGCATCCCGCTGCGCGTCGGCATCGTGTCCGTCCTGCCGGGGCAGCGCGTGAGCGAAGCCCGCAGGGAACTGGAAGCGCTCGGGGTCAGGGCGATCCGTACGGACCGGACGCGGCGCCTCGGCCGTGCCTCGCTGCCCGCTGCCGCGGCGAACGCGGCGGAGCTGTGCGGACGGTGCGGGCGTGGACAGGCGGCCGTGTTGCCCTCGGGCGAGGTGACACCGTGTGTGATGGCGCGGTGGCTGACCACCGGCAATGTGCGGGAGAGCGGCCTGGCCACAGTACTGCGCGGCACATCATGGGCCGAGGCGCTACGGCTGATTCCGGCCCGCGCGGACGGAGGGCCGTGTGACCCTGACTGCAAGCCCGCGTCCGACGGCGCGGACTGCGCGCCCGCCGAGCAACCGGCGTGCGATCCGAAGTACGACGAGTGAGGGGCCGATGGACTGGAAACCCCACGCCGAAAGGCTCGCTCGCGAGGTCACGCCGTCCGTCTCGCGATGGCGGAGTCCGGTCGCCTCGACTCCCCGGCACTGCTTCGTCCCCCGGTGGTGGGAGCGGGAGGGCGACGGGACATGGGCGCTGCGCGACGGGCACGCGGATGAGTCGGCGTGGCTGAGGGCTGCCTACTCGGACACGTCCCTGGTGACCCGGGTCGGTCCGTGGCACGCAGACCACGCCGGCCCCGACGACCGGCCGACGGGACGGCCCACGTCGTCGAGCACCATGTTCCGCCTGGTCGTCAGGATGCTGCGGCACGGACTTCTGTACGACGGCGCGGACCTCGGGTTGATCGGCACGGGTACCGGTGCCAGTACCGCTCTCGCGGTACGGCGGCTCGGTGAGGGGCACGTCACGGCCATGGACGTCGACCCGTATCTGACCGAGGCCGCGACCGAGCGGCTGGACTCGCTGGGGATGTCTCCCCGGGTGGTCACCTGCGATGCCACCAGCTCACTTCCGGGCAGTTTCGACCGTGTCGTGTCCCTGGTCGCGCTCCCCAACCTCGCGAGCGTGCTGGCGGCTCTCCGCCCAGGTGGCCGTCTGGTGACGACACTCGTCCGGATGAACGTGATCATCACGGCTGACAAGGGGCCTGACGGTGTCGCCCACGGGGTGGTCGAGTGGGATCGCGCGGGGTTCATGGGCACTCGCACCGGGGCGGACTATCCGCCCGATATCAACGAGTTGTTCGCGACCGTACGAGGACGCGAGGGCGAGCAGGTGACCGCGGGCCGCTATCCGGTACTCAACGTCGCGGAGGCGTGGGACGTGCGGGCCATGCTGGAACTCGCCGTGCCCGGGGTCGAGACCCACTACGAGGAGCACGGTGATCAACGCACCGCATGGCTGGTGCACAACGACGGCTCGTGGGCGCGTGCTTCAGCGACCTGGATCGATCCGCCCGAGGTTCACCAGGGTGGTCCCCAGCGCCTGTGGACGGTGCTCGAACGCATCAGACACCGGCTCAACGCCGAGGGTGGCCTTCCGGTCTACGGCAGCAGGGTGCACATCACACCCGATGGGGTGTGCCACTTCACCAGCGGCGGGTGGTCCGCCTCCTACGGCTGAGCGCTCCAATGAACCGGGCATTCCTGCGGACGGGGAATCCCCATGGTCGCCCACGACGTTGAGGGTGACTCCCTGACCCGTCCCGGGAGAGACGTCATGCCGGAGTTGAAGATCGACGCCCTTGTGTTCGACGTGCTCGGCACGCTCGTCGACGAACCAGCCGGTATCCGCTCCGGCATCCAGGCATTCGCCCCGTCGCTCGACGACCCCGGCACCGAGCGGCTCATCGCGCTGTGGCAACAGCACATCGAACGCGAGCAGCGCCGCATCCTCGACGGCACCCGGCCCTTCCTCCCCAGTGACGCCCTCGACGGGGAAGCCGCCCGGATCGTCGCCGAGGCCGCCGGGGTCGAGGATCCGGCTGCCGTGGCGGCGTTGGCCCGGTCGGGTCGGCGCCTTTCGCCGTGGCCCGACACCGAGGCGGGGCTCGCCCGTCTCGCCGGGCGGTTCCCGCTGATCGGGCTCTCCAACGCGAGCCGTACGGCACTGCTGGAGCTCAACGCCCACGCCGGACTGCGCTGGCACCAGGCCCTGTCCGCCGAGGACGCCCGGACCTACAAACCGGATCCGGCGGTCTACCGGCTGGCCGTCACCGTCTCCGCACGGCCGCCGGAGCGGCTGATGATGGTCGCCGCCCACGCCTGGGACCTGCGCGCGGCGCGGAACCTCGGACTGCGCACCGCCTACGTAGCCCGCCCGGTCGGTGACCCGCCCCTGCCCTCGGACCGGTTCGACCTGTACGCCTCCGACCTGGCCGATCTGGCGGACCAGCTCGAGGGGGCCTGAGTCAGGTCCCCAACAGCTCCAGTTCCGTGGCCATGTTCCGGCGGGCCGCCGCCTCCCAGCGGTCGTGGCCGACCGCCGTACGGAACAGCCTCCCCAGCCCCAGCAGTTGGCGCAGGACATTGGCGCGGCCCTCGCGGAAGACATCGTCGGGCACGAACCCGTACTCCTCCCGCACGGCCGCCGCGTAAGCGGCGTAGTCCCCGGGCGCACCGGCCAGAACGGCCAGATCGGCATCGCACAGCACCTCGGCGTTGAGGTCGCCCTCGGCCGGATCGTGGTCCGCGGTGATCCGGATCAGACGGGCCACCTCCTCGACGCGCGCCTCCGGCACACCCGCCTCCGGTAGTGCCCGCTCGGCCAGGCGCGCACTGCGGTCCTCGTTCGTCGACCGCTCCGGCAGATAGACGGCGTCGTGGAACCAGGCCGCCAGCCGGACGGCGTCGGGGTCGGGGGCCGCGACATGCGCCAGCAGCTCGTCGATCCGGTCCAGGACCGCGATCAGATGGTCCGTCGTGTGGTACTTGCGCTGGGGTTCGGCCCAGCGGGCGAGGAGGTCTTCGCCGTAAGGGGCCGCCGGAGGGGTGGTGACCTCACGGGCACCGGTCAACAAAGTTGTCCAGCGGGCGAGCAGAGCGTCATGGGCGGGGTGGCGCGCAGGGGCGGACATGAGCCAATTGTGGGGTACCGGTTTCGCCCCCACCGCCGTGTGGCAAGCTGAGAAGCATGTCTAGACCAGTTCTCGAGGTGATCGCGCTCCACCCCGCTGACGCGATCGCCGCACAGGCCGGTGGGGCGGACCGCCTCGAACTGGTCACCGACATGGCCGCCGACGGGCTCACCCCCTCCCGGGAGACCTTCGCCGCTGTCCGGTCGGCCGTGGACATCCCGGTGCGGGTGATGCTCCGCGCGTCCGACGGCTTCGCCGCCGGGAACGCCGCCGACCTCGACACCCTCTGCAAGCGCGCCGCCGCGCTGTACGCCGAGGGCGCCGACGAGTTCGTGCTGGGGTTCCTCACCGACACCGGTGACATCGACCTGGACGCGGTCCGCGCCCTCACCGACGTCATCGGGGCCGGACCCGGTATGGACGAGAGCCGCTGGACCTTCCACCGCGCCATCGACCGGGCCGCCGACCGCGACATGCTCCGCAAGCAACTCGCGGACCTCCCCGGTCTCGACACCTACCTCACCGCGGGATCGGCACAGGGAGTGGACGAGGGGCTGCCGACCCTCCTCGTCGAAGCCGCCCGCACCGGCCTGCCCGGCTACGAGCCGCGGATCATGGCCGGTGGCGGACTGCGCCTCGGTCATCTGTCCGCCCTCCGCGCGGCGGGGATCGACGCCTTCCACATCGGCAGTGCGGCCCGCCCCGCCGGATGGGACGGCCCCGTGGACACGGCCGCCGTCCGTCGGTGGCGCACCGCGCTGGACGTGCCCGTCCCGGTGGGCTGACGGAGAGCCGCCGACGAGACGGGAGGGGCCGGGGTCGCAGGGGCGGGGTCCGGGACACTTTCGTGTATTTGTGGCGCCAATCTTGGGTTCGCCACACGTCTCCGGGCACCGGCGCCGTAAATAGACGGTCCAGGACCCCGCCCCGGAGGCCCCGGCCCCGCACCCGAGAACAACGCACCCGCGCCCCGCCGACGAGGGGCCGCTGACGAAACGTCACCATGCGTCGATGACCGGCGCGTCGGTTTCGCGTCGCCGCCAGGTCTCGTTGAGACGCGTGAGCCGGCCGGCGGCGGCGATGCCGCACAGCGCCGCGACCTTGCCGTCGGTGATGTCGAACACCACGGCGCCCACGACCCGGTCGTCGACCACGGCAAGGACCGCCGGGGAGCCGTTGACCAGCGCGATGTGGAACGCGGGGGAGCCGCCTGCCAGCCGCCGCTTCGCCGGAGTGGGCTTGAAGCCGGCCCGCACGTAGGAGGCGACGCGCTCGCGCGTGCCGTACCGCAGCAGCCGCCTGGCGAGTCCGGCGCCGTCCGAGACCGCGGTCACGTCGGCGGTGAGCATCGCCACCAGCCGTTCGGTGCGCCCCGACGTGGCGGCGGCGAGGAACTCCTCGACGATCCGGCGCGCGGACGCGGGGTCCACCTCGTCGCCGCCGCGGCGCTCGGCGGCGACCCGGCGTCGGGCCCGGTGGACATGCTGCTGGCTCGCGGATTCGGTGATGTCGAGGATCCCGGCGATCTCGGCGTGGGGGTACGTGAAGGCTTCGCGCAGGATGTAAGCGGCCCGCTCGACCGGCGAGAGACGCTCCATGAGGGTCAGTACGGCCAAGGACACCGATTCGCGCTGCTCGAAGGTGTCGGCGGGGCCGAGCATCGGATCGCCATCGAGGAGCGGCTCGGGCAGCCAGTCTCCGGCAGCGCGCTCATGGCGCGCCTGCGCCGAGCGGAGCCGGTCGAGGCAGAGATTGGTGACGACCTTGGTCAGCCACGCCTCCGGTACCTCGATGCGTTCCCGGTCCGCGGCCTGCCAGCGCAGGAACGCGTCCTGGACGACGTCCTCGGCATCGGCCGCCGAGCCGAGCAGACGGTATGCGAGCGAGGCCAGCCTGCCCCGGCTGGCCTCGAACCGGTCGATGGCCGCGCTGTCCACGCGAAACAGCCTATGCGGCGACCTCCACGCCGACCCGCTCAGACCCGGTGGCCAGGCGGCGCTTGCGCTTCGGCATACCGAAGGTCGGGTGAGCGATGCCCCACCCGGCCCCCTTGAGCACGCCCGACTTGAGTCGCGCGGCGGTCCGGCCGCCCAGGTACCAGGACTTCGGCCGGACGTCCCCGTCCACCATCTGGAAGATCGCGTCATGCCGCCCGAGGCTGATGTGGTTGCCGTGGTACTTCAGCCCGATGGCCGGGACTTCGCCGCCCGTCAGGCGGGCGATGATCGCGGCGGTCGCCTGCATGTTGGTGGAGCCGGCCGAGGCACAGGACATCGGCAGCGGCCGACCGTCCTCGCCGATCGCGTAGGCGCAGTCACCGGCGGCGTAGACGTCCGGGTGCGAGACCGAGCGCATGGTGCGGTCGACGGCGATCTGGCCGCTCTCGACGACCTCCAGGCCGCTGGTGGCCGCGATGGGGTGCACGGCGAATCCGGCCGACCACACGGTCACGTCGGCGGGGAGGGACGTACCGCCGGCGGCGACCGCCCGTGCCGGCTCGACGGCTTCGACGCCGGTGTGCTCATGGACGGTGATGCCCAGCCGGTCGAAGGCTTGGGACAGGTGACGACGGGCCTTCGGGGAGAGCCAGGCGCCCAATTCGCCGCGGGCCGCGAGCGCGACCGAAAGGTCGGGCCGGGACTCGGCGAACTCGGTGGCGGTCTCGATGCCGGTCAGCCCCTCCCCGACGACCAGCACGGTGCCGCCCTCGCGCAGGCCGGCCAGACGCTCGCGCAGACGCAGCGCCGCGGACAGACCGGTCACATCGAAGGCGTACTCGGCCACGCCGGGGACGCCATGGTGGGCCACGGAACTGCCGAGCGTGTAGAGAAGCGTGTCGTACGCGAGCTCACCGCTGCCGTCCTCGCCGTCCTTGCCGTTCAGGGCGACGGTCTTGCGCTCGGGGTCGACGCCGGTGACGCGCGCCAGGCGCAACCGCACCCCGCTGCCCGCGAATATGTCGGCGAGCTTGCGGAACGCGAGGTCCTGGCCGCTCGCGAGCTGGTGGAGTCGCATCCGCTCGACGAAGTCGGGCACGGCGTTGACGACGGTGATCTCGGTGTCGGCGGGGGAGAGCCGGCGGGCCAGGTTTCCGGCGGCGAAGGCCCCGGCGTATCCAGCGCCGAGTACGACGATGCGGTGCTTCATGGCGGTCTCCTGTCTCGTTCGCGTGCCCCTTGAACGGGACAGCGCCCCGCTTGCTGACAGGAGTCGGATGTGACACGGGTCACTGAAGGGGGGTGCGGGGCGTCACGGCGATCGATTACCGCAACCGCTCCGGCAACCCCGCCCCATGCACCACCGTCAGCCCCGACACCGCCCGCGTCAGCGCCACGTACAGCCGTCGCAGCCCGGTCCGTTCATCCGGTTCGCCGTCCACCACGGCCGCCGGTTCGTCCAGGACCACGTAGTCGTACTCCAGGCCCTTCGCCAGCGTCGCCGGGACCAGGGTGAGCCGGGCGTCCGCGCTGGTCTCCTCGCCCGGGGCGAGGTACGACAGCCCCGCCGCCGTCAGTTTCTCCGCCAGCACCGGCACCCGGGCATCGGCGGCGATGAGACCGATCGAACCTTCGTGGGTCAGCGCCTCCCGGCAGGCCGTCACGACCGCGTCGTCCAGCTCGGCCGGATCCACGGCCCGCACCGCGAAGTCGCCCGCGGCCTCACGGACGGAGGTGGCCTCGTTGAGACCGGGGGCGATGTCCGGCAGCAGCCGTGACGCGTAGGCGATCACCTCGCGCGGTACGCGGAAGCCCTGGGTCAGCTCCTCCACCGTGGCCCCCGCCTTGCCCAGATGCGTCAGGGCCTCCTCCCAACTGGCCGTCGCCCAGGGGGTGGTGCCCTGCGCGAGGTCGCCGAGCACCGTCGCCGAACCGGTGGTGCAGCGGCGGCCGACCGCGCGGTACTGCATGGGGGAGAGGTCCTGCGCCTCGTCGAGGACCACATGGCCGAGGGAGTGGGTGCGCTCGATGAGGTCGGCCGCCTCGTCGATCAGCACCGCGTCCGCCGGGGACCACTTCGCGGTCTTCACGCCCCGCGCGGGCTTGGCCCACAGCACGGCCTTCCGCTCGTCGGCGTCGAGGATCCCGTCCGCGTGCGCGGCCAGGAAGTCGGCGTCGGAGAGCAGCCGCAGCACCAGCTTGGCCGGGTCGACGACGGGCCAGATCGCCTTCACCGCCGCCTTGACCGCCGCGTTGCGGGCCACCGCGTCCTGCACCCGGTCGTCGGGGGCCTCGCCCGCCTGTTCCATACGGACCAGCACCGCGTGGGCGATCCGCTGCGGCAGGGCATCGCGGGCCGCGCCGTAACGGATGTCGCGGTCCAGCAACTCCCGCACCATCTCCTCCAGTTCGTACGCGGGCACCCGCCAGCGGCGTGAGCCGCGCACGACCACACAGGGTTCGGCGGGGACGGTCACATGCGACCGCAGGGCGCGCCGCAGCACCTCGGCCATCCGGGCGTCGCCCTTGAGCCGGGCGGCCTCGGCGGTGTCGGTGCCGCGCACCTCCACATGGCCCACCAGGTCCTCGACGGTCGCCTGGGCGACCTGCAACTCCCCGAGCGCGGGGAGAACTTGCTCGATGTAGTGGAGGAAGGAGCGGTTCGGGCCGATGACGAGGGTGCCGGAGCGGGCCAGCCGCTCGCGGTGCGCGTAGAGCAGATAGGCCACCCGGTGCAGGCCCACGGCCGTCTTGCCGGTGCCCGGCGCCCCCTGGACGCAGACGGTGCCGCCGATCCCGGCGCGGACGATCTCGTCCTGCTCGGGCTGGATCGTCGCGACGATGTCCCGCATCGGGCCGACGCGCGGACGCTCGATCTCGGCCTGGAGCAGTTTGCTGGAGTGTTCGGCCTCGTCCGGGTCGCTGAGGCGTTCGTCCTCGTAGGCGGTCAGCTCACCGCCGGTGTAGCCGAAGCGGCGGCGCAGCGCGATGTCCATCGGCGCCTTCTTCGACGCCTGGTAGAAGGGCTGGGAGACGGGGGCGCGCCAGTCGATGACCATGGGGTCGCCGTCGGCGTCGTGCACATGCCGCCGCCCGATGTAGAAGAGCTCGCCCTCGGCGCCCTCCGCCGTCTCCGCGCCGGGGGCGTGCAGGTAGTTCAGCCGGCCGAAGAAGAGCGGGGTGTCGGCGAGGTCGGCGAGCGCCTTGATGCGGTCCTCGACCTGGCGTTGCAGCACCTCGGCGTTGACCCAGTTGGCGGTGACGTCCCGGAGGTCGAGCGCCTCGACGTCGGCGCGCATGGCGCGCAGGGCGGCACGGGAGGCGCTGAGGTGGGAGCGTTCCCGGGCGAGCGGGTCGGACGAGACGTCGGTCGGGGCGTCGGACGGGTCAGGGACGTGCGAGGGCACGGCGTAGCCTCCGGGCAGGGTGCGGCAGGGCGAATGAGGAACGTTCGACGAGCTCGAGATGCCGACCGGTTTCCGACCGGGCGGCGGCTCTCCCCGTACGGGAGGCGGCAGACGCGCGATTGTAGCCAGGGCGGATCGCGGTCGCGAACGATTTTTCCGCAGCCTTCTTCACCGTCCGGCCGCGGTCCGGCCGCCGCCGGGTCGTCAGCCGGTCATCCTCCGGCAGGACCCGTGTCCCTCCCCGTCTCAGGGTCGGGCTCCTCCCCCCGGAGGGGACGGCATGGCCCTGCGGTCGTACGCCGCCGCCGGGCCGATTACACCGGCAGGTCGATGCCGCGGCCGGACCCGCGCAGCATGCTGGAGGACATGACCACCGCAGCGATCAGCACCAGCGCAAGCACCGGCCAGGACGCCGCCGCGGGCGCCGCCGCCCACCCCCGTCACCTGGTGGGCCAGGCCCTCCGCGCGGTACGGGTCTTCGCGGGCACGGCGTTCAGCGTGGCCGTGCTCGGTTCGTACGGGGACGACGCGCGGGGCGTGACGGTACCCAGACGCTGAGCACACCGCCGCCGGAGCCCGGCCCGATCCCGCCCCGTCAGACGTCCTCGTCCGCCAGCAGCTCCCCCGCGTCCACGATCCGGTACGCGTACCCCTGCTCGGCCAGGAACCGCTGCCGGTGCGCGGCGAAGTCCTGGTCGATCGTGTCGCGCGCGACGACCGAGTAGAACACCGCCGGATGGCCGTCGGCCTTCGGCCGCAGCACCCGTCCCAGCCGCTGGGCCTCCTCCTGGCGTGAGCCGAAGGTGCCGGACACCTGGATGGCGACCGTGGCCTCGGGGAGGTCGATCGAGAAGTTGGCGACCTTCGAGACGACGAGCACGGACAGCTCACCCTGCCGGAAGGCGTCGAAGAGCTTCTCGCGCTGGGCGTTGGTGGTCTCGCCCTTGATGACCGGCGCGTCCAGGTGCTCGCCCAACTCGTCGAGCTGGTCGATGTACTGACCGATCACCAGGGTCTGCTGCCCCCGGTGCCGGGCCACCAGCGCCTCGGTGACGCGGCGCTTGGAACCGGTCGTGGCGCAGTAGCGGTACTTCTCCTCGGTCTCGGCGGTGGCGTACGCCAGCCGCTCGGTCTCCGTCAGATTGACGCGGACCTCGACGCAGTCGGCGGGTGCGATGTAGCCCTGGGCCTCGATCTCCTTCCAGGGCGCGTCGAAGCGCTTGGGCCCGATGAGCGAGAAGACATCGGACTCGCGGCCGTCCTCGCGGACCAGCGTGGCCGTCAGCCCGAGCCGCCGCCGCGCCTGGAGGTCGGCGGTGAACTTGAAGACGGGCGCGGGCAGCAGATGCACCTCGTCGTAGACGATCAGACCCCAGTCGCGGGAGTCGAACAGCTCCAGGTGCGGGTAGATGCCCTTCCGCTTGGTGGTCAGCACCTGGTACGTGGCGATGGTGACCGGGCGGATCTCCTTCCGCGTACCGCTGTACTCACCGATCTCCTCCTCGGTGAGCGAGGTACGGCGCACCAGCTCGTGCTTCCACTGCCGGGCGGAGACGGTGTTGGTCACCAGGATCAGCGTGGTGGACTTGGCGGTGGCCATCGCACCCGCCCCGACCAGCGTCTTTCCGGCGCCGCAGGGGAGGACGACCACCCCGGACCCACCGTGCCAGAACCCCTCGACGGCCTGCTTCTGGTACGGCCGCAGGCCCCAGCCGTCCTCGCGCAGCTCGATGGGGTGGGCCTCACCGTCGACGTAACCGGCCAGGTCCTCGGCGGGCCAGCCCAGCTTCAGCAGCGTCTGCTTGATCTGCCCGCGCTCGGAGGGGTGGACCACCACCGTGTCCGGATCGATCCGCGCCCCGACCAGCGGCTGGACCCGCTTGGACCGCAGGATCTCCTCCAGCACCGGGCGGTCGCTGGTCTCCAGCACCAGCCCGTGGGTGGGGTGCTTCAGCAGCCGCAGCCGCCCGTAGCGGGCCATCGTCTCGGCGACGTCGACGAGCAGGGCGTGCGGGACGGGGTAGCGCGAGAACTCGACGAGCGCGTCGACGACCTGCTCGGCGTCGTGCCCGGCGGCGCGGGCGTTCCACAGCCCGAGCGGGGTCACCCGATAGGTGTGGATGTGCTCGGGCGCCCGCTCCAGCTCGGCGAAGGGCGCGATGGCGCGGCGGCAGGCGTCCGCCTGCTCGTGGTCCACCTCGAGCAGGAGGGTCTTGTCGCTCTGGACGATGAGGGGTCCATTCACGCGCCTGGATCCTTCCGTTTCGCTGGGGCTCGGCCGGGTGGCCAAAGAACCAGTGTCCCCCATCGGGCGGAACGGGCGGGGAGATGTAGCGGAGCGGTCACACAGAGCCACAGGGATACTCCCCACCGCTACGGGCAAGCGGGGACAGAGACAGCGGTGGGAGGTTGGTCCCTGTGGTCACAATCGCCGGGTGGGAGATCCGGAAGACCGGCGCGGCAAAGACGACCGGCGCGAAGAAGACTCCGAAGAGCGCGACGACGAAGAAGCCCGCCGAGACGACGACGAAGAAGAAGGCGGCGGGCGTGCCGAAGAAGACGACGGCGGCGAAGAAGACGGCCGCAAAGCGGACACCGGCGAAGAAGACGACGGCCACCAAGGCGTCGTCCAGCAAGGCGTCGGCCACGAAGACGTCGACCACGAGGACCACGGAGGCGCTGCCCCCGAAGACGCGGCCGAAGCCGAAGCCGGAGGCCGCCGCGGCACCGGCACCGGCGACGGAGACGGCGGCCGCGCCCAGGCGGCCGCTGCTCCAGCGGGACTCGTGGCAGGCGCAGGCCGCGCGAGTGGTGGTGCTGCTGCTGGCATTCGTCTGCATGGTGGGGTTCGCGGTGGCGCTCGCCGGGGCGACGCTCGTGCCGTCGCCCGGTTCGTCCGATCTCGTGCACACGAACATGCGGCCGGGCGCCTCGTTGCGCGCGTACCTCGATCAGCCCGCCTTCCAGGACACGGTCAAGCAGATCGGCGGCAATGTGCTGCTCGGCGCGCCCTTCGGGGTGTTGCTGCCGATGCTGATGCCCCGGGCGCGGGGCGCGGTGCGGGTGGTGCTGGTGACCGGGCTGGTGATGGTCATGGTCGAGACGGCACAGGGGCTGATCGTCGAGGGGCGTGCCTTCGACGTCGACGACGTGATCCTCAATACGAGCGGTGCCCTGCTGGGCTACGTCCTGATCGGGCGGCTGCTCGGCCGTGCCCTGCATCCGCGGCGCCGCCACTGGTGGCACCGCTGGACCAAGCCTTCGTCCTCCTCCGCGGCCGGAGGCCCGGCGGCGTGAGCTACCCGGCCTCGTCGGCCAGTTCGGCGACGCCGGTGATGCGGTGCAGCGGATAGGTGCGGACCTCGTCCGCGGTGTGGTCGTACGCGGTGACGAAACCGCCCTCGACCCGGACCGGGGCGATGACGCGCTGGCTGGCGGCGCCGTCCGCGTTGACGTAGCCGATCCAGACGGCGGACCCGGTGAGGGCCGCGGCCTGCATGGTGGCGAGGGTGTCGGCGGAGGTGGTGCGCGGCAGCCGGCCGGAGGCGGTGCCCGCCGCGGCCGGTACCGGCTTGTGCGGCGCGGTGGCGGCGAGATCTCCGGCGCGGATGGCGCGGACGGCGGCGCCGAGCAGGGTGTCATCGGGCCGCGGCGGCCCGTCCGGCACCGGGGTGGGCGCGGTGCGGGGCGGGGTGCGCTGGGCCTCGGCGCGGGTGATCAGCACATCGCCCTCGGCGGATTCGGCGGCCGGTGCGTACCCCATGGCGCGCAGACCGTCGAGCAGCGCGTCCGGCGGGGCCTGGGAGGCCAGCACGGTGGGGGCGAGACGGCGCAGCCGCAGCCCGGCGGAACGGCGGTCGGCGAGGATCTCCACCAGCAGCGCCTCATCGTCACAGCGCACATACGCGGAGGCGGCGCCGATCCGCAGATGGCCGTGTTTGCGCGCCACGTCGTCGATCAGGTACGCGAGCGGCTGGGGCACCGGGGTGCGGGAGTGAGCGGTGAGGAAGGTGTGCAGATCGTCGGCGGCCCGCCCGGCGTCGAGGGCGCGGCGCACGGAGGCGGGGGTGAAGCGGTAGACCGTGGCACCGCCCTTGGACTCGACCTCGGCCAGGACGCCCAGCGTCTCGGCGAGCGGCCGCTCCAGGGGGCCGGGCGCGACAGCGGTCAGATCGGCCTGGAGGAGTACGTGGTCCAGGGGTTCGGGCAGCAGCGGGGCGAGCAGCCGGGCGGCGTTCGCGGTCGCGGTGGCCGTCTCGGCGGGGGTGGTCGGCTGTGCGGCCGCGGCCGCAGGCGCCGGACCCTCCGGCGGCAGACCGAGGAGCGCGCGGCCGTGGGAGGAGAGGGCGCCGCGGCCGGTGACGCCCAGCAGTTCGGCCTCGGTGAGGGTCCAGCGGGCCAGCCGCGACCGCAGATCGTCACCGGGGGAGGCGGAGGAAGCGGAACCGGGAACGGAACCGGCACCCGAGGGTGACGACGGCGCCGGAACGGCCGGTGCGGCCCCCCGGTGCGGCGGCCGTTCCCAGCGCAGTCGCGCCAGCAGTCCGTCGGCGTCGGCCGAGGCCCCCGACGGGACCGCCGCGAGCAGCGTGAGCAGTCGGCGGCGCACCTCCGGCGCCGGGGAGCGGTCCAGCTCCGGGCCGAGCGCGGCGAGCGTACGGCCCTTGGCGTCCCGGGCGCCGATCAGACCCGCCGTACGGGTCGCGGCGAGCCAGGCGGAGACCAGCCCGGCCCACCGCTCCTCGGGGGCCAGCCGCAGCCAGTCGTCGTAGGCGGGGGTGGGGGCGTAGCGCTCGTCGGTCTCCCCGTCGGAGGCCAGCAGACCGGCCGCGTAGGCCAGTTCGATCCAGAAGGCGGCGGTCTGCTCGGTCACGTCGAGCGCGGCGGCCGTCCGCTTGAGGTCACGTACGCTCAGCCCGCCCGCGCGCAGCACCTGCGGGGCGGCGGTCTCCCACTGCCCCATCAGCTCCTCGACGGTGTCCAGGGCGGTGAACGCCTGGCCCGCGGCAGTGCTGTCCACAGCCTGTGGACGGTGTTCGGCGGCGGGCGGCAGCGGCGGGGGCAGCGGCTCGGGGGCGCGGTGCGCCCGGCCGCCGCGCAGATGGAGGGCCACCTCACGGGGCAGCACCACATTGCGCGGCCCGGACGGCAGCAGCAGCCCGCGCTCCAGCAGCCAGGCGACGGGCGGGCTCGGCGCGGCCACGGACACCTCGCCGTAGGGCGGCCCCCAGACCAGCTTGGCCAGGACGGCGAGGGCTCCCTCCGGCGCCCCGGCCAGCAGCGCGGCCATCCGCGCGCGGTCGCCGAACAGCCCGGCGAGCGCGGCCACGGCCGTCACCGGATCGTGGGTGGGCGGCAGTCCGGCGGTGGCCAGCAACTCCTGGAGGCGCCCCGGCGACGTCCCGGCCGTGGCCTCCTGGACGGTGGGGCCGAGCCCGGTCGGGGACGGTGCGCCGGGGGACGGGGTCAGCAGCTCACGGGCGGTGCGGACCAGCCGCAACTTGTCGTCGCCGCCCCACACCAGGGCCTGGCGGCGCAGGGTGGCGACGGCGCGCGGCAGCTCCTCGGCGATCCGCGCCCGCAGCCCGTCGGGCAGGGACGCCGCCCCGGCCGGTTCGCCGCCCGACCCCGGCTGGTCGTCCGGCCCCGGCTGGTCGCCCGTCCCCGTCATCAGGTCGCGCAGCGTCTCGTACGGGCACGGGTCCGGGGCGACGGCCAGCGCCTCGGCGGTCTGGAGCGCGAACCGGTCCAGGCGCTCCACCGCCCGTACGACCGAGGCGCGGGTCCCGGCCCGGGTGGCGAGCTGGGTGAGGTCGTTCGGGACGGGGGACAGCAGATCGGGACGGGCGCGCAGCAGCGTCGCGAGGGCGTCGTCGGGGCGGGTGCGCAGCTCCTCGGCGAGTGTGCGCGGCGCGCCGCGGCCGCCGTCCGCCGGGCCGGTCTCTGCCGCCACGCGCGCCTCCCGATTCCGCGAGCTGGTCATTCGATCCACAGTACCCGGGGCGGCGGACGCCGGTGGTGCGGCGGGAATCCGCTCCCGCACGGTACGGTCGAAGCCGTCTGGTACGCCGACCGTGCGCATTCTCAGGGGTCTTGGTGGGGATCGAGAGCGAGAAGCTCGTCTACGACTATCTGAGCCGTGTCGGGGACCTGGCCCAGCAGCAGGGGTTGCCGTCGGGCGACCGGATGCGGCTGGTCTCCGGGCTCCGCGCCGATATCGACCACCGGCGGGCCACCGGCGGCGCGGACAGCGCGGCCGGGGTGAAGCGGATCCTCGCCAAGCTGGGCTCGCCCGCCGACGTGGTCGCCGCCGCGGGCGGCCGGGCCTCCGATCCCGGTCCGGGCGCGGGCGCGCCCGGCGGCCCCTCCACCGGAGCGTCCGCACCGGACCCCTCCGGCCCGGGCGTGTCGGGCCCGGCGACCTCCGAACCGCCGCGCGGTGCCGCGGGCGCGGCACGGGCGGCCCGCGACAAACTGGCCGGACTCGCCGAACGCACCGGGCTGACCGGCGGCAAGGTGCCCACCCCGCGCAAGGGGAACGACAGCGGGGGCTACGGGGGCGGGGCGTACGGCGACCGGGCGTCCGGTGGCGGCGGGGCAAGTGACGGCACCTCCCTGATCAAGCACACCCCGGTCACCCCCGACGGGCCCGCCATCCCCGCCCCGCGGTCGGCCGCCGCGTCACCGCCGCACCTCGCGGGCGAGGACGAGCTCGGCCCGCGCGAGTCCAACCCCGACTGGTGGCATGTGGAGCCGGGGCCGTTCGCCCAGCCCGAGCAGCACGACGCGCAGTACGGCGCCGTCGAGGGGTTCGTCGGCGGGATCGAGATCCCCGAGCTGCTCGGCGGTACCTCGGCCGAGCAGGAGCGCCGGGAACGGCGTGAGCGGTTCGAACGGGACGCCGCCGAGCGGGCCGCGGCCGAGGAGGAGGCGGAAGCCGAGGCGGACGGCGAAGCGGAGGGCGCCGGTGCGGGCCGGCGCGGGCTGCTGCGCCGCACCCTGTTCGGGCCGGGCAAGGCCGCGGCGGAGGACGGCGGCCGGGCCGCCGGGGCCGGGTGGCTGGCGGGGCTCGGCCCGCTGCTGCTGCTCTCGATCGCCCTGCTCATCGCGGGCGCCGCGATGGGCAACGTCCTGCTGCTGGGCTTCGGCTGGGTGCTCGCGTACACCACCGGCAGGCACTCCCGCGCCGAGGCGAAGTGGGCCGTGCTGGTCATGCCGGGTCTGGTCGCGGCCGGGGGCATGGTCTGGCTGTGGGGGCGCTCCAACGGCAAGTGGGGCGACCCGATCCCTAAGGACGGGATGAAGGACGCGCTGACGGACACCTGGCCGGTGATCGTCCGGGCCGCGGCCGTGGCCACGGTGCTCTTCCTGGTGTGGCGGGCGCGGCGCCGGGGCTGACCCCTCCCGCGCGGGTCCCCGGGTCAACCCACCGCGTCAACGCGGCAGGTCAACCTGACCGGAGGAGCCCGCCGAGCGGACGGCACAATGAAGGACATGGCTTCGCACACGGTGACGGTCGGCTTCGACCTGGACATGACGCTCATCGACTCCCGGCCCGGTATCAAGGCGGCGTACGAGGAGCTGTCCGCCCGCACCGGCACCTTCGTCGACGCGGAGCTGGCCGTCACCCGGCTGGGGCCGCCGCTGGAGCAGGAGCTCGCGCACTGGTTCCCCGATGAGCGGATCCCGGAGATCAGCGATCTCTACCGCGCGCTCTACCCGGAGTTCGCGATAGCGCCCACCGCCGCGCTGCCCGGTGCCCGGGAGGCGATCGAGGCGGTGCGGCGGGCCGGGGGCCGCAGCATCGTGGTGACCGCCAAGCACGAGCCCAACGCCGAACTGCACCTGAGCCACCTGGGCATCGTGCCGGACGCGGTCGTCGGCTGGCTGTGGGCCGAGGCCAAGGCGGAGGCGCTGCGCGAGCACGGTGCGACGGTCTACGTCGGCGACCACACCGGCGACGTACGGGGCGCGCGCCTCGCGGACGCGCTGTCGGTGGCGGTCCCCACCGGTCCGTGCGGTGCGGAGGAGCTGCGTCAGGCCGGGGCCGACGTGGTGCTCACCGATCTGACCGCGTTCCCGGAGTGGCTGGCGGAGCACCTCGACGGCCGGCCGGCCGGAAGCTGACCCTCGCCATCCGTCCTAGCGGCCGTCCGTGACCCGCGCGGCCTCCCGCCGCTGCGCCGTGATCGACCGCAGCACTCCGGCCGCGGCGAGCGCGAAGCCGACGCCCATGAGCATCGAGATCAGATACGCGGCGGTGGGCAGCGGATCCGCGCCCAGGAACATGGGTGCGACGGTGGCCAGGGTGGCGATCGCGCCGACGACGAAGACGATCACGCCGATACGGACCAGCCGGTCGCCCGGCCCGTCGGGAGGGCTGCCACGGTGCGGGGTTTCATTGCTCACCGCACCAGGGTAGATCGGTGCCTGAGCGCCCATGCGAACCACCCGGAACCATCCGGGTACGTCTTGTCACCAGGCTCGGGACCATTAGCCTTGGTGGTGGCGGGTCCTACGACCCGCTGTAGTGCTATCCAGAGCTGTTTTTCCGTGTTTTCCGACGAGCGACGAGGACGAGGACAGACGTGCCTACCGGCAAGGTCAAGTGGTTCAACAGTGAGAAGGGCTTCGGCTTTCTCTCCCGCGATGACGGCGGTGACGTCTTCGTGCACTCGTCAGTGCTTCCGGACGGCGTGGACGCCCTGAAGCCGGGGCAGCGCGTGGAATTCGGCGTGGTGGCGGGAAACCGCGGTGACCAGGCACTTTCGGTGACGATCCTTGACCCGACGCCGTCGGTCGCGGCGGCCCAGCGGCGCAAGCCGGACGAGTTGGCGTCCATCGTCCAGGATCTGACCACCCTGCTGGAGAACGTGACCCAGCAGTTGGAGCGCGGCCGGTATCCCGACAAGGCGCACGGCCACAAGATCGCGGGCATGCTGCGCGCGGTCGCCGATCAGCTCGACGTCTGATCGGTCCGACGTCCGATCCGGGCGCCCCGCACCGTGCGGGCCACCCCCGGAACGTAATGAATCAGACACGCTCAGCGACGAGTTCCGGACAAAGAGACGGCGGAGACGTGTCGCGGTGATGCCCGGGAACGACGGTCAGGCGAATTCCAGCGCATCGGGGCCGAGGGGCGGTACCAGCCCCTCGGCCGCCGCACGGGTCAGCAGCCCCCGCACCGCGGCGTAGCCGTCCTCGCCCAGCCCGGCGGTGAACTCGTTGACATACAGACCGATGTGCTGGTCGGCGACGGCCGGGTCCATCTCCTGGGCGTGCGCCAGCACATAGGGGCGGGACGCCTCCGGGTCGTCCCAGGCCATCCGTACCGAGGTGCGGGCGGCGTCGGCGAGTGCGCGCAGCCGCTCGGTGCCCAGTGAGCGCTTGGCGATGATCGCGCCGAGCGGGATCGGCAGCCCGGTCGTCAACTCCCAGTGCTCGCCCATGTCGGCGAGGGAGTGCAGGCCGTAATCCCGGTAGGTGAACCGGGCTTCGTGGATGACGAGTCCGGCGTCCACCTTGCCGTCCCGCACCGCGGGCATGATCTCGTGGAACGGCAGCACCTGGATCTGCCCCACGCCGTCCGGGACTTCGGTCGCGGCCCACAGCCGGAACAGCAGATAGGCCGTCGAACGCTCGCTCGGCACCGCGACCGTCCGACCCGCCAGGTCGGCCGCCCGGCCGGGCTCCCGGGTCAGCACCAGCGGACCGCAGCCACGGCCCAGGGCCCCGCCGCACGGCAGCAGCGCGTACTGGTCCAGCACCCAGGGGAGAACGGCGTAGGACACCTTCAGTACGTCGAACTCCCCGCGCTCGGCCATCCCGTTGGTGATGTCGATGTCCGCGAAGGTGACGTCCAGCGGCGGAGCCCCGGGAACGCGGCCGTGGGCCCAGGCGTCGAAGACGAAGGTGTCGTTCGGGCACGGGGAGTACGCGATCTTCAGGGGCTCGGTCACGGCCCGGTTCCTTCCCGGTCGGGGTCCGGGCCCGGGGCCCGGGTCCAGGTGCTGAGGACGGGTACGAGGTGCCCGAAGGCGTCGGCCAGGGCCTCCAGCGCCTCACCGATCCGCCAGGCGGCGCGGTCGCGCGGGCCGACGGCGTTGGAGACCGCCCGTACCTCCAGGACGGGCACCGACTGCGCTGCGGCCGCCTCGGCCACCCCGAATCCCTCCATCGCCTCGGCGGTGGCCCGCGGATGACGCCGCAGCAGCTCCGCGGCGCGCCCGGCGCTGCCGGTCACGGTCGACACGGTGAGCACGGTGCCGCGTGCCGCGCGGGCGGCCTCGGCGGCCGCGGCCACGAGATCGGCGGGCGGCAGATGTTCGATGGTTCCGAAGCCGAGGTCGGTGACGGCGGCGAAGCCGTCGGGGGTTTCCGCGCCGAGGTCGGCGGCGACCACGGCATCGGCGACGACGACCGAGCCGAGCGGGGCGCGGGGCGCGTCCCCGGAACCGGCACTGGCCGGACCGGTGAAGCCGCCGCCGATACCGGCCGATACCGCCAGGTCATAGGGGGTGCCCGCGAGTGCGGCGGCGGTCAGCGCGGTGGCGGTGCCCGCCGCGGCGGCCGCCGGACCGACCCCGGCAGCCAGGACGTCGACGGTGAGCGCCGGGGAGCCGGACCGCGTCAGGCGGTGCAGAACGGCGCCGGGCAGGGTGACCTCGACGCACCCGGCCTCCCGGCCGGGCGCGGTGGACCTGCCGTCGCCGGTGATGCCCGGCCCGTCCGGCGGCGTGGCGGCGTGGAGGTGCCGGGTGAGGCCCCGCACCACCGCGTCCCGCTCCGCGGCGACGGCCGTGACGATCAGCGCGCGCATGGGCGCCGGTCGTCCGTCAGGAGTCCCGCTCGAGCTTGAAGCGCCAGATGCCCTTGGGGCGCTGGCTGCCCTTCCCGCTCTCGTCCACCTGGACGACGGTGAGGGTGACCTTGTTGACCGGAGTCGACTGCCCCGTCTGGGGGTTTGACTGCGACAGCAGGGCCTCGCTGTCGAAGCTGCGGTAGGTCTCCTTGCTCGGCTCGTTCATGACCGGCGTACCGGCCACCACGGCCCAGCCCGTCTCGGCCATCTTCGGGTCGACGCCGATGCGCACCTTCTCACCGGTGGTCACCTTGATCGTCTTCTCCGGCGCGCCGTCCAGGCACTTGTTCAGCTCCGACTTGCTGAGCTGCCCGCCTTCGCTGTAGCAGCCCTTGGCGGCCTCCGCGGTCACGGTGGTCGAGCCGACCGTCACCGTCGCGATCGGAGTCGGCTTGTCGCAGGCGGAGAGGGCGATGAGCCCGAGGGCAACAGCGCAGGCGGCGGTGGCGGCGCGGCGGCCCTTGCCCCTGGAAAACAGCGCAGCGGTCATGCGGGCAGGCTATCGGTCCGTTCCGATCATGCCGCGCGCGGGTTCGTCCCAGAGCGTTTCGCCCCCGCGTACGGCCGCGGTTCCGGCCGCTTCCGGGCCCGCCGCGGCGCTTCCGGTACGGCCCGGGCGGTGGCCGCGCGTCACGCCACCCGGGGGCGCGGCGTGCCGTGCCGGGAGGCGGTCAGCAGCCCCCGTACGCTCACGGCGACGCCCAGGGCGATCACCCCCGCGGCGACCGCCATCCCCAGCACCCCGTTGAGCGGCAGCGCGATACCGATGGCCCCGCCGATCACCCAGGCGATCTGGAGTGTGGTCTCCGAACGGGAGAACGCCGAGGTGCGGACCTCCTCCGGTACGTCGCGCTGGATGAGCGCGTCCAGCGACAGCTTGCCCAGCGCCTGGGCGATGCCCGCCGTGGCGGCGACCGCGGCGACCGTCACCACGCCGTACAGCGCGGCCGACACGATGAGCACCCCGAGGGCCGAGGTCAGCACCACGGCGATGATCCGCTCCGGCCCGCGGGCCCGCAGCCAGGCGCCGATCGCCGTGCCCAGGGCGTTCCCGCCGCCCGCCGCGACCGCGACCAGGGCCAGGGAGAGTTCGGGACCGAGCCCGCCCACCGGCTGGTCGCGCAGCAGGAAGGCGAGGAACAGGGTGAGGAAGCCGGACAGCGTCTTGAGCGCGGCACACGCCTGGAGGGCGTGCAGGACGGACGGGCCGACGGTACGCAGCCCGGGGCGCCGCTCCCGGCCGCCGAGCGGGTTGGCCGGGCGCCGGCCGAAGAGCTCGCGGAACGCGCCGCCGAAGCGTCCGCCGAACGCGCGGCCGAAGCGTCCGCCCGGCCGTCCGCCCGGTTTCGTCCCCAGCCGCGCGCCCGAGGGTGTCGTCGGCCTGGGCCGCGGCCGGTGGACCGAGGCGGGCAGATGCAGATGGTGGGTGCCGGAGGTGAGCCGCGCCCGCGACTCGCCCAGGGACGAGTCCACCTTGTGCGGCAGCGTGAAGGACAGGAACGTGCCCGCCATGAAGATCACGAACGCGCCGTAGAGCGGCCAGCTCGGCCCCAGCTGATGCAGCCCGGCCCCCAGCGGCGCGGCGACCCCGGTGGCCAGCAGCCCGGCCAGGGTCACCCGGGAGTTTGCCTTGACCAGCGAGAACCGTGGTGGCAGCAGCCGTGGCACGATCGCGGACCGCACCACTCCGTACGCCTTGGACGCCACCAGCACGCCCAGCGCCGCCGGATAGAGCTCCAGACCGCCGCCCACCACCGCGCCCGCCATCGTCAGCGCCAGCACGGCCCGGGTGAGCATCGCGCCCGCCATCGCCGCGCGGCGGCCGTGCGGGATGCGGTCCAGCAGCGGACCGATCACGGGGGCCAGCAGGGCGAACGGGGCCAGCGTGATGGCCAGATACAGCGCCACCCGGCCGCGCGCCTCGTCCGTCGGGACCGAGAAGAAGATCGTGGAGGCGAGCGCAACGGTGATCATCATGTCGCCCGCCGAGTTCACCGCGTGCAGCTCGATCAGCTTGCCCAGCCCGGACTCCCCGGCGCCGTGCGCATGGGTCGCCCGCCGGATGCCGCGGCCGGTCGCGGTGAAGGGGAGGTGCAGCGCGCGGGCGATCCAGCGGCCCGACCGTTGGATCGGGCCACTCCCCTGGAACCGCATGGCTGCCACCTGACCATGGTGCAGCCAACACGGCCGGTACGTGAGACCTTCGGCGGCTTTCCGGATCGGTTCGGTTCACTCCGACACCCATGGCACCCCCCGGTAACCCCGCTCTGTCCTGCGCAAACGCGGTTCGGATGGGACGGATGACGGAGGATCGGACGGGGACGGGGGTGGGGGCGGCCCGGCCGGACAAGGTAGCGTGCGTAGCGCGCCACCGACGGTCGTTCCTGGCCATGTACCGAGTTCCCATCCCGCAGAATGGAACGTACAAGGTGCGCCCGAGGTCGGATCGGGCGCGGACGTCGACGCGGCCCCATGGTCCGCTCCGTCCGCAGTCCCGCCGTCCGGCGGTCGGCTGGCGCACTCGTCAGACGGCTGCGACGGCGTGGAAGAGAGAATCGATCCTGTGAGTGCTGCGATGCGAAGCCGTACCCCTGACCGCCTGTGCGCCGAGGCGGTCGAACTCGCCCGCGAGGCAGCCGGGGAAGCGGCCGGGCCCGGGACGGTGGGCGAGCATGTCGGTGCCGTCGCGGAAGGAGACCGCGTCGTCACCCACCTCTTCGAAGCCTCCGAACCCGGCTACCGCGGCTGGCGCTGGGCGGTCACCGTCACCCGTGCCTCACGGGCGAAGGCCGTCACGCTGGACGAGACGGTGCTGGTGCCCGGTCCGGACGCGCTGCTGGCGCCCGAATGGGTGCCGTGGAGCGAGCGGCTGCGCCCGGGCGACATGGGGCCGGGGGACCTGCTCCCCACCGAGGCCGAGGACCTGCGGCTGGAGGCGGGCTACTCGGGCGAGGACGCCCCGCCGCCCAACTCCGTGGTCTCCGAGGAGATGCAGCAGCTCGCCGCGCTGGAGGAGGCGGACGTGACGCCCGGGGCGCCCGCCGCCCAGGGGGCCGCGCCCGCGACCGGCTCCATCGCGGCCCTCGCCGAGGAACTGGGCATGCGCCGCGCCCGGGTGCTCTCCCGGTACGGCCTCCACGACGCCGCCGACCGCTGGGACGACGCGTTCGGCGCCAAGACCCCGATGGCGCAGGCGGCCCCCGGCACCTGTGCGAGCTGCGGCTTCCTGATGCCGCTCGCGGGTTCGCTGCGACAGGCGTTCGGGGTCTGCGCCAATGAGTTCAGCCCGGCGGACGGCCGTGTGGTGTCCCTGTCGTACGGCTGCGGGGCGCACTCCGAGGCGGCCGTGATGCCGAAGCCGCCGCGTCCGGCGGAGCCCGTGCTCGACGAGACGGTCGTCGAACCGATGCCGCTCCACCCCGACCGCACCGGCGGCTCGGTGGAGCCGGACGCCCCGGCCGAGGAACTCGGCCACTCCTAGCCCTCCCCGGGCGGCGATCCCGACCTGGCGCGCCCCGGCCGCCCGGTCGCGGCCCGTCCCGCCGGGGCGGGCCCGTGCGCTACGGCGGTGCCCGTGCCTCGCTGTCCGGGCGCCCGCCGTGGAGCCCGCGCGCGGCGGTGGGTGTCCTCGGGCTTCGGTCGGTGCGCCGGTCGGCAGGGGCGTTGCCCACGGCGGCGTCAGATCCTCCCCGGTGACCTCACGCCCCGGGCCCCGTACCGGGCTCGTGCTCACGAGGGGCCGTGCCCCGGCCGCAACGCGGCGACCGCCGCCCGGCGGCTCACGGCCTTCGGCGTTCGCCGGCACAGCGGACCTGCCGGTGCTCGACCGGCACACCGCCGCCGCTGCGTCGTACCTCCTCGGCCGGCACGGGTGCGGGCCGAGTCCGGGCGCGTTCGCGTCCGCTCGGGCCGGGCGCCGCGAACGGGTGGTGACCGGCCTCCGGCGGGGTGGATGCCGGTGGCTGGCCGTCCGGCGTCGGGGTGGATCGCGGGAGGGGTACGTTCGCCGCTAGGGTCCCTCATCACCAGGGGCGTTCGCAGGTGGACGCCCTCGGGCGCGGGGGCCCGGCGAGAGTGGGGAACCCGGCAGCGGGCACCCGTACGGCAGGACCGCAGGGCACGGACCAGGAACTCCGGAGGCGAGACGTGAGCAGCACGGCGATGGTGCGAGGCGCGACCGAGGACGCGGACCCGTTCGGGACCGCGCGACTGCGGCGCGGCGTGCTGGACGCCTGGACCGCCTCGCCCGCCCGCTTCCGGGAGGACGCCAACGCCGAGGAGGACCTCGCGCTCGGCGGCCACCGCGACCGGCTGATCGTCGAGCTCGCGCAGAACGCGGCGGACGCCGCCGCGCGCTCCGGGCTCCCGGGGCGGCTGCGGCTCACCCTGCACCCGGCCACCGACGGCGACCCGGCCGTGCTGGCCGCCGCCAACACCGGTGCCCCGCTGGACGCCGCCGGGGCCGAGTCGCTGTCCACGCTGCGCGCCTCCGCCAAACGGGACGAGCCGGACAGCGCCGTGGGCCGGTTCGGTGTCGGGTTCGCGGCGGTGCTCGCGGTGAGCGACGAGCCCGCGGTCGTCGGCCGGAGCGGCGGGATCCGCTGGTCGCTGGCCGAGGCGCGGGAGCTGGCCCTGCGTACCGCGGAGGCCGCGCCGGGCCTGGCGGACGAGCTGCGCCGCCGGGACGGGCACGTTCCGCTGCTGCGGCTGCCGCTGCCCGCCGAGGGCAGCGCGCCGGAGGGCTATGACACCGTCGTGGTGCTGCCGCTGCGCGACGGCGCCGCCCTGGACGTGGCCGAGCGGCTGCTCGCGGGGGTTGATGACGCGCTGCTGCTGACCCTGCCCGGGCTGGCCGAGGTCGTGGTCGAGACGCCCGAGGGCGTACGGACGCTGCGGCGCCGCGCCGAGGGGCCGTACACGGTCGTCGAGGACAGCGGTGAGCGCGGTACGACGCGCTGGCGCACCGAGACCGCGGGCGGACGGCTGGACACCGCGCTGCTCGCCGACCGGCCGGTCGAGGAGCGGCTGCGGCCGGTGTGGTCGGTGACCTGGGCGGTGCCGGTGGACGCCGAGGGCGCGCCGGTGCGGCCCGCCACAGCCCCGGTGGTGCACGCGCCGACGCCCACCGACGAGCCGATGGGGCTGCCCGCGCTGCTGATCGCCTCGTTCCCGCTGGAGCCCACCCGCCGGCACACCGCGCCCGGCCCGCTCACGGACTTCCTGCTGGACCGCGCGGCCGAGGCGTACGCCGCGCTGCTGCGCGACTGGCATCCGGTGGGGGTCGGCACGATCGGCCTGGTCCCGGGCCCGCTGGGCAAGGGCGAGCTGGACGGTGAGCTGCGGCAGCGGGTGCTGGAGCGGCTGCCGAGGGTGCCGTTCCTGCCCAGCGCGGCGGCACCGGCGGCGGGCGAGAGCGGCCGCGAACCGGTGGCGGGCTGGCTGGGTTCGCCGGACGCGCTCGGCCCGGACGCGGCGGAGGGCGGACCCGCGGTGGGGGCCGCAGGCGGGACGCCGGAGCGGCCCCCGGCGCCCGACCTCGGCGGCTGGGACGACGACGTCCTGGCGCCCGGCGCGCTGGAGGGTGAGCCGTACGCGCTGCGCCCCCGTGACGCGGAGATCGTCGAGGGCGCGGGCGCGGCGACCGTGGAGGTGCTGGCCGAGCTGTTCCCGACCCTGCTGCCCGCCGGTCTCGAACGCCGCACGGAGCTGCGGGTGCTCGAGGTGGCGCGGGTGCCGCTGGGCGAGGTGATCGACCGGCTGGCGGGGGTGGAGCGCGACCCGTCCTGGTGGCGGCGGCTGTACGACGCGCTGGCCGGGACCGACCCGGACCGGCTCAGCGGGCTGCCGGTGCCGCTGGCCGACGGCCGGACGACGATCGGGCCGCGGCAGGTGCTGCTCCCGCTGCCCGGGGAGACCGACATCGGCGGTGAGGGCGAGGGCGTCGCCGAGACCCATCGCACACTGGCCCGGCTGGGCCTGAAGGTGGCGCACCCGGATGCCGCGCATCCGCTGCTGGAGAAGCTGGGCGCGACCCCGGCCACCCCGCGCGCCGTGCTGACCACCCCCCAGGTGCGGGCCGCCGTGGCGCATTCGCTGGAGGCGGAGGACGACTACGACCCGTTCCCGGAGGACGGCGCCGGGCTGGGCGCGGCGCTGGACGCCGACGCGCTGGCCGACACCGTCCTCGGCCTGGTCCAGCAGGCCCGGCTGGCGCCCGGTGACGAACCGTGGCTGGCCGCGCTGGCGCTGCCGGACGAGGACGGGGAGCTGGCCCCGGCCGGTGAGCTGGTGCTGCCCGGGAGCGCCTTCGAACGGGTGATGCGGGAGGGCGAACTCGCCGCGTGCGACGCCGAGCTGGCCGAGCGCTGGGGCGAACAGCCGCTGGCCGCCGTCGGGGTGCTGGCGGGCTTCGCCCTGGTCCGGGCCACCGATGTGGTGCTGGACCCGGATGAGCTGGAGCCGCGCGAGGGCGACTACACCGAGCCCGATGACGTGGGTGTGCTGGACGCGGTGGACGTGTGGTGCGAGGACGCGCTGGACCGGCTGCCGGAGACCCCGGTGCCGCCGGTGGCCACCGAGATCGTGGCGGTGCGGGACCTGGACCTGGTAGACGACGACGCCTGGCCGGCGGCGCTGGCGATGCTCGCCCAGCCGCCGCTGCGGGACGCGCTGACCGCCCCGGTGCGGGTGCTGCTGCCGGACGGCACCACCGAGATCGTGCGGTCGTACACCGCGTGGTGGCTGCGCGGCCATCCGGTGCTGGACGGCCGCCGTCCCGCCGGACTGCGCGCGGCGGGCGGCGATCCGCTGCTGGCCGGGCTCTACGAGGCGGTGGACGCGGCCGGATTTGAGGACGAGCAGGTGCTGCGCGCGCTCGGGGTGCGGACCTCGGTGGCGGCGCTGCTGGACGAACCGGGCGGCGCGGCCGAGCTGCTGGCCCGGCTGGCCGACCCGGACCGAGAGGTGACCCCGGCCCAGCTACGCGCGCTCTACGGACAGTTGGCCGGTCTCGACCCCGAACAGGTGACCCTGCCGGACGATCTACGGGCCGTGGTGGACGGGCGTCCGCACGTGGTGGACGCGGGCGAGGCGCTGGTCGCGGACGCGCCCGACCTGATGCCGCTGGCCGAGGCGGACGGCCGGGCCCTGCTGCCGGTGGCCCCGGCGCGGGCGGCGGACCTGGCGGAGCTGTTCCAGGTGCGGCGGCTGACCGAGGCGTACCCGGCGCCGGTGGTCTCCCAGGGGGAACCCCACGAGGTCGCGGAGGCGGTGCGCGAACTCCTCCCGGACGCCCCGCTGTCGTATGTCGAGCATGAGGAACTGCTGGTCGAGGGCGGGACCGAGCTCGACTGGCGGTACCTGGACGGCACCCTGCACGCCTCGACGGTCGAGGGCGTCGCGGCCGGACTGTCCTGGGCCGCGGGCCAGTGGTCCCGCCGCTTCGAGGTGGCCGCCCTGCTGGAGGACCTGACCCGCACCGAGGAACTGGCCCGCGCCCGCTGGTTCGACTAGGGCGTGTCCGGTCGGGGCGACGCAGAGCCAATCGGGCTGTGGACCGAGTGCTAACGCCCCGTACCCGCCGCCCCGGCAGACTGACGGACAGGACGCGGGGGCGCGGTGCCGGGGGAACACCGAGGCCGTGCGGGACCCCGGGTCCGGACCGATGACAGTTCGGACGTTCAGGGAGTGTGCCCATGAGCAAGCTCGCACGGGGGACGGCGCTGGCCGGAGCGGTGATCGCGCTGACCGCGATGGTGTCGCCGGTGGCCCAGGCGGACAGCCACGTGCCGGCCAAGCGTGGCTATGTGGAGCTGAAGGCCTTCGAACCGGCGCCGGTCTACGAGCAGGCCAGCACCAGGTCCCGCAGGGCGGGTACGTTCCAACGAGGTGAGACCGCCCGGGTCTGGTGCGCCCTCAAGGTCGGCGGCGGCGGGGTGTGGTACTCGGTTCAGGACGTCGGCGGGGCGCTGTGGACGTACTCCGGGCACTTCGAGTCCTCCGGCGAGATCAAGAGGTGCTGACGGCCTGATCCATGACCCACGGCGGCCCCGCCGCCGTCCCTCCGGGGGCGGCGGCGGGGCCGTCCGCGTCAGGGCTTGCGGGCCACGCCCGCGTGGATCCACAGGTCCAGGGCCTCCGCCTCGGCCCGCGCCCGCTCGCTCTCCGGCTTCCAGCGGTGCGGCATCACCACACCCGGTTCGACCAGTTCCAGACCGTCGAAGAACGGCAGGATCTCCTCCTCGGTGCGGCCCTGTACGTGGATGCCGCTGCTGCGGTAGAGGTTGGTGACCGCGTCCGAGATGCCGGGGCGGCGGTCCGGCGAGCCGTGGGACAGTACGAGATAGCTCCCCGGCGCCAGCGCGTCGACCAGCCGTCGCACGATGTCGTACGGCTTCTGCTCATCGGCGATGAAGTGCAGGACCGCGTTGAGCGACAGCGCCACCGGCCGGGTCAGATCGAGCGTGGAGTGCAGCTCCTCGGCGGCGAGGATCGCCTCGGGCTCGGTGATGTCCGCGTGCATGTACGCGGTGCGGCCCTCGGGGGTGGAGAGCAGCAGGGCCTGGGCGTAGGCCAGCACAATGGGGTCGTTGTCCGCGTAGACCACCCGGGACTCCGGCGCCACGCCCTGGGCCACCTGGTGGAGGTTGGGCTCGGTGGGGATACCGGTGCCGATGTCGAGGAACTGCCGGATCCCGGCCTCGGCGGCGAGCCAGCGGGTCGCGCGGTGCATGAAGGCCCGGTTGGCGCGGGTCCACGGTTTGACGTCCGGCCAGACGGCCTCGACCTGTTCCGCGGCCTGGGTGTCGACCGCGTAGTGCGTCTTGCCGCCCAGGAAGTAGTCGTACATCCGTGCCGAATGCGGCTTGCTGGTGTCGATCTCGTCTGCGCGAAAGCGGTGCCCCGTCATATCGCCCACATTACTGGCGGGTTGGGGTCGGACGGGGTGGTTTCGGGAGGGATCCGCATCGTGGAACATCCACAACATTGTGAACGTCCCGTGAAGATCGTACAGTTGTGCCAGTTCCGGCCCCGACCGCGACATTCGCGGCCCGGGGCCTCAGCATTCTGTGGGGGAATCGATGCGTAAGCGCATGACCTTCGTCGTGCTCGCCACCGCCACCGCCGCGGGGGTGGGCGCCCTGACCGCGCCCGCCGCGCAGGCGGACGGCTTCGGCGACACGACGATCAGCAGCGTGACGGTGAACAGCAAGGACGTCGTGGTGGGGACCACGAAGGCCAAGACCTTCACGGTCGCCGTCACCGCCACCGACAACTCGGGGATCAAGGACGCGCAGATCTACGTGGACGGCCCGTCCTACGGGTACCTGGACGCGACCGGCCCGGCGAAGTGTGTCGCCTCGGCCACCGACGCCCACACCTCCACCTGCACGGCGTCCTTCACCGTGGACCCGCGGGTCGACTTCATCGACAACGACCCGGCGGGCACCTGGTACGCCAATGTGCTGGTCGACGCCAACGACGACGACTACATGAACACGGAGAAGGCCGCGTCCTTCACCGTGCGGCGCGCCGCCAAGCTGACCGTCAACGCCTCGCCCGAGCCGGTGCGCAAGGGCCGGACGATCACCGTCACCGGTGCGCTGACCCGTGCCAACTGGGAGACGGCCGCCTACGCGGGCTACACGGTCCAGCCCGTGACGCTGGAGTTCCGCAAGAAGAACAGCTCCACCTACACCGCGGTGAAGACGGTGAAGTCGGCCGCCGCGGGCGCGCTCAAGACGACCGTGACCGCCGTCGAGGACGGTTACTTCCGCTGGAACTTCGCGGGCACCGGCACCACCGGGCCGGTGAAGTCCACGGCCGACTTCGTGGACGTGCGGTAGCGGCCTCCAGGCTGGTTCAGGACGCCGGATCGCCGTTCGCGGCGATCCGGCGCCACACCCACTCCAGCACCGCCGAGGCCACGGCGGCGATGGCCACCGCCGTCCACGGCATCGCCGTCCCCACCAGGCGCAGCGCGAAGAAGTGCTGGAGCCATGGGGTGGCCAGCACGATCACGAACCCCAGGGCCATCGTCAGCACCAGACCGATCCGCCACCAGGTGTACGGCCGGGCCACGATGGCCAGCACCCACAGCGCGATGAGGAACAGCGTCAGCGTGGCGGCGCTGGTCTCGGCCTGGAGTGCGCCCCGGCCCGTGTAGTAATGACGGGCCAGCAGATACGCGGCGAAGGTGGCCGCGCCCGCGATCACCCCGGCGGGGATGGCGTACCGCATCACCCTGCGCACGAACCGCGGCCGGGCGCGCTCCTTGTTGGGGGCCAGTGCCAGGAAGAACGCGGGCACGCCGATGGTGAGTGTGGACAGCAGCGTCAGATGGCGGGGCAGGAACGGGTACTCCACCCGGAAGCACACCACCAGCACCGCGAGCAGGACCGAGTAGACGGTCTTCACCAGGAAGAGCCGGGCCACCCGCTCGATGTTGCCGATCACCCGGCGGCCCTCGGCCACCACCGACGGCAGGGTGGCGAAGCTGTTGTCGAGCAGCACGATCTGGGCGACCGCGCGGGTGGCCTCACTGCCCGAGCCCATCGAGACGCCGATGTCCGCGTCCTTCAGCGCCAGTACGTCATTGACGCCGTCGCCGGTCATGGCCACGTTGTGGCCGCGCGACTGGAGCGCGCCCACCATGTCCCGCTTCTGGCGTGGGGTGACCCGTCCGAAGACCGTTCCGTCCTCCAGCGCGGTGGCCATCCCGGCGGTTTCGGCGGGCAGCCGCCGTGCGTCCAGGGCGTGCGCGGCGCCGGGCAGTCCCAGCTCGGCCGCGACGGCCCCGACGGAGACGGCGTTGTCACCGGAGATCACCTTCGCGGCGACATTCTGCTCGGCGAAGTAGCGCAGGGTGTCGGCGGCGTCCGGCCGCAGCCGCTGCTCCAGGACGACGAGGGCGACGGCGGTGACCGGCCGGGGGCCCGGGGCCCCGGCGGCCGGCGGGCCCGTCCCGTCCTCGGCACGGGCCAGCAGCAGCACCCGCAGCCCGTGTGCGTTGAGCTCGTCCACCTGGCCCAGCGCCGGATCGCCCTCGGCCAGCAGCACCTCGGGCGCGCCCAGCAGCCAGGTGGCGCGCCGCCCGTCGGGGGCGTCGAGGGTGGCGCCGCTGTACTTGCGGGCCGAGGAGAACGGCAGCACGTCCCGGGAGCGCCAGCCGCCGTCGGCACCGTCATCGCCGTCGGACCCGTCCGGGCGCGGATAGGCGTCGATGATCGCCTGGAGGCTGGCGTTGGGACGCGGGTCACTGGCGCCGAGGGCGCCCAGCACCTGCCCCACATAGCCCTCGTCGTGCCCGCCCCCGCGCCCGTCGCCGGGTGGTGCCTCGCCGTGTCCGTCGAGCAGCCGCAGCTCACGGACGTCCATCCCGCCCTCGGTGAGGGTGCCGGTCTTGTCCAGGCAGACCACGTCCACCCGGGCCAGCCCCTCGATCGCGGGCAGCTCCTGCACCAGGCACTGCCGGCGGCCCAGCCGGATCACCCCGATCGCGAAGGCGACGGAGGTGAGCAGCACCAGGCCCTCGGGGACCATCGGCACGATCCCGGCCACCATCCGCCGTACCGCTTCCCGCCAGTCGTTCTCCTTCACCACGAACTGGCTGATCACCAGGCCGATCGCGGCCGGGATCATCATCCAGGTCACATACTTCAGGATCTGGCTGATACCGCTGCGCAGTTCGGAGGCGACCAGGGTGAAGCGGGACGCCTCCTCGGCGAGCTGGACGGCATACGCCTCGCGGCCGACCCGGGTGGCGGTGAAGGCGCCGCCGCCCGCGACCACGAAGCTGCCGGACATCACGGTGTCACCGGGCTGTTTGAGCACCGGATCGGCCTCGCCGGTGAGCAGCGACTCATCGATCTCCAGCCCCTCGGCCTCGGTGACCTCGCCGTCCACGACGCACTTGTCCCCGGGGCCCAGTTCGATGAGGTCGCCGAGGACGATCCGGCCGGTGGGGATCTCGGTGGCCACACCGTCGCGGCGGACGGTGGGCCGGGCCTCGCCGATGACGGCGAGCGAGTCGAGGGTCTTCTTGGCCCGTAGCTCCTGGACGATCCCGATGAGGGTGTTGGCCACGATCACGAAGCCGAACAGTCCGTCCTGGATCGGACCGACCACCAGGATGATCAGGAACAGTACGCCGATGATCGCGTTGAAGCGGGTGAGCACATTGGCGCGGACGATCTCGGTGAACGAGCGCGAGGAGCGCACCGGGACGTCATTGATCTCACCGCGTGCGACGCGCTCAGCGACCTCGGCGGCGGTCAGTCCCGGGGCGACCCGGTCCGGCATGCCTTCGACGGTACGTGCGCGGCGCGCCGTTCACCTGTCCAGGCGTCGATTGCCGGCCGCGGCCGGCGGGCCCTCCGGCGGCCCGTCAGCCGCCGTCGGCCGCCGGGCGGCCCTCGTCGGCGCGGCGGAGCGCGGCCTCACGGGCCCGTACGTACCAGATGCCGATCAGCCCGAGGCCGCCACCGGCCAGACAGGTCCACAGCCACCACAGATGGCCGTGGTCGTCGTACCAGCCGTAGAAGGGGAGCTGGACGAGGAAGAGGACGAACCACACGATCGTGCCACCGGTGATGGTCGCCACAACGTTGCCCTCCAGGGGCGGCGGCGCCTCGTGCTTGGGGGTCCACTTCGTCATGGGCACAGCTTACGGGCCGGGCCCGGGGGCCGTTCCGGACCGGATCCCGTGCCATCCGGGCAGCTCAGGGGAGACGTTTGGCGTTCGGCCATTTATATATTCATACTGAACCGTTCCGGGTCTGAGTAGGCATCCTTGTGTGATCATCCAAAGGGCCCACTGTTGATGTTCGCGCACCACAGAGGTCCTTATGTCCCCCTCGGCCCCCGCGCCGGCCGATGCCAAGCGGCAGACCCCGGCACCGCCCACCAAGGGCATCGACACATTCTTCAAGATCAGTGAACGCGGCTCCACGATCTCCCGGGAGCTCCGCGGCGGTCTGGCCACGTTCTTCGCGATGGCCTACATCGTCGTACTGAACCCGATCATCCTGGGGGCCGGTGAGGACAAGTTCCACCACACCCTCGACAACGGCCAGCTCGTCACCGCCACCGCGCTGATGGCGGGGCTGACCACGGTGCTCATGGGCATCATCGGCAATGTCCCCATCGCGCTCGCCGCGGGCCTCGGCATCAACGCGGTGGTCTCGCTCCAGCTCGCCCCCAAGATGAGCTGGCCGGACGCGATGGGCATGGTGGTCCTTGCGGGCCTGGTGCTGATGGTCCTGGTCGCCTCCGGACTGCGGGAACGGGTCATGGCCGCGATCCCCGGCGGGCTGCGGCGGTCCATCGCGATCGGCATCGGGCTGTTCATCGCCCTGATCGGCCTGGTCGACGCCGGGTTCATCACCCGCAACCCGGACAAGGCCCACACCACCGTGCCGATGGGGCTCGGTATCGAGGGCAAGCTCCAGGGCTGGCCGGTGCTGGTCTTCGTGGTGGGGCTGGCGCTCACCTTCGTCCTGGTCGTCCGCAAGACGCGCGGTGCCATCCTGATCGGCATCGTGACCATGACCGTGGCCGCGGTCGCGGTCAACGCGCTGGTCGACATCCCGGACGCCTCGTGGGGGCTGACCGTCCCCAACGTCCCGGAGAAGATCGTGGACACCCCGGACTTCGGGCTGATCGGTGAGGTCAGCCTGTTCGGCGGCTTCCATGAGGTCGGGATCCTCACCGGCTGCCTCTTCGTCTTCACCGTGCTGCTGTCCGGCTTCTTCGACGCGATGGGCACGATCATCGGCGTCGGCGAGGAAGCCAAGCTCACCGATGAGCGCGGTCAGCTCCCGGGAATGGGCCGGATCCTGATGGTGGACGGTGTCGCGGTCGCGGGCGGTGGCTTCGGCTCGGCCTCCGCCAACACCTGTTTCGTGGAGTCCACGGCGGGTGTCGGCGAGGGGGCCCGCACCGGGCTCGCCAACATCGTCACCGGCGGTCTCTTCCTGCTCGCGCTGGTCTTCACCCCGCTGGCCAAGGTGGTCCCGTCGCAGGCCGCGACGCCCGCGCTGGTGGTCGTCGGCTTCCTGATCATGGCGGCGAACGTCAAGGAGATCGACTGGAGCGACTTCACCATCGCGATCCCGGCCTTCCTGACCATGATCTCGATGCCGTTCACCTACAGCATCACCAACGGGATCGGTATCGGTGTGCTGTCCTTCCTGCTGCTGCGGATCGCCACCCGGCGCACTCGGGAGATCCCGTGGCTGCTGGCCGTGGTGGGGCTGTGCTTCATGGTCTACTTCCTGCTCCACCCGATCGAGCAGGCCGTCGGGGCGAGCTGAGCCACCCCGCGCGGAGTGCGTGCCCCGGCCTTGCGCCGGGGCACGGCCGGGTCAGCCGACCTGGCCGTAGAAGCGCTCCGTCTCATCGACGGACGTCTTGAAACGCTCGTCGAAGTCCTCGCGAATGAGCGTCCGGATGACGTAGTCCTGGACGCTCATTCCGCGTTTCGCGGCGTGCTGCCGGATCCGGTCCAGCAGCTCACCGTCCATCCGCAGGCTGAGCACCTTCGATCCCATGCGGCCCAGGGTCGCCGCCCCTCGGGCCACTGTGCGTCACTTTTCGGAGTCATCTCACTCTTTTGGGTGACACTCTCGGGAAAGGGTTCCCCGGGTTTCCTTAGGCGAGGTAATGAGTTATGCTAAAGACCATGCCGGATCCGTCCCGTCTCCAGCCTTCGGCGGAGGCACCGCCAGACGACGCGAGCGCCGTGAACGCCCTGCGGTCCGGGGTGATGCGTCTGTCCCGGCGGCTCAAGCACCAGCGGGTGGACGAGTCGCTCAGTCCCACCGAGATGTCGGTGCTGGGCACCCTCGCCCAGTGCGGCAGTGCCACCCCCGGTGAGCTGGCCCGCAAGGAGCATGTCCAGCCGCCGTCGATGACCCGCATCGTGGCCCTGCTGGAGGCCAAGGGACTGGTCAGGCTGGAGCCGCATCCGGAGGACCGGCGGCAGAAGGTCGTCTCGCAGACCGAACGGGCGGAGGCCATGCTCGAAGAGAGCCGGCGCAAGCGCAATGCCTGGCTGGCCGAGCTGGTCGGAGAGCTGTCCGAAGAGGAGTGGGACGCGCTGCGCGCCGCCGCGCCCGTGCTGGAGAAGCTCGCGCACTTGTAAGAACCCGAGCCATCAGGAGGCGAAGCCCCTTGAGTACGGGACCCGGAGCAGACTCCGCACCCGCACCGCATCCCCACTCCGACTCCCGCACCTCCGGCGCCCCCGCGACGGGACGCGCCAAGGGCGGCACCTTCCGCTCGCTGAAGGTCCGCAACTACCGCCTCTTCGCCACCGGTGCCGTGATCTCCAACACCGGCACCTGGATGTCCCGTATCGCCCAGGACTGGCTGGTGCTGAGCCTCACCGGCTCCTCCACCGCGGTCGGTATCACCACCGCGCTCCAGTTCCTGCCGATGCTGCTGTTCGGCCTCTACGGCGGTGTCATCGCCGACCGCTATCCGCGCCGCCGGCTGCTGCTGTTCACCCAGACCGCGCTGGGGCTGTGCGGTCTGGCGCTCGCCGCGCTCACCCTCAGCGGCCATGTGCAGGTCTGGCACGTTTACCTGATCGCGTTCCTGCTCGGCATGGTGACCGTCGTCGACAACCCGACCCGGCAGGTCTTCGTCAATGAGATGGTCGGCCCCGGTGAGCTGCGCAACGCGGTCAGTCTGAACTCCGCGAACTTCCAGTCCGCCCGGCTGGTCGGCCCGGCCATCGCCGGTGTGCTGATCACCGCCGTGGGCAGCGGCTGGGCGTTCCTGATCAACGGCCTGTCCTTCGGTGCCCCGCTGATCGGCCTGCTGATGATGCGCACCAGCGAGCTGCACACCGTCGAGCGCACCCCGCGCGGCAAGGGGCAGCTCCGGGAGGGGCTGCGCTATGTCGCCGGTCAGCCCGATCTGATCTGGCCGATCGTGCTCGTCGGCTTCATCGGCACCTTCGGGTTCAACTTCCCGATCTGGCTCAGCGCCTTCGCCGACGATGTCTTCCATGCCGGACCCGGTACGTATGGCCTGCTCAACACGCTGATCGCGATCGGCTCGGTGACCGGTGCGCTGCTGGCGGCCCGCCGGGTGGTGGCCCGGCGGCGGCTGCTGGTCATGGCGGCGCTGATGTTCGGCGTGCTGGAGGTGGCGGCGGCCGTGACCCCGGTCTTCTGGCTCTTCGCCGCGCTGATGGTGCCGATCGGCATCTTCAGCCTGACCTTCAACGTCACGGCGAACTCCAGCGTCCAGCTCGCGACCGATCCCGCGATGCGGGGGCGGGTGATGAGCCTGTTCATGATGGTCTTCGTCGGCGGCACCCCCATCGGCGGCCCGCTGGTCGGCTGGCTGACCGACACCTTCGGCGCCCGGGTGGGCTTCGCCGCGGGCGGACTGGTCTCGGCCGCGGCGGCGGTCGGGGTGGGGCTGATCCTGGTCCGGGCCGGTGGTCTGCGGATGAAGCTGGATCTGCGGCGGGGCCGTCCGCATGTGGTCTTCGTCCCGCGCGCCGAGGAGGAGCGGCTGGCCCCGGCGGCCTAGGCCGCCGAGGCCGCGAGCCGATGGGGTCCGTCTCCCCGCGCGGCTGGCCGTGCGGTCCCGCGCACGCGGTCCCTTCCGGGGTTTCCGTCCGCCGCGCGCCTGGCGGGAGGCCGCGGTCCGGACCGGGTGGCAGGGCGCCCGGGGGCGCGGGCGTGCCCCTCGCGGTGCCCGCCCTTCCGGCGGGCCCGGTGCGCGAGACTGGCCGGATGAGACTCTTCGCCGCCGTGCTGCCGCCCGAGGAGGCCATCGTCGAGCTGGCCGCCCGGGTGGACGCGCTGCATGCGTTGCCGGGTGCCGACGGGCTGCGCTGGACCGAGCGGGCGGGCTGGCACTTCACCCTCGCCTTCTTCGGCGAGGTGGCCGAGGAGGTGCTGCCCGGACTGCACACCCGGCTGGCCCGCGCCGCCCACCGCCATGAACCCCATACGCTGCGGCTCGCGGGCGGCGGACGGTTCGCGGACCGGGTGGTGTGGGTCGGGGTGGACGGTGACAGCGCGGCCCTGAAGGGGCTCGCCGACTCCGCCGAGGCCGGGGCCCGTCGGGCCGGGGTGCCGATGGACCGGCACCGGCCGTACCACCCGCATCTGACGATCGCCCGCAACCGCGGCGCCACCAGCCTCGCGCCCTATGTCGCCGAGCTGGCCGACTTCGCGGGCCGGGTGTGGCCGGTGCGGGAACTGAGCCTGGTCCGCAGCCATCCGCCGGCCCCCGGGGTGGCCGGCCGGCAGCCCCGCTACGAGGTGGTGGCGGCCTGGCCGCTCGGCCGCTGAACGGCCCGGCTAGTCTCAGGGTGTGGACCCGAAGACCAGAAACATGATCATGAGCGGCGCGCTGGTGCTGATACTCCTCGTCGTCGCCGTGGCGGCCGCGCTCGGGGGCTGACCCCGCCGCGCGCGGCCGCGTGCCCGCCGCCGGGGGCGGCTACCAGGCGAAGGCCTCGGGGGAGGGGCCGGGACCGGGGAAGATCTCGTCCAGTGAGCGCAGCAGCTCGTCGTCCAGCGTCAGCTCCGTCGCCCGGACCGCCGAGGCGAGCTGGTCGGCGGTGCGGGGGCCGACGATCGGGCCGGTCACCCCGGGCCGGGTGAGCAGCCAGGCCAGCGCCGTCTCACCGGGCTCCAGACCGTGCTTGTCGAGCAGATCCTCGTACGCCTGCACCTGCCCGCGCACCGTGGAGCTGTTCAGCGCGTCGGCGCTGCGGCCGGACGAGCTGCGGGCGGCACCGCCCTCCCTTTCCTTGCGGATCGCGCCGCCCAGCAGCCCGCCGTGCAGCGGCGACCAGGGGATCACCCCGAGGCCGTAGTCGCGCGCGGCCGGGATGACCTCCATCTCGGCGCGGCGCTCGGCCAGGTTGTACAGGCACTGTTCGCTGACCAGACCGTAGGAACCGCGGCGCCGCGCCGTCTCGTTGGCCTTGGCGATGTGCCAGCCCGCGTGGTTGGAGGAGCCGACGTAGAGGATCTTGCCCTGCTGGACCAGGACGTCCATCGCCTGCCAGATCTCTTCCCACGGGGTGGCGCGGTCCACGTGGTGGAACTGGTACAGATCGATGTGGTCGGTGCGCAGCCGCTTGAGGCTGGCGTCCACGGCCCGGCGGATGTTGACGGCCGAGAGCAGGTCGTCGTTGGGCCAGACCGGGCTGTCGGTGCCCATGTTCCCGTACACCTTGGTGGCGAGGACGGTCTTCTCGCGCCGTCCGCCGCCCTGGGCGAACCAGCTCCCGATGATCTCCTCGGTGCGGCCCTTGTTCTCGCCCCAGCCGTAGACGTTGGCGGTGTCGAAGAAGTTGATCCCCGCCTCGTGCGCGGCGTCCATGATCGCGTGGCTGTTCGCCTCGTCGGTCTGCGGGCCGAAGTTCATGGTGCCGAGGACCAGTCGGCTGACCTTGAGACCTGTGCGTCCGAGCTGCGTGTACTTCATGAGGCCAGCCAAGCCCTTGGAGTGTGCTCCAAGCAAGGGGGCACCGTCAGGGTCCACGGCCGGAGCGCAGGCAGCGAATTCCGCCGCGGCTTCCGGCCGGGAAAATCCGAGGGCCCGCCTTTTGACCCCCCGTGTGGTCAAAATGCGGGCCTGCGGATTCCGCCGTATCGAGCTGGTGCGGCGGACGTGTGAAAGAAATGTGAATCAGTTGCTGTTGCGGGACTTCATGAATCCGACGATGCCGATGGCGAGCGCCAGCAGACCGCCGGCCAGCACCATGTAGATTCCAGGACCCGCGACGATGTCGAACTTGTCCACGCCCTCCTCGGCCGCCTTCTCGGCGGCGTCGGCGGGCAGGCCCTCGTCCTCCAGCTTCTGCGCGAGCAGCCGCGCCGGGTCCGCCATGTTGATCGCGGCGACGATGGCCGCGCCTGCGCCCAGCAGCCCGCCGCCGAGGTAGAGCGGAGCCTTCTGGCGGGCCAGGGTGACGAGGAAGAGCACCGTCGCGACCAGGGCGATGATCAGCGTGATGACGCCGTCGCCGTCCATCCCCTTGATGCCGCCGTCGCTCATGTCCTCGCTGGAGACGACCCAGTTCACCAGCGAGCCGACCAGGGCGACGAGGGAACCGACGATCCCGAGGACCGCGAACTTCTTGGACGGCGCGACCGCGCCGCCGTTCTGCGGAGCGCCCGGATATACGGGCGGCGCGGTTTGCGCATAAGAGGACTGGTTGTAATCGCTCATGGGCAGAGACCGTAGGGCGGGCCCATTCTTTAATGCAATGCCGCCGCCCGCTATGCCGTCAATGACCGATAAATTTTCGCTGAAATGTTCCCCGGATCAGATCAAATTATCTGCGGTTCAGGAATTCCCTTTGGAATTCCGGGGGGAATGGTGTCCTTCGCTTTCCCGGAACATACGGCGTCATACCCGGTCCGCCCCGCCCCCGGCCGCCGGTCCGGTTCCCCCGCCCTGCGCGTCCCTGCGGGATGGCAGGCTTGGGCCCATGCGTCCGCTTCCGTCTCTCCTCGGTGCCGCCGTGCTGGTGGCCCTGCCCGCCGCCGCTCCCGCCGCGGCCGACGACGACTCCCCGTCGTCGTTCCAGATCAAGGACTCCCGGATCGCCGAGTCCAGCGGGCTCGCCGCGAGCCGCGCCCACCCCGGCGTCTACTGGACGCACAACGACAGCTCGGACGGGCCCTACGTCTACGCGGTCGACAGCCGGACGGGGAAGACCGTCGCGCGGATCGCGATGCGCGGGATCGGCTCACCGCGGGACGTGGAGGCCGTCTCGGTCGGCCCGGACGGCAATGTCTACGTCGGCGACATCGGTGACAACCTCGGCGGACAGTGGTCCCACGTGTGGATCTACCGCTTCCCCGAGCCGAAGAAGCTGCGCGACATGTCGGTGAAGGCCACCCAGTTCACCGTCCAGTACCAGGGCGGACCGCGCAACGCCGAGGCGATGATGGTCCATCCGAAGACCGGCAAGGTCTACATCGCCAGCAAGAGCGAGGAGGACGGCGGGCTGTACCAGGGGCCGGACACCCTCTCGCCCTCCGGGGTGAACGTCTTCCGCCGGATCGCGCCCATCGACATGGAGGTCACCGACGGGGCCTTCGCGCCCGACGGCAGCAGGCTCGTGCTGCGCGGCTACTTCAGCGCCGCCGAGTACCGCTGGCGGGGCGGGAAGCCCCAGGAGCTCGACGAGGAGCCGGGGCTGCCGCTCCAGCGGCAGGGCGAGGCCGTCACCTTCAGCCCGGACGGCGGCACCCTGATGTACGGCACCGAGGGCAGGTACTCCCGGGTGAGCGCGGAGGCGCTGGACGGGGAACTGCTGCCGGACGCCACGGCCAAGGAGCAGCGGAAGGACGGCGGTGGCAAGGGCGGCAGCCACGCCGGGAGCGAGGAGAAGGACAGCGGTCTGACGCTGACGAAGGCCGCGCTGACGTTCGCCGGGGCGATGGTGCTCTTCCTCGGGGCGCGCAGGCTGTTCCGCCGCCGCTGAGCCGTCACGGCAGGAGAGAGAAAGGAAAGGGGTCCGTGGCCGCCGGAGCGGCCACGGACCCCTTTCCCGCGATGTGGGTCCGTGCTGCGCGGTGACGTGCTGCACGCACGCGGTCAGCGCCGCGTCCTCGGC
>NZ_JANCLX010000046.1:47991-56092 GCF_024295805.1 Streptomyces cucumeris
CGCCCCCGCGCCCCCACCCCCCCGTCCACAATCCCCCCCGGGGCCGGGGCCCCGCGGCCGCCCCCCCGGACCCCTTTCCCGCGATGTGGGTCAGAGCTGCTCGATGACGTAGTCCACGCAGGCGGTCAGCGCCTCGACATCGGCCGGGTCCACCGCCGGGAACATCGCCACCCGGAGCTGGTTGCGGCCCAGCTTGCGGTACGGGTCGGTGTCCACGATGCCGTTGGCCCGCAGCGCCTTGGCGATCGCGGCGGCGTCGATGTCCTCGTTGAAGTCGATCGTGCCGACGACCTGCGAGCGCTTGGCCGGGTCGGTCACGAACGGGGTGGCGAACTTGGACTCCTCGGCCCAGCCGTACAGCGCGCGCGAGGAGGCCGCGGTGCGCCGCACCGCCCAGTCCAGGCCGCCCTGGCCGTTCATCCACTCGAGCTGGTCGTTGAGCAGGAAGAGCGTGGCCAGCGCCGGGGTGTTGTAGGTCTGGTTCTTCAGCGAGTTGTCGATCGCGGTCGGCAGCGAGAAGAACTCCGGCACATGACGGCCGGACCCGTGGATCCGGGCGGCGCGCTCCAGCGCGGCGGGGGAGAAGACGCCGATCCACAGCCCGCCGTCGGCCGCGAAGGACTTCTGCGGGGCGAAGTAGTAGACGTCGGTCTCGGCGATGTCGACCGGCAGACCGCCCGCGCCCGAGGTCGCGTCGACCAGCACCAGTGAGCCCTCGTCGGCCCCGGCCACCCGGCGGACCGGCATGGCGACACCGGTGGAGGTCTCGTTGTGGGTGAGGGCGTAGACGTCCACCCCGGCCTCGGCCACGGCCTCCGGGTGGGTGCCGGGGTCGGAGGAGATGACGCTGGGCTCCTCCAGCCACGGTGCCAGCTTGGCGGCCTTGGCGAACTTCGAGGAGAACTCGCCGAAGGACAGGTGCTGGGACCGCGAGTCGATCAGACCGTGCGTCGCGATGTCCCAGAACGCGGTGGAGCCGCCGTTGCCGAGGATGACCTCGTACCCCTCGGGGAGCTGGAACAGCTCGCGCACCCCGTCGCGCACCGAGCCGACCAGGTTCTTGACCGGGGGCTGGCGGTGGGAGGTGCCCAGGAGGGAGGCGCCGGTGGCGGCCAGGGCGCTGAGCGCCTCGGTGCGCACCTTGGAGGGGCCCGAGCCGAAACGACCGTCGGCGGGCTTGATGTCAGCGGGAATCCGGATCTCAGCCACGACCGCAGCCTAGTCCGTCGGGGGCCGCGCCCCCGCCCGGAGTCCAGCGGATGAGACAACCGGTCCACATGCTATTGACGCGGGTGTCCACACCCTGTTGACGCCCCCGTCCGCGTGTCGTCGGCACCGGAAGCGCCGGGTCACGGGGGCGTTCCCCGAACGAACCCGGATCCGATCGGAATTGAACATTCTCTTCGCGGCCCCCGGCATGGACCATGGGGGCATGGCTGATCACGAGGCAGGCGAACTGGAGCGTGCTTTGCGGCGAGCCGTCAACGGGGACGTCTCCTTCGACACGGCGAGCCGGGCACTGATGACCATGGACGCGTCGAACTACCGGCGGGTGCCCGCCGGGGTGGTCGCGCCACGGGACGCGGACGATGTGGCGGCGGTGCTGGCCGTCTGCCGGGAGCGAAGCGTGCCGGTCGTCGCCCGCGGCGCCGGCACCTCGATCGCCGGGCAGGCCACCGGGCTCGGCGTCGTCCTGGACTTCACCCGCCATATGCGCGGCATCCTCGCGCTCGACCCGGAGGCGCGGACCGCCGTCGTCCAGCCCGGGGTGATCCTCGACGATCTGCGCACGGCCGCCTCCGCCCACGGACTGACCTTCGGCCCCGATCCCTCCACCCACAGCCGCTGCACCCTCGGCGGCATGATCGGCAACAACTCCTGCGGCTCCCATTCGGTGGCCTGGGGCACCACCGCCGACAATGTGCACGCACTCGACGTCCTCACCTACGGCGGTGAGCGGGTGCGCGCCGCCCAGGGCCTGGACGGGCTGCCCGCCCGGCTGCGCGACGGGATGCGCGCGCTGGCCGGGGAGAACCTGGCCCGGCTGCGCACCGGCTTCCCCGAGCTGCCCCGCCGGATCTCCGGCTACGCGCTGGACGAGCTGCTGCCGGAGAGGAACGCCGACGTGGCCCGCGCCCTCACCGGCAGCGAGGGCACCCTCGGGGTGCTGACCGAGGCCACCGTCCGGCTGGTCGAGGCGCCGAGCGCCCGTGCGCTGGCCGTGCTGGGCTACCCCGACGAGAGCGCGGCGGCCGAGGCCGCGCACACCCTGCTGCCGTACGGGCCGCTGACCGTCGAGGGGATGGCCGCCGACCTGGTGACCGGGGCGTCCGGGCTGCCCAAGGGCGGCGCATGGCTGTTCGTGGAGGTCGGCGGCGGATCGCGGGAGGAGGCGTACGCCCGCGCCGGGGAGATCGCCCGCGCCGCGGGGACCGCCACCACCGACCACACCGTCGTCGCCGACCCGGCCGGGCAGCGCGCGCTGTGGCGGGTGCGCGAGGACGCCTCGGGGACCGCCACCCGGATGCCCGACGGCAGCGAGGCGTGGCCGGGCTGGGAGGACTGCGCCGTGCCGCCCGCCCGGCTCGGCCCGTATCTGCGCGACTT
The DNA here is from genome assembly GCF_024295805.1 of Streptomyces cucumeris. GTDB lineage: Bacteria > Actinomycetota > Actinomycetes > Streptomycetales > Streptomycetaceae > Streptomyces > Streptomyces cucumeris. The sequence goes on from NZ_JANCLX010000046.1 coordinate 50,599, forward strand.
CCGCGGCCTGCTGACCCAGCACGGCCTGCGCGGCACGCCGTACGGTCACTTCGGTGACGGCTGCATCCACGTCCGGATCGACTTCGACCTGCTGAGCGAGGCCGGGGTGCGGGTCTTCCGCGACTTCTCCACCGACCTCGCCGACCTCGTCGTCACCCACGGCGGTTCGCTCTCCGGCGAGCACGGCGACGGGCTGGCGCGCGCCGAACTGCTGCCGCGGATGTACGGCGAGGAGATGGTCGGGCTCTTCCACCGCTTCAAGGACCTGTGGGACCCGGCGGGCGGCCTCAACCCCGGGGTCCTCGCCCGCCCCCGCCGCCTCGACCAGGATCTGCGCTTCGACTCGCTGCCACGCCGCCCGGTCGACGTCGAGTTCGGCTATCCGCACGACGGCGGCGACTTCTCGGCCGCGGTGCGGCGCTGCGTCGGCGTCGCCAAGTGCCGCAACGAGTCGGTGTCCGGCGCGAGCGTGATGTGCCCCTCGTACCGTGCGACGGGCGAGGAGCGGCACTCCACCCGCGGCCGCGCCCGGCTGCTGCACGAGATGCTCGCGGGCGAGGTGGTGCGCGACGGCTGGCGCTCCCAGGAGGTGCATGACGCGCTCGACCTGTGCCTGTCCTGCAAGGGCTGCCGCAGCGACTGCCCGGTCGGGGTGGACATGGCCACCTACAAGGCGGAGTTCCTGCACCACCACTACGAGGGGCGGGTGCGGCCCGCCGCGCACTACGCGATGGGCTGGCTGCCGGTGTGGCTGCGGGCCGGTGCGGCCCTGCGGGCGGCACCGGTGGCCAACGCGCTGTCGGGCGTGGCCCCGCTGGCCGCCCTGGCCAAGCGCGCGGGCGGGATCGCCCCGGAGCGCGACATCCCCGAGCTGGCCCGTGAGCCCTTCACCCGCTGGTGGCGCGACCGGGTACGGACGGCCGGGCCGGGCCCGGACACCGGCCGGACCGTGGTGCTGTGGCCGGACACCTTCACCAACTATCTGTCCCCGTCGGCCGGCCGGGCCTCGGTCGCCGTACTGGAGGCGGCCGGGCTACGGGTGGTGGTGCCGCCCAAGCCCGTGTGCTGCGGGCTGACCTGGGTCTCCACCGGTCAGCTCGACCGCGCCCGCGCGGTGATGCGCCGCACCCTGGATGTGATGGCCCCGGCCCTGGACGCCGGGCTCCCGGTGGTCGGCCTGGAACCGAGCTGCACCGCGGCCCTGCGCACCGACCTCCCCGAACTCCTGGGCTCCGATCCGCGCGCCGCCCGGCTCGCCGACTCCGTCACCACCTTCGCCCAGGCCCTGGAGGACCACGCCCCGGACTGGTCGCCCCCTGTGGTCGACCGACCGGTCGTCGGCCAGACCCACTGCCACCAGCACGCCGTCCTCGGTGACGGGGCCGAACGGCGGCTGCGCGAACGGGCCGGGCTGACCGGGGAGCTGAGCGGCGGCTGCTGCGGTCTGGCGGGCAACTTCGGCTTCGAGAAGGGCCATTACGACATCTCGGTGAGCTGTGCCGAGGAGCAGCTCATGCCCTCGGTGCGGGCCGCCGGGGAGGACGCCGAGGTGCTGGCGGACGGCTTCTCCTGCCGCACCCAGCTCGGCCACCTCACCGACCGCCCGTCCCGCCATCTCGCCGAGGTGCTGGCCGAGCATCTGTCCTGACCGCGCTCCGGGAGCGGCACGGCGGTGCTGTGCCGCTCCCGGAGCCGGAGCGTCCTCAGCCCCAGATCGCCGTCAGGTCCTCGCAATCGACGTGGATCCGGGAATCGGTCAGCTCGATCTCGTGGGAGCAGCCGCCGTCGCGCGGCAGGATTTCATCGATGAGCACCGCCTCATCGCTCATCCAGTCGGCCTCCCGCTTGAAGTCGAGCTGGAAACGGGTGACCCCGAAGTACCGGATCAGCAGTCCCTCTTCGTGCTTCCACTCGTTCGGCGCGAACCGAATGGACAGCGCATCGCCCTTGTTCACCGGAGTGGTGATCTCGGCGAGTTGCAGATCCTTGACGCACCTGAGGCTGCTGAAACTGTAGTGCGTTTCCTCGGAGGCGAAGCCACGGGCGCCGGGAGGCAGTGATGTGAGCAGGTCCGGGAGGGCTTCCAGATAGGGGGCGGGGTTGATGTTGAACCCCGAGTACTCGGGGTCCCAGTCCACCGTGACGTACTTCATTTCTTGCATCCGTTTCCCTCCGCGGCCAGCCGCGGACGTTTCCATTTATCCCCGGAAAGGTCTTCGGTCCCCTTGTCGCCGAGGCGTCCTTCTTTGCGCATGAATTTGATGGCCGTGCCCTTCAGCGCGTCTTCCACCCGTGGGGGCACCACGACATCGTCGGCCTTCGTTCCGTGCTTGTTGAAGAAGCCGTTGCTGCCGAAGAGTCCGACCTCTCGTCCACGCTTATCGTAGACATGGATTTCGAAATCGGTGCCGCGCGGCCCTTCGGGGACCGGGTCGAGCCTTCCCCGGTAGCCCTCACCCAAGTTGAGCGGCATCTTGTTGCCGTTCCCTCCCGCGAGGCCCAGGGGGTCGGCCCATGAGTGCGGGTTGGGGATGTAGGCGTGGTGGTTGGGCGCGGGGTCGAGACCGAGGGGGTCCGGGGTGATGTAGCGGGCGGTTTCGGGGTCGTAGTAGCGGAAGTAGTTGTAGTGCAGACCCGTTTCGGGGTCGGCGTACTGGCCGGGGAACCGGAGCGGGCAGGCGGTGGCGTCGGCCGGGCCGGGGAGCGGGGCGCCCCACAGGGTGGTCCGGTGCTGCCAGGCCAGGTCGCCGTCGGGCGTGATCAGCTCGGTGGGGGTGCCGATCGGATCGGTGACGACGGTGTGGAACCGGGTGGAGCCCAGCTCCTGATCGGTCTGGGACAGCGGGCGGTGGGTGCCGGGGGAGTACTCCCAGGTGGAGGTCGCGCCGTCGGAGGCGGCCTGTTCGGCCAGCCGGTCGCTGTCCCAGGTGAAGGTGAGGGCGGTTCCGTCCGGACCGGTCTTGGAGACACGGCGGCCCAGCGGATCGTAGGCGTACGTCCACTCCTCGCCCTGCGGAGTGGTCGCCTTGACGAGCCGGTCCTGTGCGTCCCAGGTGTAGGTCCAGGTGAGAGCCTGGCCGTTGAGCGGCTTGCGGGTCCTGCTGATCAGCCGGCCCGCCGCGTCGTGCTCATAAGCGGTCCGGCCCGCCCGCCGGGTGAGCGTGCCCTGGTAGGTGTGCTCACCCGGTGCCGGGTGCTCCGGCGCGGTGGCGTGGATCTGGTTGCCCGCCGGGTCGTAGGCGTACTTCTCCGTCCAGCCGTGCGCCTGGACGCCCGTCACCCGTCCCACGGTGTCCAGGGAGAAGTGGCGGGTGCCGGTGGTGAGTTCGCGGATCTCGGTGACATAGCCGTCCGGCCGGTAGGCGTAGGCGCGGTGCTGGAGCAGATCCCCGGGCGAGGTGGAGACGCGCTGTGCCGTCAGCCGGCCCGCCGTGTCCCAGGTCTGCGCCAGGGTGATGTCTCCCTCGGTGCGCCGGGTCTCACGGCCTTCCGCGTCATAGGTGAAGGCGAGGGTCCGCCCGGCCGTGGTGAGCGTGGCCGGCAGGCCCGTCGTGTCGTACGTCCAGGTGGAGGTCAGGCCCGAGGGCGTGGTGCGGTGGGTGCGGTTGCCGGTCGCGTCATAGCCGTAGGTGGATCTTCGACCGTTGACCGCCTCGCTGAGTACACGGCCCACCGCATCGCGCTCCAGGGTCACTTCCGCGTCCGCGTTGGCCGCGTGGCACAGGGCGCCGGTGGCGTCGTAGGCGTACGTCGTCACCGCGCCGGTGGTCTCGTCGAGCTGGTCGACCACATTCCCGGCCGGGTCGAGGGTGTAGCGGAGGGTGTGGCCGAGGGCGTTGGTGCGGGCGGTGAGCCGGCCCGCGGTGTCGAAGGTGTAGCTGCGGGTGGCGCCGTTGAAATCGGTCTCCGCGACCAGGCGGCCCGCCGGGTCGTAGTCGTAGGACCACTGGTGGCCCTGGGGGTTGGTGACGGTGGTCAGGCGCAGTTCGGTGTCATAGGCGAAGGCGTAGTGCGCGCCGTCGGGGTCGGTGCGGGTGGCGGGCCGGTCGAAGTGGGTGTGGGTGTGGGTGGTGGTGTGTCCGGCGGCATCGGTGTGGCGGGCGAGGTTGCCTTCGGTGTCCCACTGCCACGTTTCGCGGGCGCCGTCGGGGGTTTGGCGCCAGGCGGGTTTGCCTTCGATGGTCCAGCCGTGGCGGGTGGTCTGTCCGAGTCGGTCGGTGACGGCGGTGATCCGGCCGTGTGGGCCCCGGCGTGCTTCGGTGGTGTGGCCCAGGGCGTCGGTGATCGAGGTCAGATGGCCGAGGGTGTTGTAGGTGTAGTGGGTGGTGGCGCCGGTGGGGTCGGTGGTGGAGGTGCGGTCCCCGCGGTCGTTGTAGGTGTGGCGCCATACGGCGCCGCCCGGCTCGCGGATCTCGGTGGGATGCCCCTGGCCGTCGTAGACCGCTTCCGCCGTGGTGCCGTCGGGGCGTTCGATGGCGGTCAGGCGGTCCTGGTCGTCATAGCGGTAGCGGGTGGTGTGCCCCAGGGGGTCGGTGACGGCGATGGGGTGGCGGTTGTGGGTGTCCCATTCGGTGCGGGTGGTGTTCCCCAGCGGATCGGTCTCGGCGATCACCTTGTAGGCGTCGTTGCGCAGGTAGGTGGTGGTGTTGCCCAGGGAGTCGGTGTAGCGGGTGGTACGGCCCTCATCGTCGTAGTGCAGACGGCCCGAGAGGATCCCCTCGGGGCCGATCCCGCGCAGCACCCGGCCACGGTGGTCATAGACATGGGCGTAGGTGGTGCCGTTGCGGTCCGTCCACGACGTCATCCGATGCCGCTCGTCATACCGGTAACGCAACGGCCGCCCCGTGGAATTGACGATCTCCGACAGGTTCCCGGCGGCGTCGTAGCCGAAGGCCACCAGCGTGGTGCTGCGCTGGTGCTCCTCACCGTGGAGCAGGCGCAGCGCGGTGATACGCGACAGTTCCGCATCGGTGTCGACCGCGATCCGGTAGCCACCGGAATGACCGACCTCCACCGGCGCACCGTGTGTGTTGTAGCTGATGGTGATGCGGTCGCCCTCGCCGCTGCGGTCGGTGACCGCGGTCAGCACCAGCTCCCGCCCGCCCCCCGGCAGCGGCGCGAAATGCAGCATCCGATGATGCTCGGGGGCGGTGACGGTGAAGGTGCCGTCCGGTTTGCCGTCCCAGCACAGCGGCCAGCGGGGCCCGGCGGCGGGAAAGGTGGGAACACCGGGCTCGGGCACCGGGTAGGCCAGGATCATGCCGTCCTCGGCGATGAAGACCAGGCCCGCGTCATCGATCTCCAGCCGCTGGTCCAGCGTGCCCGCCCAGGTCCGCCCGAACCAGCCCCCACACGGATGACCGGAGACATAGTGCCGCTCCAGCACCAGGGGCAGCGCCCCGGGAAGGCTGACATCGGTGGCGGACATGACCATCTCACCGGTGGCCACATCGATCGGCTCACCCGTGGTGCACTTGGCATCCCCAGGAGTACA
>NZ_JANCLX010000047.1 GCF_024295805.1 Streptomyces cucumeris
GACCCGACGACGAGCCGGCGCGAGAAGGAGTCGCCAAGCGCTCCGGCAACCGGCCCGTCGAGAACCACCCTACGAAACAGGCCCCGAGATCACCACGAACGGCTTGACGTCCGTTAGGAACTCAACGGGACCGCCGTCACCACGGGGTCCCGGGCTCCACCATGACCACCCGTGGTGCCACCATAGCGCCACTTGGTGCCACAGTGAGCCAATTGGCATCGACGTAGTGCCATCCATGTGCCATGATGGCACTATGGACCTCACGCCCTACGTCGACAACCTCCGGCACGAGCTCGCGGTCGCCGCGGACGCCGGTGGGGACGAAGCCCGCGCCCTGGCCGAACGGCTCACCGCACCACTGGAGTCGGCCGCCCGGCTCACCCTGCTCAACGCGCTGTCGGCCGCCATGGGCGAGGTGACCAGCGAGCTGGCACCGGGCTCGGTCGACGTACGGCTCCGCGGCCTCGACCCCGAGTTCGTGGTGACACCACCGCCCGCCGACGAGGGCGCCCCCGCGGAACCGACCGCGCCCGCTGAACCCCTCATGCCCCCGGCCCCGGCCGACGCCGACGAGGGCGGCACCGCCCGCGTCAATCTGCGGCTGCCCGCCCACCTCAAGGCGCGCGCCGAGGAGGCCGCGAACCGCGAGGGCCTGTCGGTCAACGCATGGCTGGTGCGCGCCGTGTCGGCCGCGGTCGACGGCGGCACGCGGCCGCGTGCGCCGGAGAGGGCCCACACCGTCGGGCAGAGCTTCACGGGATGGGTGCGCTAGCCGCCCCTCCTCCGCACCACCTCGTCCGCACCACCTCACCCACATCACGTCCCACCAGCGGGGACGGTCTGCAGCCTCAGGAGGACGGGACAGCCATGCCTTCTTTCGACACCCCCGAACCGATTTCCGTGAACGCCCACGTGGGCGCCGGTTCCATCCGATTCACCGCGAGCGACCGTCCCGACACCGTCGTCGAGGTACGGCCCGGCAGCCCGTCGCGGGACAAGGACGTACGGGCCGCCGAACAGACCGACGTCATGTACACCAGCGGTGTTCTGACCATCAGGACGAAGGAACGCCGTCTCATCGGGCCCACCGGCGCAGTCGATGTGTCGGTCGAACTGCCCGCGGGCTCACGCGTCGATCTGACCGGCTCCTGGACCCATGTCCGCGGCGAGGGCCGGCTCGGCGAGGCCCAGGTGAAGACCTCGGGGGGTGATGTCCGCCTCGACACGACCGGACCGCTGAAGCTGACTGCGTCGCACAGCTCGATCACCGTCGACCGGGTCGAGGGTACGGCCGAGATCACCACCAGCTCCGGGAGCCTGCGCGTCGGCGTCGTCGACGGCCCCGCCGTCCTGAAGAACTCGCACGGCAACACCACCGTCGGCGTCGCGACCGGTGAGCTGCGGGCGCGCGGCGCCCACGGTGACATCGACATCGCCCGCGCCGAGAGCTCGGTCACCGCCACCACCGCCCACGGAACCCTGCGGGTCGCCGAAGTCGCCTCCGGTGCGGTCCGGTTGGAGACCTCCTACGGGTCCATCGAGATCGGTGTACGCGAGGGCACGGCCGCCTGGCTCGACGTGAGCTGCGAGCGCGGACAGGTGCGCAACACCCTCACCGGCTCCGCGCCACCGGAGAAGACCGACGACACCGTCGAGGTCCGGGCCCGGACCCGCTGGGGAAACATCGACGTGCGCCGCGCCTGATCCCACCCGTCCCGAGAAGAGAGCGGAACAGACATGCCCGCCATGCCTGCTGGACCCTCCACGACCGTGTCCGGCGCGACCGCTTCCCCGTCGGCGGCCGGGAAGCCGCCGGCGATCGCCGCCACCGGGCTCACCAAGTCCTACGGGGACACGGTGGTGCTCGACGGCATCGACCTGCACATCCCCGAAGGCACCGTCTTCGCCCTGCTCGGCCCGAACGGCGCGGGCAAGACCACGACGGTGCAGATCCTGTCCACCCTCATCGCCGCCGACGCGGGTGAGGCGCGGATCGCGGGCCATGACCTGGTCCGCGACGCCGACGCCGTACGCGCCGCGATCGGGGTCACCGGGCAGTTCTCGGCGGTGGACAACCTGCTGACCGCCGAGGAGAACCTGATGCTCATGGCGGATCTGCACCATCTCGACCGCCGCGAGGGCCGCCGCCGCTCCGCCGAACTGCTGCGCCGCTTCGACCTGACCGAGGCGGCCGCCAAGCCCGTCGTCGCCTACTCGGGCGGGATGCGGCGGAAGCTGGACCTCGCGATGACCCTGGTCGGCGATCCACGGGTGGTCTTCCTCGATGAGCCGACCACCGGTCTCGACCCGCGCAGCCGCCGCACCATGTGGGAGATCATCCGCGATCTGGTGGCCCGTGACGGCGTCACCATCTTCCTCACCACGCAGTATCTGGAGGAGGCGGACCAACTCGCCGACCGCATCGCCCTCCTGGACCACGGCACACTGGTCGCCGAGGGCACCGCGGAGGAGCTGAAGCGGCGCATCCCCGGCGGCCACCTCCGGGTGCGGTTCGCCGATCCGGACCGGCTCGACGCGGCGGCCGCGCTCTTCGGCGCCGTCACCCGCGACCCCGACTCGCTTACCCTCCAGATCCCCAGCGACGGCAGCATCCCCACCCTGCGCGCGGTCCTCGACGTACTGGAGGGCGCCGGCATCGTGGCCGAGTCGCTGACCATGCGCACCCCCGACCTCGACGATGTCTTCCTCACCCTGACCGGCCGTCCCCGTCCGGGCGACGCCGCCGGTGCCGTTTCCGGGAGCGCCCGATGACCTCACCGTCCTACGCGATCAGCGACTCCATGACGATGCTGCGGCGCAATCTCAAGCACGCGCTGCGCTATCCGTCCCTGCCGATCACGGTCGTGGTGATGCCCGTGATGATGCTGCTGCTCTTCAACTACGCCTTCGGCTCGGCGCTGGGCACCGGTATCGAGGGGATGCCCACCGGCGGCGATGACTACATCGACTACGTGGCGCCCGGCATCATCCTCATGGCCGCGACCTCCGGGGCCCTGATCACGGCCATCAGTGTCTGCGTCGACGTGACCGAGGGCATCGTCAACCGTTTCCGCACGATGGCCATCTCCCGGGCGTCGTTCCTCACCGGTCATGTGCTCGGCAGTGTCATCCAGACCACCATCAGCCTGGTGTTCGTGGTGGCCATCGCACTCCTCGTCGGCTTCCGCCCGAACGCCACCCCCCTGGAGTGGCTCGCCGCCGCCGGTCTGCTGATCCTGCTCACGCTCGCCCTCACCTGGCTCTCCGCCGGGATCGGCCTCGTCGCCAAGAGCCCGGAGACCGCGAGCAACATCCCGATGCCGCTCCAGTTCCTCCCCTTCATCGGCAGCGCCATCGTGCCGCCGGAGTCCATGCCCACCGGGCTGCGCTGGTTCGCCGAGTACCAGCCCTTCACCCCGCTCATCGAGACCCTGCGCGGGCTGCTGATGGGCACGGAGATCGGCAGCAGCGGATATATCGCGCTGGCCTGGTGCCTCGGCCTCACCCTCGTCGGCTACCTCTGGGCGCGCACCACCTTCAACCGCGGCATCCGCCGCTAGGTCGTGTCTTGTAGATCACCCCGGGAGCGACGCCCGCACCACACCGGCGGCCCGGGCGGCGGTCAGCCATTGCGGGAACTCCCCCAGCAACTGGTCGTACAGCCCCTCGTCGGTCAGCGACTTCGGTGACGCCCCGGCGGCGAAGAACCCCGCGTTGTCCACCACGCGCCGGTCCGGCACCGGCAACTCGTCCAGTCTGCGCAGGAAGCGGAACTCATCATGGCCGAAGCCGATGAACTGCCAGAAGATCGGCAGCCGTGCGGCCGTGCACAGCACATGCTCCGCGGCCGTCTTGGACGTCGGCGAGCCATCGGTCTGGAAGACGACGAACGCCGGGTCCCGCGCCCCCGACGCCTCGTAGTGGTCGATCACCGCCTGCATGGCCACGTGGTAGTTGGTCCGGCCCATATGCCCCATCGTGTCGTGCAGCGGAGTGATCCGGTCCTGGTAGGCGTCGAGGCTGATCTCGGCGGTGCCGTCGATACCGGTGGAGAAGAACACCACCGGCACCACCCCGTCGTCATCGAGGTTCGCCGCGAGCGCGAGCGTCTGCTCCGCCAGATGCTGCACGGACCCGTCCCGGTAGTACGGCCGCATGCTCCCCGACCGGTCCAGCACCAGGTACACGGCGGCCCGTTGCCCATCGACCCGGTTCTTCGCCAGCGACACCGCGGCCGACTTGTACAGACTCACCAGCCCGGGCGCCCGCGCGGCGACCTTCTCCAGACTCACCCCGGCGCCCCGGACGTCCGGCTCCGTCCCTGCGGGCTCGGGCCCGGGTCGCTTGCGGTAGTCGATTCGCGGGCGCTTGCGATAGTCGATGGCCATACGCAGAGATTGTGCACCCGCCGGACGCGGTGTGTCCCCCCTCCGACCGGAACCAGCTCGCGAGCGCACGCCCCACGGCAATAGGGGAATTGCGGCCCTCCCCTGCCGAACAAGCACTCTGCACAATTGGAAGTGGCTTCTTCAATTTGTAACGCCCGCTGATCCCTTGACCCATGACACAGGCGAGGTAGTGTTTTTCGCGATCGCCCCGGCGATCACCAACGGGAGGATCACGATGAGGATCAGGAAAACCCTGACGGCAGTCGTCATCACTGCCGCAGCGGCAACATGCACGGCCGTCACCGCCGGTCCCTCCATAGCCGCGGAGCGTTCTGACTCCGCGACAGCGGGCGACTGGAGAGGTTACACCGTCGCCTGCGAGAGCGCCGGCGACACAGCGAATTTCCGATACAACCCTTCGGATAATTCCACGACCAATGTCTACTTCAACAATCACTGCACGCACGATGTGAACGTCACGGTTCATGTCAGTGGCGGTGGCGACAGCGACAAGTGCATCTCGGCGAGCGCCAACGAGAAGAGCAGCGAGCGCCTGTACGTCGGCGGAGAGCACATCACCACCCTGACCAGGGGGTGCTGACCCCAGCTCACCGCCAGAACCACACCACGGGGAGGAAACACCATGAGGTCGATGAAGGCACCGGCCATCGCCGCGATCGCCACCGCAGCGATGGCGGGCTCCACCCTGATGCTCGCGGGACCTGCGAGCGCGGCGGAGCAGTCGAAACCCGGCACGCCGTCCGGCACGGTGTCGGCCGCGGCCGAGAACTACACCGTCGCCTGCAATACGCCCGGCGACACCGCCAACTTCTCCTGGAAGTCCGGCACCGTCAACACGACCGTCTACTTCAACAACCACTGCGGCCATTCGGTGAATATCACCCTTGAGATCACCGACCTCGAAGGCCCGCAGAATCACTGTCTGACGACCGAAGCGGGCGAGAAGGGCAAGAAGAAGTACCAGACGGGAGCGTCCGGATCCATCACCCATGTATCCCGGGGCTGCTGACGGATAACTGACAGATATCTGACGGACAGCAGGATGAGGGCTCCCAGTGCGCCGGGGAGCCCCGCCGGTCGTCGCGCCCGCACCGCGTCACGCCGTGCGGGCGCGGGGTCTGGAGAAGCGGCGCATACAGGGGCTCTCCACACCCCGGTACAGCGACCACGCGGCCAGCACGACCAGCGGAAGCGCCAGGGGAAATATCGCGATGGGATGCCATTCCCGGTCTCTGAGGGGCATGACCACCAGCGCCAGCATCATGCCGTGGACGAGATACATGGCGTACGAGATCTCACCGAGGAAAACCGCGGGTGAGGTGCGCAGCAGGGACGGCTTGCCCTGTCGGTCCAGTTCCGCGGTCGCGTGGACGAGCAGGACGATCGGGAGCACGGTCGCGGCCGCGTAGGTGCAGGTCTGCGGCAGGTATCTGCTGCCGAAGACGATGACGCCGATGACGCTCAGCCCTGCCGGGACGGCGCCGATCCGGGGCAGCCGGATGCCGGCGAGGGCGATACGGGCCGTCATCATGCCGAGGGCGAATTCCGGCAGCCTCGCGAGGGGCAGCAGGTACACGGACCAGAAGCTGAAGAACACCGTGCCGTCGGGACCCACGATGAGCGCGCAGATCAACGGCCATGTCCAGGTGAGGGCGATGGCCGTACCGGCGCCGATGAGAAGGCCGCGGCGCGAGAGTCGGTTGATCAGGGGCAGGAGCAGGGGGAAGAGGAGATAGAAGAACATCTCCGCGGCCAGGGACCAGGAGGGTGGATTCCCCGCCAGGACGAAACGCTCACCGGGAATCCAGGTGTTGACCAGGACCAGGTTGGACAGATGCGCCGCGACTCCGGTCGCACTCGTGGTCGCCGCCGTGCTGGTGATCAGCAGGGCGGTCACGACCACGCACCACGTGACGACGTGATTGGGAAAGATCTTGGCGACGCGGCGGCGCAGGAACGCCCGGGTGGTGTCGGTCGCACGGGCGGAATAGGTGAGGACGTAGCCGCTCAGTATGAAGAAGAGCGATACCGCACTCGCTCCCACCCAGACTTCGGGCCGCAGTTCTTCGTCGGCATGAGGGTTCATCAGCAGGAAGCTGTGGGTGTAGACGACGCCTGCGGCAGCGACGAAGCGTAAACCGGTCAGCGAGGGCAGGCGCTGGGCGTGCGAGCCCGCTCCGTCCTCACGGGCGCTGCCCACGGCACCACGGCGGGACGGCGGTTGAAGCATGTGGCGCATACGAGACCTCCCACCGATGGGCACCGGGCCCAACGCCGCCGGTCACCCGGAATCGACGTGGCTGTCCGACCGTGGCCGTGGAGAGCTGGGCGGCCCATCACGCGGATAGCCACGATTGACCCACCGCCGCGCGCCACGGCATAGCGAGGGAGGGAACACTTCACCCGAATGGCCTATAGCGCGCCGATGCGACGGAACCGGCGTGCGCGGAGCCCGCCGCAATGCCGGTCCCGGAGCGCCGGGGCCCTCAGTCCGCCGGATCGGGCGGTCACGGGCCCGGTTACGGCAACGGGCCGACGCCCGAACGGAGTTCGGTGTCGAGGTCACGGCCGACCATCCAGGCCGCGAGGTCACAGACGGCCCCTGTCGCAGCGTGGTCCGTGAGCGACACCGTGCGGGGCCGCAGGACGAAGGCGGGGGGCTTCGACGTCCGGGGACAGGAGCAGGAGAGACCGCCCGCGGACGCCAGAAGGCCCCCAGCCATGATCGGCTGGGGGCCTTCGTGCTGGTGGGCGCAGACGGGTTCGAACCGCCGACATCTGCCTTGTAAGGGCAGCGCTCTACCGCTGAGCTATGCGCCCGGGAGGAGAGGTCAGCCTACAGTGTCCGCTGGGCGGCCCCGCAATCCCCGTTTCCGGGCCGGTACCGGCGTACTCGCGACCCGCCCGGCCGACGCGAACCGCCCGGCCCCCTGTGCACGTCAGTGACGGGTGGGAGAATGACATCCGGGCCCACGGACGATCCATGGCGATCCCACGGGCGATCCATTGGGAGAGGGAAGTGGCGGCGACACCTGGTGGCGGGGGCGGGCGGCGTTGGTTCGGGGGGCGCGGGGAGAGTCAGCGGGCCGAGGCGCAGGCCGCCAGGGACGCGGCCGCGGCCGCGTTCTACGAGCTGGACACCGCCCAGCGCGATCTGCGGATCTCGATAGAGACGATCACGGCGGTGGACGACTCCCCCGCCGCCCGCCGCACCGCCGCGGACTTCGCCGCGCTCGGACAGCGGATCGACCAGGTCAGCCATGACTACATCACCGCGGTCGACGCCCATGACCTCGACCGGGACGATCTCGACGGGGCCACCGCCGGCCGTGCGCGGATGGATCTGACCCGGGCCAAGGACGAGCTGCTGCGCACCAAGGCCGAGCTCGACCGGTTCGCGCAGGGGCTCGGCCCGCAGTTGCAGCAGGCCGAGACGCAGCTCGCGCGGCTGGCGCCCGCCGTGGAGCGGGCGCGGCAGGCGCTGCTCGCCGCCACGAACGCGCTGGACGCAGTACGGGCCTCCGGGCTGCGGGCGGACGATCTCGCGGCGCGGCTGGCCGCCCTCTCCCCCGAGCTGACCAAGCTCAACCAGGGTGCCGGGCAGCACGGTGTGCAGGACACCATCCGGCGCGCGGACGATGTGCTGCGCAAGGCCGAGGCCGTCCGGGGCGAGGCCGAGCGGCTGCCGGAGCGGGCCGCCGAGATCGACCGGCGGCTGGTGTCGCTGCGGACCCGTGCCCAGGCGATCACCACCCGGGCCGCCGGGGTCGAGCCGGTCCTCAGTGAGCTGCGCCGTCGTTACAGCGCCGCCTGCTGGCAGGACCTCCAGCCCGTCCCCGCGCAGGCCGAGCGGGACGTCGCCCGGGCCGAGGCGAAGCTCAAGGAGGCGCAGACGGCCCGCGAGGAGCAGCGCTGGCCGGACGCCACCGCGCTGCTCACGACCGTACGGGCCCTGCTGAACACCACCGACGAGGCGGTCTCCGCCGCCGGTGACCGGCTGCGGCGGCTGGACGAGGTGTCCTTCGACCACCAGAAGGAGGTCGAGCGCACCCGTTTCGCCATCCGCGACGCCCAGCGGCTGGCCATGGCCGGGCGCAGCACCCCGGATCCGCGCCATGCGCGCCCGCTGGACGACGCGGTGGGGCGGCTGGAGCGCGCCGTCGCGGGGCTGGAGGGGCGGCACCCGGACTGGTGGCACTTCCTCTCCGAGACCGAGGCGGTGCGGCAGACCGTCGGCCGGGTGGTGCAGGAGATCCGTGACGAGCGCGGCGGCGGGCACTGAGCACTCCCGGTTCACCGCCCTGACCTGGCCTTCGCTGGCTATGCTCCTGGCATGCCTCGCTATGAGTACCGCTGCCGCTCCTGCGGCACCACCTTCGAGCTGAACCGGCCGATGGCCGAGTCCGGCGCGCCCGCGTCCTGCCCCGAGGGGCATGACGACACCGTGAAGCTGCTGTCCACCGTGGCCGTGACCGGCACCGCCGGTGCCTCCGGCGCGGCCGCCGCGCCGCCGCGGCCCCAGGGCGGCGGCGGGGGCGGCTGCTGCGGAGGTGGCTGCTGCGGTTGAGGGGATCCGGTCGGGGGCGGATCCTGGGAAGTACCTGCGTACCCGCACGGGTGCGGTACGGCCCGCGGGTACGGCCTCGGCGTACGGCCTGAACGGCGCCGCCGGGGTCCGGCGAAGCGAAGGAGGCCGGAGATGGCTACGGGCCGCCCCTCCCCCATCGGAGCACACCCCGCGGGAATCGCGCGGCACTTCCCCGAGCGGATCGGTGGGCACACCACACTCGACGAGCACCTGCCCGTCGATCACGGGCTCAGCAAGGTCTACCGCGTCGGCGCCGGGCTCACCGGGCTCGTCCTGGTCGCCTTCGGCATCCTCGGTCTGATCGACAAGATCGGTTTCTTCGCCACCGGTGACAACACCGTCGCCGGGCTCAACACCAACGGCGCGCTGAGCGTGCTGTCCATCGCCATCGGTGTGCTGCTCTTCGTCGGCATGGTCATCGGCGGCAACTTCGCCTCGACGCTCAACATCGTGCTCGGCGTCCTCTTCCTGCTCAGCGGATTCGTCAATCTCGCCCTGCTGGAGAGGGAGTTCAACCCCCTGGCGTTCCGTCTCCAGAACGTGCTGTTCAGCTTTGTGGTGGGGCTGATGCTGATGTGGTTCGGCATGTACGGGCGGGTCAGCAGCAAGCTGCCGCACGACAACCCGTACTGGCGGGCCCGCCACCCCGACCTGGCCGAACGCGAGGACCGGGCGCGCGCGTCCGGCACCACCACCCGGCACCGTGCCGTCGAGCGCGGTGCGGGAGGGACGGCGGAGGCCACCCAGGGGGCCGTCCAGGGGCGGCCGGAGGGCGAGGAGCGGGGCGAACGGGCCGGTCAGCCGCCCGGTAAATGGGGCAAGCTGGACCGGCCCGCCGAGTCCGGAGGCGAACGGAAGCAGGCGGCCGGGGACGACGGCGGATCCCGCGACAGTGGGTCACATGAGAGCGGATCCCGCGCCGATCAGCCCCCCGGCAAGTGGGGCAAAATGGACCACCCCGACGACCGTTCCGGAGATCCGTCCGCCGGAGAGCACCACCGCCCCCGGCGCCGGCTCCGCGACCGGTTCAGCCGCGGCGACGGGCCAGCGTGAGTCCGTCCGCGACCGTCAGCATGATCGATTCCATCCGGTCGTCCGCGGCCACGTGCTCGTTGAACACCTTGATCGCGGCGCCGCTGCCGGTCGCCGCCGGATCGGTGACGTCCCCGTTGAAGAAGACGTTGTCCGCGACGATCACCCCGCCGGGGTTCAGCCGCGGCACCAGCTCCTCCCAGTAGTCGATGTAGCTCGCCTTGTCCGCGTCCAGGTAGACGAGGTCGATATGCGGTTCGGCGGGCATCGCCTTCAGCGTCTCCAGCGCGGGCGCGATCCGCAGATCGATGCGGTCGGCCACGCCCGCCTTCGCCCACGCCTCCCGCCCGTACGCGGTCCACTCCTCGGAGACGTCACATGCGATCAGCCTGCCGCCCTCGGGCAGCGCCTGCGCCATCGCCAGCGCGGAGAAGCCGGTGAAGGTGCCGACCTCCACGATGTGGCGGGCACCGGTCAGCCGGACCAGGAAGGCCAGCAGCGGACCCTGCTCCTCCGCCGACTGCATCCCGGCGTACTGGGGGAGCCGGGTGTGCGTGACCTCGACCAGCTCCCGCTGGACGGGGTCGAGCTGCGGATTGTGCCGCAGCATGTACTCGTACAGCTCGGGTGTGATCGGAGTGCTCTTGCTCTCGGCCACGGATCCCCCTTCATGTCTGCTCATGTCTGCGCTCGACTGCCCGCAGGGCGCGGGACGGCCAGGTCACGGCGACTGTAACCCGAGCCGACGGGCGATTCGAGTGTGTTCGGGATCGCGGCGGCGCCCCTTCGGTCCGCATACGGGCCCGGCCCCGGCCGACGCCGTACAGGCGGCGGACCAGGGCCGGTTGGACCTCACGGTATGACGCGACGGCGGCTGGTCAGCCCCGGCCGCGGGAGACGGCGCGGATGACCTCGCTGCGCGCCCGTGCCCAGGTGACCGAGGCACGCTCGGACAGGGCGCGGATGATGGCCTCGCCCGCCGCGACACCGCGCTCCTCGAGCGCGGTCACCTCCGGCGCGGTCCAGTCGGCGTCGGCCAGTTCGCCGTGGCCCGGACGCCAGCCGCGGTCGGCGCCCAGCAGCAGATCGGTGTCGAGCAGCGAGTCACCGGCGGCGAGCACCTCGTCCGCCCCGGTACGGCGCTTGATCTCGGCCACCGCCGCGCTCTTGGTGAGCGGCTTCGGCACCGCGTAGAGCTTGCGGCCCTGGAGCGAGACGGTCCAGCCGCGCTCCTCCGCCCACTCCGTCAGCTCCGTGACGTACTCGGCGGGCAGCCGGTCCCGTTCGACCACGAGATAGGCGAACAGATCGTCCGCCACCCGCTCCTTGAGCAGCCACGCGGGGTCGGCGGTGGCGCCGAGATGGGCGGTGACCTCGGCGAGCGGGGCGCATTCGCCGTCCAGGCGGGCCCGCACACCACTGTGCCACTCGGGGTCGGATTCGCCGTCGACCAGCAGATGGCCGCCGTTGGCACAGACCGCGAAGCGGGACGGCGGGCCGGGGAGCCGGACCCGGCGGTACTGCTCGGGGGTGCGGGTGGTCGTCGGTACGAAGACGGAGGTGCGCGCCAGTTCGGCGAGCAGCCCGGCCGCGGTCTCCGTCATGTACGACAGCGGACGGCCCTCGTACACCTCGACGCACAACAGCCGCGGGGCCTCGGGGTCCGGTACGTCCAGGCCGAGCGCCGCCGCCGAGTAGATCAGGGTGCGGTCGAGGTCACTCGCCACCACAACACTCATCCTGCGTCCGCCGTTCTGCTCTCGACCATGTTCTCGTCTGATGAATTATTTTCAGCCACGGGGCTGTCGGAGACAGTCTGGCCGACCTCGGCGCCATCGGCTGTGACCTGGACCGCTTTTCCGTCAGCTCCGGTGGCTCCGCGGGTGTAGCGCGGGTGGATCAGCCCGACGCAGGTGTACGGCAGATCGTCGGCCTCCTCCACCGGAACACCGCGCTGTTCGGCCAGCAGCCGTACGTGGTCCAGGTCCGCGCCCGCGCCGCGCTTGGCGAGGATCTTCCACGGAACGCGGCGCAGCAGCACCCGAGTGGTCTCGCCGACGCCCGGTTTGACCAGGTTGACGTCGTGGATGCCGTATTCCTCGCTGATCCGCTCGACGGCGGCCCAGCCCTCCCAGGTCGGGGTGCGGTCCTCGGCGGCCAGCCGCTTGACGTCGGCCGCGACCTGCTCCGTCACCTCGTCGAAGTGGCCGCGGACGGTGTCCAGGAAGAGTCCGGACACATCGGATCCGGCCAGTTCGCGGTAGAACTTCGCACCGTGGAAGTCATCCGGTCCGACCAGGTCGGCGCGGAGCACGGTGCGCGAGATCAGCCCGGAGACGGTGGAGTTGAGACAGGCGGAGGGGATGAGGAAGTCGTCCCGGGTGCCGTAGGTCTCGACACAGCCGCCGGGGTCGGCGAGGACGGCGATCCGCGGGTCGATGTCCGGGTAGGGGGCCACCGCGTCCGCGAGCTCCCGGGTGATCGCACCCTTACCGGTCCAGCCGTCGACGAACACGATGTCGGACGGGTCGTGATGGTCCGCCAGCCAGCGCAGCGCGGCGGTGTCGATACCGCGTCCACGCACGATGGAGACGGCGTAGTGCGGCAGGTCGAGCCCGTGCGCATGGCGCGCCCAGTGGCGCATCAGCACACCGACGGGCGTACCGGCGCGGGCCAGCGAGACCAGCACCGGGCGCGGTGAACGCTCGGCGAGCACGGTCTCGGTGACGGCGCCGACCGCACGCGCGATCCGGGCGGCGGAAGCGGTCAGCGCACTGCGGAACAGCGCCTGGTACGCCTCGCTGGGCTGGTACTCCTGCGGCAGCGACTCGGCGTAGTGCGCACCGCCGCTCTGGATCGCCTCCTCGCGCTCCTCGGTGGGGGCCTCCAGCGTGACGTGCGAGAAGTCCTGGAGCAGCCAGCCGACGTCTTCGGGGGCGTAGGAGGAGAAATCGGGTCCGCGCAGGGGCTCGTGCGGGGGCTCGTGCGGGGCTTGCGGCATACGGGGGGCCTGTCGTTCGGTGCGGGTGACGGGGGGTGGTGAGGGGGGCCCGGCGGCGGGGGCGGCGGGGACGTACGACGGGACGACGGCGAGCAGCACCCGGTCGGTGTGCGGCGCCAGCCGGGCGAGCAGTCCGCCGGGGGCGTGCAGCGCGGGGGTGTCGGCGGCCGAGTCCACCACCGCGACGACCGCGTCGAAGCGGCGCGCGGGGTCTCCGCCGGGCGCCACGTTGTACGCGAAGCGCGGGCCGGGGCCGTCGGCCGGGTCGTCATGGGCGGGGAAGGCGATCCGGGTGCGGATGGCGTAGCCGGGGTCGTCGACGGGGAGCACGGGCGACCGCGTGGTCGTCGAGTACCGCACCTCGGCCCCCTCGACCGCGTCGTCCAGCGCCTCGGCCAGCCGCAGCGGTGCGTACATCAACTCCTCGAAGCCGAGGACGAGAACCCGGGGGCGGGCGCCGTCCGCGGGCACCGGCAGCGCGGTGGCGATCCGAGCCGCCATCTGCGGCAGCGCCGACTCCAGCCGGGTGCGGTGGGCGGGGGTGAAGCCGTGGCGGCCGCCGTCGGGCAGCCCCTCGGGCCAGGCCAGTTCGACCCGCGGGACGGCGGGCGGGGTGAACTTCCCGGCGAGCTCCGGCTCATCGGCGGGCTCGTGCTCGGCCACCAGGTGCCGGCCGCGCTCCAGCACGCCCTCGGGGAGGTGGACGGTGCCCGTCGCCGCGGCGATCAGGTCCACCCGGGCGCCGAGTTCGGCCGTGAACGTCTCCAGCCGGGCGCGGTCCTCGGCCGAGCGCATATCGACCAGGGCGACCACCACGTAGTGCTCGCGGGGGAAGCGCCGGTGCAGGGCGGCGATGGTGTTGAGCACGGTACGGCCGGTGGAGAACTCGTCGTCGACCAGGACGAGGGGACCGTCGCCGCCCAGCAGCCCGGGGTCCTCCGGCAGCAGCAGATGGGAGGTGGCGTGGCTGTGCTCCTCCTCGAAACCGCCGACCGTCGCGACACCGTCGACCGGACGGCGGGTGGAGTGCAGGTACGGCGCGAGGGCGATTCCGTCCGCGACGCTGTGACCGAGGCCGGTGGCCGTCTCGGCGTACCCGAGCACCACCGCGCGCGCCGCGGCCTCGTCGCCCAGCAGCTCCCGGACCCGGTGGCCGAGCGCCACGCCCGCGCCGTGGACCGTACCGGGCCGCTGCGGGACGTGCTTGCCGAGCACGTTCGACACCAGCAGATGGGCGCGCTTGGGGTTGCGCCGCAGCGCGAGCCCCAGCAACCCGGTCAGCTCCGCACCGCCGTCGAGCCGAACCCCCAGCCGGTCCGCGACCCACTGTCCCGACCACACCACGCCGTACGCCTCGTCTCTCTCGCTCATTCCGCTCATGCTCAGAAGATCTCAGGCCGTCCGCACACTCGCCGACAGCAGCTCCACGAAGCTCACGTCCTCGCGGGCGACACCGAACACCTCGGCGCGCAGCATGGTGCGCTCGGCCCAGGCGCGGTGCGGCTTCACCTCGTTCATCTTGTTGGTGTACGAGGAACGCAGCACCCCGCCCCCGTACCGCTCGGGCTCCAGGATGTCCGCCGCGTCGCTGAACTCCTCGTGGCTGACGACGGAGAGCGCGTGCACCGGGGCGACATGGGTGGGGTGGATACAGGTCTTGCCCATCAGGCCGTTCGCCCGGTCCAGTTCGATCTCGCGCAGCAGACCGTCCATGTCGTGCTCGATGAGCGCGGTGCGCAGCGCCTCCGCGCGGCCGCTGAAGGGGCTCAGCCGCAACTGCGGTTTGAACATCCGCTCATGCTGTTTGAAGTACTCCCACACCGGTCCGGTGACGGTGAAGCCGGTGCCGTCGGCCCGGCCCAGCATGTTCACCACGTCCCCGATCACGGAGGCGATCATCTGGACGTCGTAGGCGGTCATATCGGGCGCCCGGCGCAGCGCGTACGTGGAGCACAGATCGGTGACGCCGAGCCGCAGTGCCAGCACCCGGTCCCGGTACTTGTCCACGATCCGGCCGATACCGCTGAGGGTTTCGGTGCGGGTCTCCCGGTGCATCAGCTCGGGGGATTCCAGGACCGGCATGGCGAAGAGCCGCCGTCCGCCGAGAGCGGCCGTGGCCTCGGCGGTCTCGGCGGAGATCA
Source organism: Streptomyces cucumeris (assembly GCF_024295805.1). Taxonomy (GTDB): domain Bacteria; phylum Actinomycetota; class Actinomycetes; order Streptomycetales; family Streptomycetaceae; genus Streptomyces; species Streptomyces cucumeris. The sequence continues at coordinate 15,172 of NZ_JANCLX010000047.1, forward strand.
GTGCTTCGAGGAAGGCGGCGCCGCGTTCCTCGGTGAATTTCGGCAGTACGAATCCGGACAGCAGCCGGACGGTCGGACCCAGCCTCCGGACCAGGTCGACGATCTGCTCCGGGGTGCGGACGCGGATGAACAGCAGCGGCAGCGCGGATTCCGCACCGCGTGCGGCGAGTGCGCCGAGCTGCTGCACGAGGTTCTCCTCGGCGCCGGTGACCTCGGCGTCATGGATGGAGTCCTCCAGGCAGAGCACCATGGACACCACACCGCGACCTGCCTGTTTGACGATGTCATCGGCGAGGCGGGGCCGGGTGGCGGGCGAGTACAGGGTGGCACCGAGGGCGACCGCCAGGGTTCTGGCGGGCGAGGCCACGGTGAATTCACCGGGCTCCCGGTGAAAGAGGCCCGACCGTACCTCATCCGGCAGGTGTCCAAAATGCCTCATGTATCTCCCCGTATTACCGCTACCCGGTACGGGCCGTGCCGACCCCCGGTTGGCCGATAATCGTACGTGCGGGGAAGGGTCAAAAGTTCCCCAAGACCGTGAAAATCGCGTAACTCATCGGGGTCGGATCCATGTCCGTTCCTCCCCCCGACCGGCCCCCGAAACGGTCCCGCGCCCCCGCGCACCGGACGCGCACCGCCTCCGCCCCCGCACCCTGCGTTGTCCCGGAGCAGTCCGGGAGGGCAGGATTGCGGTCATGACGCACGCGATGCTGAAGGGATCGAACATCCCGCTCGAGACCACGGTGATACGGGCGGTACTGCGCTGGACCCCCGGCACCGACGTACCCGATGTCGACGCCTCGGCACTCCTGCTGGCCGGGGACGACCGCGTGCGTTCGGACGAGGACTTCGTCTTCTACAACCAGCCGCGCCACCCCTCGGGCCTGGTCCGCCACCTGCCGAAGAAGCGGGCGCAGGACGGGCTGACCGACACCATCGAGGCCGAGCTGGCCGGTCTGGAGTCCGGGGTGCACCGGGTGGTGCTGGCCGCGTCCGCGGACGGCGGCCCGTTCGGGCGGGTGCGGGATCTGAGCCTGCTGCTGTACGACGCCACGGCCGCGGCGGACGCGGATCCGATCGCCGTCTTCGAGGTGCAGCCGGAGACGGGCGCGGAGACCGCGCTGATCTGCGGGGAGCTGTACCGGCGGAAGGACGCCTGGAAGTTCCGCGCACTGGGCCAGGGCTATGAGTCCGGTCTGATGGGCCTGGCCACCGAGTACGGCATCTCGGTGGACGACGGTGAGGGCGGGGGCGCGGCGTCCGCGCCGGCGGAGCCGGACGGGCCGGAGAGCGCCGCCGAGCCCCCGTCGGCGTCCACCACCCCGCCACCGCCGTCCTCCGCGCCGACCCCGCCGCCGCCGTCCTCGCCCACCCCGTCGCAGGCCGAGACCCAGGCGCTGCCGCCGCAGGTGCCCACGCCCGGGACCGGATACGGCTTTCCGCCGCCGCAGCCCCAGCCGCGCCCCCAGGGGCCGACGCCGGACCCGTGGGAGCCGCAGCGGATGCCCCCGGCCGCGGCACAGGGCGACGGGTACGGCTATGTGCCGCCCCAGCCCTCCTCACCGCCTCCGCCGCCCCCGGGCTATCCGGCCCCGGGACAGCAGCCCTACGCCCAGCCGTCGTACGGCTACCCGCAGCCACCCGCGTACGGCTATCCGCAGCAGGTGCAGCCCACCGGGGCGGTACCGCCCCCGCCGCCGCTGCCCGCGCCGGTGCCGGACCCCAATTTCACGCTGCCGCCGCAGGGGCCGCAGTTCCAGAACCGCTAGCGCGGCGGACGCGGGGCCGGACCTCGGCCCCGCGGGCCTAGACCTTGGCCTTGTAGCCCCGGCCCCACTGGAGCCCCCAGCCGTACAGCCGGTCCAGCTCCGCCTGGAAGCCGTAGACGTACTTCACCTCGCGGCGCACCAGCATCTCGCCCTTGACGTTCTCGATCATGACCACGGCGCAGGAGCGGGCCTGCGGGGCCCGCTCATGGAGGGCGATCTCCACCCGGGGGCCATTGCTCGGGTAGAGCGTCACCATGCCGTGGGTGCGGTCGAAGGCGGGGGTGCCGTCGTAGATGTAGACGAACACCAGCAGCCGCTTGATGTCGTCCTTGTGGTCCATGTTGATGTAGATCGTCTCGCCGGTGCCCGAGCCGAACCGGTCGTCCCCGCTGAGCTTGACGTACGGCGGCTCATTGAGATTGCCGAAGAAGTTGCCGAGCGGCTGGACCACACCCTTGGTGCCGCTCTTCAGCTCGTACATCACCGCCAGGTCGAGGTCCACGTTGACCATCGCGGGGCCCTGGGCCTGGACCACCTGCGGCTTGAACATCCGCAGCGGATGGCGCAGCGAGCCGCGGCCGGACTCGTTGAAATCCGAGGTCCGCATCTGCCAGGAGAGATTGATCCGGAGGTTGCCGCTGGCTGCGCCCTGTTTGGTCAGGGAGATCATGGAGTGCCGTTTGGTCAGCTCGACCACTCCGGACGCGTCACCGCTGTCGAACTCGCGCCACGCGGCCCGCCCCCAGTTGCTCCAGAACGCCATCGTGCACACCCCCACCCTTCATGGCTCCCGCCTGCGTGAACTGCCGCGGGGCGGCCGGGAGCTGAAACTCTCGGCCGCCCCGCTCAGAGCGTTCCTCAAACGCCCCCCGGTCACACTCCGGAGGAGACTTCCGTCTGTTCCCCGCTTCCGTCGCCCGCGGTCTCGCGGCGGTTGCGGACCACCGAGGACCAGTACGAGGCACCGATCAGCAGCACACCCACCGAGCCGGTGATGACCTCGTTGATCTCGAACTTGATGGTGGCCAGCAGGATGAGAGCGAGCGCGCCGATGGCGTAGTGCGCGCCGTGCTCCAGGTAGACGTACTCGTCCAGGGTGCCCTTGCGGACCAGGTAGACGGTCAGGGACCGGATGTACATCGCGCCGATACCCAGACCCAGCGCCATCTCGAAGATGTCGTTGGTGATGGCGAAGGCGCCGATGACCCCGTCGAAGGAGAAGGACGCGTCGATGACCTCGAGGTAGAGGAACATGAAGAACGCGGCCTTGCCGGCCAGGCCCACCACGGTGGGTCCACCGCGCCGGCCGCCGTTCCCGGCGGCCACGGCCTTCTCGTCGCCCTCGTTCTCGTCCTCGTCGTCCTCCTCGTCCTCCTCGAGCCTGTCCTCGAAGTAGCCGGAGATACCGCCGACGATCAGATAGGTGAGCACACCGGCGACACCGGCGAGGAGCACCGTGGCGCTCTTGTCACCGCCCCCGTGGGCGACATCGGTGGCCATGGTGGTCGCGGTGACCAGCAGGACGCCCAGCGCGACCACGATCGAGAGCGTGTCCAGCTTGCCCAGCTTGGCCAGCGGCCGCTCCAGCCAGGACAGCCACTTGATGTCACGCTCCTCGAAGACGAAGTCGAGGAAGATCATCAGCAGGAACATCCCGCCGAACGCGGCGATCGACGGATGGGCCGACGTGACCAGGTGTTCGTACTTTTCCTTGTCGTTGATCGCAAGGTCGATGGCCTCGATCGGCCCGAGCTTCGCGGTGATGGCGACGATCAGCACCGGGAAGACGAGCCGCATACCGAAGACGGCGATCAGGATGCCGACGGTCAGGAAGAGCTTCTGCCAGAAGGCATTCATCTTGCGAAGAATGCCCGCATTGATGACCGCGTTGTCGAACGAGACCGAAATCTCCAGGATGGAAAGCATCCCGACGATCAGGAGCCCCTTCCACCCCCAGAGGACGCCGGCCAAGGCCAGACCGCCCGCCGTTACGGCGAACGACCAACCAAAGGTTTTGAGGAGCACAGGCAACCCAATCCTTCTTCGTAAGGTCTCCCCCGCGCGCTGTACGCGGCTTTACGAAACGTTGACCCCGAAGTCTAGAGCGATGCCGCGCAGTCCCGACGCGTACCCCTGTCCCACGGCCCTGAACTTCCACTCGCCCCCGTAGCGATAGACCTCACCGAAGATCATCGCGGTCTCGCCGGAGGCGTCCTCGGACAGGTCATAGCGGGCCAGCTCCTGGCCGTCGGCCTGGTTCACCACGCGGATGAAGGCATTGCTGACCTGCCCGAACGTCTGACGCCTGGCATCGGCGTCATGGATGGACACAGGGAAGACGATCTTGTCGACCTGCGGCGGCACCGCGGACAGATCGAGCAGCAGGGACTCGTCGTCACCCTCGCCCTCACCGGTGAGATTGTCACCGGTGTGCTCGACGGAGCCCTCGGGGCTCTTGAGGTTGTTGTAGAAGACGAAGTACTCATCGCCGAGCACCCGCCCGTTCTGGCACAGCAGCGCGCTGGCATCGAGGTCGAACGGCGCTCCGGTGGTGGAGCGCGCATCCCATCCCAGACCGACGAGCACCTGTGTGAGGTTCGGCGCGGCCTTCGAGAGGGAGACATTGCCTCCCTTGGCGAGCGTGACGCCCATGATCCTGGTTCCTCCCCGGGTGTTGCGTGCGCTGAGCGCGTCCGGCGCCGCACTCCTGCCAGGTACAGGGATGCGGCGCCGGAACGCGGTGGTACCGCCGTGGGCCGCGTGTGCCCACCGGTGGTGCGCACACGCGGTCCACGGAGGGCCGTGGCGACGGTCAGACGTTGACGCCGAAGTCCTGCGCGATACCGCGCAGCCCCGAGGCGTACCCCTGGCCGATGGCGCGGAACTTCCACTCCGCCCCGTTCCGGTACAGCTCACCGAAGACCATGGCGGTCTCGGTCGAGGCGTCCTCGGACAGGTCGTAGCGGGCCAGCTCCTGGTTGTCGGCCTGGTTCACGACGCGGATGAACGCGTTGCGCACCTGGCCGAAGCTCTGCTGGCGGGACTCGGCGTCGTAGATGGACACCGGGAACACGATCTTGGCGACATCGGCCGGGACACCGGCCAGGTTCACCTTGATCTGCTCGTCGTCGCCCTCGCCCTCACCGGTGATGTTGTCACCGGTGTGCTCGACGGAGCCGTCGGGGCTCTTGAGGTTGTTGAAGAACACGAAGTTCTGGTCGTTGGCGACCTTGCCCTCGGGGTTCGTCAGCAAGGCGCTGGCGTCGAGGTCGAAGTCGGTGCCCGTGGTGGTGCGGGCGTCCCAGCCCAGACCGACGATGACCGCGGTCAGGTTCGGGGCTTCCTTGGTCAGCGAGACGTTGCCGCCCTTGCTGAGGCTGACTCCCACGAGTCCTCCCAAAAAAGGTTCGTCAGGAGCACTGCGTGCCCCCTCATGGTGGATGCGGATACCTTCGGTGAGCCTTGCGGAACCCGTAAGGATCAACGCGTCGATCCTAGTGAGCGGTTCCCGGTGGCCACAGGGTTTCGCGGCGCGCGGACGCGCCCGCGGCTCAGAGGGCTTCCAGGGCCTTCACGTAGTCGTTCAGGTCCCGGGCGTCGGGCAGACCGTTGACCACGGTCCAGCGCACCACGCCCTCCTTGTCGATCACGAATGTGCCGCGCACCGCGCAGCCCTTCTCCTCGTCGAAGACGCCGTAGGCGCGGCTGGCCTCGCCGTGCGGCCAGAAGTCCGACAGCAGCGGGTACTCCAGACCCTCCTGCTCGGCGAAGACGCGCAGGCTGAAGGGCGCGTCATTGGAGACCGCGAGGAGCTGCACATCGTCATTGACGAAGGTCGGCAGCTCGTCGCGCAGGGCGCACAGTTCGCCGGTGCACACGCCGGTGAAGGCGAACGGGTAGAAGAGGAGCACGACGTTCTTCTCGCCGCGGAAGTCGGAGAGCCTGACCGTCTCTCCGTGCTGGCTCTTCAGCTCGAAGTCGGGGGCCTTGGAACCGACCTCTATCGCCATGGGATGTCCCTTCGCTCTCTCGCTCATGTGATCACGTGCGTGGCGTCCACCCTACGCGCCGAGCCCCCCTCCGAAAGCGAACGGAGGGGGGCTCGGACGTGTGGTTTCCCGGTCTCAGCGCTTGCTGGCGCGGGCGGCCTTCGGGGTGACCAGGCGGCTGCCGGTCCAGTCCTTGCCCGCGCTGAAACTCTTCGTCTGGGAGAGGCCCGCGGTGGTCGCGGCCTCGTTGATGTCACTCGGCTCGACATAGCCGTCGCGGCCGGTCTTGGGCGTGAAGAGCCACACCGGGGCGCCGTCGTCGATCATCTGGAGGGCGTCCACCAGCGCGTCCGTCAGATCGCCGTCGTCCTCTCGGAACCACAGCACCACGGCGTCGGCCACGTCGTCGTACTCCTCGTCGACGAGTTCCTGGCCGGTGGACTCCTCGATGGCCTCGCGGAGCTCCTGGTCGACATCGTCGTCGTAGCCGATCTCCTGGACCACCTGCTCGGGCTGGAAACCCAGCCTCGCGGCCAGGTTGGTCTGCTCCTCCGCGTGGTCCGCGGTCGCGCTCACGGATTGCCTCCTGTCATCTTTCGTTCACTCTTCGGCTCGGGTGACCCCGCGCGCGTACGCGAGGGTTCATGGGGCGTAGTCCACACGGGCCGGGCGGATCGCGCAAGTACCCGGCCAGCGATCCCGCCCAAACGTTGACGTCTCGCCGCAACTCCCATCAGGGAAGAGCGGCGCGAACCAGCGGGAAGCCATGCAGATTGCCCCATTATGTCCGGCTTACGTATGTGTATCGCCACCCTACGCCGACCCGGAGCCGAACGGTCGTACGCAGATCCCCTCCGTCGTGGGCGTATGGTTGCGATTTGGCCGTCCCACCCGACCGGCCCGCAGCGCCCATCTCGCCTGGTGGCGGTTACCAACCAGTAGAGATGACGTATCCCGTACCCGAGGTACACGATGGAGACCGGCGCGACCCCTAGAGCACGAATCCATGTCCGTGCACAGCACGACCGAAAAGCGAAGGAATAGCGTGGCTTCCGGATCCGATCGCAACCCGATCATCATTGGCGGCCTTCCCAGCCAGGTCCCGGACTTCGATCCCGAGGAAACCCAGGAATGGCTCGACTCGCTCGACGCAGCCGTCGATGAGCGTGGCCGGGAACGTGCCCGCTACCTGATGCTTCGCCTGATCGAGCGCGCCCGCGAGAAGCGTGTGGCCGTGCCCGAGATGCGCAGCACGGACTACATCAACACCATCGCCACCAAGAACGAGCCGTTCTTCCCGGGCAATGAGGAGATCGAGCGCAAGATCCTCAACGCCACCCGCTGGAACGCGGCGGTGATGGTCTCCCGGGCGCAGCGCCCCGGTATCGGGGTCGGTGGCCATATCGCCACCTTCGCCTCCTCCGCCTCGCTGTACGACGTGGGCTTCAACCACTTCTTCCGCGGCAAGGACAACGACAGCGGCGACCAGATCTTCTTCCAGGGGCACGCCTCCCCCGGTATCTACGCCCGCGCCTTCCTGCTGGACCGCCTGAGCGAAGCGCACCTGGACGGTTTCCGCCAGGAGAAGTCCAAGGCCGGTCACGCCCTGTCCAGCTACCCGCATCCGCGGTCGATGCCGGACTTCTGGGAGTTCCCGACCGTCTCCATGGGTCTGGGCCCGCTGGGCGCGATCTACCAGGCCCGGATGAACCGCTATATGCAGTCGCGCGGTATCGCCGACACCTCCGGTTCCCATGTCTGGGCGTTCCTCGGCGACGGCGAGATGGACGAGCCGGAGTCGCTCGGCCAGCTCTCGCTGGCCGCCCGTGAGGGTCTGGACAACCTGACCTTCGTGGTCAACTGCAACCTCCAGCGGCTCGACGGCCCGGTGCGCGGCAACGGCAAGATCATCCAGGAGCTGGAGTCGCAGTTCCGCGGCGCCGGCTGGAACGTGATCAAGCTGGTATGGGACCGGAGCTGGGACCCGCTGCTCGCCCAGGACCGCACCGGTCTGCTGATCAACAAGCTGAACACCACGCCGGACGGTCAGTTCCAGACCTACGCGACCGAGACCGGCGCCTACATCCGCGAGCACTTCTTCGGTGACGACCAGCGGCTGCGCTCGATGGTCGAACACATGACCGACGACCAGATCCTGCACCTGGGCCGCGGCGGTCACGACCACCGGAAGATCTACGCGGCCTACGCGGCGGCCAAGGCCCACAAGGGCCAGCCGACCGTGATCCTGGCGCAGACGGTCAAGGGCTGGACGCTCGGTCCGAACTTCGAGGGCCGCAACGCGACCCACCAGATGAAGAAGCTGACCGTCGACGACCTCAAGGGCTTCCGCGACCGGCTGCACCTGCCGATCCCGGACAAGGAGCTGGAGTCCGGCCTGCCGCCGTACTACCACCCGGGCCGGGACTCCGAGGAGATCCAGTACATGCACGACCGCCGCAAGGCGCTGGGCGGCTACGCGCCGACCCGGGTCGTGCGCGCGAAGCCGCTGGCGCTGCCGGGCGACAAGACGTACGCCGCGGTGCGGAAGGGCTCCGGCCAGCAGTCGATCGCCACCACCATGGCGTTCGTCCGGCTGCTGAAGGACCTGATGCGGGACAAGGAGATCGGCAAGCGTTTCGTGCCGATCGCACCGGACGAGTACCGCACCTTCGGCATGGACTCGCTCTTCCCCTCGGCGAAGATCTACAACCCGCTGGGCCAGACCTATGAGTCGGTCGACCGTGAGCTGCTGCTCGCGTACAAGGAGTCGCCGACCGGACAGATGCTGCACGACGGCATCTCCGAGGCGGGCTGTACGGCCTCGCTGATCGCGGCGGGCTCGGCCTACGCCACCCATGGCGAGCCGATGATCCCGGTCTATGTCTTCTACTCGATGTTCGGCTTCCAGCGCACGGGCGACCAGTTCTGGCAGATGGCCGACCAGCTCGCGCGTGGTTTCGTCCTGGGCGCGACCGCCGGTCGTACGACCCTGACCGGTGAGGGCCTCCAGCACGCCGACGGCCACTCGCAGCTGCTGGCCTCGACCAACCCCGCGGTCGTCGCGTACGACCCGGCGTTCGGCTACGAGATCGCCCACATCGTGCAGGACGGCCTGCGCCGGATGTACGGCGAGAACAGTGAGGACGTCTTCTACTACCTCACCGTCTACAACGAGCCGATCCAGCACCCGGCCGAGCCGGAGAACGTGGACCGCGAGGGCATCCTCAAGGGCCTGTACCGCTACAAGCAGGGCGAGAAGGGTGCGCACGCGGCCCAGATCCTCGCCTCCGGTGTCGCGGTGCCGTGGGCGGTCGAGGCCCAGCGCATGCTGGCCGAGGACTGGGACGTCAAGGCGGACGTCTGGTCGGCGACCTCCTGGAACGAGCTGCGCCGTGACGCGGTGGAGACCGAGGAGCACAACCTGCTCCACCCGGAGGAGGAGCAGCGCGTTCCGTACGTCACCCGGAAGCTGGCGGACACCGAGGGCCCGAAGGTGGCCGTCTCCGACTGGATGCGTGCCGTTCCGGACCAGATCGCGCGCTGGGTGCCGGGCACCTACCAGTCGCTGGGCGCCGACGGCTTCGGCTTCGCCGACACCCGGGGAGCGGCGCGCCGCTTCTTCCACATCGACGCCGAGTCGATCGTGCTCGGGGTGCTCACGGAGCTGGCCAAGGAAGGCAAGATCGACCGCTCGGTGCTGAAGCAGGCGATCGACCGCTACCAGCTTCTGGACGTAGCCGCGGCCGACCCCGGCCCGGCGGGCGGCGACGCGTAGCCGTCCCCTTCTGACGCGAACGGGGCCCCGGCCGGATGTGATTCCGGCCGGGGCCCCGTCGTATGCCCGGTGCCGCTCAGCGCTCCCAGATCTTGAAGGCCCGTACCCGGTAAGCGGTTTCCGGCGACCAGCTACCGGTGGGATAGGTGCGGAACTCAGCGGTCTCGGCGCACTCCGCGCTCTGGTACGCGGTGACGGGCCGTCCGGTGCGGTTGGCCAGCGAGGCGGCGGAGCCTCCGGACGGCAGGGCGATACAGCTCTCGATATCGGTGCCGGTCAGTTCATGGACCTGGCGCGGTCCGGTGAAGCCGGTTCCATGCCACAGGCAGAGCTGTCCGGCGTCGCAGTCGCCGAGTGGTGGCGGCGCGGCCTGGGCCGGCGCCATCGCGGTGAGGGCGAGGGCGGCGAGGGCCGCGGTGACGGTCGTGGTGACGATGGCGCGCGATGGGCGCATGGTGAACGGACTCCCCGTGTGAGTACAGCAGAAACGGGAGTCAGCCTGTCGGCCGACTCCCGCTGTCCACCACGGAGTCGGGCGGGAGCCACCCTGATAGGGGGTGTCCCACCCGGATCCCGCAACCGGTTTCCCGTCAGGCGCGTCCGGGCTCGCCGGGCGTCGCGGACCCGGTGGGACGCGCGGACCCGGCGGGACACCGCGAACACGCCCGTCAGGGCTCAGATGTGTCCCGCCCCGGCGCCCGCCTCCGCGTTGGTCCCGCGCTTGGTGAAGGCGGCGACCACCGCCGCGACCACCGCGACCACTCCGGCGACCACGAACGCCAGGCTCATCCCCGAGACGAAGGTGTCATGCGCCACGCTGGTGATCTTGCCCGCGAGCTCCGGCGGAGTGCCCTTGGCGACCGGCGCCCGGCCGACCTCCACCGCTTCGGACGCCTTGGACATCTGCTCACCGGTCAGCGGCGGCAGTTTGGCGCCGGACCACTTGGCGGGCAGGTCGTCGTCCACCTTGGCCGCCATCACCGCGCCCAGGACGGCCGTACCGATGCTTCCGCCAACCTGCATGGACGCCTGCTGGAGACCTCCGGCGACACCGGAGAGCTCGATCGGCGCATTGCCCACGATGACCTCGGTGGCACCGACCATCACCGGGGCGAGGCCGAGGCCGAGCAGACCGAACCACAGCGACATCTCGAGGGTGGAGGCGTCCACATCCATCGTGGAGGCGCCGAACAGCGCGACGGCGGTCAGCGACATGGCGACCACCAGCGGGACCCGCGGCCCGATCTTGGTGATGACGGCGCCCGCCACCGGCGAGGACACGATCATCATCGCGGTCAGCGGCAGCAGATGAAGCCCGCTCTTGACCGGGCTCATCCCGTGCACGTTCTGGAGATAGAAGGTGACGAAGAAGAGTCCGCCCATGAAGCCGAAGGCCATCAGCACCATCAGCACGGTGCCCGCGGAGAGCGGGACCGAGCGGAACATGCCGAGCGGGATCAGCGGTTCGGCGGTGTGGTTCTCCCAGAAGGCGAACGCCACGAAGCTGATGGCCGCAAGTCCCAGGAAGAGCAGGGTCTTGGGGTCGCCCCAGCTCCACTCCGAGGACTTGATGACCGCCCAGATGAGGAAGAACATCCCGCCGGAGAGCAGCAGGATGCCCGGGATGTCGAAGGACTTCGGCGCCTTCACCGCACGGTGGTCGACCAGGATGAACAGCCCCAGCACCAGGGCGAGCAGACCGACCGGCAGATTGATGAAGAAGACGGACTGCCAGTTGACGTGCTCCACGAGCAGTCCGCCGACGATCGGTCCGCCCGCCGTGGAGGCACCGATGACCATGCCCCAGATACCGATGGCCATGTTGAGCTTCTCGGCGGGGAAGGTGGCGCGCAGCAGACCGAGCGCCGCGGGCATCAGCAGTGCGCCGAACAGGCCCTGGAGCACCCGGAAGGACACCACCAGCGGCACGGTCGAGGAGAAGCCGATGGCGGTGGAGGAGAGCGCGAAGCCGACCACGCCGATGAGGAAGGTCTGCCGGTGGCCGAAGCGGTCACCCAGTTTGCCCGCCGTGATCAGCGCGACGGCCAGGGCGAGCAGATAGCCGTTGGTGATCCACTGGGCGTCGGCGAGCGAGGCGCCGAGGTCCTGGGCGATGGCCGGGTTGGCGATGGCCACGATGGTGCTGTCGAGGGCGACCATCGCCACGCCGAAGGCGACGGTCAGCAGCGTCAGCCAGGGATGACCCCGCAGCCCCTTGCGGGAGTCGGATATGGGCGGAGGTTCCGCCGCCTGGTCGGCGACGGTGGTCGAAGACGTCATGTCCGGAGGCTAATGTCAGCCTCTGACATTTGACAAATGGATTCATCCGCGGGTTGCTGTCTACTTCCCCACAGGTATTCTGAGCAGCCCGAACGCAGCCCGAGCACGATACGGATCGCAGCCGGATCCGGACAGGAAGCGAGCCGACAGGTGACAACGGACGAGGCGGCGGCGACCGCGGCGGCGGCCGCGCCGACCGGACTGCGCGAGCGGAAGAAGCAGCGCACCCGGGGCGCCCTGGTGCGCACCGCCTTCGAACTGTTCACCCGCCAGGGATACGACGAGACCACCATCGACGAGATCGTCGAGGCGGTCGATGTCTCCCAGCGCACCTTCTTCCGCTACTTCGCCAACAAGGAGGAGGTCGCCTTCGCGACCCAAGGGGCCGCGGAGGCACTGTGCTTCGACTCGCTGTGCGCCCGGCCGACCGGCGAAGCGCCGCTGACGGCGCTGCGCACCGCGGTCCTGGACGCCTGGGACCGGATGGGCGAGACCATCGAGGAGCTGGTGCCGACCGAACTCCATCTGCGGATGTACCGGGTGATCGAGTCGACGCCCACCCTGCTCGCGGTCCATCTGCGCCGGACGATGGAGATGGAGGAGCGGCTGGCCCGGGAGATCGCCCGCCGCGAGGGGCTGGACATCGACGAGGACCCCCGGCCGCGTCTGGTGGTGGCGATGTTCGGCGGAGTGATCCGGGTCACCGGGAAGCTGTGGGGCGAGCGGGACGACCTCAGCACGACGGCGCTGCGGGACATCGCCGCCCATCAACTCGACTATGTGGGACCGGCTCTCGCCGAACATTGGAGCAAAAACCATTAAATCGGACATAGCTCCCACGTTGGACGGTTGCCAAACGTGATATGACTCACGGCATTTGGCGACCACCACCGCACTTCTCCTAGTGTGTCCCGCGGTGACTTCCTTCCCGGAGCTCAGCTCCCCCTCTCCCGGTTCCGCCGCCTGGCGCGCCCTGCTCGCGCTGGCGGTGGTGTTCGTCCTGCTCGCCACCACCGGCTGGACGGCCGTACGGGCCCAGAGAGGCGACCGGGACCCGCTGGCCGCGTCGGTCGACGCCTGGCGCCACGCCACCCTGAAGGGTCACCCGCTGCCCGACCCGTACTCCTCGCCGCGGCGGCTGAGCCGCTGGTTCGACGCGCTGGACAAGGCCGGGACCGACCGGCTCGTCCGCCGTTTCCCGCTCGTCGTCGGCAATCTCAACGGTGCGCCCGTGGACCTGCGCTACCGAGCCAACCGGGTCGCCCTGCGCCAGGCCATGGCCGTGGAGCGGCAGCGGATGCACGACAGCAGACTCACCCCGCTGGGCCGCACCGACGCCACCCGCAGGATGGACCGCTACCAGGACCTGCTCGGCCCCGGCCGCCAGATCCTCGCGTTCGACCCCGCCGGCCAGGGCCGGGCCGCCGAGGTCTTCGGTGACCTCGCGCACGCGGGCCGGGTCTCGATCGTGGTGCCGGGCGTGGACACCAACATCCTCACCTTCCAGAAGACCGGGAAGCCGTACTCCGCCACCGTCGGTATGGCCCGTGCCCTCTACCGGAACGAGCGGACCGACGCCCCGGAGACCCGTAGCGCCGTGATCGCGTGGGCCGACTACACCTCCCCGGCGGGCATCGGCATGGACGCCGCCACCGGCAAGCTGGCCGCCCAGGGCGCACTGCGGCTGCGGGGCCTGGTCAACGCGCTGCCCGCGCCCTCCCGGGTCTCCCTGATGTGCCACAGCTACGGCTCGGTGGTGTGCGGTGTCGCCGCACGTGACCTGCCGCCGAGCGTCACCGATATCGCGGTGGCCGGAAGCCCCGGAATGCGCGCCGACCACGCCTCCGACCTGGGCACCAGCGCCCGGGTCTGGGCGATGCGCGACTCCGGGGACTGGATCGAGGACATTCCGCATCTGGAGGTCGGCGGACTCGGCCACGGCGCCGATCCGTACTCCTCCGGCTTCGGTGCTCGCAGGCTCTCCGCCGACGGCGCGGACGGTCACGCGGGGTACTTCGAGCCCGGTACGACCAGCCTGGACAACCTGGCGCGGGTGGGCGTCGGCGCGGTCCAGTCCGTGAGCTGCGCGGACGGTGACGAATGCACCGCCGGGCTGACCTGACCGCACACCACAGACGCGACGCGCGTAGCGCTCAAGGGGGGACGGGCGGGCCACCGCCGCATACGATGAGCCGCATGGGTGATGTGCTGGCCGGTTTTCAGACCGTCTGGGAGTTCGACACCGACTCCGTGCTCATCCGCTTCGAACGGGGGATCCGCACGCCGAAGCTGCTCCAGGCACTCGGCGAACGCCGCGTCCCCTTCGAGGCGCTGTCCGCGGTGGAGCTCGCTCCCGGCAAACGAGGCACCGTGGTGCTGCGTGCCGTGCCCAGACCCGGCGCCGACCCTCTGATGGACGTCGCGGACGGCCAGCTCAAGGAGGCGTACGACCCGTACCGGCTGGTGCTGCCCGCCGAGCGCGAGACGCTGGCCGAGTACTACGCGGACGAGATACGCGGTGCGCTCGCCCCCGATGCCGCCGCCCCCGCCGAAACCCACCTGGTCAACGCCCCCGTGCCGCCGATGTCGTTCAAGGCGTACGACGGCAAGGCGTCCTTCGACGGCAAGGAGGTCTCCTTCCGCTGGTTCTGGACCGGCGCCTCCTCCGCCAAGTGGAAGGCCGGGGACCAGCGTTTCCGGATCGACGACCTGAGCGGTGTGGAGTGGTGTTCCCCGGAGAGCAAGGGCTCCGCGGGCGCCGCCCCCAAGGAGGGCGCCGCCAAGAACGGCAACGGCCATCTGCGGCTGGTCGAGCGCGCCACCGAGGACCGCCCCGCCGGCCGGGCCGACCACGACCCCGCGGCCGTGGTGTTCGGGATGGGCTACGGCCTGGTCCACCAGTCGCTGCCGTTCGCCGCCGCCGTACTGGAGGCCGTACGGGCCGGGAACCCGGGCCAGGGCACCGAGACCGCCCCCGCCGCGGCCCGTGCCACCGACACCCGCCGTGACCCCGCCGATATCGCCGAGCGCATCCGCCATCTCGGCGAGCTCCACAGCCAGGGGCTGCTGACGGACGAGGAGTTCAGCGCGAAGAAGGCCGAACTGCTGGCGGAGCTATAAGCGGCGGCCATGCGCCACCCGGGCCGCACCCATACCCAGGTATGACCTGTATCCGACTCCCAGGTATGACGTCGGAAACGCCGCGGAACCCTACGCTGAAGCCGCCATGTCCAGCACTTCCTCCGCCGACGCCGCCACCTCTGGCGCCCTGTCCGCCGACGCCCCGTCCACCGCGCACGAGAGCCTGTTCAAGGCCGCCCGGCGGCAGGTGGGCGGTCTGTTCCGCGCCCTGGTGACCCCCAGCTACCCGGCCATCCCGCTGTTCTCCACCTCCCACCGGCGCTGGCTGCGCGGGGTCCCGTACGGGGTGGCGATGGTGCTCACCGCGATACTGGTCCCGGTCTCCGCCCAGGTGCTGACCAACGACTACGGGGAGAGCGGCGAATCCGCCATCCTGCTGGCCGTCGCCCAGGTCACCCCGCTGCTGCTCGCCGTCACCCGCCCCCTCCAGGCGTGGTGGATCACCATCATCAGCGATGTGCTGGGCGCGGTGATGGTGCTCAACCCCGGTATGGAGCACCAGATCTGGCCCTGGCTGCCCGCCGGGATCGTGGGCTACCTCTTCCTGATGCTGGCCCTCGCGCTGCGCGAACCGCGGCCCACGCTGGTGGCGGTGTGGCTGGTCACCGGCGGCGCCGGACTCGCGCTCGGCACGGGCGTGCACAGCCAGGCCGACAGCAGCGGGGTGCTGCTCTTCGTGCTCAGCGGTGTGGTGCTGCTGATCGGCGGCGCGCTGCGCGAACGCGGCGACGTCCAGCGGCGGCTGGCCGAGCAGGAGACCATCAGCGAGGCCGAACGCGCCCATCGCACCCTGCTGGAGGAGCGCGCCCGGATCGCCCGTGAGCTGCATGACGTGGTCGCCCACCATATGTCCGTCATCACCGTGCAGGCGGACAGCGCGCCCTACCGGATCGGCGGCCTCCCGCCCGACGCGGAGCGGGAGTTCGGCTCCATAGCGGCCACCGCCCGGGAGTCCCTCGCCGAGATGCGCCGGCTGCTGGGTGTGCTGCGCAGTGAGGAGACCCGTGGTGAGCGGGCACCGCAGCCGGGGCTGCGCCAGGTGCCGCAGCTGGTCGAGGCCACCGTGCGGGCCGGGATACCGACCGAGCTGACCGTCGCCGACGCCGTCCTCGACTTCGGTCCGCTGCCCCAGGCGGTGGAGCTGTCGGCGTACCGGATCGTGCAGGAGGCGCTGGCGAACGTGGTGCGCCACGCACCCGGCGCCGCCACCCAGGTCTCGGTCTCGGCCGCCGGTGATCCCGCCGCGCTCACCGTCCTGATCGTCAACGGGCCGCCGACCGGTGTGCCCACCACCCCGCTGGAGACCACCGGCACCGGCCACGGTCTGGTCGGCATGGTCGAGCGGGTCCGGCTGGTGGGCGGCATGCTCGACACCGGCCCACTGCCCGGCGGCGGCTTCCGGGTCGCCGCCCGGCTGCCCCTCGTAGAGCTCGAAGAGACGGACACATGACCATCAAGGTGATCATCGTCGACGACCAGGCGATGGTGCGGGCGGGGTTCGCCGCGCTGCTCGCCGCGCAGAGCGATATCGACATCGTCGGCGAGGCGCCCGACGGACGGCAGGGTGTGGAGGTCAGCAGGCGCACCCACCCCGATGTGGTGCTGATGGACGTCCGGATGCCGGAGATGGACGGGCTGGAGGCGGCCCGCCGGCTGCTCGACCCGCCGCGCGGGGTGATCCACCGCCCCAAGGTGCTGATGCTCACCACCTTCGACGTCGACGACTACGTCTACGAGGCGCTGCGCGCCGGGGCCAGCGGCTTTCTGCTCAAGGACGCCCCGCCCGCCGATCTGATCTCCGCGGTGCGGGTGGTGGCGGCGGGCGAGGCGCTGCTCGCCCCCTCCGTCACCCGCCGTCTGATCGCCGACTTCGCCCGGCAGCGCCCGGCGTCCCGCCGCCAGGACGCCCTCGCGCTGCGCCGCGGCGGGCTGACACCGCGGGAGACGGAGGTGCTGGAGCTGATCGCGCGCGGACTGTCCAACCAGGAGATTGCCGAAACGCTGGTGCTGGCCGAGCAGACGGTGAAGACCCATATCGGCCGGGTGCTGGCCAAGCTGGAACTGCGGGACCGGGCCCAAGCGGTGATCTTCGCCTATGAGTCGGGGCTGGTGTCGCCCGGCGGTCAGTAGGGGAACGCGCCGAGGACGGCCGGATGTCCTCGGGTCACACACGGGCCGGCCCCTGTGCCGACCGAGCGGGACGGGGGCACCCGGGTGGTGACCGGCCGGACGGCCACGTCCACGGTGCGGCCCGTGCGCACCACACCGCCCCGGATGGTGGCCGGTGCTCCGACGCTCCGCGGATACGCGCGCGGTTCCCGCAGCGCCGTGTCACGGCCATCGCCCTCCCGGTTCAGGCGGGGACCACCGCGACCGGCCCGAGGTCTGCTCCGGCCGGGCCGCCGCGGCGTGGTGAACACCCCGCCGCCCGGGGGCCGTTCGGCTGAACCACCCCCTACCCCGGTATGACGTCCGACTTGGCACCGCGGTGTGACGCCCGGCCACCCACCGGCTCCCTACGTTTCCCTCGCCACCGAACGGAAGAGGGAACCCGCGGCCATGTCCCAGACGCACCGACCCAGGCACTACGCCCGCCGTCTGATCACGGCCGCGCTCACCGTCACCATCGTGGCCGCGACGGCCGGATGGACCGTCGCCCATGAGGAGCAGGCGATCACCGGGCCGCCGCCCGGCACCTCCGCCTGGCGCGCCGATCACTCGCTGCCGGGCGCCGCGCGGCAGCTTCCGGACCCGGCCACCGCCTCCCCGGCCCGGATCGCCCGCTTCTTCGCCGGGCTCGGCGCGGCCCAGCAGCGGACCCTGGCCGTCCGCCATCCCCAGGTGGTGGGCAATCTCGACGGCGCGCCGCTCGCCCTGCGCTACGCGGCCAACGCCCGCGCCATCAGGGCCGCGCGCGCCGAGGAGCGCACCGCCGACCCGCACAGCCCGCTCGTCCGGCGCTACACCACCCTGCTCTCCCCGGGCCGTCAGATCCTCGCCTTCGATCCGCGCGGCCGGGGCCAGGTGGCCGAGGTGTTCGGCGATCTGGCGGCGGCGCGGCGCACGGCCGTCGTGGTGCCCGGCTCCGATATCGATCTGAACGTCTTCGACCGCGATCACGACCGGTTCGGCACACCCGTCGGGATGGCACGGTCGCTGCGGGCCCGGATGGCCGGGGAGGCGCCGGACACCCCCACCGCCGTGGTGGCCTGGGTCGGTTACACCACCCCCGCCGGGCTCGGCCCGGACGCCGCGACCAGCAGGCTGGCCGAGGCGGGGGCGCCGCGTCTCGACCGGTTCCTCGCGGGCCTGGCGGTGACCACCGCGGCCACCGCCGAGTCGCCACCCACCGTCTTCTGCCACAGCTACGGCTCGGTGCTCTGCGGGCTCGCCGCCTCCGCGATGGACCGTACCCGGGTCTCCGATCTGGTGGTCCTGGGCAGTCCCGGGATGCGCGCGGACAGCGCCGGGGGACTGCACACGCCCGCCCGGGTGTGGGCGGCGCGGGACAGCACCGACTGGATACGCCGGGTGACGGGCTATGCGTTCCTGGGCGTCGGCCACGGCGAGGACCCGACCGACCGGTCCTTCGGCGCCCGGGTCGTCTCCGCCGACCGCGCCCAGGGCCACACCGGCTACTTCGCCCCCGGTACGGACTCGCTGCGCAACTTCGCCCGGATCACCCTGGGACGGTTCGGCGGGATCCGGTGCGCCGACCGCGCCGAAGGCGCCCAGGACTGCCGCCATGACCTCATATGACCCCCGGCCGTCCGCGCTCGCGGTGCTCTGTGCCGGGCTCTTCGCCCTGGACGGCCGGGAGCGCCCCGAGGCCCGTCGGGAGGGGGCGGGGACGGGGCGGGCCGTCCTGGTGCGCGCCGCCGTCGCGTTCGTGGTGCTGGGTGTGACGGTGGCGCTGACGGCCCTCCATGGCTGAGAGCGGCTGAGCGGCTGAGCAGCGGAGTGGCGGAGTGGCTGCGCGGCCGGGGCGGCGCAGCCACTCCGGACGCGCAGGGTCCTGTGTCAGGCGCCCTCCGCCCGGCGCCGCGCGTCGGAGTAGATCCCGATCTTGTAGTCGATGACCTCCAGCGTGCTCTGGAGCTCCGCGATCCGCGCCCGGACGTTCTCCCGGTGTTCGGTCAGCAGTTCCTCGCGCTCCCCGAAGGTCTCCTGACCGGCGCGGACCATCTCGGCGTAGCGCACCATGTCCGCCACCGGCATCCCGGTCAGCCGCAGCTTGCCCACCAGTTCCAGCCAGTCCAGATCGCGGTTGGTGAACCGGCGCTGCCCGGTGTGGGTGCGGTCCACATGCGGCATCAGCCCGATCCGCTCGTACCAGCGCAGCGTGTGCGCGGTCAGCCCGGTGTGCGCCGCCACCTCGCTGATCGTGTAGCGGTCCTGGCCGGTCGGACGCGGATACCCGTGGTCCTCCGCGCAGACCCGCGGCTTCGCCGGAACCGGAGCGCTCTCCATCACGGTCATGCCGAAACACCCTCTCGCCCATCGCTGCTGTGTGCGCGTACCACTCCCGGGACAACGCTATGGAGTTCGAGTGCACTCCAAGCAAGCGGATTCCGGGGCCGGATCGGGCGGGGACTAGGCTCAGGGCCATGGAGAGCCTGCGGATGATCGAGAACTGGCCGGTCCCCACGGCGGCGGCGGCCGTCGTCACGGCGGACGGCACCCGGACCGGTTCATACGGCCCGGCCGACCGCCGCTTCCCGCTCGCCTCGGTGACCAAGCCGCTCGCCGCCTACGCCGTACTGGTCGCCGTCGAGGAGGGCGCGGTCGAGCTGGACGAACCAGCCGGGCCCGAGGGCTCCACCGTCCGCCACCTGCTCGCACACACCTCCGGACTGGCCTTCGACGAGCACCGCACGGTCGCCGCCCCCGGCAACCGACGGCTGTACTCCAACGCGGGCTTCGAGGTGCTGGGCGACCACCTCGCCAAGGCGACGGACATCCCCTTCGGCGAGTATCTGCGCCAGGCGGTGCTGGAGCCGCTCGGTATGACGGCGACCGATCTGCCCGGCTCCCCCGCCAGGGACGGCGTCTCCACCGTGGACGACCTGGTGCGGTTCGCCGCCGAGCTCCAGGCCCCGCGGCTGCTGGCGCCCCAGACGCTGGCCGAGGCGACCTCCGTGGTGCACCCGGGGCTGACCGGGGTGCTGCCCGGCTACGGCCACCAGCGCCCCAACGACTGGGGACTGGGCTTCGAGATACGCGACGGCAAGTCCCCGCACTGGACCGGCGGTTCCTCCTCGCCGCGTACCTTCGGCCACTTCGGCCAGTCCGGCACCTTCCTGTGGGTCGACCCCGAGGCCGGGGCGGCCTGTGCGGTCCTGACCGACCGGCCCTTCGGCCCCTGGGCCGTGGAGGTCTGGCCCGCCCTGACCGACGCGGTCCTCACGGAGCTGCGCACCCGCTGACCGCCGGACGGGCAGGGCCCGGACCGGACAGGACCCCTGAACCGGGCGGCGGGACCCCCGGACCGGTCACGACCTCAGCCGTACACCGGTTCGGCGTGCATCTCCCACACCAGCAGCTCCGCAGGACCCTCCGCACACGCCTCCAGCCCGTCCGCGTCCCGCACCCGGGCCGCGTCCCCCGCGCCCAGCGTGCCGTCCCCGATCCGCACCGTGCCGCGCACCGTGTGGACGTAGAGCCAGGGCGCGTCGGGCAGTGCGGTGCGCTCACCGTCGACGAGCCGCCGGATGTGCAGCACCGCCTCGGTGCGCTCCAGCGCGTACGGGGTGCCGTCGGCGATACCGCGCACCACCTCGTACCCGGGCTCGGTGGCGGCCCCGGGGCCGGGGACCAGCCACATCTGTACGAAGACCAGCGGTTCCGGGCCCGCGTTCCGCTCGGTGTGACGCACTCCACTGCCCGCGCTGAGCCGCTGCACATCGCCGGGGCGGACCACGGTCCGGGCGCCGGTGGAGTCCTCGTGGGTGAGCTCGCCGGCCACCACCCAGGTCACGATCTCCAGATCGCGGTGGGGGTGCTCGGCGAAGCCCGCGCCGGGCGCGAGCCGCTCCTCGTTGCAGGCCACGAGCAGTCCGAAGCGCACATTCTCCGGGTCGTAGTGCCCGGAGAAGGAAAAGGCGTGGCGCGTCTCGATGCCGGTCCCGTCCCCGCCCGGATACCGTGCACCGGACCGCTGTATCCACTTCACCCGGTCCACGGTAGTGCGCTCCCCTTCCGGCTCCGCCGCCCCGTCCCCTACCACCCCGTAGCTCCCCGCCCCCCGCGTACTCCACCCGATAAGGCAGTCTTGTCCTCGTGCCTGAACCAGCCGCGAACCTCCCTCATCCCCACAGTGCCACCCTGCGCCGCCTGGAGAAGTCATCCGGGAAGCTGGCCGCCGCCGCCATCACGCGCATGGACGAGCAGCTCTCGTGGTACCGGGCGATGCCGCCCGAGAACCGCTCCTGGATCGGGCTGGTGGCACAGGCGGGTATCGCGGCCTTCACCGAGTGGTTCCGGCATCCGGAGGCCCCCCAGGCGATCAGCACCGATGTCTTCGGCACCGCCCCGCGCGAGCTGACCCGGGCGATCACCCTGCGGCAGACCGTGGAGATGGTGCGGACCACCATCGAGGTCATGGAGTCCGCCATCGACGAGGTGGCGGCACCGGGCGATGAGTCGGTGCTGCGCGAGGCGCTGCTGGTGTACGCGCGGGAGATCGCCTTCGCCACCGCCCAGGTGTACGCGCAGGCGGCCGAGGCACGCGGTGCCTGGGACGCCCGGCTGGAGTCCCTGGTGGTCAACGCGGTGCTGTCGGGTGAGGCGGACGAGGGGGCGCTGTCCCGTGCCGCCGCCCTCGGCTGGAACGCGCCCGAATGCGTATGCGTGGTGCTGGGCACCGCCCCGGACGGGGACAGCGAACTGACCGTGGAGGCGATCCGGCGGGCCGCCCGGCACGCCAAGCTCCAGGTGCTCACCGGTGTGCTCGGCGACCGTCTGGTGGTGGTCGCGGGCGGTTCGGACAATCCGCTCCAGGCGGCGAAGGCCCTGATCGGCCCGTACGCCCCGGGGCCGGTGGTGGCCGGTCCGGTGGTCTCCGATCTGCTGGCCGCGACCCGCTCGGCGGGCGCCGCCGCGGCCGGACTCAAGGCGTGCACCGCATGGCCGGACGCGCCGCGGCCGGTGCTGGCGGACGATCTCCTGCCGGAGCGGGCGATGGCCGGGGATCCGGCCGCCCGCGAGCAACTGGTGGAGGAGATCTACAGACCGCTGGAGGAAGCCGGCTCCGCGCTGCTGGAAACGCTGAGTGTGTACCTGGAACAGGCCAGCAGTCTGGAGGGCGCGGCCCGGATGCTCTTCGTGCACCCCAACACCGTCCGCTACCGGCTACGACGTGTGACCGACGTCACCGGATGGTCACCTTCCGACGTCAGGTCGGCGTTTACGCTGCGCATAGCCCTGATCCTCGGACGTCTCGCTGATGGAGACCTGCTGCCCTGACCCTTTGTTGGACTCCAACAATTCCCCTGACGGTTCTTCGTCCTTGTCCTCACGGGCGAGCGGGACCACCCACAAGAGAGAGTGTGAGAGTGCTCGTACTCGTCGCTCCCGGCCAGGGCGCTCAAAAGCCCGGCTTCCTCACCCCCTGGCTCGACCTTCCCGGTGTCACCGAACGACTGACCTGGTGGTCGGCCGTTTCCGGCCTGGACCTGATCCACTACGGCACCAAGGCCGACGAGGAGGAGATCCGCGACACCGCGGTGGCGCAGCCGCTGCTGGTGGCCGCCGGTCTCGTCGCCGCCCACGCCCTGTTCTCCGACGGCACCGGCGTGCCCGCCGGTCCGGCCGCCTCGGCGCACCGTCTGGGCGCCGCCGCGGGCCACAGCGTCGGTGAGATCACCGCCGCCGCGGTCTCCGGAGTGCTCACCGACGAGGCGGCCATGGTGCTGGTCCGCCGCCGCGGCCTGGCCATGGCGGACGCCGCGAGCCGCGCCGAGACCGGTATGGCGGCCATACTGGGTGGTGAGCAGGACGAGGTCGTCGCACACCTCGACAAGCACGGACTGACCCCGGCCAATGTCAACGGCGCCGGGCAGATCGTGGCCGCGGGCACCGCCGAGCAGCTTGCGGCGCTGGCCGAGGACAAGCCGGAGGGTGTGCGCCGCGTCGTACCCCTGAAGGTGGCCGGTGCCTTCCACACCGACCATATGACCCCGGCGGTCGCCACGCTCGAGGCCCTGGTCGCGGGTGTCCCGGTCGCCGACCCGCGCACCGCGTACGTCTCCAACCGTGACGGCAAGGTGGTGAGCTCCGGTGCCGAGGTGATCGAACGGCTGGTCGCCCAGGTGTCGAACCCGGTCCGCTGGGACCTGTGCATGGAGACGTTCCAGGAGCTGGGTGTCACCGGGCTGATCGAGCTGGCCCCGGGCGGAACGCTCACCGGTATCGCCAAGCGCGCGCTGCCGGGTGTGGCGAACGTGCCGCTCAAGACGCCGGACGACCTCGACGCGGCCCGTGCGCTGATCGCCGAGCATGCCGACCCCGCCGACGACACACCGGCCGAAGAGGAGCTCCGAGACGCATGACCGCGAAGATCAGGTCCAGCAAGGGCGCACCGTACGCGCGCATCCTCGGTGTCGGCGGCTACCGTCCGACCCGGGTGGTGCCCAACGAGGAGATCCTCAAGCACATCGACTCCTCGGACGAGTGGATCCGCAGCCGTTCGGGCATCTCCACCCGCCACTGGGCCGGACCGGACGAGACGGTCGCCCAGATGTCGGTCGAGGCCGGCGGCAAGGCCATCGCCGACGCCGGGCTGACGCCCGAGCAGATCGGCGCCGTGATCGTCTCCACCGTCTCGCACTTCAAGCAGACCCCGGCGGTCGCCACCGAGATCGCGCATCTGCTCGGCACCAAGAAGCCGGCCGCGTTCGACATCTCGGCGGGCTGTGCGGGCTTCGGCTACGGACTGGCCCTGGCCAAGGGCATGGTCACCGACGGCACCGCCGAGCATGTGCTGATCATCGGTGTCGAGCGGCTGTCCGACCTCACCGATCTGGAGGACCGGGCCACCGCCTTCCTGTTCGGTGACGGCGCGGGCGCCGTGGTGGTCGGCCCGTCCAAGGAGCCCGCGATCGGCCCGGTCGTCTGGGGCTCGGAGGGCGACAAGTCCGACACCATCAGCCAGACCCTGCCCTGGGACGTCTACCGCGAACGGAGCAGCGAGGAGGTACGTTTCCCCGCGCTGCGCCAGGAGGGCCAGGCGGTCTTCCGCTGGGCCGTGTACGAGATGGCCAAGGTCGCCCAGCAGGCGCTGGACGAGGCCGGGATCACCGCCGACGAGCTCGACGCGTTCATCCCCCACCAGGCCAATCTGCGGATCATCGACTCGATGATCAAAACCCTCAAGCTGCCGGAGCATGTCACGGTCGCCCGTGATGTGGAGACCACCGGCAACACCTCGGCCGCCTCCATTCCGCTCGCCATGGAGCGGCTGTTGGCGACGGGGCAGGCGAAGAGCGGCGACACCGCGCTCGTCATCGGATTCGGGGCCGGTCTCGTCTACGCAGCGACGGTCGTTACCCTCCCTTAGGCTCCATAGTCCATATCCACGCAGCCCCGTACGACTCGGACGCTGCGCACCCACCGCAACACACCGAAGAAGGAGCGCCGCAATGGCCGCCACCCAGGAAGAGATCCTCGAGGGTCTCGCCGAGATCGTCAACGAGATCGCCGGTATCCCGACCGAGGACGTCCTGCTGGACAAGTCCTTCACGGACGACCTGGACGTCGACTCGCTCTCCATGGTCGAGGTCGTCGTCGCCGCCGAAGAGCGCTTCGACGTCAAGATCCCGGACGACGACGTCAAGAACCTCAAGACCGTCGGTGACGCCGTCGACTACATCCTGAAGCACCAGGGCTGAGCCGAGGGCTCGTCGCCACCCATGCGGTGGCAGGTCCAGCACCCTCTACACGTGGAGTAAGAATTCCTGTGAACTCGACCAATCGCACCGTGGTCGTCACCGGTGTTGGTGCCACGACGCCGCTGGGTGGCGACGCCTCGTCCACCTGGGAGGGCCTGCTCGCCGGACGTTCCGGCGTCGGCCTCCTGGAGCAGGACTGGGCGGCCGAGCTCCCGGTCCGGATCGCCGCGGGTATCGCGGTCGACCCGGCCACCGTCATCCCCCGGCCGCAGGCCCGCAAACTGGACCGCTCGGCGCAGTTCGCGCTGATCGCGGCCCGTGAGGCATGGGCGGACGCGGGCTTCACCGCCAAGGCGGGTGAGGACGGTTCGGTCGACCCCGACCGGCTGGGCGCGGTCGTCGCCTCCGGTATCGGCGGGGTCACCACCCTGCTCGACCAGTACGACGTGCTGCGGGAGAAGGGTGTCCGCAAGGTCTCCCCGCACACGGTGCCGATGCTCATGCCCAACGGCCCGGCGGCCAATGTGGGTCTGGAGGTCGGCGCCCGCGCCGGTGTCCACACCCCGGTCAGCGCCTGTGCCTCGGGCGCCGAGGCCATCGGCTACGCCATCGAGATGATCCGCACCGGCCGTGCCGACGTGGTCGTCGCGGGCGGCACCGAGGCGGCCATCCACCCGCTGCCCATCGCCGCGTTCGGCAACATGATGGCGATGTCCAAGAACAACGACGACCCGCAGGGCGCCTCCCGCCCCTACGACGTCGACCGCAACGGCTTCGTGCTCGGTGAGGGCGCCGGTGTCGTGGTCCTGGAGTCGGCCGAGCACGCCGCCCGGCGCGGCGCCCGGGTCTATGCGGAGGCCGTCGGCCAGGGCATCTCGGCCGACGCCCACCACATCACCCAGCCCGAGCCGTCCGGCAACGGCATCGCGCACGCCCTGCAGAACCTGCTGGACTCCAGCGACCTCAAGCCCGCCGAGATCGCGCACATCAATGCGCACGCGACCTCCACCCCGCAGGGTGATGTCGCCGAGATCAAGGCGCTGCGCAAGGTGTTCGGCCACGATGTGGACCACATGGCGCTGTCCGCCACCAAGTCCATGACGGGCCACCTGCTGGGCGGCGCGGGCGGTGTGGAGACGGTCGCCAGCGTGCTGGCGCTGTACCACCGGACCGCCCCGCCGACGATCAACATCGAGAACCTCGACCCGGAGGCGGACGCGGATGTCGTGCGCGACAAGCCGAGGGCGCTTCCCGAGGGCACCATCGCCGCGCTGAACGACTCGTTCGGCTTCGGCGGGCACAACGTGGTACTGGCCTTCCGCACCGTCTGACGGTCGTTCGGCTCACCTTCGGTGGCCCGCCCCGGCTTCTCTGAGCCGGGGCGGGCCACCGGTGCGTGGTGGGGCGTTGCGGTTACGCCCGGCCGTCGTCGTCGAAGCTGGCGAAGTACGAGGCAGCCATGTCCTCGTCGCCGTGGCCCTGGGCGATGGCGCGCCGGAACCGTTCGGCGCCCGCAGCGGCCACGTCCAGCCGCACCCCGCTGCGCTCCCCCGCCGCCACGATCAGCCGGGCGTCCTTCTCCGCGGTCCTGGTCGCGAAGCTGGGTGCGAGGTCGCCGCTGAGCAGCTGGCCCGCCTTGACCCGCAGATAGCCGTTGTCCAGCGGTCCGTCGGCGATGGCGTCGAAGAACCCCTGCGGGTCCACGCCCAGCCCCTTGGCGAGGGCGAGCGCCTCGGCGGCGCCGTGGGTGACATTGAGCACCCAGCTGTTGAGCACCAGCTTCAGCCGGGTGGCCGCGCCGTCCGCCCCGTTCTCGCCGACCCAGACCGTACGGCTGCCGACGGCGTCGAAAACCGGCCATACCGCGGCGCGCACCGGGGCCGGACCCGCGGCCAGCACCAGCAGTCGGCCGCTCTCGGCGGGCTGCCGGGTGCCCAGCACCGGGGAGTCGACGAGGACGAGCTCCGTCTCGTGGGCGAACGCTGCGAGGGCTTCGAGCCCCTCCAGCCCCGCGGTGGTCGCCTGGGCCCATACGGTGCCGGGGCGCAGCCCGTCCCGGGCCTGGCGCATCGTCTCCAGGGCCGCGGGGCCGTCATGGAGCATGGTGAGCACCACATCGGCGCCGTCGACGGCCTCGGCGGGGGTTCCGGTGACGCGCACCCCGTCGGCGGCGAGCGGTTCGGCCTTGGCGCGGGTGCGGTTCCACGCGCGGGTGTCCAGTCCGGACCGGGCGAGGTTACGGGCCATACCGGAGCCCATGATGCCGGTGCCGAGCACGGCGACGGAGCGTGCCGGGAGTTTTTCGGTCATGCCGCCACGCTAGTCCCGGCGGGGCGCGGGAAGGTCAGACGACCTGGTGGAGCCAGCGGACGGGGGCGCCCTCACCCGCGTAACGGAAGGGCTCCAGCTCATCGTCCCAGGGCTTGCCGAGCAGTTTGGCGATCTCCCCCTCGAGTTCGCTCTCACCGCGCGCGGAGCGGGCGACGGCGGCCCGCAGCCGGTCCTCGGGGATCAGGATGTCGCCGTGCATACCGGTGACGGCGTGGAAGATGCCCAGGTCAGGAGTGGAGCTGTAGCGCTCACCCTCGGCGGTGGCACAGGGTTCGGCCGTCACCTCGAAGCGCAGCAGATGCCAGCCGCGCAGCGCGGACGCCAGTTTGGAGGCCGTACCGACCTCGCCCTGCCAGGAAAACTCCGCGCGCCAGCTGCCCGGGGCGGCGGGCTGCTTGATCCAGTCGAGCGTGACGCGCACGCCGAGGACGCCCGCGACGGCCCATTCGACATGCGGGCACAGCGCGCGCGGTGCGGAGTGCACATACAGAACTCCACGTGTCGTCACCGGGACCTCCTGTGCGGTTCGAGGTGCGCCTTCCCCAGCGGCCTCATGTCCGTACCGGTCGTGTCCGGGACACCACCCGACATTCTGCCCTAGTGATCACCTCTGCACCAGTCCCGACATTACCTGCAGTGAAATTTATCGTGCAGAATTCTCTAGAAAAGGGACACGATGTGACGCGGCGTAAGGTGGCCGTACCGTACAGCGCCCCTCGACACTGGCCGGAAGCGCATCTGTCACAAGAAAAAAGTACCGCGCGGACCAGTCGGAGGAGTGACGTACCGTCGGACCCGGATAGATATCACCCATCAGTCGGAGGGGGAACAACCATGCGGGCCAGCGCGACACGCCGGAAGCGGTCGGCCACCGCGTCCATGACCGGGCGTGCTGCCGTGCGTCCGACCGTGCGGCCCGTGGCGCGCGCGGGGGTCGCGCTCCTCACCACGGCCGCCGTGTTGAGCGTCTCGGGCTGCTTCAGCAGCTCGGACAGTCCGTCCCGGCAGGGCCCCTCCCGGGGCGGGAAGTCGCCGCACGCCAAACCCAGGGTCGTCTGGAACACCAGCCCGGACTCCCTGGCCTCGCTGGGCGACTCCATCACCCGCGGTTTCGACGCCTGCTCGGTGCTCTCCGACTGCCCGGAGGTGTCCTGGTCCACCGGCAAGGAGGTGAACAGCCTCGCCCAGCGGCTGCGCTCGACCACCAGTAGCTGGAACTTCGCCAAGACCGGCGCGGTGATGGACGATCTGCCCGCCCAGGTCACGGCGGCGGTGGCGCGCAAGCCCCAGCTCGTGACCGTGATGATCGGCGCCAATGACGCCTGCCGGGCCTCGGTCTCCGATATGACCTCGCCCGAGGAGTTCCGCACCACTTTCACCTCCGCCCTCACCAAACTCCGGCGTGAGCTGCCCAAGACCCAGGTGTACGTGGCGAGCGTGCCCGATCTGAAGCGGCTGTGGTCGGAGGGGCGGAAGAACGTCCTGGGGAAGCAGATCTGGAAGCTGGGCATCTGCCCCTCGATGCTCAAGGACTCCGACGCCCTGGACGCGGCCTCGATGGACCGGCGGCGCCAGGTGGCGCAGCGGGTGAAGAGCTACAACAAGGTGCTCAAGGATGTATGCGGCCGGGACGAGCTGTGCCGCTACGATCCCGCCGTGCACAACTACCGCTTCACCACGCGTGAGTTGAGCAAGTGGGACTGGTTCCACCCCAGCAAGGCCGGTCAGCAGCGGCTGGCCGCGATGGCCTACCGGAGGATCTCGGCGCCGTAGCCGCGCGGGCCGCGGCGGTCCCGGAGGCGGGAGCTGATGGGGGCTCGGAGGAGCCGGAGGACTGGGGCGGGGCGGCCCGGTCACCCGGACCGCCCCGCCCCGCACGGATCAGCGCATCGGGTTGACGAGCATGATCGAGTGCTCGGTGTCGGCCACGGTGCGCGGCATCGGCACGAAGTCACCGCGGTCGCCGTACTTCACCATGCGGGCCTCGGCGTAGGCCGCGCCGTCGACGAAGTACCCGCTGCCGTCGACGGAGAAGCGGTGCTGCCGGCCGTCACAGATGGCCGGTGCGGAGCCGAGGCTGTCGCGTTCGGCGCCCTGCGTCAGCGTGACGACGATGCTGGCGCGCGGGGAGTCCATCGTGTCGTACGCACAGCGGTAGGTGCCGTACACCGTGACGGTGCCGCCCCGGTTGACGTACCCGGTGCGGTCGATGGACAGGCTGTCGCCCCAGGGCAGGGGCACGGCCGGACGGGAGATGGCGTCGGCGGCCCGAGGGGGCACGCCGCGGCTCTCGGGGGCGCCGGCCGACGTGGCGTGCGCGGCCGGGGCCGAGATGAGCAGGACGGCGATGGCGCCGAGGACGCGATGACAATTGCGCATGAACGGAATCCTCCGTGTGCGGGGAGCGGATTCCTGTAGAGCTACCGGGCGCGCGGACCGCGCGGCGGGACCCTCACCCGCCGGGCGGCGTGTCCCGCGCCGCCCAACGGGTGTCTCCAGGGCGGCGGGTTGACCCTCCGGGGACGCGGCGACGGGGTCAGTCGATGAACCGCACATCCGGGTGGCGGGACGAAGGGCCGTCGAACAACCGCTGGTGACGGCCGTGCAGATGCTGTTCGAAGAAGGCGGTGAGATAGGCCCGCCGGCTCGCGGTGAACCGCCGGGGGTCAACCCCGCCGATCATGTTGGCCGTTAGCCCGTCCGGCAGGGTGAACCGCTCGTCGAGACCGGGCAGCATCGTCTGGTAGTCGGTGAACGAGTTGTGCTCGGCGGCCTCGGTCCACAGGTCGCGCTTCCAGCCGGTGGAGTTGCGCCACATGGCCCGCCAGGACGGGGAGTGGCGGTGGGTGTGCGGACGGCGGCTGTCGTCCGTCGTCAGCCAGGCACCCATCTGGAGAAAGGGCCGGTCCAGTCCGGTGCGGGCGACCGGCAGCAGCTCCCCGGGGTCGGCCCAGTCGTAGCCGAGCGGCCCGTCGAGGTTCACCCCCGCCCGGATCCGGCGGTCCAGCCGCATCGCCTCGGCCGTGGCCATCCCGCCGAGCGAATGCCCGAACATGCCGATACGAGAGGCGTCGAGGGCTGCTGCGAGCCCGCGCGGGAGGGAGTGCGGCTCCTTGGGTGTCCGGCCACGCGCGAGGGCCTCCACCCGGTCGAGGACGAAGCGGATGTCGGCGATGCGGACATCCAGGGCGGCCTTGTTGCGCCGCGAGACCGGTTCGATGGCACCGAGACCGGGCGCCGGTTCGACCACCCGGCCACCGGGGAACTCCACGGCGTGCGTCTCGTAGGGGGCGTCCACGGTGACCACGACATAGCCATGGCTGGCCAGTTCGGTGACGGCGGTGGTGTCCAGGGTGCGTTCGTTGTACATCCCCGGGGCGTGGAGCACCACCGGCCTGCGGGTACGGCCGGGCGCCACGTCCGCGCCGGTGCGGGCGTGGGTGGTGAACCCGGCCCAGTCGATGTCCCCCCGTTCCAGCTTGAGTATCTTCGCCGCGCCCGCCCCGAACACGGCGGCGGCGCGGGGCGCCATATAGGGCGCGGCCGGTGCGTCACCGTCCCGGGCGGCCGGGTACCACACCCCGGCCATCAACTCCCGGAACTGCTTCCCCGCTCCGCTCCAGCCCGGCTGGCGCCGGGTCCGGTCCACCAGGTGCAGTTCGGTGACACCGACCGGGTGCGGCCCGGTGGGCCGGGGCAGTTCGAGCCGTACGGGTTCCGTGTCCGGCCGGCCCCGCTCGGCACGGGACCGGGAGGTGTCCTCGCCCCCGTTGGCGATGGCGACGGAGGTGAGGGTGACGGCGGCGCCGGTGGCGGCCAGTCCGCCCAGGAGTTGACGTCGTGACATTCGCATGCCCCGACCCTCTCGGAGGACCGGGGCACGGGAACACTGCCGAAAGTCAGGCCTTCGACATGACCTAGCCGGCTTGCGCGGGCATGGTCGACGCCTGCGGCGCCGAGGTCTGCGGCATGGAGATCTGCGGCACCGAGACCTGCGGCACGGCCGCGCGGTCCCCCATGGCCGGACCCTGCTGCATGGCCGGGCGGTTCATCCCGGACATCCCCGCGTGGGACGAGTCGCTGCGCTCGTGCTTCTTCTCCGGGTTGTTGCGGACCCTCACGTTGGAGCACTTGCTGCCGACGTTGGTGTCCCCGGTCGCACCGGCGACGGCGGCGTCCAGGTAGCCCCCGCCGTACTGGGTGCTGCAGTGGTTCTCCTGGAACGTTCCGCCCAGGGCAGAGGCGAGCAGCGCCTCACCCGAAGGCCCCGACTGCGCCTGGGCCACGCTGACTCCGCCGAAGGCCACAGCACAGAACGCCGAGGCGCCCACGGCCACCGCTCGCATCGCTCGTCTCATCGGTCACCTTTCCCTCACTCGTACACGAATGTCTGCGTGCAGACTTCCGGCCCACGTCGACGGGTGGCGGCTCCGACACGGCCGCTTAGACCGATCAGGGGTGCGGGCGCGGCGGTTCGAGCCATTTGGCAGACAGACCCGCCACGGCCTGCCCGATGCACCTGATGATCACACCGTTGAGCCCCTGCCGCGCGGCCACGGTCCCGAACCCTTCGGCCATGACGCCCTCCTGTTTTCGGGGCGGGTGCGTCCTAGACTGCCGGGCCGGGAGAAAGGACTCCGTATGAGACCCACTGGTGCCCGTCTGGCCCTCCTCGGGGCCGCGTTGCTCACTGCCGTGCCGTTGGTGTTCGCCGGGCCGGGGGTGGCGGAGGCCCGGGTCGGGGGGCCGACCGTGGAGGAGGGGCGGCTGGGGCTGGCGGCGCCGCGGGAGATCCTGCGGCGCAGCGGGTTCGACACGGTGGCGCCGGAGTTCGCGCGGGCGCTGGCGGGGGTGCGGTCCGTCGCGGAAGCGGAGACCGTGGTGGCGCGCGAGGGGATGCGGCTGTGGCGGCGGGCGGTGGACCGGGCGCAGGGGCGCGGGCCCGCGGGTGGTGACCTCAGCCGGGATGACGACCGGCCGTTGTACTGGGCGCGGTTGGGGATGACACGGGCGCTGGGCGAGTGGCGGCCCGGGTTCCCGCTGTCCGACGCGCGGCGGGCCGCGCTGCTCGGCACGCTGGAACGCCGGTCGCGCGGTGAGGACTCCATCGATCTGCCCGCGGGCCCGGAGGTCAGACGGATCGTGGTGACCGGCTTCGACCCGTTCCAGCTCGACGCGGATCCACGCCGGTCCAACCCCTCGGGGGCCGCGGCGCTCGCGCTGGACGGGACCACGATCAGCACCGAGCGGGGTCCGGCGCGGATCGAGACCGCGGTGTTCCCCGTGCGCTGGGCGGACTTCGCGGACGGGACCGTGGAGAAGACACTGCTGCCGTCGTTCCGGTCCGGGCCGCGGCAAGCGGATGTCTTCATGACCGTGAGCCAGGGCCGGGTCGGCCGGTTCGACGTGGAGCGCACCAACGGCGCCTGGCGGGGCGGCTATCCCGACAACGCCAACGCGTCGGAGACCGGGACCGTGCCGCTCATCCCCGGGGTGCCCACCCCGGCGCCACAGCCGCAGTGGACGACCACCACCCTTCCGTACGGGCGGATCGTGGCGGCGGGCACCGGGCCGTTCCCGGTGTACGACCACACCGAGGTCACCGAGATCCCGGCGGGCGGCGGCGGCCCGGTGGTCCGTCCCGACGGGCCGACACCCGGTTCGACGGCGCGTGCGGGCGGTGGCGGGGACTATCTGTCCAACGAGATCGCCTACCGCGCCACGCTGCTGCGCGACGCGGTCGGGCTGAAGGCGCCCGGTGGCCATCTGCACACGCCGGTGCTGCGGTTCGGCCCCGGGAACACCGATCCGGCGACCGGTGAGGTGACCGACCCGGAGTTCGTGCGCGAGCGTCTCGCCATCACGGAACAGGTGCGGTCCGTACTGACCGTGGCGGCGGGCCAGGGGCGTTTCGTTCGCCCCCGCGCGCGTGGCTAGCCGAGCGGGGGCGGGGGCGGGTCGCCCGCCGCCATGTCCGCCGGGTGACCCGCGTCCCCGCCGTCCGACGCCGCGGCCTCGCCCGTCAGATCGCGTACCAGCAGGGTCGCGCCCGCGACCGCGCCCGGCATCAGGACCACCGCCACCAGCGGCAGCAGGAAGGCGAGGGCGAGCGGCACACCGAAGCCGAGGGTGAGCAGACGGCGGCCGCGCAGCATCCGCCGCCGCTCCTTCAGCAGCACCCCGCGGCGCAGCAGCGCGATCGAGGTCAGCTCCTCGGCGAGAAAGAATCCGGTCACGCAGAACGCGAGCGCGGGGATCGCGGTCTGGCCGATCACCGGAATGAAGCCGAGCGCGAAGAACAGCACAGTCCACAGCGTCACGCGGACCACCAGGGCGATGGCCTCGCGCAGTCCGATCCACAGCTCACGCCAGAGCGGCAGTCCCGACTCGGGCGCGTGGCCGTCCTCGGAGCGGTCCACCGCCTCGGAGAGCGACTCGTAGAAGGGCTGCCCGACCAGCAGGGTCACCGCCGTGAAGGTGATGATCGCCAGGAACAGACAGGCGGCGGCGAAGAGGATCGCGAGGGAACCGCGGAAGACGGCCAGCCACGGTGAGGACCAGTCGTCGGCGAACGGAGTGGCCCACGCAATGACATCGTCGGTCCAGAAGAAGAGTGCGACGAGCGCCGCCGCGTAGCCGACGAGGGTGATGAGGGCGGGCAGCATCCCTATCCCCCACCACCGCCCGTGCCGGGCCACCCAGCGCTGCCCCTTCATCAGGTAACCGAAACCGGTCGCAAGATCACGCATGGGCGAAGCCTACTCGGCGGATGTGGCGCGAAAACGACGGCGGTGGCATCCGCTGCGATGCCCGCACGCCTACGGGATCAGCCGCGCCACACTGCCCGACTCCAGCGCCGCCCACACCGTGCCGTCCGCGGTCACCGCGATGCCGTGCGGCTCCGAGGAGGGTGTGGGCAGCGGGTGTTCGCGGACCTCACCGGTGGCGTCGACATGGCCGATACGTCCGGTGCCCCATGCGGTGAACCAGCAGCCCCCGGCCGGGTCGGGGGCGATGGCATGGGGTTTGGCGGTGCGGTCCGGCAGCGGGAACTCCTGGATCCGGCCATCGGGTGTGATCCGCCCGATCTGGCCCGCGATGATCTCCACGAACCACACCGCGCCATCGCCGCCGAGCGTCATCCCGACCGGTCCGGCACCCGGTGTGGGCAGCTCGTACAGGGTGGTGTCACCGTCCGGGGCGAGGCGGCCGATGGCGTTGCCCTGGTTCAGGGTGCACCACAGCGCCCCGTCGCCACCCGTCACGACGGCCGACGGGAAACCCCCCTCGACCGGCAGCGGGAACTCGGTGATCTCGCCCTCGGTGGTGATCCGCGCGAGGGCGTCGCGGTTCATCAGGGTGCACCACAGGGCACCGTCGGGCCCCGCCGTGATGCCGTACGGGGCGCTGTCCGCGGCGGGCAGGGCGAACGAGGTGATCTCACCGTCCGTGGTGATCCGCCCGATCCGGCCGTCGCGGGAGCGGGTGAACCACAGCGCGCCGTCCGGACCGGTGGTGATGACCATCGGACCGCACTCCCCCGAGTCCAGCGGCCGGACGGTGGTCTCCGCCGTCCCGTCGCCGGTGACGGACAGCCGGGCGATCTCCCCGGAGTGCACCAGGGTGAGCCACAGGGCGCCGTCCGGCCCCGCCGTGATGCCGTACGGCCCGGCCCCCGGGCGGCCGACGGTGAACTCATGGACCGTCGGCTGGTCGCGGTCTGGCATGGGGGTACCTCCTGGGAGCCGGGTGCGGATCGCAGCACACCCTTC
Source organism: Streptomyces cucumeris (assembly GCF_024295805.1). Classification (GTDB taxonomy): domain Bacteria; phylum Actinomycetota; class Actinomycetes; order Streptomycetales; family Streptomycetaceae; genus Streptomyces; species Streptomyces cucumeris. The sequence goes on from NZ_JANCLX010000047.1 coordinate 50,116, forward strand.
ATCCGGCCGGCCCCGGTGTGCAACGTCTTTTCGCAACCGCGCGCGGCGCGCGGCGCGTCCTCAGTCGCGACACACATCGCACCAACAGCACGGAGTACGGGACCACATGAGCGCAGGACACCGCCCCGGCCGCCCCGAGGATCTGCCGCACCCCGAACTGCTCTGGGCGGCCGGAACCGCCCGGGTCGTGTGTGCCGACCTCGTCGGCGGCCTCGACGCGAACACCGTCGGCCACCGGGGCGTACGCGTCGACGACGGGGGCGGCAACTGGTGGCGGCTGGCCCTCGTCGAGGGCGGGCCCGCCGTGCTCTACGGAGAGGACAGCGAGGCCAGCAAGGGGAAGTGGCACACCCCGCCGGTGGATTTCCTGCGCGGCGGCCCCGACTGGCTGCCCTGGGACACCCTGCTCGACCTGGAGAGCGGCTGTGAACTCGGCTTCGTCTACTGGTGGGAGGAGCACCTCGGCTGGGCCCGCGCCCCGTACCCGGAGGACCTGAAGGACGACGGACTGGCCACCACCGCCCTGCTGTCGGCGGACCTGGACCGGGTCCTGGACGACCTCACCGGAACGCTGTGCGACTCCGCATGGCCTGACGACACCCGCGGAGACGGGGAGGAGGACGACGAGGAGGCGCTGGCGGCACACTTCCGCACGATCGCCGAGACCGTCGTCCGCCATGTCCGCTCCCGCACCCTCACCGGACCGCTGCTCACGGAGAGCGTCGGCACACGCCTGCGGGACGCGCTGGAGGTGTCCGCCGCCGTGGAGACCGCCCGCCGCGCGGGCGCCGTGCCCGGTGCGCCCCGGCCCCTCACCCCCCGGGGATCCGGCCGCCCTGAGGTGTGAGGGGCCGGACACAGCCGTTCCCCGCCCGGATGGAGCGGACGGGGAACGGCGGGCCGGTGCGAACGGCCCGGTGTGTCCGCGTGTGTCCGCGGAGGTGTGCGACCTCCGGGGACACCCGGGGGACACTCAGACGTACAGGAACCCGCCCGGCACGGTGGCGGTTCCACCGGGGGTCGTGACGACCACCGTGGCGGGGCCCGCCGTACCCGCGGGGGTGACACCGGTCAGCACCGCGCCACCCGCGGCCACCGTGACACCGGTCGCGGCCACGCCGTTGAAGGTGACGGAGGCACCGGTGAGGTTGGCGCCGATGATGGTGAACGGCGTACCGCCCGCCGGCGGACCGCTGACCGGGGTGATGAGGAGGGCGGCCGGGGGCAGCGGCGCCACGTAGGTGTAGGCGGCCGGGGCGCTGGCACCCGACGGGTTGGTGGCGACGACCGGGACCGCGCCCGCCGCGTGCGCGGGGGCGGTGGTGACGAGCACGCTCGCGGTCTGCGCGACGATCGGGGCGGCGGTACCACCGAAGGTCACCGAGGTGACGGTGTCCAGGTTGGTTCCGATCAGCACGACGGGGTTGCCGCCGCCGATGGGCCCGGAGCTCGGCACGACGAGGAGGATCGTCGGCGCGCCGACCGCGAGCGCGACGTCCTGGTGGGACACGGGTGAGGACATGAGGTGTCTCCTCATTGAGTTTCGGGAGTGGACACCGCGGTCCCTCGGGGAGGCCCTCACCGTCAGCGGGACGGCGACTCTGCCCGACCGGTCCGCACGCAAGGAGCGGAGGAATCCGCGGGCCGCGCTCCCCGGGAGGGATGGGCGGCCCACCGTTTGGTTGTTTCCAGTACCTCATTCGTGTGCCTACGCCACAAGGAAGTTGACACCGGTTCACCCGGAAAGCGCAGCGCGCCGGAATACGCCGGTGGCCCCGGGGAACGCCCCGGGGCCACCGTTTCCGCCCAGCGGTGTGCGGCCGTGTCCGCTGCCGCTCAGCCCTCGAAGGAGACGATCATCTTGCCGATGTTGTCGCCGCGCAGCATGCCGAGGAATGCGTCCACCGCGTTCTCCACACCCTTCACCACGGTCTCGCGGTAGTGCAGCTTGCCCTCGCGGATCCAGGCACCGACCTCCTCGAAGAACTGCTGCTGGAGGTCCTGGTGGTCGTAGACGAGCATGCCCTGCATCCGCAGCCGCTTGCCGATGATCAGCGCGAGGTTGCGCGGGGCGGCGGGCGGCTCGGTCTCGTTGTACTGGGCGATCATGCCGCAGACGGTGATCCGGCCGTGCAACTTGAGGCGGTCGATGGCGGCCTCGAGGTGGTCCCCGCCGACGTTGTCGAAGTAGACGTCGATCCCGTCGGGCGCGGCCTCCTTCAACTGCTCGGTGACCGAGCCGTTCTTGTAGTTGAACGCGGCGTCGAAGCCGTACTCCTCGACCAGCAGCCGGACCTTCTCATCCGTACCCGCGCTGCCGATCACCCGGGAGGCGCCCTTGAGCTTGGCGATCTGGCCGACCTCACTGCCGACGGCGCCCGCGGCACCGGAGACGAAGACCGCGTCGCCCTCCTCGAAGGACGCCACCTCCAGCAGACCCGCGTACGCGGTGAGACCGGGCATGCCGAGCACGCCGAGGTAGGCGGGGAGCGGGGCGATCTCCGGGTCGACCTTGACCGCGCTCTTGCCCTCGACCACGGCGTACTCGCGCCAGCCGCCGAAGTGCAGGACGTGGTCACCGGCCGCGATGCCGTCCACGTCGGAGGCGAGGACCGTGCCGACCGCGCCACCCTCCATGGGCTGGTCGAGCTGGAACGGCGGCACGTACGACTTCACGTCGTTCATCCGGCCGCGCATGTACGGGTCCACCGACATGTAGAGGTTGCGGACCAGGACCTGACCGGGGCCGGGCTCGGCGACGGGGGCCTCGCGCAGCGCGAAGTCCTCCGGCTTCGGCCAGCCCTCCGGGCGGGCGACGAGATGCCATTCGCGGCCGGTGGCGGGGATGACGGACATGAGGAGAAGCCTCCCTCAAAGCGGTAGGAATACTTCAGTAGGTGAAACAATAATGCGCCTGGATATTTCATGTTGTCAAGTAAGTGGGTACCCTGGTGCCCATGGCATCCCGCATCGATCCGCTGACCCTCGAGGTCGTCGAGCTCATCGGCACCGTCGTGGCCCGCTACCACGAGGAATACGAGGAGGCGGCGGCCAAGCACGCGCTGACCGGAGCACAGGCCCGTGTCCTGGGGCTGCTCTCCCGGGGGCCCACGCCGATGCGGCGGATAGCCCAGCAGCTCAAGTGTGAGCCGTCGAACGTCACGGGGATCGTGGACCGGCTGGAGTCCCGGGGGCTGGTCGAGCGCCGTCTCGACCCGGCCGACCGCCGGGTCAAGCTGGCCGCGGCCACGGAGGCGGGCAAGGAGACGTCCGAGCGGCTGCGCGGCTCGCTCGACTTCGCCCGTGAGCCGCTGGCCGAGCTCTCGGCCGACGAGCGCACGGCACTGCGGGATCTGCTGCGGAGGATGCTCGGCATCGAGCCGTAGGCCCTGTCGGGCCGGTTCGACGGGTCCGGCCCTGCCGGGGCCGCCGGCCGCTGCCCGGCCGGACCGTGGGGCGTGCTGGGCCGGGCCGTGGGGTGTGTCGGGCCGTCGGGCCCGTCCGAGCCGTCTGCCACGTCGGCTCTGTCAGGTCCGTCGTACGGATCCCGGCGGGCCGGCGGTGGCCGCCTCATCCGCCGTGCGCCGGACGCGCGGACCGCTCCTCACCGATCCTCACCGATCCGCAGTGGTCCGCCGGACAGGGCTCGGGGCAGGCGCTAGGTGTATTGGCCCGCAGGGTTGTTCACACGGTTGATCGGTGGCTGACCTCCGAGTGCGGTGTGGCAGCGATGGTAGTTGTAGGTGTGGAGGAAGTCGGCCAGGGCTGCGCTGCGTTCGTCGTTG
>NZ_JANCLX010000048.1:0-708 GCF_024295805.1 Streptomyces cucumeris
AACCGCCTCAAACAGTGGCGCGGCCTGGCCACACGAACCGACAAGCTCGCGATCGCCTACCAGGCCGCACTCCACCTCGCGGGCATCCTCATCTGGACCCGCCGCTGACCAAAGAGACAGAACCTAGCCGCGGACACCGGGTTCGGACAGCCGCCGGTCCACGCCGCACGGCTCGCCCCGCCCGTCCGTGCGCGCCGCCCGGAGCACCGCGCGCACCAGCCGTCTGGGCGTGGTGCGGTGCTGCCACAGCACCGCCCGCACCCCGTACTCCATCACGGCCATCAGCTCGGTCTCCCGCAGCTCACCCGCGACCAGCACCACCCGCTGGGTACCGCCGCGCACCAGCCGGCGCAGCTCGGCCCCGCAGGCGTCGTCCAGACGGTCGGCGAGCATGACGGCCACGGTGCCGGGGGGTTCATCACCGGCGATCAGCTCGACGGTGGGCTGCTGCTGGAGATGGCGGACGACCCCGGCCCGCGAGAGCGGATCGGGGCCGTGGACCGTCACCGTGACCCGTGCGTCCGGCACTGTGTTCCTCGACTTCCCCGTGGTGTGGACTCACAGGGTCATCGGAGGGACTAAACGAACGGTTGCCGGGCGCTCAACGGGCCCGCGGGGCCCCCCCCCCCGGGGGGCGCCCGGGGGGGGGCGGGGGGGGGGGGGGCGCCCCCCCCCCCCCCCCCCCCGGGGGCCCCCCCGGGCGCCGGT
>NZ_JANCLX010000048.1:718-44981 GCF_024295805.1 Streptomyces cucumeris
GGACTCACTGGGGCCTCGGCGGGACTAACCGCCCGGGGGCCGGGCGCGCACCGGGCCCGCGCGCCCGCCCCCGCGGGCGCGCGCCGGGAGCTCACGCGGTCGGCTGCTCCGCGCCGCCGAACCGCTCCCGGTAGGACTCCAGGTCCTCTTCGGTGATCTTCGCGAACAGCACCGGCGGCACGGTGAACGCGGTGCCCGCCGGAACCGACGCCAGCGCCCTGGCCTCCTCCTGGCTCACCCACGGTGCGGTGTCGTCGGCCAGCGCGAACGCCGACCGCATGGCCCGCGCGGACGCCGGGATGAACGGCTCCGAGACGATCGAGTAGAGGTGGATCAGGTTCATCGCGGTGCGCAGGGTGAGCGCCGCGGCCTCCTGGTCGGTCTTGATCTCCAGCCAGGGGGCCTTCTCCTCCAGGTAGGAGTTGCCCGCGCTCCACAGGGCGCGCAGCGCGGCCGCCGCCTTGCGGAACTGGAGCGCGTCCATGTGCTCCTCGTACTCCGCGAGCAGCCGTCCGATCTCCTCCCCGAGCCGCTCCTCGGCCGCACCGGCCGCCGTGCCCGCCGGAACCTCGTCGCCGAACCGCTTGCGGGAGAAGGACAGCACCCGGTTGACGAAGTTGCCGAGGGTGTCGGCCAGGTCCTTGTTGACCGTGGCGGAGAAGTGCTCCCAGGTGAACGAGGTGTCGTCGGACTCCGGGGCGTTGGCCATCAGGAAGTAGCGCCAGTAGTCGGCGGGCAGCAGCTCCAGCGCCGCATCGGTGAACACACCGCGCTTCTGCGAGGTGGAGAACTTACCGCCGTAGTACGTCAGCCAGTTGAACGCCTTGACGTAGTCGACCTTCTTCCAGGCGTCCCGGGTGCCCAGGAGCGTCGCCGGGAACATGACCGTGTGGAACGGGACGTTGTCCTTCGCCATGAACTCGGTGTAGCGGACGCTCTCGTCCACGTCGTACCACCACGACTTCCAGTCGCGGTTCGCCGGGTCCTGGTCCGCCCACTCCTTCGTGGCACCGATGTACTCGATCGGGGCGTCGAACCAGACGTAGAAGACCTTGCCCTCGGCCGCCAGATCCGGCCAGGTGTCGGCCGGGACCGGGACGCCCCAGTCCAGGTCACGGGTGATCGCCCGGTCCTGGAGCCCCTCGGTCAGCCACTTGCGGGCGATCGACGAGGCCAGCGTCGGCCAGTCCTTGCCGTGCTCGTCGACCCAGGCGCCGACCTCCTCCGCCAGCTTGGACTGGAGCAGGAACAGGTGCTTGGTCTCGCGCACCTCGAGGTCGCTGCTGCCGCTGATCGCCGAGCGCGCGTCGATCAGGTCGGTCGGGTCCAGCACCCGGGTGCAGTTCTCGCACTGGTCGCCGCGGGCCTTGTCGTAACCGCAGTGCGGACAGGTGCCCTCGATGTAGCGGTCGGGCAGGAAACGGCCGTCGGCGTTGGAGTACACCTGACGGATCGAACGCTCCTCGATGAACCCGTTCGCCTTCAGCTCACGGGCGATCGTCTGGGTGATCTGCACGTTCTGCTCGGAGGAGCTGCGGCCGAAGTAGTCGAAGGAGAGCCCGAAGCCGTCGTAGATCGCCTTCTGCGCGTCGTGCTGCTGGGCGCAGAACGTGTCCACCGGCAGCCCCGCCTCCTTGGCGGCGAGCTCGGCCGGGGTGCCGTGCTCATCGGTGGCACAGATGTAGAGCACCTCGTGGCCGCGCCGGCGCATATAGCGGGAGTAGACGTCGGCCGGGAGCATGGACCCCACCATGTTGCCCAGGTGCTTGATCCCGTTGATGTAGGGAAGGGCGCTGGTGATGAGGTGTCGAGCCATTGCAGGCTGCTCCCGGGTCGATACTGTGGGTGACTTTTTCCGTTACGAGCTGCCCATATCGTATCGGAGCACGGGGGGCCGCCCGCGCGGGTATTTCCCCGCTGCGGACGGCCCCCGGTGCCGGTTGCCTGACCTGCGTCAGCCCTTGACGGCGCCCGCCGTACGGGCCGCCTCCAGCCAGCCCGGGAACTTCCGCACCAGCTCCGTGAACACCTCCGCGTCGGGCACCGCGCGCGGGTCCGGCCCCGCGTGGAAGAAGCCCGTGTTGTCCACGGCGCGCTTCTCCGGCACGGCGAGCGCGGCCGAGCTGTCCAGCTTGCGGAGGAAGTCGAAGCCCTTCGCCTCCGGGTCGCCGAACGCGATGAACTGCCAGAACAGCGGCAGCCCGGCCGCCGCGCACAGCGCCTTCTCCGCTGCGGGCTTCCCGGTGGGGGCGCCGTCCGTCTGGAAGATCACCAACGCGGGGTCGGTGGTACCGGACTTCTTGTGGTGGTCGATGACCGCGTCGACCGCCGTGTGGTAGTTCGTCCGCCCCATGTGGCCGAGCGCCCCGTGCAACTCCTCGATCCGGCCGGAGTGGTTGGCGGCGTCGATCTCGGCGGTGCCGTCGATGTCGGTGGAGAAGAAGACGACGGGGACGGTGCCGGTGTCACTGCCGAGCTGGGTGGCGAGGGCCACGGCCTGGTCGGCGAGGTGCTGGACGGTGCCGTCCTTGAAGTAGCCGCGCATCGACCCGGACCGGTCGAGCACGAGGTAGACGACGGCGCGGGTGCCGGTGAGGCCCTGCTGCGAGATGGCCTCGGCGGCGGCGGTCCGCAACCCGTCGAGCGCCGGGGCCTTCGCCTTGGCGGCGGCCGTCTTCTTGGCGGCCTTGGGCTTGGCCGCGGCGGCGGTCTTCTTCGCGCCCCCGACCGCCGTGGCGGTGGCGGTCTTCGCCGCCGAAGCCTTGGTCCTGGCCGCAGGTGCCGCGGCGGTCTTGGCGGCCTTGGCCTTGGCCTCCGCCGGGGCGGCAGCGGGCTTCGCCGCCTTGTCGTCCGCCTTCGCCGCGGTGGCTTCCGGCTTCGGCTTGGCCGATGCGTCCTCGTCGGTGGTCGCCGTCCCGATGGGCTCAGCCTTAGCGGCGGCCTTCGCGGGCGCGGTCTTCGCGGTGGTGGCTTCCGCCTTGGGCTCGGCCGATGTGTCGTCGTCGGTGGCGGCCTTGGCCGCCTTGGCTGCCGGGGCGGCAGCGGGCTTCGCCGCCTCGCTGTCCGCCTTCGGCGTGGTGGCTTCCGGCTTCGGCTTGGCCGATGCGTCCTCGTCGGCGGTCGCCGTCCCGGTGGGCTCCACCTTGGCTTCCGCCGGGGCAGCTTCGGCTTTCGGCTGGTCCGACGCCCCTTCGCCGGTGGCGGCCGTGGCGGGCTCCGGCTTCGGCTTGGCCGATATGGCCTCGTCGGCGGCCGCCGCCTCGGCCTCCGCCGGTGCGGCTTCCGGCTTCGGGGCGGTCGGCGCGGCTTCGTCGGCTGCGGGCTTCGCCTGGGCGGGCTCGGTTGCCGGGGTGGCGGCGGTGGTCTCAGCGGGCTCGGCCGCGGGCGCGGCGTCGACCGCGGCCTCCGCTTCGGCAGGGGCCTCTTCTGCCGAAGCGTCCGCGTCCCGGTCGGGGGAGCCGAGGATCTCGTCCAGGGTCTTCAGGGGTTCCGACAGGGCCGGGTCGGCCGGGGTGTCGTCGGCTGCACGCTGTGCCGGGGGCTTGGGCGGCGCGGGCTCCTCGGTCGTCACAGCGGTGTCCGCCGTCCCGGCCGCCTGCTCGGCGGCCTCCGAGGCGGCGTCCGCGGCGGCGTCCGCGGAGGCCTCCGTTTCCCCGGGCTGGGGGTCCGGGACAACTGCGGCCTCCGGCGTGGCGGTGTCCTCCGCCGTCGTGTCCCGGGAGCGTCCGAAAACTTTGCGCAGTAGGTCCCGTATGCCCATGGGAGATGCCTCTCACGTGTCGTGTGCGGTGCATGGCGGTGCATGACCGTGGTGCCGAAAGGCTAGCGGGCCGCCCGGCCGCCCTCCTCCGCCGATTCCGGTCGCCGGTCGTTCACTCGTGGTTCACGAGCCGGACGCCGCACCGAGGTTCGGCGCCCATAACTTCGCGCCGGAAGAGGATTCCGACGCGATGTCGGTTCGGGCCGCGCGAGCGGGTCCCCCAGAAGCCTTACGTGACACCCTTACGGAGGGGAAGACGTGCGCAAGCTACTGCCGCTCATCAGCGCGCATCCGGGCGGTCGTTCCGCGCTGACCTGCCGGTACCGCTGTGGTGACGCCTGTTTCCACGAGGTGCCGAACACCAGCGGAAACGAGTACGTGGGCGATGTCATCGCGCGCTCCGCGTCGCGCCGTTCGCTGCTGCGGGCGAGTGCCGTGGTGACCGTGGCCGCCGCGACCGGGGCCACGGCGCTCGGCGGCGGGGCCCCGCGGGCGGCGGCCGCCGCGCCCGCCGCCGCACCGACGGCCGCTCGCGCGGCGGCCGGGGGCCGGGCCGCTCGGGGGCTGCGGTTCACCCCGGTCGCGCCGAACACCGAGGACACCGTGGTCGTCACCGAGGGCCACGACCAGAACATCGTCATCCGCTGGGGCGACCCGATCCTCCGGGGCGCGCCCGCCTTCGACGCGGACCACCAGTCGGCCGAGGCCCAGGCGGGGCAGTTCGGTTACAACAACGACTACATGGCCGTCCTCGACGTTCCGCATGAGCGGGACCGGCAGCTCCTCGTGGTCAACCACGAGTACACCGACGAGGTGCTGATGTTCGCGGGATACGACGCGGACCACCCCACCCGGGAACAGGCCGAGATCGGCTGGGCCGCGCACGGGCTGTCCGTGGTGGTGGCGCAGGAGGACCGCCGCCTGGGCAAGCTGACCGCGGTGAACCGTCACCGCCTCAACCGGCGGATCACCGGCACCACACCGTTCGAGGTCACCGGCCCGGCGGCGGGCAGTGAGCTGCTGCGCACCTCGGCCGACCCGGCCGGCCGGCGCATCCTGGGCACGCTGAACAACTGCGGTGGCGGCATCACCCCGTGGGGCACGGTGCTCTCGGGCGAGGAGAACTTCAACCAGTACTTCGCGAACGGCGGTTCGGTCACCGACCCGACGACGGCCGCGCGCCTCAAGCGCTACGGCATCACCGGCGCCGCCTCCGAGCGCAAGTGGGAGCGTTTCGACAAGCGCTTCGACGTGGCGCGGGAGCCCAACGAGTCCAACCGCTTCGGCTGGGTCATCGAGATCGACCCGTTCGACCCGGACTCCACCCCGCGCAAGCTGACCGCGCTGGGACGCTTCAAGCACGAGGCCGCCGAGCCGCGGCTGACCGAGGACGGCCGCCCGGTCCTCTACATGGGCGACGACGAGAAGTTCGACTACTTCTACAAGTTCGTGTCGTCCAAGCGCATGATGAAGGGCTCCAGCCGGGCCGCGCGCGAACACAACCGCACGCTGCTGGACGAGGGCACGCTCTACGTCGCCAAGTTCACCGGTGACAGCCCGGCCTCCGAGATCGACGGCAGCGGAAAGCTGCCGGAGGACGGGGAGTTCGACGGCGGCGGCCGCTGGATACCGCTGGCCAGCGGCGACACCTCGTTCGTGGACGGTATGACCGCCGAGGAGGTGTACGTCTTCACGCGGATCGCCGCCGACAAGGCGGGTGCGACGAAGATGGACCGTCCCGAGGACGTCGAGCCGAGCCCGCGCACCGGCCGGGTGTACATCGCGCTGACCAACAACTCCGACCGCGGCAAGGACGGCAAGGCCCCTGTCGACGAGGCCAACCCGCGCAAGAGCAACAAGCACGGCCAGATCCTGGAGCTGACCGAGCACCGCGACGACCCGGCCTCGCGCCGCTTCCGCTGGCGGCTGTTCCTGGTCTGCGGTGATCCGGAGGACCCGGCCACCTATTTCGGCGGCTTCCCGAAGGACCAGGTCAGCCCGATCTCCTGCCCGGACAACCTGACCTTCGACTCCTACGGCAATCTGTGGATCTCGACGGACGGCAATGCCCTGGGCAACCACGACGGGCTGTTCGGCGTGGCCACCGCGGGCCGCCGTCGGGGTGAGGTGAAGCAGTTCCTGACCGTGCCGAACGGTGCCGAGACCTGCGGTCCGATCGTCCAGGACCGGCGGGTGCTGGTGGCCGTGCAGCACCCGGGGGAGCTGGACGGGGCGAGTGTGGAGAACCCCAAGTCGAGCTGGCCGGACGGACCGGGGAAGCTGGTCCGTCCGTCGGTGATCAGCGTGTGGCGGCGCGACGGCGGCGCCATCGGCGTCTAGCGGCGCGGAGCCGGACGGCCCCTGGTCCCCGCCCGGGACCAGGGGCCGTCCGTCCGGTTCGGCATTTCTCTGTATCAGCGGCTTTCCGCCGATTCCGCATCCCGGCGTTCCCTTTCCGCGCAGTTATCAATTCCGGGTAACCATGGGGATCCGTGACTAAACTCGTCAGTCCTGAAAATCGGATGGTGAGTGAAAGCGGGGGAATCATGTCGGAATCGGGTGCGCTCGGACCTCCGGCCACCGGCGGCCAGAACAGGCTTCTGCAGAGTCCGCTGGCGTTGATGGACACCACGATGGACCAGCTCCGCACGCTGATCGTGGTCCATGAGGCGGGAACGGCGCTGGGAGCGGCGCGCGTTCTGGGACGTGAGCAGTCGAGTGTGCAGAAGCAGCTCGACACCATGAACCGCAACTTCCGTGAGCTGTGCGGCGAACCGCTGGTCCGCAAACAGGGACGCGGCAAGGACGTGCTGTTCACCGGCACCGGCGAAACGCTCGTCGCCCTGGCGCGCGGCACGCTCGGCGACTGGCTGGAGGGGATCCACGAGTCACGGCGGCGGCTGGGCAGAACGCTGGTGGTGGGCACCACCCGTTTCACCCTCGGCTATCTGGCGGACGCCGGGGAACGGGTCGCCGTGGAGTTCCGGGAGCGCGGTATCGAGCTCAAGGTCGGCCATGTCCGCACCCGCGATGTGCTGGCCAGACTGCGGGCCAAGGAGGTGGATCTGGTCTGCGGCAGTGTGGTGACCAGACCCGGTGGCGACCCCGAACTGGACGACTTCGATGTGATGGAGTGGCGCCGCAACGGTGTCTCGCTGCTGACCAATCTGCCGGAGGAGGAGCTGCCCGGCCCGACGGTCGAGGCGGGGGCGCTGCGCGAGCTGCCGCTGGTGATCTCGGCGAGCGGGCTGATGAACGGGGTGCTGCACACCTGGTTCGGTGCCGACTACCGCACCCGGCTGCGCGTCGCCGCCGAGATCGACACCGTCAACTACGGGTTCGAGCTGCTGCGTTCGGGGTTGCTGCGGGGCTGCATGCTGGTCACCAAGGGGGTCGCGGACGCCGCGGGCGATCCCCGGGTCGGCCAGGGGCGGGGGCTGCGCGCCGTGGAGCTGGTCAATGACACCGGGCCGCGGCTGGAGGTGCTGCTCGGCGCCTTCACCCGGCGCGGTGAGCGCGCCGAGCTCGATCCCTCCCATCCGCTCAACCGGCTGTGGGGCGCGCTGGCGCTGGAGGACGCGCGGTGGCGGCGTGAGCAGCGCTGGCCCACGGAGGGGCTGGAGCCCGATCCGTTCGAACTGGCCAACTCCTATGACCCGAGCGAGAGCTGAGCGCTTCCGTCACCCGACTCCGGGACCCGGTGCAGATCCAGGGTGACCAGCAGGGCCCGGTGGTCGGTGTCCGGCAGATCGAGGAAACGCGCCGTACGCGGCCGCAGGGCCCCGCTGACCAGGACGTGGTCGATCTGCGTGCCCAGCAGCGGTGTTGTGGCGGTCGGCCAGGTGGGGGTGCGGGACCGGCCGGCGGTCGCCGCGGCGTCCCGCATCCCGGTGTCCAGGACGGCCCGGAAGGCGGCGTGGTCCTGGGAGGCGTTGAAGTCCCCGGCGATCAGGGTGGGTTCGGGGCTCCGGTGCGCCGCGTACCCGCGCAGCCGCCCGAGTTCGGTGCGCCAGGTGTCCAACTGCCCCGGCATCGGCGGCATGGGGTGGGCGACCTGGATGTGCAGCCGTTCACTTGCGATCCGCGCGACCGACCGGGGCATGGCCAGCTCACCGCGCAGCCCGGCCCCGTCCTCCAGCGGGAACCTGCTGAGGATCGCCGAGCCCTCGGCGGGGCTGCCGGTGATGACGTTCCGGTGCGGATACGCCTCGCGGACGGCCGCCGAGCCGAGCGCGACAGCGCAGCGCACATCGCATTCCTGGACGGCGACCACGTCCGGCCGTTCCCGGCGCAGGGTGCGCAGCAGTCCGTCGGTGGCCCCGCCGAACTCCAGGTTGGCGGTCAGCACCCGCAGCCGGGCGACGACCGGGCCGTCCGGCACCGGCGCCCCGCTGTCGTAGGGCTGGATGAACCAGGTGGTGGCCGCGGCGGTGGCCAGCGCCCAGCCGTATCCCAGCGGCCAGCGCGCGACCACGCTGAGCAGCAGTCCGGGCGCGACCGGGACCAGCAGCCAGGGCAGGAACGCCAGCAGTTGGGGGACCGGGGTGATGCCGTCGGTGCAGGCGGCCCGGCAGCCCACCACCACGCCGGTCCCGGTGAGCGGGAGCGCGGCGCACCAGGCCGCCGCCCGCCGTCCGCGCCCCTCGGGCAGCCGCGTCAGACGGCGGGCGGCGCTCCGGACGGGTGCGGTGGTGCGGTCCTCCGCGACAGTCGTCTCCACGCCGGGTCCTCTCGATCGGAGCGTGCGCCCGCATTCTCCCCCGGACCGGGCGGCCCGGTATGGACATGATCTTGTGTAGTCAACGGCACACGGCGTGTGAGGATTGACACTGCGTCAGTGGTTTGGTCTGTGCCAAGATGTTCTCCAGCGTTTATTCGCGTGCTCCGGGGTCGGTGAAAATCCGAACCGGCGGTGACAGTCCGCGACCCGGCCGAATCCATCGGCCGGCCGATCCGGTGGAATTCCGGGACCGACGGTGACAGTCCGGATGGGAGGAAGTACGCGGCGGCATCCGTGCCGCACGGTGGCGCCCGCCGGACGGCGGGGCCCGGTCCGTGCGCCGCGCCGCCTCCGCCCGCGTCCCCGGAATCGATCCGCAGGGAACCGCGCAGGAGGGCCACACCCCATGGCAGTGATGGAGCAACCGGTCGGGACGGAACGTCTGCTGGCCGTGGAACAGGCGAGTGAGGCGTTCGCCGAAGGCGGCTTCGTGGTCGTCGTCGACGACACCTCGCGGGGGCGCGAGGGCCATCTCGTGCTCGCCGCGGAACACACCCATGAGGGCGCCCTGCGCCAGATGCTGGACCATACCTCCGGCGTGGTGTGTGTGGCCCTGCCGCACGACCGCGCCGCCCGGCTGGCACTGCCGCAGATGGTGGAGGAGAACACCGGTCTCCGGTCGACCGCCTTCACCGTCTCCGTCGATCTGCTCGGGCCCACCACCACCGGCGGCTCCGCCCTCGACCGCTCGCACACCATCCAGGCGCTCGCCGATCCGCGCACCACACCCGGCCAACTCGGCCGCCCCGGCCATGTCTTCCCGGTGCGCGCGGTGCCCGGCGGAGTGCTGGAGCGGGCCGGACACCCCGAGGCGGCCGTCGATCTGTCCCTGCTGGCCGGACTCTCCGGCGTCACCACGATGTGCGAGGTCGTCCGCGCCGACTGGAACACCGCGGGCCACGGAGACCTCAGCAGACTGGCCGCGAGCCGTCTGATGCCGATGATCTCGGTCACCGATCTGGCGGCCTACCGGCTGGCCGCGCGGGCGCTGGGCCGCTGAGCCCGCGTCCGCCCACCTCCCGGCGTCCTCATCCCCCGCCGTCGCGCCGCAGCGCCAGCACCGTGTCGACGGTGTCCGCCTGGTCCGCCGGTTTGTCCTCGCGGTAGCGCAGCACCCGGGCGAACCGCAGGGTGACGCCCGCCGGATAGCGCGAGGAGCGTTGCAGCCCGTCGAAGGCCACCTCCACCACCAATTCCGGCCGCACCCGGACCACCCAGCCGTCGTCGCTGACGGCGATGGCGAGCAGCGCCTCGGTCTGCCAGGACAGCAGCGCGTCGGTGAGCCCCTTGAAGGTCTTGCCGAGCATCGCGAACGTGCCGTCCGGCCGCCGCGCGCCCAGATGCAGATTGGACAGCTTGCCGGTGCGCCGGCCGTGCCCCCACTCCGCCGCCAGCACGACCAGGTCCAGGGTGTGCACGGGTTTGACCTTCAGCCAGGCCGCCCCGCGCCGCCCCGCGCCGTACGTCGACTCCAGCCCCTTGACCAGCACCCCTTCATGGCCCCTGGCCAGTACGTCGGCGGCGAACTCCCGGGCCGCGCGTCGGGTTCCGGGGTCGTCCGGGTCCTCGGCCACCAGCCGCCGCACCCGCCGCGGCTCGGGCGCCACCCGGACCAGTTCGCCGTGGCGCTCGCGGGCCGGGAGCGCCAGCAGATCACGGTCGTCCACGGCGAGCAGGTCGAAGAAGACCGGGGACAGCGGCAGCGCGGCCGAGGCCCCGGCCACGTCCAGCCGGGAGCCCACCCGCGCGGAGGTCTCCTGGAACGGCCGCGGCCGTCCTTCGGCATCCAGTGAGATCACCTCGCCGTCCAGGACCGCCCGGTCCACCGCCAGCTCCCGCGCCGCCCGGACCACCTCCGGCAGCCGTCCGGTGATCTCGTCCAGGGTGCGGGTGTAGACGTGGACGTCGTCGCCGTCCCGGTGCACCTGGACCCGGATGCCGTCGAGCTTCTCCTCGACCGCGCACGGCCCCAGCCGGTCCATGGCCTCGTCGAGGTCCTTGGCGCTCTGCGCCAGCATCGGCAGCACCGGCCGCCCCACCTCCAGCCGGAATCCGGCCAGCGCCTCTGGGCCGCGCCCCAGCAGGGCCTCGGCCACCGCGCCCAGCGACCCGCCCAGCATCACCGCCCGGCGCACCTCCGCGGGCGGGGCCCCGGCCGCCGCCGCGAGCCCCTCCACCGCCAGTGCCTCCAGTGCGCCCTGCCGCAGCTCGCCGCCCAGCAGCGCCAGCAGGAAGCGCTGCTCGTCCTCGGTGGCGGCGGCCATCAGCTCGCCCACCATGCGTTTGCGGGTCGCGGCCGCTCCGGTGCCGGAGACCGCCGCGATCCGGTCCAGCGCCTGGTGCACCTGCGGCACCGTGAGCCGTGGCTCGGCGGCGGGCTCGTACCGCTCCCGCAGGGTGGACCAGCCCACCCCGGTGCGGCGCTGCGGCAGTCTGCCGGAGAGGTAGGTGATCACCACCGGGGCCTCGGCCGGCTCGGTGCGGCGGAACAGCCCGGCCAGGGCGGCGGTCTTCGCCGAACGCGAGGAGGTGGCCGCGACCTGCCGGGAGGTCCGCGCGACATCTGCCAGCAGCATGGATTCAGCGTGCCCCGCCCGAGGCCCGGCCGCACCCGGGCCGGAGGCGCCCGCCGAGGGGCCAGGGTGGCGGAAGCGGCATACATTGGCAGGGAGGGGGCCGGGCGGCAGACCCAGGGAGCGCGCCACGGGACCGCAGATCGACTATGAGGCTCTCTTCGAGGCCATCCCGACCCCGGTGCTGATCCTGGGACGCGACCTGGTCATCGTCGCGGTGGACGACGCCTATCTGCGGGACACCCAGCGCACCCGCGAGGAACTGATCGGGATGTACGTCTTCGACGCCTTCCCCGACAACCCCGGCGACCCCGATCACAGCGCCACCCGCAGTCTGGAGAACTCGCTGCGCCGGGTGCTGCGCACCGGGGAGCGGGACATCATGGGGCTGATGAAGTACGACATCCCGGTCATGGGGGAGCCGGGGCGGTTCGAGGAGCGGTACTGGAGCACGATCAACACCCCCGTACTGGACCGCGAGGGCCGGGTGGAGCTGATCGTGCACCGGGTCGAGGACGTCACGGAGTTCGTCCGCGTCCGCGAGCGGGGGGCCGTGGAGGGGACGCCGCTGAGCCTGCGGGCCGAGACCATGGGCGCCGACGTCTACAGCCGGGCCCGTGAGCTCCAGGAGCTGAACGAGGCGCTGCGGGAGGCGCACGCCCGGGAGCGGGAGACCGCGCTCGCGCTCCAGCGGGCCATGCTGCCCAGGAGCTCATCGGAGGAGCATCCCTACGCCGCGGTGCGCTACCGCCCCGCCGTGGGCTCGCTCAATGTGTGCGGCGACTGGTACGAGCTGACCGAGCTGTCCGCGGACCGGATCGCCGTCGCGGTGGGGGATGTGGTGGGGCAGGGGCTGGAGGCGGCCTGTGTGATGGGGCAGCTCCGCAGCGCGCTGTCCGCCGCGACCCGGGTGGCGGCCGGGCCCGCCCAGGCCCTGGAGGTGCTGGGGCTGTACGCGCACTTCGTCGAGGGAGCGCTCGCCGCCACCGCCGTCCAAGTGGTGATCGACTCCCGGGCGCACAGCGTGGTCTACAGCTGCGCCGGCCATCCGCCGCCCGCGCTGCTGCGCGCCGACGGCCGGGTGGAGCTGCTGGACGCGGCGACCGATCCACCGCTGGGCGCCCGGACCGAACAGGTGGCCCGGCCGCAGGCCGATGTCCACTACGACCCCGGGTCCACCCTGGTCCTGTACACCGACGGGCTGGTCGAGCGCCGGGACGAGGACATCGACGCCGGACTGGAGCGGCTCACCACCAGCCTCGCCCGGCACAGCGGACTGGGGCCCGAGGCACTGGCCGACGCCGTGCTGGAAGACCTCGGTGTCACCGGCGGCCCGGCCGCCGATGACACCGCGCTGGTCGTCATCGGGCTGTAGGGGTCCCGCGGGGGTGCCGTGAGCGCGCTCAGGCCGTGCTGCGGCTCTCGCCGGTGCACAGCGCCCAGATGACGAAGCCGTCCACGACGAGCAGGACCATGGCCCACACCGGGTAGTACGGCAGCCAGAGGAAATTGGCGATCAGGGCGAGTCCGGCGAGCACCACACCGGTGACCCGCGCCCACATCGCCCCGGTGAACACGGCCAGGCCGGCCACGACGAGGACGATGCCGAGGATCATGTGCACCCAGCCCCATCCGCTCAGATCGAACTGGAAGATGTAGTTCTGGGTGGAGACGAATACCTGGTCATTGGAGACGGCCGCGATGCCCTGGAACAGGGTCATCAGACCGCCGAAGATCATCATGACCGCGGCGAAGACGAACCGTCCGCTCACGTCGCCGTGCGTGCGCGGGGTGGCGGCTCCTGTGTGAACTCCACCGGCGTGACTGGCCATTTCGGGCTCCTTCATCAGGCGCTATCGAAGACCACATGGTCCCGATGAGGGGCAATTCAGGTGAAATGTCCCGTATTCAGGTTTACACAGACCACCCGGGTCGGCACCCCGCGTGGTGAGCGCCCGCCGGGGTGATGGAGGGTCACCAACCCATTACGGAATGTGTTCGAGGCGGGTGGCGGCCGGGCGGGAACTCGCCTTCCCGGGGTGCGCGGTGTAGATGTAGGGGTATGGCCCGGTATATGGGTCGATCGTGGGCTGGCCGTATGATCCCCGGTCGGCGCCCACGGAGTCAGCGGCGTGAGCGCCCGGAGGTGGCGGGGCGGCGCGCGCGGTCGCGGCTGAGCGTCCGCAGCGTCGCCGGTCAGGTCTTCGTCCTGCAACTGGTGATCGTGCTGCTGCTCGGCGCCGCGGCCACCGTGGCACTGGTGCTCCAGGTGCGCCATGACGCCGCCGAGGAGGCGCAGGGGCGTTCGCTGGCGGTGGCCGAGACGTTCGCCGCGTCCCCCGGGATCATCTCGGCGCTGCAGAGCCCCGATCCGACCGAACGGCTCCAGCCGAAGGCCGAGGCCGTCCGCAAGAAGTCCAACCTCGACTTCGTCGTGGTCACCGACAACCAGGGCATCCGGATCACCCACCCCAACCCCGAGCGCATCGGCCAGCACTTCATCGGCACCATCAAGCCCGCGCTGGCCGGCCGACCGGTGATCGAGACCGTGCAGGGCACCCTCGGCGAGGTGAGCCAGGCGACCGTCCCGGTCTACGACAACCACCACCACGTCCTGGGGCTGGTGAGCGCCGGGATCCTGGTCAAGAAGGTGAGCGGGCTCGCCGACCGTCAGCTCCCGCTGCTCATCGGCGCCGTGCTCGCCTCGTTCGCCCTCGCCACCGGCGGTACCGGGCTGGTCAGCAGACGCCTCAAACGCCAGACCCGGGGGCTGGACCCGGTCGAGATGACCCAGATGTACGAGCACCATGACGCGGTGCTGCACTCCGTCCGCGAGGGGGTGCTGATCGTCGGCGGCGACGGCCGTCTGGTGCTCGCCAACGACGAGGCGTCCCGGCTGCTGGACCTGCCGCCCCGGCCCGAGGGGCGCCCGGTGGACGACCTCGGTCTTGAGCCCCAGATGGCCGATCTGCTGATCACCCGGCGGGTGGTCACCGATGAGGTGGTGGTGGCCGGTGACCGGCTGCTCGCGGTGAACAACCGCCTCACCGACCGTGTCGGCGGGCCGCCCGGCAGTGTCGCCACCCTGCGCGACTCCACCGAGCTGCGCGCCCTCTCCGGCCGCGCCGATGTGGCGCAGAAGCGGCTGAAGCTGCTGTTCGACGCCAGTGTGCAGATCGGCACCACGCTCGATGTGGGCCGGACCGCGGAGGAGCTGGCGCAGGTGGCGGTGGACCGGTTCGCCGACTACGTCACCGTCGACCTGGCGGAGCCGGTGCTCCGGGGCGAGGAGCCGCTGCCGGTGAGCGGGGTGGAGATGGTGCGGGCCGCGGTCTACGGCGTCCGCCGCGACCACCCGTTCTATCCGGTCGGCGAGCACTTCACGTTCGTCGCCTCCACCCCCCAGGCGTGGGGCTACGGCAGCGGGCGGCCGGTGGTGGAGACCGATCTCGCCGCGGCCCCCGGATGGCAGGCCCAGGACCGCGAGCGGACCGCCAACATCATCGAGCACGGGGTGCGGTCCCTGGTCACCGTGCCGCTGCGGGCCCGCGGTGTGCTGCTGGGGATGGTCAACTTCTGGCGGATGAAGGAGCGCGAACCCTTCGAGGACGAAGAGGTCTCCCTCGCCGAGGAGTTGGCCTCGCATGCGGCGGTGTGCATCGACAACGCCCGGCGCTACACCCGCGAGCACACCATGGCCGTCACCCTCCAGCACAGTCTGCTGCCGCGCGCCCTGCCCGCCCAGAACGCCCTGGACGTCGCCTTCCGCTACCTCCCGGCGGAGTCGGGGGTGGGAGGTGACTGGTTCGACGTCATCCCGTTGCCGGGCGCCCGGGTGGCGCTGGTGGTGGGGGATGTGGTGGGTCATGGTCTGCATGCGGCGGCGACGATGGGCCGGTTGCGGACGGCGGTGCACAACTTCTCGACGCTGGATCTGCCGCCGGACGAGATCCTGTCGCATCTGGACGATCTGATCGCCCGTATCGACCAGGACGAGAGCCCCCGCTCCCTCGAGAGGGTCGGGGGCCTGGAGGCCGCGGGCGAATCGATCATCGGCGCCACCTGTCTGTACGCGATCTACGACCCGGTGACGCGGAGTTGCACGATGGCGCGGGCCGGCCATCCGCCGCCCGCGGTGGTGAGCCCGGACGGTTCGGTGGAGTTCCCCGATCTGCCCGCGGGACCGCCGCTGGGCCTGGGCGGGCTGCCGTTCGAGACCGCCGAGTTCGAACTGGCCGAGAACAGCAATGTGGTGCTCTACACCGACGGTCTGATCGAGGACCGCCGCCGGGAGATCGACACCGGTCTGGAGCTGCTGCGCGACGCCCTCTCCCACCCCGGCCGGAGCCCCGAGCAGATCTGCACCCATGTCCTGGACGAGATGCTGCCCACCACCCCCAGCGATGACATCGCGCTGATCGCCGCCCGGACCCGGGTGCTGGGCGCGGACCGGGTGGTGGCCTGGGAGGTGGCCTCCGATCCGGCGGTGGTGGCCGAGGTGCGCGCCGGGGTGCTGCGGCAGCTTGAGGAATGGGACCTGGAGGAGTGCGCGTTCACCGCCGAGCTGGTGCTGAGCGAGCTGATCACCAACGCCATCCGCCACGCCACCGGCCCGATCCGGGTGCAGGTGCTCCGTGACCGCTCGCTGATCTGCGAGGTGTCCGACACCAGCAGCACCTCACCGCATCTGCGCTATGCGACGACGACCGACGAGGGCGGCCGGGGGCTCTTCCTGGTGGCGCAGTTCGCCGAGCGCTGGGGTACCCGCTACACCTCCTCGGGCAAGGTCATCTGGGCCGAACTGGCCCTGCCCTAGAGGTTGCGGGGGCCGAATGGCGGCGCGGGCCCGGACGATGACGGAGACGTTCACGTTGACAGCGTTCCGTGGAGGTCATGTGAGGGTTCGCCCGCTCCTGGACGCCATCTCTCCGATCACGGGGCCGATTTCCGGCCTTTCGGCGGAGCGATACATGACATCACCTCAGAACTGTTCAGCTTTGTCCCGGTGAGCGGCGTGAAGGGACCCCTGGACGCTGATGTGCCGTCACGGTCCGCGTACTGATCGGTACCGGTCAAAACCGCGTGAGCAGTACTAGCATGTGCCGCCCACGGCTTGATGTCCGCGTGGTCCAGTCCCCACCCCACGTACGCGCCCATGAGGACCTGATAGATGTCAGCACATATATCCAGCCACCCCTACAAAGGACCCTCGCTGACGCGGCAGGCCCTGGCCGTCCCGCTGCTGGCCGTCGTCGTCGCCGGTGGCGCGGGACTGTGGGTGACGGCCGAGGTGCCCGCCGCGGACCGTACCGCGGTCGCCGTCTTCTGCGGGGTGGCCGCCGTGCTGCTGGCGGTCGCGCTGGCGGTCGCCGCCTTCCGGTCGCGGTCCATCAGCCGTCTCCAGGAGCGGGTCACCACGCTGGAGCGGGAGGCCGCGGCGAAGGAGCTGGAGGCCGCCCGGCTCGCTGACGAAACGATTCCGGCCGCGGTGCGGCGGCTGCGCGACGGGGGTTCCGCGGACACCGTGCTGACCCAGGTCACCCGCCCGGTCAGCGCCGCCCACCAGCGGCTGCTGCGGGTGCTGGTGCAGGAGATCGGCACCGGTGAGCGGATGCGCGCCTCGGCGATGGCGGCGTGCGCCAACGCCGCGGGACGGGTCCAGGCGCTGGCCACCACGATGCTCGCCGATCTGCGCGAGATGGAGAACCGGCACGACGAGAACGTCCTCGGCGATCTGCTGAAGCTGGATCACACCACCGCCCAGGCGGGCCGGATCGCGGACTCCATCGCCGTGCTGACCGGCGCCCGCTCCGGCCGCCGCTGGACCAAGCCCATCGTGATGGAGTCCGTGCTGCGCGGCGCGGTCGGCCGGATCAGCGCCTTCCAGCGGGTGCGGGTCCACGCGGCCAGCAACGCCGCGGTGGCCGGATACGCGGCGGAGGGCGTGATGCACGCGCTCGCCGAGCTGATGGACAACGCCGCCAGCTTCTCGCCTCCCACCGAGGAGGTGCATGTGTACGTCGAGGAGACGCACACCGGTGTGGTGGTCACCGTCGAGGACGGCGGGCTGGTCATGGGCCCCGCCGCGCTCGCCCGGGCCCAGAAGGCGGTGTCCTCCGAGACCCTGGACCTGACCACGCTCTCCGGTACCCGGCTCGGGCTCGCGGTCGTCGGCTGTCTGGCCCGCAAGCACGACCTCACCGTCTCCTTCCGGCCGTCCGCGCGGGGCGGCACCGGTGTCGTGGTCCTGATCCCGCAGCAGCTCATCACCCACGTCAACCAGGACGCCGTACTCGAACCGCCCGCCCGCGCCCGCGCCGTGGAGGCGTCCCGGCAGACGGCCGCCACCGCGTCCGCGCCGGTGGCCGAACGGGGCGGGAGCGCCCCGGCCGAGGCCCCCGCGCCCGAGGCGGCCCCGGCCCCGGAGACGTCGTCCCCGGCACCGGCCCCCGGCGCCCCGTCCGCCGCACAGCCCCCGCGCCCGGTCAACGGGCTGCCCAAACGGCGCCGCGGCGAGACGCTGGCGGCGGCCACCCGGTCGGCGCCCGCCCCCGCGCCGGATTCGGGCAAGGCGAAGACCAGCCGTCCGTGCCCCGAGGAAGCCGGAGCACGTTTCGGCGCCTTCCGCCAGGCAACCCGCAAGGGCTCGGCCGCCGGTGCCGCGCGTAACGCCGAGTCGCCGGCGTCCGCAGAGGACACCGAGCCCGCCGAGTCCGCCGAGCCTGCTGAGAACGACCAGCCGTGACAGAAGGAACGCCGATGAACACCACTGACCGCAGCCTGGACTGGCTGCTGGAGAACCTCCTGGAGAAGACCCCGGGTTCACGGCACGCCCTGGTGCTGTCCCGGGACGGCCTCAAGTTGTGTCTCACCTCCGGTCTTTCCGTGGACCAGGCCGACCAGTTGGCGGCCATCGCCTCGGGCATCCAGAGCCTCGCCCACGGCGCGTCCATCGAGTTCGGTGACGGCAGCGGTGGCGTCCGGCAGTCGATGACGGAGTTCCACGGGGGAATTCTGTTCATCGTCGAGGCCGGTGAGGGCGCCCATCTGGCCGTCGTGGCCCATGACGAGGCCGACGTCGGCGTCATCGGCCACAACATGAACGAACTGGTCGAGCAGATCGGCGACTACCTGCGGGCCGCTCCGCGGGTGGCCGCGGGCGGCGGCGCCGGGACCGGCGCATGATCCGAGGCGCGCTCGACAACGAGGACCCGGACCGGCTGTACACCGTCACCGGGGGACGAAGCCGCGCCGACGAGAGCGTCTTCGACATGGTCACGCTGATCGTCAGCGAATGCGAGCCGGTGCCCGGTATGCAGTCCGAGCACGCCAGGATCCTCCGGATGTGCCGCGGTCCGCTGTCGGTCGTGGAGATCTCCTCGTATCTGGATCTGCCCGTCAGCGTCGTGAAGATCCTGCTGTGCGACCTGCTGGACACCGGCCGGATCACCGCGCGCCATCCGCACGCCGCCCGTACCGGCGGACGGCTGCCGGAGCCCGAAACCCTGAAGAAGGTGCTCGTTGCACTCCAGAACCTCTGACAGCGCCGTCGACGCCCCGCTGCGGGAGAGCGCGAGCGACGGCCTCAAGATCGTGATCGTCGGCGGGTTCGGCGTCGGCAAGACCACGATGGTCCAGTCGGTGAGCGAGATCCGTCCGCTGAGCACCGAGGAGACGATGACGCAGGCGGGCATCGGGATCGACGACGCCTCCTTCGTCCAGCACAAGACCACCACCACGGTCGCCTTCGACTTCGGCCGGATCAGCCTCGACGAGCAGATGGTGCTCTACCTGTTCGGCGCCCCGGGCCAGGAGCGGTTCTGGTTCCTGTGGGACCGGCTGTTCTCCGGGACCCTCGGCGCGGTCGTGCTGGTGGACACCAACCGGCTGGCCGACTCCTGGTACGCGCTGGACCGGCTGGAGCACCACGGCACCCCGTTCATCGTGGCGCGCAACAACTTCACCGAACCGCAGCACACGTTGGAGGAGGTGCGGGAGGCGCTCGACCTGCCGCCGGAGGTGCCGGTGATCGACTGCGATGCCCGTACCCGCGACTCCAGTAAGAACGTGCTGGTCACCCTGGCCCGCTACCTCTACTCCCTGTCCGCCACCTCCGCCGTGGGGAGCACCGTGTGACGACCCCCGAACCCGCCCTTCCGGCCGCGGCGGGCGGTCCGCCCGTCGCCGCGGCGGTGCCCGCCGCGGCACCGCCCCCGCCGTCGGCCCCCGCCCCCGGCTGCCCCGTCCACCCGGACGCGGTGCGCACGCACACCGCGCGCTTCCAGGACGACCCCGACGAGCTGTACCGGCAGCTCCGCCGGGACCACGGCCCCGTCGCGCCCGTCCTGCTCGACGGCGACGTCCCCGCCTGGCTGGTCCTCGGCTACCGGGAGCTGCACCGCGTCACCTCCGATCCCAAGGTCTTCGCCCGTGACTCGCGCCGCTGGCACGCCTGGGACCGGATCCCGGCCGACTGGCCGCTGATGACCTTCGTCGGCTACCGCCCGACGATGCTGTTCACCGAGGGCGCCGAGCACCAGCGCCGCTCCGACGCGATGTTCGACGCACTCTCCTCGGTGGACCAGTTCGAGCTGCGGTCGGGCTGTGAACGGCTCGCCGACGAGCTGATCGACACCTTCGCGGGCAGCGGACGCGCCGATCTGATGGCCGAGTACGCCGGTCAGCTCCCGCTGCGCGTGGTGACCCGGCTGTTCGGTCTTGACGCCTCCGAATCGGCCGCCCTCCAGCGCGACATGCTCGACCTCGCCAACGGCAGTGCGGACCAGGCCGCCGCGTACCAGCGGATGTACGACCGGATGGCGGCGCTGGTGGCCAAGGTGCGGGTCAACCCGTCGCCCGGCATCCCCGAGCGGCTGGCCGCGCACCCCGCTGCCCTCACCGACGAGGAGATCGTCAACGATCTGATCGGCACCGTGTACGCCAGCCACCAGCCCACCGCGGACTGGATCGGCAACGCGCTGCGGCTGATGCTCACCGACGAACGCTTCGCGGTCACGATGGCGGGCGGCCGTCGCAGTGTGGGCCAGGCGCTCAACGAGGTGCTGTGGGAGGACACCCCGGTCCCCAACTTCATCGGCCGCTGGGCCGCCGAGGACACCACCCTGGGCGGCCGGCACATCCGCAAGGGCGACTGTCTGGTCCTCGGGTTCGCCGCGGCCAACGCCGATCCCAACGTCCGCCCGGACTTCCGCGCCGGGGCGTCGGGGAATCAGGCCCATATGGCCTTCAGCCACGGTGAGCACGGCTGCCCCGAGCCCGCGCGCGACCTGGCCGAGGTCATCGCGATGGCGGCGATCGAGGTGCTGATCGACCGGCTCCCGGACGTGACGCTGACGGTGGCGCCGGAGCAGCTCGAGTGGCGCTCCTCCGCCCTGATGCGCGGGGTGGCCGCCATCCCGGTCACCTTCACCCCGGCGCCGCTGGGCTGAGGTTTCGGACCCGCCGCCGGAACGCGGACGCCCCGGCTGTTTCGGGCCGGGGCGTCGTCGGGGCGGGTGTACGGCTGTGCCCTAGGAGGGGGCGCGGGCGCCGCGCGCCCTGAGCAGGTCGGCCATCAGCGCGATCTCCGACCGCTGTCCGGTGACCATCGTCCTGGCCAGCCGGGTCACGGTGGGGTCGGCGGCCAGTTCCACCGCGCCCCGGGCCATCGCCACCCCGCCCTTGTGGTGGGCGGTCATCAGCCGCAGATAGAGCACCTCGGCCTTCTTGCCCTTGGCCGAACGCAGTTTCTCCAGCTCGGCATTGGTGGCCATACCGGGCATCAGCGAACCGTCGTGCGGGGTGTAGCGGCCGCCGTCGCCCATGCCCTCCATGCCCTCGTGGTCCATCGGGTCATGGCCCCGCGAGCCGCGCTCCAGCCAGGTCATCGGGGGGTCCTCGGAGGTCGTGTCGAGCCCCCACAGATCCAGCCAGCCGAGCATCATCCCGCGCTGGTTGGCCTGGGTGTTGATGATGTCGTACGCGAGCCGCCGCACCTCCTCGTCGTCGGTGCGGTCGCGCACGATGAACGACATCTCCACCGCCTGCTGGTGGTGGACGGCCATGTCCCGGGCGAACCCCGCCTCGGCGGAGGTGTCCGACGGCGTACCGGAGCCGGTGCTGCCCTCCGAACGGTCCGTCATGAGCCACAGCAGCCCCACCACGACCAGGGTCACCACCGCGAGCGCGGCCGCGACACCCGCCACCAGGGGCTGGCGCGACGCACGGCCGAACCCGGCGCGGACACCGGTCATGAAGGCTTCCCCCCGGTGCAGGCGGCGCCCGGCTCAGGGGTCTGGTCGCCCTGCACGAACTTCTTGAAGAAGGCGGCCACCTGCGGGTCCGACGCCTTCTCGACGGGGAGCTGATGTCCCCAGGCGTTCAGGATGATCGGGGACTTCTGGTCCGGGTACGGGCTCATCAGCGAGTACGGGGTGTTCCGCACCCGTGTCTTGAGCGCCGTCAGGTCCTTCGCGTCCGCCTTGTCGGTGTAGGTCACCCACACCGCGCCGTGCTCCAGCGCGTGCACCGCGTACTCGTTCTCCAGCGGCTTGGGGTAGACATCACCGGAGCAGTTCTGCCAGACCTGGTTGTGGTCCCCGCCCACCGGCGGTGACATGGCGTAGTCGACCTTGCCCCGGACGTGGGTCTGGGTCAGCCCCTTCCAGGTGGTCATGCCGTGGAACGTGCCGGTGCGCACGGTCTGGGAGGTGACCTTGGTCTGCTTCTTCTCCTTCTTGTCCCCGGTGTCCATCAGGAAGTAGCCGCCGACGGCCAGACCGGCGACGATCACCGTGCAGGAGGTGATGGTCAGGATCCGGTAGCGGCGCTCGCGGGCCTTCTCCGCGCGGCGCAGCTCCTCTATCTTCGCGCGGCGGTCGGCCGCCGTGCCCTTCGTGTTCGAGCCCTTGGAACCCATGGCTTCGTCAGTCCTCGCAATGTCGCGCACTGGATGGGTGAAGTGATCGCGTGTGTCCGGACGCCGGTCTAGGTCCGCAGGACCTGGAGCTCGTGGAGGCCGGGAGCGTGGACGGAACGGTCGGGCGGGGCGCGTACGGAGTCCGCGGTCCGCGGCGGGACCGGCGGTGATGCCCCGGCGCGCGGGGGCGGCACGACGGGCGAGGGCACCAGCGCCTGGCCGGTGCCGCGGGCGCCCGCGACACAGTTGTCGCTGTCGTCCGGTGCGGGACCGGACGGACGGTCCGGTTCGATATGGACCGGCAGCGGACCGAGCTCGAGCAGGGTGGCGGCCAGCGCTTCGGCGTGGTGGGCGCACCCCGCGGACGGCGGGCTGTGGTGCGCGGCGGGGTGGACGCACGACGGCATCACCCAGAACACCGCGGCCACCAGCAGGGCGGCGCGCCACAGCCCGAGGAGTGCGGTGCCGCGCACCGTGCCCCTGGCTATGCCCCCGTCTGCCTCCCGCCGTTTTCCCATCGCGCCAGATCGTAACCAGTGGGGCCACTGCGACTGAATGGTCACACAGCAGGATTCCGCCGGACCGGCTCGGTTCCGTTGCCGTCCGGGCGGGTCAGTCGTGCCGGGGCAGACCGGACAGCTCGTGATCGGCGTGGCTGAGGGCCTCGGCGACCAGCCGGGCCAGATGTCCGTCCTGGAGCGCGTAGACCATCCGGCGGCCGTCCTTGCGGGAGCTGACCAGACCGGCCAGCCGCAGCTTGGCGAGGTGCTGGCTGACGGCCGGGCGGGCGGCGCCGCAGGCGGCCGTCAGGGCGGTCACATCGGCCTCGCCCGTGGTGAGGGTGTGCAGCAGCGCCAGCCGGGTGCGGTCGGCGAGCAGCCCGAGGACCTGCGCCGCACGGTCGAACTGCTCGGCGCTCGGGGCTCGCTGATGCGCACGATGCGCATCTGATAGGTGCATGCGTGCGCTCATACGCACATAATGGCCTCATGGGGGAGGCCGTGTCCAGCGCGGGGGCAGTGAGCCACCCAGCCAGCCAGTGAACGGAAGGGGAGCGTCGTGGACGACCGGCACGGACACCATGCACACCACGGGGACCACGGACATCACGGGCACCACGGCCGGCATGGTGACCACGGCCACCGGCACGGCGGGGGCGGCGGCCGGTGGGCCCGGCTGCGCCACCGGGCCGGACATCTGCTCCGCCCCCACTCCCATGACTCCGCCGACCGCACCGACCACGCCCTGGAGTCCTCCGCGCGCGGGATGCGCGCCCTGTGGGTCTCCCTCGTGGTGCTCGGCGGCACCGCCCTGGCACAGGCCGTGGTCGTGGCGCTCTCCGGCTCGGTCGCGCTGCTCGGCGACACCGTGCACAACGCGGCGGACGCCCTGACCGCCGTACCGCTCGCCGTCGCCTTCGTCCTCGGCCGCCGCGCCTCCACCCGCCGCTTCACCTACGGTTACGGCCGGGCCGAGGACCTGGCCGGGATCGCCATCGTGCTCACCATCGCGGCCTCCGCCGCGTTCGCCGCCTGGGCCGCCGTCGACCGGCTGCTGGACCCGCGCGAGATCAGCCATCTGCCCGCGGTGGCCGCCGCCGCCGTCATCGGCTTCGTCGGCAACGAATGGGTCGCCCGCTACCGCATCCGCGTCGGCCGGGAGATCGGCTCGGCCGCGCTGGTCGCCGACGGCCTGCACGCCCGCACCGACGGTTTCACCTCGCTCGCCGTCCTGCTGGGCGCGGGCGGCGCGGCGCTCGGCTGGCAGCCGGCCGACCCGCTGGTGGGGCTGGCCATCACCGTCGCCATCCTGCTGGTGCTGCGCGACGCCGCCCGCGAGGTGTTCCGGCGGGTGATGGACGCCGTGGACCCGGAGCTGGTCGACGCGGCCGAGCGCGCGGTCACCGCCGTACCCGGCGTACGCGGCGTGGGCGAGCTGCGGCTGCGCTGGATCGGCCACCGGCTGCGGGCGGAGGTCGCGGTCGTGGTGGACGGCGGGCTGAGCGTACGGGAGGCCCACCGGGTCGCCGTCGAGGCCGAACACGCCCTGCTGCACGCGGTGCCCCGGCTGACCGCCGCCCTGATCCACGCCGATCCGGCGCCCGTGCCCGGCGCCCCCGACCCCCACGCACCGCTCGCCCACCACGCCGTCCCGTAAGCGTCGCCGCCGCACGGCCCCCGTACCATCGCGGGCCGGAGGTGGTGCCCCATGGAGACCACAGGTGGCGGACGGGTCCTGGTGACCGACGACGACGCGGCCATCCGGCGCTCCCTGGAGCGCGGACTGCGGCTCAACGGCTTCTCAGTGGCGCTCGCCGACGGTGGCCGCGCCGCCCTCGCCGCGGTACGCGACCACGCCCCCGACGTGGTGGTCCTGGACATCTCGATGCCGGACCTGAGCGGTATCGAGGTGTGCCGGACGCTGCGCGGGGACGGCAACGACGTTCCCGTGCTGATGCTCTCCGCCCTCGACGAGGTGTCCGACCGGGTCGCCGGACTCCAGGCCGGGGGCGATGACTACCTCGTCAAACCGTTCGCCCTCCAGGAGCTGGTGCTGCGGCTGCACGCCCTGCTGCGCCGCCGTCCGCCCGCGCCCGCCGACCGGGTGCGGGTCGGCCCGCTGGAGATCGCCCCCGAGGCGCGCGAGGCGCGGCTGGACGGGACACCGCTGCGGCTCACCCGGCGTGAGTTCGAACTCCTGGAGGTACTGGCCCGCAACACCGGGATCGTGCTCACCCGTGACCAGTTGCTGGACCGTGTCTGGGGCTATGACTTCGAGGTGCGCACCGATGCCGTGGACACCTTCGTCAGCTATCTGCGGCGCAAGCTGGAGACCGGTGGCCGGCCCCGGATGCTGCACACCGTGCGCGGCGTGGGCTTCGTGCTGCGTGCCCCCGAGGACGCCGGCGGTCCCGGCGGCCCCAACGCCCCCGGTGGGGGTGCGGTATGAGGCTGGCCACCCGGATCGCGCTCGCCGTGGGCGCCACCGTCCCCGTCCTCGTCCTCGCCTCCGGCTGGGTGCTGCTCCGGCTCGTCGCCACCGATCTCCACCACGAACAGGACGCCCGGCTGCGGCGCGCGGCCCATTCGGTGACCCCCGAAGCACGGGCGCTGCTGCGCGCCACCGCCTCCGGCCGCCCCGAGGCCCGGCAGAACCGCGAACGGCGGCTGCTGGGCTCGGCGCTGGACATGGGCATCCGGCTGGGCGGCCCCCAGGGCACCGTCTCCGCGGGCCCCCAGCCCGACGCCTCCGTGGCCCTGCCGGAGGCGACCGGACGGCCGGTCACGGTGCGCGCGGACGACGCGAGCTGGCGGGCGCTGTCCCTCACCGTGCAGATCCCGGCGCGCAAGGACCGGCCCGCGGCGCGCGGCACCCTGTGGCTGTTCTCCCCCGACGCCACCAGCGAGGCCGAACTCGCCCTGGTCCGGCGCCGGGTGGTGACCGTGGCGCTGCTCGCCGCCCCCGTCGCCGGGGCGCTGGCCTGGGCCGCCGCCTCCGGCACCGTCCGGCCGCTGCGCCGCCTCCAGCGCCGTACCAGCGGACTCGATCCGCGGACCAGCCCGGCCCGGCTGGACCACCGGCGGACCGGGATCACCGAGGTCGACGATCTGGCCGCCACCCTGCGGACCGTCCTGGACCGCTACGACCAGCAGGCCGTACGCACCGCGCAGGCGCTGGAGACCGCCCGCTCCTTCGCCGCGGCCGCCTCGCACGAACTGCGCACCCCGCTGATGAGCATGCGCACCAATCTCGACATCCTCGCCGAGTACCCCACGCTCCCCGCCGCCGACCGCGCCGAGGTGCTGGCCGACCTCGGCGATGAGCACGAGCGGCTGCTGCGGCTGCTGGTGATGCTGCGGACACTGGCCCTCGGCGATCTGGTGGAGGCGGACGCCTTCGAACCCGTCGACCTCGCCGAGGTGGTGGAGGCCGCGGCCGAAGGGCTGCGCCGCCACTCCGGGGCCGAGGTGCGGGTCGAGGCCGTTCCGGGACTGTGGGCGCTCGGCTGGGAACAGGGGCTGCGTTCGGTGGTGGACAACCTGCTCACCAATGCGGTCACACACGGCACATCGGAGGGCCGGCCCACGCGGATCGACGTGGCGCTCGGCCCGGTGCGGACACCGGACGGTCCGGCCGCGGTGCTGACGGTCGACGACCGGGGGCCCGGGATACCGCCCGAGCGCCGCGAGGAGGTCTTCCAGCGCTTCCACCGCCGCCCCGACAGCCCCGGCTCCGGGCTCGGACTCACCCTGATCGCCCAGCAGATCGCGCTGCACCGGGGCTCGGTGGAGGTGACGGACCGGCCCGACGGGCTGCCGGGGGTGCGGATCGCCATCCGGCTGCCGGTGCTCGCGGACGGGCCGGGGACGGCCGTCGGCGCGGGTGGGGCCACGCTGCCGCCGCTGCGCCGGGACTGGTACTCCGGGCCCGCGCCGCATCCGGGGAGCGGTCCACAGGATTTCCACAAAGAGCGTCCCTAGCGTCCGGTCCGACAGGCAGCTACGGCCTACGGAAGGACGACACCATGCACCGCGGAAAGAGCGCGGCCGTGGCCCTCGCGGCCACTGCCGCCCTGGTCGGCACGGCGGGTCTCGCCCAGGCGGACGGCGGCGCCCCGGCGTCGAGCCCGACGGCCACCCCCAGCGCGGACGCCAAGGGCGGCGACGGCAAGCGGGACGGGGGCAAGGGCAAGCGCGGCAAGGGCGGCAAGGTGACCGGGGACGGCGCCAAGGGGCTGTGCAAACGGGCCCCGAAGATCGACAAGCGGCTGGAGCGCGCCCTGAAGCGGCTGCGCGGACCGGAGACCCGGCGCGGTTCGATCGACCGCGTCAAGAAGCGGATCGAGAACGCGAAGAAGGCGGGCCACACCGAGGTCGCCACCTTCCTCAACGACCGGCTGAAGTTCCGCAAGGCGCTGGTCCCCACGCTGGAGAAGCGCCAGAAAGACCTGGCCAAGGTCCAGAAGTTCTGCATCGCGCAGCAGAACGGGACCTCCTCGTGACCCGCCGTACGGCGGGGGCCGGACTCGCCGCGGCGCTGCTCTGCGCCGCGCTGGTCACCGGCTGCGGCGGCGGATCGGACGACGCCGGGGCGTCGTCCGGGACGTCCTCGGACGCCACCTCCTCGGCCACCACCCCGGCACCCTCCGCCTCCGAACTCGCGGATCTGAACCGGCTGGTGGACGACGCCGAATCGGCGGCGGACGTGGCGGACTCCGACGCGCAGAAGAACGGCTGACGGCGGCGGGCGGCGGCGGGCGGACCAGCGGTGTGTGTCCGCGGGTCCGCCCGCGTCCCGCCCCGTCCCCGTCCCCGTCCGCGCCCCGGTCACACCTTGCTGACCGGGGCGATCAGTCCGGCCACCGACCCCGCCGGGACCGGATTGGCGTGCGCGCTCACCAGGTCGCCGCGCTCCAGGAAGCCGGTGCCGCTGACGTCGATGTGGACCCGCAGTCCGTAGGCGTCCCCCGGCACCAGTTCACCGGGCACCTTGACGCTGAACGGGACGTGGCCGCCCGGGCTCAGCGGGACGTCGGTGAGCACCTGCGCGCCCACCACCGACGAGGGCATGTCCGCGCGGGACACATTGCGGACCTCCACCACCACCCGGGCCGCCTGCCCCGCCGGGGCGTCGGCGGGCAGGGACACGATGCCGCTCAGGACGCTGCTCATGCCGGGCCGCCGCTCATCGCTCACCTCACCGTGGGGGAAGGAGGGCTTCTCCCGCATTCCGCCACAGCTTCGACCGCGGCCGGAGGTCTGGTTCGGCCATCCGGGTGGTTCGCCACCCCCGGAAAGCCTCGCTCCTACGGACGTTTCCGCAGGTCGGAGCGGTAGCTCAGGTCGAGCAGGGGCTACCGCCCAGGGCGATGGCCCGGGGTGCCTCGGGGCCGTCCGCCGCGTCGGCCGTGAACCCGAAGGTGATCTCGCCGCCCGCCGTCACCTGGGCGTTGTAGCTCTCCGGGGTCACGGTCACCTCATCGCCGTCCCGGGTGTACTGCCCGTCCCACAGATGGCTGATCTTCTGGGAGCCGGGCAGCGTCCAGCTCACCCGCCAGGTGTCCAGCGCCTTGCGGGAGGTGACGGTGACCTCGGCCTCGAAGCCGTCGGGCCAGGAGTCGATGATGTTGTAGTCCGCCGTGCAGACCGGCCGTGAGGACGGCGCGGGGGGATCCTCGCGCCGGTGGCCCGCGGTGGACCCGCTGTCCTTCCCGGGCTTGGAGGGGTGCTGGGAGCGCGGCGGCTTGGTGTGGTCGTCGTCCTTGCCGTCCTTGTCGTCCCCGGGCGATTCGGGGCTGGTGGACCGGTCGCGGTCATCGGGCGCGGTGCCCGGCGGGACCCCGTCCGGCAGCGAGGTGGCCGGATCGCGCGGTGCCGCCCGGTCCTGGTCGTGGGAGGTGCCGGTGCTGGTCAGCGTGACCAGTCCGGCGAGCAGCACCACCGCGGTCACCGACAGCAGCACCGTGGTCCGGGTGCCGCGGGCATGCCTGCGGACGGCCCGGCCGCCGTGCGCTCCATGGGCGCCGCCTCTGCGGCGGAACCGTCTGAGCCACGGCGCGTCGAACCGGTCCAGCAGCCGTTCCCATAAGCGCGGCCGGACCGCGTCCGGGGTCACCGCCGAACGGGTCGGCCGGCCGGCGCCGGGGGTCCGCGCGGCGACCATACGGCGCCGTTCGAGATACGGATGGCCGCCCCAGCCGAGGACCCCGCCCGCGAGCGCGCCGGGCAGTCCGCCACCGTGCAGATAGAGACAGGCGGACGCCTCCCGGCACCGATGGCATGCGGCCAGGTGGTCCCAGAGGTCGGCGGGCGACGGGGCGTCGGGTGAACGCGTCGCCGCGTCCAGCAGTTTGGCGTAGCTGGCGCACTCCGCGCCGGTCAGCGACTCCACGTGGTTGCGGCGGCAGCGCTCGCGGAAAGCGTGGCGGACCCGGTCGACCTCCTCGGCCGCGGTCACGGTGTCACAGCCCAGTTCGCGGGCGACCGCCTCCACGTCCAGGCACTCCACCTCGACCGACCACAACAGATCGCCGTCCTGCTCCGGCAGGTCCCGCAGCCCGCGCAGCGCGAGCGGCTGCTCCCGGCGCGGTACGGCGTAGCGGGCGGCCTGGTCGGAGTCGAGCCAGCTCCGCAGATCGGAGTTGAGCCGGTCGCCGTGGCGGTTGGCGTGCCAGTCGGCCGCGGTCTTCCGCACGGCGGCCAGCAGCAGCGGCAGCCAGGGCAGCCGCTGCCAGCCGCGGGTGCGCAGATTGCGGGTCTGCCGGATACCGCGCCGGAACGCCTCGGTGGCCAGCCGCATCCCGCTGTCGGGGCTGGTGGTGCACAGTTCGGCGTAGTCGGCGACGGCGTCCCAGTAGGCGTTGAGCAGGGCGGTCGGCGAGATCTCGCCGTCGGGTCCCTGGGTGGGCTGGGCGGTGTGGCCGAGCGGCACGTTCACGCCGTCACGGAGAGATGAGTGGTGGGGCATGGGGGCAGATTCCTCACTCATGAACAGCGGCGCCCCCGCCGGGGGCCAACCCTCTCACATCAGGCCGCGGGGGTGGGCAGCCAACAGCACGGGACTGCCTCGGAGTTCGGGATTCCCCTTGTGGGGCGCGACGAGCCTTTCACGGCGTGAGCAGGCTGACAAGAAGATCGAGGAGTCCCGGTGGGGCGGGGTGGCCCCACCTGAACGGGCTGTTCGAGTGGTCGGATCGAGGTTAACCCCGGTACTGCGGGACCGAAACCCCTGTGCGGCGACCCGGGATGGGGAGCTCCCGGGTCGCCGCGGAGGGGAACGGCGGCGAGGCGACGGGGGTTCGCATGCGCCGCGTCCTGCGGGGTGGATCCGCCGGACCGGATGGTCCGGGTGGATCCGGTTGCTCAGAGGGCCAGTTCGACTCCGTAAGCCCGCAGCCAGGAATCGACACCGAGGGCCATCTCCATGGCCTGCC
This sequence comes from Streptomyces cucumeris, assembly GCF_024295805.1. GTDB lineage: Bacteria > Actinomycetota > Actinomycetes > Streptomycetales > Streptomycetaceae > Streptomyces > Streptomyces cucumeris. Next base: position 30,683 of record NZ_JANCLX010000048.1, read on the forward strand.
GGGACTCATGGCCCGTGCTCCGCACGGCCCGTCCGGCGGCCTCCTCGTCGACCAGCGGCCGGGCCGGGGCGTCCGGGTCGGCGAGCAGGTCCCGGACCTGGCCGCGCAGCGCGTCGGCGTACCGGGTGTCCTGGGTGCTGGGGTAGGGGCTCTTGACGCGGTCGGCGACGACGTCCGGCAGCACGTCCCGGGTGGCGGCGCGCAGCAGCGACTTCTCCCGGCCGTCAAACGTCTTTAGCGACCAAGGGGTGTTGAAGACGTACTCCACCAGCCGGTGGTCGCAGAACGGGACCCGCACCTCCAGGCCGACCGCCATGCTGATCCGGTCCTTGCGGTCCAGCAGGACCTGGACGAACCGGGTGAGGTGCATATGGCAGATCTCCCGCATCCGCCGCTCGGTCGCCGACTCACCCTCCAGATGCGGGACCTCGGCCAGCGCCTGGCGGTAGCGGGCGTCCCGGTAGCCCTCCAGGTCGATCTTGGCGAGCAGGTCCCGGCTCATCAGCCCTTCCAGACCGCCGGTGTCGGTTCCGGTGAAACCGGTGTTGCGGAAGGAGTGCAGCCAGGGGAAGGTGTCCGCCCGGACGGCGCCCTCGTCGTGGAACCAGCGATAGCCGCCGAACACCTCGTCCGCCGACTCACCGGACAGCGCGACCGTGGAGCGCTTCCGTATCTCCTGGAAGAGCAGATACAGCGAGGTGTCGCCCTCGCCCAGCCCGAACGGCAGATCGCGCGAGGTCAGCACCGCGGCGCGATGGGCCGGATCCATCAGGGTTGCGGTGTCCAGCACGATGTCCTGGTGGTCGGAGCGGGCGTGCTCGGCCAGTGCGTGGGCGTACGGGCCGTCGGGGGTGGGGCGCAGCGCGTCCGCCGTGAAGTTCTCGGTCTGCCCCGCGAAGTCCACCGAGAACGACCGCACCGGTCCGTTCCCCGCCCCGGCCAGCCGCCGGGCGGCCAGCGCGGTGATCGCCGAGGAGTCCAGTCCGCCGGAGAGCAGGGTGCACAGCGGTACGTCGGCGATCAACTGCCGTTCCACGATGTCGTCCAGCAGCTCCCGCACCCGCCGGACGGTGGTCTCCTGGTCGTCGGTGTGCTCCCGCGCCTCCAGCGCCCAGTAGCGCCGCTCGGTCAGCCCGCCGCGGCGCACCCGTACGACATGGCCGGGCCGCACCTCGTGCATCCCCCGGTACACCGCGTGCCCCGGCGTCTTCACGAACCCCAGCAGCTCCGCCAGCCCCTCACCGTCCACCACCGGCCGCACCCCCGGATGCGCCAGCAGCGCCTTGGGCTCGGAGCCGAACAGCACCCCGTCGGCCGTCGGCCAGTAGTAGAGCGGCTTGATCCCCATCCGGTCCCGCACCAGCAGCAACTCCTGCTCACGCGGATCCCACAGCGCGAACGCGTACATCCCGTTCAGCCGCCGGACGAAGTCCTCGCCCCACTCCAGATAGGCGTGCAGGGCCACTTCGGTGTCGCTGCTGGTCCGGAACGCATGCCCGCGCGCGGTCAACTCGCTCCGCAGTTCCCGGTAGTTGTAGATCTCCCCGCTGTACGTGGTCACCAGCACCGTGCGCCCGTCGCGCTCGACCGCCATCGGCTGCCGGCCGCCCTCAAGGTCGATCACCGCCAACCGCCGGTGCCCCAGCGCCGCATGGCGGTCCACCCACACCCCTTCCGCATCCGGCCCCCGGCAACTCATCGTCCGGTTCATCGCCTCGAGCACCTCACGCTCGGCGGTCAGGTCCCTGTCGTACGAGATCCATCCGGTGATACCGCACATCCGCGGAATCGCTCCCTCCGGTCGGCTCGCCCCGTCACATCGGGGCATGGCTCTTCCTCGCGGGTGACATTTCCGCCGGTCCGACGGCGGAAGGCCCTGGGGCCTCACCGTACGCCGAAGTGATTGCATCTACCACCAGTCGCCTAAGGCAATGAAAACAATCCAGCCAAGGCGCGGGCATCGCGGAGGGCGTCCGCGCCCCTCGGTAGGGTCCGCACGCATGGACCGACACCGCTCCCTGACCGACCTGCTGCGCACCGACCGCCGCGCCGCCGAACTGGCCTCCCACCCGTTCGACTTCAACCCTGACTTCTACGAGCATGTCGAACCGGTACGGCTGGCGTCCGGCGCCGCGCTGGAGGGGGTCGGGAAGGACGCGGGCGGGGGCTCGTTCTTCCTGTGCGGGGAGGGCGGCGATGAACGGCCGGTGCTCTACGCCGACTCCGAGGGCTCGGCCGGGATCGTCGGTACGAGCCTCCCCGCGGCGCTGTGCCTGCTCATCGGGGCGCCCTGCCGGAGCGATGCGCTGCGCGAGATCGAGCGTGCGGGGCGGGATTTCGACGACCGGGAGACCGAAGCCCTGCTCGCCTCGCTCGACGCCGAGTACAGCGAGGACTGCGGTCTGGAGGACCTCGCCGGTGACCGCGCCGAGCTCGCCGCACGGCTGGGGCTCGCCCCGCTGCCGTCCGCCGCCCGACTGCTGGCGATGACCCGCGAGGCAACGGCCCTCAGCCCGTCGTACGCCCTCCTCAACGAGGAGGGCGGGGCATACGACCGGCTGTGACGAGGTCCGGCCACCGGACCGGCGGCGCGCGCCGGGTGTTCCGGCCCCGGCGGCGGCTCTGCCGGTACCGCGTGGCGCCGGGTGCTTCGACCCCGCCGACGGTGTGATCAGGACGGGATCGGGACCGCCTGGCCGCTGACGCGGACCCGCGGGTCGTCGGGGGTGACCTCGACGAGGAGGTCGCTGGGGCGGCCCATGTCCTCGCCCTGGCGGATCCGCACCCGCGTCGCCTCATGGACCAGGCCCAGCGTCCGCAGATAGCCGCCGAAGGCGGCGGCCGCGGCGCCGGTGGCCGGGTCCTCGACCACACCGCCGACCGGGAACGGGTCACGGGCGTGGAAGTCGAAGCGGTCCGGGTCCTCGCGCCACACCAGGTGCACGGTGGTCCAGCCGTGCCGGGTCATCAGCTCCTCCAGCGCGTTGAAGTCGTAGTCCAGCGCGGCCAGCCGCTCCCGGGTGACGGCGGCCAGGACGAGGTGGTCGTTGCCCGCGAAGGAGACGTGCGGGGGCAGGGCGGGGTCGAGGTCGTCCCGGGACCAGCCGAGGGCCGTCAGCGCCGCGTCCAGCTCGGAGTCCGTGGCGGGGCGGGACCGGGTGGGCACGCTGGTGAGGGTCGCGCGGGGCGGTCCGTCGCCGTCCGTCGAGGTGTGCACCTTGATCTCCCCCGACGCCGTGTCGAAGACCAGCTCACCGGGGCCGTCGCGCTCGGCGAGGGCGACGGACGTGGCCACGGTGGCGTGGCCGCAGAACGCCACCTCCGCGCGCGGGCTGAAGAACCGCAGCCGGTAGCGGCGCGCGGTCTCGTCCCGCTCGGTGAGGAACGCGGTCTCGGAGTAGCCGAGCCGGGCGGCGATGGCGGTCATCGCCGCGTCGTCGAGCGCGAGGGCCCCGGCGTCGAGGACCACCCCGGCGGGGTTGCCGCCCGAGGGGTCGGTGGTGAAGGCCGAGTAGCGCAGTACGTCGGTGTCGTTCAGCTCGGTGTCGTTCAGCGGTGCGGTCGTCATGGGAACCATGGTCGCCCCCGGCGGTCATCGTGTCCAACGATTCCTTCCGCTGACTCCCATCGGAAATGCCGATAGCCTGTCGGTGTGGACACTCGACTCCTGCGGACGTTCGCGGCCCTGATGAGGACCGGGAGCTTCACCGCCACCGCCGCCGAACTCCATCTCGCGCAGTCCACCGTGACGGTCCAGATCCGCACGCTGGAGCGGGAGCTGGGCACCCGGCTCTTCGACCGGCTGCCCTCCGGGACCCTCCCGACCAGCACCGGGCGCCGGCTGCTGAAGGAGGCCGAGGGCGTCCTGGACGCCGAGGCCCGGCTGCGGGCGGCCGCGGCGGCCGGGAGCGCGGACACCGCGGACGGCACGGTGGAGGGACAGGTCGTCCTGGGCGCGGGCGAGTCGCTGTGCGCGTCCCGGCTGCCCGGCCTCATCGCCTCGCTGCGCCGCAGCCACCCCGGGATCGACCTCGAACTCCACGCGGTGGGCACCGAGGCCGCCGTGGCGGGGCTGCGCTCGGGACGGCTGGACCTCGTCCTGCTGCTGGAGCCGGAGGTGGCCGACCCCGAGCTCACCGCCCGCGCGATCACCCGCGAACCGCTGGTGTGCCTGTCCGGCCCGGACCATCCGCTGGCCGGGCGGGAGGTGGGCTGGGAGGAGCTGACGGGGGAGCGCTTCTTCGTCCATGAGCAGGGGTGTTCCTACAGCGACGAGCTGGTCCGCACCCTGCTCGCGCTGCCCGGCCCGGCGCCCCGGCTCACCCGTTTCGGCAGTGTCGAGGCGGCGCGCTCGTGCGTGGCGGCCGGTCTGGGGCTGACCCTCCTCCCCCGCACGACGGTCGAACGGCAGCTCGCGGAAGGGGCGTTGGCCGAGGTCCACGCACCCGTCGTACCGCCGGTGCCCGTCCAGCTCACCCGGCACCGCCGCCGCTGGACCAGCCCGGCGGCACGGGCGGTGGCCGATGAGCTCACCCGGCTGATGGCCGCGTAGGCCCGGCCCGGCGGAGCTGCCCTCGGGGTGTGGCGCGGTCAGCGCGGGACGGCCCCTGCCTGGGCGCCGACCACGACGGTGGCACCGGAGTCCAGGCCGTTCAGGCCGCTCAGGCCCCCCACGGCATCCAGGGCGTCCAGGACCCGGGCCGCACTCGCCCCGTCGGCCAGGTCCGCCACCTCCGTACGGGTGGCCCAGCGCCAGGCGCGGGTCCGGGGTCCGGTGACGGGGGCGCCGTCGCGCGCCGTGCAGCGGAAGACCAGGGAGAGCGCCGGACCCGTCATGTCCTTGTAGACACCGGTGAGCGTCGCCGGGAGCGCGATGGTGACCCCCGTCTCCGCGAGGACCTCGCGGCGCAGCGCCTCGGGGATGGTGGCGGCCGCGTCGAGCGTTCCGCCCGGCGGCTCCCAGCCGCCGCCGTCCCGCCGCTTCACCAGCAGCGCCCGGCCCCGCGCGTCGACGACCACTCCGGCGACGCGCACGGCGTGCGGACGGTCAGCGGTCACGGTCCTCGGCCCCCTCGGCTGGCGGGGCCCCACCGTAGCAACGGGCCCCGCGCGCCGGGGCGTCGTTGTCCGGGGATGAGCAAGGCCCGGACCGTACATGTCACGGCGCGCGGCCCGCACACGTCACGGCCCGTGCTTCACCACCGACTTGGACACCAGCCGGTCCCGTACGAAGCACAGCCGGTAGGCGTCCGCGGACATCAGTGAGGTGCTGTAGTGGACGCAGTCCTGGCCGCGGGGCGGGGCCGGGGCGCCGTCGGGCGCTCCGTCCCGGGTGAACAGCGGCAGCCGCGGCGTCACCTCCTCGCGCGGGGTGCCCACCGGCAGCCGGTCGTAGGTGTCCCGGTCCAGCACCGAGAAGTACGAACTCGCCAGGCTGACGGGGAGCATCAGCAGCAGGATCCCGGCCAGCGCCGCCACCGGCGCCACCACGGCCTGGGTGAGCTGACGCCGCACCCGGCGGCGGGCGCGGGTCAACTCCCGCCCGGAGGCGGTGAGCCGGGAGAGGTCCCCCGCGGCCCGTGGCGGGGGAGCGGCCGTGGCGGGAAGTTCGGCGGTCAGCTCGAAACCCCCGTCCGGGGCCGGTCCCGCGCGGAGCACACCGCCCGCCAGCCGCACCCGCTCGTCGAGTCCGACCAGACCCGAGCCACCGGAGACCACCCCCGGCAGCGGGGCCGCGGCGGGAGGGGGGTTGACGACGGTGAGGGTGACCGCCGGGGGTTTTCCGGTGCGGACCAGACGGACCCGGACGGCCGCGCCCGGCGCGTGTTTGGCGGCGTTCGTCAGCCCCTCCTGGAGCACCCGGTGTACGGCGAGGGCGGCCATCGGCGGGAGTCCGGCCGTCTCGCCCCGGCGTTCCAGGGTGATGTCGAGCCCGGAGGCGCGGGCGCGTTCCACCAGGGTCTCGGCGTTCTCCCCGGGCGGGGCGGCGACGGGGTCGTCCGCCGGCTCGTCGTCCGTGCGCAGCACCCCGATGATCTCGCGCAGCCGTGCGGTCGCCGTGCCCGCGGCCGCGCGCAGCTCCCCGGCGGCCCGCTGCTGGTCCGCGGTGAGCGTGGCGTCGACCTCCAGGGCGGCGGCCCGCACCGCGATCAGCGTCAGCTCATGGCCGAGGGAGTCATGCATATCGCCCGCGATACGGGCCCGTTCGCGATAGCGGGTGCGCTCCGCCACCACCTGCTGTTCGCGTTCCATCCGGTCGGCCAGCCGCCAGCCCAGCCGCGCCAGTTCGGCGTGCTGACGGCGGTAGCGGCCCAGCAGCCACGGCAGTCCGGCGGCACCCAGCAGGGTCAGCAGCAGCCCCGGCCACGCCCACAGGTCCCGTTCGGCCACCACGCACAGCGGCAGTCCCGCCACCGCCACCGAGCCGAGGAACCACAGCACGGGGCGGGCCGCGGCCGTCCGGCATCCGGCGAGGAAGCCGAACACCGCCAGCGCGGGCCAGTACAGCGGGGTGAACAGCTTGGCGCTCAGGGCCAGACCGAGCGCCACCGGGACCCCGAGCGCGGCCAGCGGCCACCGGCGGCCCACCGCCACCGCCGCCCCGAGCAGCGGCGCCGCCGTGAACGCCACCACCTTGGCCCGGCCGTACGAGGAGAGGGCCGCCTCGGAGGCGGGCGGCAGCCACAGCGCCAGCCACAGCGCGGCGTCCAGGAGCCGGGAGACCCACCCCCGCCCCCGCGCCGGTACGAACCGTCGGAACCCACTGCGCAGCATGGGGCCAGCATCGTCGATCGGTCCCGCGGGGCGCCCCCGCCGAAAGTAAGGAGTCGGGAGCGAGGACTCCACGCGGCCCGGTCACTCCTCGGGGACGAGACCCGCCTCATGGGCCAGGACCGCCGCCTGCACCCGGTTCCTGACGCCGAGCCGGGCGAGCACCTGGCTGACGTACGCCTTCACCGTGCCCTCGACCAGATGCAGCCGCCGGGCGATCTCCGCGTTGGACAGCCCGGCGCCCACCAGACCGAGCACCTCGCGCTCGCGTCCGGTCAGCTCCCCGGTCCGCGCGCGGGCCTCGGCCCGCCGGCCCAACTGCCCGCTGTCGAGCTGTTCGATGACCCGCCGGGCCACCGAAGGGGAGAGATACGCACCGCCCCCGGCCACCGCCCGCACCCCGGAGATCAGCTCGCGCGGATCGCCGGACTTCAGCACGAAACCGGCCGCGCCGGAGCCGAGGGCGCTCGCGACGTACTCGTCCTCCGAGAAGGTCGTGAGCATCATGACGGCCGTGCCGGGCAGCGCCCGGCCGAGTTCGGCCGCCGCCCGGAGCCCGTCGAGCCGGGGCATCCGGACATCGAGCAGACACAGGTCCGGGCGGTGCTTCAGGGCGAGTTCGACGGCCTGGTGGCCGTCGGCGGCCTCGGCGACGACGTCGATGTCCCCGGCCGCGCCGAGGATGGCCGCCACCCCGGCGCGGATCATCGGTTCGTCGTCCGCGAGCAGCACACGGATCATCGGTTCGGCTCTTCCCCCGGTCATGGGGGCCACGCTACCGGGGCCCGGTCCGCCGGCCCCGGCCCCGGCTCCCGCGGGCTCAGGCCGCCGACGCCAGCAGCGCGGTCATCTCCTCCCGGGCACGGGCCACCCGGGAGCGCACGGTCCCGATGGGACAGCCGGTCGCCTCGGCGGCGTCCGCGTAGGGCAGCCCGAGCAACTGGGTCAGCAGGAACATCTCGCGCCGCGCCGGGTCGAGTTCCGCCAGCAGGTCGAGCAGGGCCACCCCCTCGTCGAACCCGGGCAGCCCGACCGGCTGGGCCCGTTCGGCCACCTCCTGCCAGTCGTCGGTGTCGAGCAGCCGGGGGCGGGCGGCGGCCCGGCGGTAGCGGTCGATGACCACACGGCGGGCGATCGACAACAGCCAGGTACGGGCGGAGGAGCGCCCGGCGAACGAGGGCAGCCCGGTCAGCGCCCGCAGATAGGTCTCCTGGACGAGGTCGTCGACGGCGTGCGGATCGGAGCTCAGACGCAGGACGAAGCGGCGGACATCGCGGCGGGTGGCGCGGATGAACCGCTCCACGGCGTCGGGGTCACCGTCGCGGGCGGCCAGGGCCCAGGCGGTGATCCGCTGGGCGTCGTCCCCGACGGCGTCGTGCGGGGCATCGTCGTTGAGGGCGGCGTCGTTCAGGGCGACGGGCATCGTCAAACGTCCTTCCGGAGGCGGTGGACGGTCCGCGGGTACGCGTCGGCGCGACGGCGCACGGCTCAACGGCGCACGGCGCTCCGCGCGGGGACGCGGGCGTGCGGGTGTGCGCGGACGACGGCCGGGAGCGGTACGGGACGGGCCCGCGGAACCGGGGCATCGGTCCGGCGCCGGGAACGGGCGCCGGTACTCCGCCCTCACCGGTGCGCGCCGCGGGAAGGACGTGCGGAGGAAGGGCGGTCAGTGACAGGGCAGCGGACGCCCCGGCGGCCCTCTGCGACGGATCACATGCCACAGCTCCGCGCTGCGCAACCGGCGTGCGGTGGTGGACGGGGCGGCCGGTGCGGGCGGTTCGGCCGCCACCGCGCCCAGCATGCGCAGGGCGATGCGCAGCGGGACGAACACGGCCGCGGCGAGCGCCCGGACGAGCCGGAAGGCGGCGGTCTCACCGTGCCACAGCCACACTCCGCTGAGGAGCGTGGCGAGCAGGTGCGCGAGGGCCATGGCGGCGCCGCCGTGCCAGGGCCAGTCCATCGGGTCCGGTGACGAGCCGGTGCCGGACATACCGTGCCCGCCGTTATGTGGGGACATGGGCATCGGCATGGGGTGGTGCATGCCTGTGTGCGCGGGGGCCGGACCCACCGACTCCGCGAGCATGAAGAGCACATGCAGCCCGCACTGGGCGACCACCGTCGCACCGGTCACGGCCAGCGCTCCGCGCTCCCGTCCGGCGGGCCACCACGCAATCGCCGTCGTTCCGGCGAAGGCGCAGCCCACCGACCACGGCGGCAGGGTGCCGCCGGAGATGAGCGCGTGTCCGAGGGCCGTGACCACGACGCACACCGCCGCGAACACGGCGGCTCGCGCGAGGCGGAAGATCGACCCGGTGGCCATGGCCGTCATCGTGCCAGCGCGCGTCGCCGGGGACGGCGGCCCGGCGAATCTTCGTCCCCGCATGACAAACGGGCACCGATGTGTGCCAGCTCACACCCGGGACTCCGGAACTTGCGCGTCCGCTTGGCCGACCACTCAACCGGCACTCCTGTGCCGTCGTGCGGACCGCCCCCGTGCGGCACGACCGACATCCCCCTCGATCCGGGAGCCGTCCATGACCGCTGAACCCCTCTCCGCCGCCGCGGACGATGCCCCGGACACCACACCACCGGACACCCCCGACACCCCGGACACCGACGCAGACGCAGAGGCAGACGCAAACGCAGACGCGGACGCGGACGCCGCGAGACCGGAGGCTCCCGGAACCACCCGCCGCTCCTCCTGGGCGGCGCTGCGCCCCCTCGTCCTGCGGCTGCACTTCTACGCCGGGGTGCTGATCGCGCCGTTCCTGCTGGTCGCCGCGGTCAGCGGACTCCTCTACGCGGGGTCCTTCCAGGCCGAGAAGATCGTCTACGACCATGAACTGCGCGTCCCCACCGGAGACATCGAGCTGCCCCTCTCCCGCCAGGTGGCCGCCGCCCGCAAGGCCCACCCCGAGGGCGAGATCAGCGCCGTACGGCCGTCGCCCGAGGACGGCGCCACCACCCGGGTGCTGCTGTCCGGCGTCAAGGGCGTCGACGCCGGCCACACCCTGGCCGTGTTCGTGAACCCGTACACCGGGGAGGTACGCGGCGCGCTGGAGAGTTACGGCTCCTCCGGTGCCCTCCCGCTGCGCACCTGGATCGACGAGCTCCACCGCGATCTGCACCTCGGCGAGACCGGACGGCTCTACAGCGAACTCGCCGCAAGCTGGCTGTGGGTGATCAGTGGCGCGGGTCTGGTGCTGTGGCTGGCGCGCCGCTTCCGCGGTGGCGCCACGCGCCGCGCGATGCGTTCCGCCGTCCTCCCCGACCGCTCGGCCACCGGACGCCGGCGCACCCTGTCCCTCCACGGCTCCGTCGGGGTGTGGGTGGCGCTCGGGCTGTTCTTCCTGTCCGCGACCGGGCTCACCTGGTCCACCTACGCCGGTGCCGGTGTCGCCGACCTCCGTTCGGCGCTCGGCCAGACCACCCCCGCCGTCTCGGCCACGCTGGACGGCGACCGCTCCGCCGGTGGCGGTGAACACGCGGGCCACGGCGCCGGATCGGACTCCATGCCGGGGATGGACCACGGAGGTTCCGGCGGTGCGCGACACAGCGGTGATGTGGGTCTCGATACCGTGCTGAAGGCCGCCCGCGCCGAAGGGCTCGGCAACCCGGTGGAGATCTCGCCGCCCTCCGGACCGGACCAGGCGTACGTGGTCAGCCAGATCCAGCGAAGCTGGCCGGAGAAGCAGGACGCGGCGGCCGTCGACCCGGCGACCGGCGAGGTGACCGATGTCCAGCGGTTCGCCGACTACCCGGTGCTCGCCAAACTCACCCGCTGGGGCATCGACCTGCACACCGGGAACCTCTTCGGCCTGGCCAACCAGATCGCCCTGGCCGTGCTCGCGCTGGCGCTGGTCCTGCTGATCGTGTGGGGCTACCGGATGTGGTGGCAGCGCGGCCGCGGCTCCGCCTTCGGCCGTCCCGTCCCGCGCGGGGCGTGGCGCGAGGTGTCACCGTACGTCCTGCTCCCGCTGGCCGCCGCGGTCGCGGTGCTCGGCTACTACCTGCCGCTGCTGGGGATCCCGCTGGCCGCGTTCCTGGTGCTCGACGCCGTCCTGGGCCGGATCGCCGGCCGGCGCCGCGCGGGGAGCGCGTCAGCGGGCGGCTGAACGGGTGCGCCGGGCCCGCCGGGGTGATGGACTGACCGCGTTCCCCAGCCCCCTGGACGCGGAGGACCGAAGAACCCATGGCCGTGCACTGGAAACTCGTCATCGACTGCGCCGACCCGCAGCGGCTCGCCGACTTCTGGGCGCAGACGCTCGATTACATCAAGGAGGACCACAGCGCCCTCATCGAGCGGCTGCTCGCCCAGGGTGTGATCGGTGAGGACCACTACGCGGTGGCCGACGGCCGCAAGGTGTGGCGGCACGCGGCCGCCGTCCGCCACCCCGACGACCCGGTGCAGACCGAGACCGGTACGGGCCTCGGCAGACGGCTGCTGTTCCAGGCCGTCCCGGAGGCCGCGGAGGGGAAGCGGGGCAAGAACCGGGTGCACATCGATGTGCACCCGGAAACCGCCAGCCGGGAGACGGAGATGGCGCGGCTGCAGGGGCTCGGCGCCACCGTCCTGCGGGCCGTGGAGGAGCCCGGCAGCAGCCACGTCGTCATGGCCGACCCCGAGGGCAATGAGTTCTGCCTGCACTGAGCCGGGCGGGCGGAGCGGGCGGGGCCGGTGCGGCCCCGCCCGTCACGCGTCGTCGTCGTCCGCTGCCGTCTGCTTCTCCTTCTCCGGCCCGGCGTCCTCCGGCCCGGTGTCCTTCGGCCCGGCGTCGTCGAAGTAGGCGTCGAGGACCGCGTCGAGCTCGTCGGTCCACGTCTTCAGCAGTCCGCGGGAGGACGGCTGGACCTCGGCCTCGTACCAGCGGCGGTTGGTCGCGTAGACGGTGACGGAGAACCGCTTCTTGAACCGGGGGGTGTCGACCTCGACCGCCCCGATCTCGTCCCAGCCGAACTGGGCCTCCTCGCCGTCCATGCGCAGGGTGATCCCGGCGCGGCGCGCGACGATACCGGCGCGGTGGTCGGACACCTCGAAGACGGGCCCGTCACCGTCCGGCTCGTCCTCCGCGTCCTCCTCGTCGGACTCGTCGGTGTCGTCGGCCGTCTCGTCCTCCGCCGTGGCCTCGTCGTCGGCCGCGTCGTCGTCAGCCTCGTCGTCGGCCCCGGCGGCGGTGTCCTCGTCCCCGGTGTCCGGCCCGGTGTCCTCCGGGGCGGTGTCCGCGGGTGGCCGCTCCGCCGTGTCCTTCGGGGTCTCCTCCTCCCCGTCGACAGGGCGCGGCGACGTGAGCCCGGGGATGTACCCCGGGTCCGTCCCGGCGGCGGTGTGCATGGGCGGGATGATCGGTCCTGTGCTCTGCTCCACGGCGGGCAGTATTCCCGATGAACCTATGCGGGCGACAGGCCGTTCCCCCGCCGTTCCGTGTTCGGCCGTTTCGCGGCCCAGGTCAGAGCGGGTTCACGGCTGCGGGAAGTGGTGACGGGACGGGTCCTGGTCCGCACGCACCGGACCCTCTTCGCGCGCGAAGAAATGGCTGAACTCCACGGCCTCGTCGAACCGTACGGCCCACAGCGGCTCCTCCCGGCCCCCGGGCGGCACCTCGGGCCCCAGGGTGTACCCCGTGACCGTCGTGGCGTCCACGGGGCCGCTGGAGTCCACCGAGGCGAAGCTCCAGTCCCCGCCCTCCGCCCACGTGCCACTGGTCTGCCACTCCTCCCTCAGCACGAGCCGCCCCGGGGCCGGGCAGTGCCACCGGAACCGGGTCACGCACAGACCGTTGCTCATCCCGGCCCAGACACTCCAGCCCCGGCCGTCCGGCAGGAAGGCCAGTTCGCTGGTCTCCATCACGCCGATGTCGAAGGGCGTGCTGTGCCAGTGGCCCACCAGCCCGTCGTCCCTGTTCATGCCACAACCCTTCGCGTTCCTGGTGTGTCCCACCGTGCGACACAGCGCGGAAAGGACACATATGCCGAGACACATCCTGCCGATCGGTGGCGTCGTGGCCGTGGTGACGGGAGTCGCTCTCGCCACCACCCCCTCGTACGCCGCGCCCGGCGCCCCCGCCAAGGCTCCCGCCGCACCGGCCGCCGGGAAGGCCACCCCCGCCGACATGGACGGCGACGGTTTCGACGACCTCGCCTCCGGTGCCCCCGGCGGGGCTGTCAAGGGCCATGCGAAGGCCGGATACGTGGCGCTGACCTTCGGCTCCGCCTCCGGTATCTCCGTCGCGCGCCACCAAGGGCTCACCCAGTCCCACACCGGTGTGCCGGGGACGCCCGAGGCCGGGGACAGGTTCGGCTCGGCGCTGGCGATGGGTGACATGGACGGCGACGGTCACGCCGATCTGGTCGTCGGAGCCAGCGGCGAGGCCATCGGGGACGTGAAGGGCGCCGGTTCGGTGACGATCGTCTTCGGTTCCCCGACCGGGCTGTCCGACAAGGCCATCGCCTACCACGCGCCGACCGTCACCGCGGGCCGCGGCTTCGGCGGACGGCTGGCCATGGGGGACTTCGACCACGACGGCCTCCAGGACGTGGCCACCGTCGACGGCACCAAGGTGGCCGTGGTGAAGGGTGCGAAGAACCTGCGCTCCACACCCGCACCGGCGGTCCGGCTGATCACCCCGCCCGGAGGCGGCGCGGGCACCCAGGGCATCGCCGGCGGTGACGTCAACGGTGACGGCTACGCCGACCTGGCCACCGTGGCGTACTTCGACGACCCGGCCGACGAGGGCACCCTCGGTGTGCTGCCGGGCTCCCGCTCCGGTCTCTCGGCCACCCCGCTGGGCCGGAACGTCGGTCTGCCGTTCGCCGGTTACCGCGTCGTGGCCGGTGATGTGAACGGCGACGGCAAGGACGACGTGGTCATCGACACCGGCTTCGAGGACGGGCCCGACGGCTACAAGCTGCGCACCTTCCCCGGCAGCGTGAGCGGACTGGACGCGGCCGGAGCCGTGGCCTGGTCCGGTGAGAAGCAGGGCGGTACCGCGGCACAGCTCGCCGATGTCGACGGCGACGGCTACGAGGACCTGTTCGTCGCCGATCCCGAGGCGGTGGACGGTGACGGCTTCCAGAACGCGGGTGCCCTCACCGTGCTGCGCGGCAGCAAGAACTGGCTGACCGCCGAGGGTGCCCAGACCCTCTCGCTGGACAGCAAGGGCGTGGTCGGTGTCGCCGAGACCGGCGACTTCTTCGGCTCCACGCTCGCCTCCGCCGACTACAACGGCGACGGCAAGGCCGACCTGGCCACCGGCGCGCGCGGCAAGTGGCGGGGCACGGGTGCGGTGAGCATGACCTACGGCAGCGCCGGCGGGCTCACCGGCCAGGGCTCGATCCTCTTCGGCCCCGACTCCTTCGGTTACGCGGCGGAGAAGGCGGGCTTCGGCGCGGCCCTCTCCACCCCTCCGGCGGGCTGACGACAGCGCGCGGCCGGAGGTGCCGTGCGGCGGGGGGGGGGGGGGGGGCCCCCCCGCCCCCCCCCCCCCCCGCAACCGGGGGCCGGGGATCCGCCACCACCCGCCAATGCGGG
>NZ_JANCLX010000048.1:44991-51655 GCF_024295805.1 Streptomyces cucumeris
CCCGCCGGGGGGCGGCCTACCGCGGCGGGCCGGTGGGGCGGTGGGGGGGGGCGCGCGGGGGCCCCCCCGGGGCCCCCACCGCTCCTCACTCCTGCGGCACTGCTACGGCACTCCTACGGCATTCGCGGCTCAGCCGCACTTGCTGCCGTTGTTGATGCAGCGCACCGCCTTCGCCATCAGCCGCGAGGACATCACGTTGATGAAGTCACCGTGGTCCGTGACCGGTTTGTGCAGCTGCTCGGGGAAGCTGTCGACGGCGAACGTCGAACCGGGCTGGACCTTGTAGGTGATCCGCTGGACGAGCTGCGGGACCGCCCGGAACCCCTGCGGGCACGAGCCGTCCGCCTGGGCGAACGCCACATGGGCGCGGTGGTTGGCGCTGTCGGTGTTCTTCCCGTCCCAGCAGCTCTGGAAGTTGAAGGTCCGCACCACGTTGCTGCCGCTCGGGCAGAGCGGGTACTTGTCCTTCAGCTGCCGGTTCTCGAATCCGGTGCAGCTCCACGAGGCGTTGGCGTTGGCCGTGCCGTTGGTGAACGACTTGGCGTCGCCGGTGATGATGCGCAGGAACTTCGGCATCGCGGTGACCTTGGTGACCGGGCTGCCGCGGAAGGTCAGCTTGACCGAGGCGGGCTGGAGGATGCGGCCGACGTTGCCGTCCTTGCCGCCGCCGTCCGCGTTCACGTCCTTCTCGTTGCTGCCGTCACGCAGCCGCAGGACCGGCCAGTAGTGCGTCGAGCGGTCACCGTTGGTGCAGGTGGTCCCGGCGCCGGCGAGCTCCTGGTCGGAGGAGAACGCGTCGGTCGCGAGGTTGCCCACGTAGTCGTGCATATGGTGCGCGCCGTTGCTCACACCGGGCGCCACGATCACGTTGTCCGGGTTGAAGTGCTTGTTCTCGTTGCGGCCGCAGCGCGAGGTGAAGGTGCCCTGGGAGGCGTCGGCCTTCTGCGCGGGCTTGCTGACGTTGGGCCGCACCTGGCGGATGTCCACGAAGTCGGCCTTCTGCGGGCCGCTCTGCTGCGGCGGCTGCTGGCCGCCCGCGGCCGGAGTGGCACCACCCGGGGTGGGTGTGGCGCCGCCGTTCCCGGCGTCGGTGTCGGCGTTGGTGGGTGCGGTGCTGTCCCGCTTCACGGTGCACGACGCCAGGGAGGTCAGCCCCTGCGGCCGGGACGCCACGCGGTCGATCGTGGCGGTGATGCGGATGATCGCGGAACGGCGCTGTGTCGACAGCGGTTCCAGCACACGCGACTTCACCCATTCGTCGCTCGCCCCGGACCCCCGCGAGGCCAGCCGCTGGTAGGCCGTGGCCACCTGGCTGTCCATCCGCGCCAGCTCGTCGTCCACCGTGGACTGCGCCTGGCGTGGCACCCGCGTCAGCCGGATCGAGATGTCCGGGCACTTGATGGTGAGCGTCTCCTGCACGGCGGCCCGCTGTTCGGCGGACTGCCCGGCGGAGGCGTCGTTGTCCGTCATCAGAAGGGCGCCAGCCCCGACACCCATCGCGGCCACACCAGCGACGGTCATGACGAGCAGTCGAGACCGTCTGTGTTTCTTTCTATTCACATGTCCACCCTTCATGGATGTGGTCATAGGAGATACGGCAAGCACGGCGATAGTTCTCAATGCCCGCCGAAATTTCTCCATGACCTCCCCAACCCACCCCGGACCTCGCACACTCGCCGTGATGACGGCTGCCGCGCGGTGGTCCTCGCGCTCAGCGCCGTACGTGTGGGCGTCCGCCCTCCAGCTCGCCCCGCGCCGCCTCCATGAAGGCGTGCCGCCGCCCGCTCGGTGTCCGCCCGCTGCCGGTGATCACGCTGCACCTCGACCCGGGCGGTCAGATGCTGCCCGATGAGGGTGCCCACGGTCCCCAGGAAGACGCCGAGCAGGGCGAGAACGCCGCGGTGGCGGCCGCCCTCGGCTGATCACCGTCCGGTGGCTCCCCGCCGGAGACGGCCGTCCCTGCCGGACCTGCCGTCGCGGGCCCGGATGATCACGTGGGGCGGGCGGGAGAACGGGCCGGTGTCCGGGAGAAGTGGAAGCTCGCGCTCCGACGGGGCAGGCTGGATCCATGTGGTCGCTCGTCCGCTCACCACCCCGAAACCGTCCGTGGGTGGGTGATCACGGTCAGCTCGTCATCGTGCTCGAACGGTCCGTGCCGTTCGTGATCGCGCTGATCGCGCTGTGCATCGAGCTGTCACCCCTCGAGTTCCTGTACACCGGCCCGTTCCTCACGGCGACCCCGGCGCTCGCCGCGCTGACGATGGGGCCCCGGGGCACGATGGCGGCCGCGGGCGTCGCGCTGGCCGTCAGCGTGACCACCGCGACCTACAACGAGGCGTGGGGCAGCGACCAGGTCTACAGCAACCTCCTGGGGCTGCTGCTGGTGTCCTCGGCCAGCATCACCATGAGTAGTGCCGTGCGTACGCGCAGACAGAGCGAGCTCGACCAGATCCGCCGTATCGCCTCCGCGGCCCAGGACGTCATCCTGCGCCCCGTCCCCGCCCGGCTGGGGCCCGTGCGGACCGCCAGCACCTACCTCGCGGCCGAGACCGGCGCCCAGATCGGCGGGGACCTCTACGAGGCCGTGCACACCCACTACGGCGTCCGCCTGATCGTCGGCGACGTCCGCGGCAAGGGTCTCCACGCCGTCCGCGCGGCCGCGGCCGTACTCAGCGCCTTCCGGGAAGCGGTGCACTACGAGGACGACCTCACCGAGGTCGTCAACCACTGTGCGGCGGCCCTGCACCGCGAGACCGCCGCCGGGAGCGCGGCCGACCAGGACGACCAGGCGGAGGAGTTCGTCACCGTCCTGGTCGCCCAGATCCCGGACTCCTTCGTGATCGAGCTGGTCAACCGGGGCCATCCGCCCCCGATGGTTCTCAGAGAGGGCAAGGTGCGCCCGCTGACGCCGACCACACCCCTGCCGCCCCTGGGCCTGGAGGGCTTTTTCTCCGGCCCGCCCTCGGCGGCCGAGACCTACCCCTTCGCCCCCGGCGACCGGCTGCTGCTCTACACCGACGGCGTCATCGAGGCCCGCGACCCCGACCGGGCCTTCTTCCCGCTGGCGGACGCGATGGAGGCGGTGCGCCCCTGCACCCCGACGGCGTTCCTGGAGGACCTGCACGGCCGTCTGCTGCGCCACACGGAGGGGGTTCTGGCGGACGACGTGGCCATGGTCGTCGCGGACCGCCTGGGCGACGACCACGGCGCACGTCCCGCTCCGTTCACATGACGCGGTCCGGCCGGTTCAGCACCGGACCAGGCCGAGGAACGCCTGGTCATAGAAGGGGAGGGCCGACGGCGTCACCCACTGGGTGGACTCCTGCCCCGGCTTGAGGACGTGGCACCGCGGCTGCGGGCCCGACGACCAGACGAGCTTGAAGGTGGGCAGCACCCGCTGCTCGGTGGCGCACCCGTTCGTCATGGTGACCCCGAACTGCCCGAACACCTCCTTCATGGTCACCGTCTTCACACAGCTCGGCACCGTGTCCGCCGCCGCCGGAACCTGCGCGGCACCGGTCAGCGCCAGCCCTCCGGCGGTGACGGCCAGTGCCACGGCGGCGCCGCCGGTCCCCGAAGGACCGGCGGCGCCGGATCGTGGTCAGGAGCAGGTCGTGTAGAAGTGCTTCCAGCCGTCGCCGGGCATGGCCGGCGGCTCGCCCGTGGACGCGTACTGCCCGTACTTCTGCATCATCGCGTCGTCGTAGTCGCCCGGGCCGCTGCCGGCCGTCGACAGCCGCACATCCCGGTCAAGCTGCCCGTCACCGGCGTTGTTGAGGATCGCGAGGTCCGGGTACGGGTCGTCACCGTAGTTGGCGATCCGCAGCTGCTGGGCCTCGCCGCTGTCGCCGATGTCGGTGTGCCGGGAGTCGGCGGAGCCCAGGTCCGACCGCGAGAGCGGGCCGGGGCGGTACTCCGCGAGGCGCGCCGTCGCGGGGTCGTCGATACCGGACGGCTTGACGATGTTCACGACCATGTCCAGGGTGCCGTCGTTCTGGAAGTCGGCGACCGCGGCGGTCGCGACCTCGCCCCGCTTCGCGCCGAGCAGCTTGCTGACGGCCTGCTTCGCGCCGAACGTGCCGTCCTCGGCACCCCACTGGATGGTCATCTTGGTCCCGGTGTGCCCAGGATTGCTGATCTTGTCCGCATGGCCGTCCCCGTCGAGGTCGCCCACCAGTGTCGTGGCGTCGGCCAGACACGGGCCCGCGTCCGCCGCCCGGGTGACCTTGCCGGACCGCTCCGCGCCGTCCGACGACGACCCGGCGGCACTGGCCTGGTAACCGGCGATCGTCAGACTCAGGGCGACAGCCGCGATCGGCGCGGCGATAAGACGTGACCTCTTGCGAAGCATCTGCAAACTCCTAACGTTTGTTGCCGCGAGGTGAGATGGGGGGCGCCGCACCGCGGGTTGATGCGGAAATTGCTCTACTGCCATGGCGAAATTGCTCTAGCACATGGCCGTGAGTCGAGGTGTGCGCCAGACGATGTCTCACTCGGTGCGTCAACCACCTTGCCGGTGGGCGCTACCGTCCCGTTGGCGCGTCACTAACGATGCGCTGACGCTCCATCACCACCGGTGCGGGCAACGGAAGTCCGGTCAGCCGTACATCGCCGCGCGGTAGAAGGAGGCAAGTGCGTCGTCGATGGGATGGGGCTGCGGCGTGCCCGAGGAATCGAGCCTGTTCCACCGCTGGAGGTTCACCGCGACGCACATCTGCCGCTCACCGTCGGCACGGGTCATGGCCAGCGCTCCAGAGCCCCAGACCGTGCCGCCATGGCCCCAGAACGTGTCCTGACCGGACGTCTCCGTCGGGTGCAGGCCGAGGCCGTAGTCGATGATCTTTCCCTCCTGGGAGACGACCGGGACGGTGCGCTGCATCTGCGCCAGCGACGACGGGCTGACGATCTCGCCGGCGAGCAGCATGCCGAAGAAACGGTTGAGGTCCGAGACGGTCGATATCAGCGAACCCGCCGCCCCCACCCACGACATGTCGTAGACGCTGTAGTCGCGCGGCGGGTCGATCATGCCGAACCATGCCTCGTAGCTCTGCGAGTGCGGCCCCTCGACATACGGCTCCGTGGGGAGTTCGGTGTCCCGCAGCCCGGCGCGCTCGATGACGTTCCGGGTGATGTACCGCTCGGCCGTCGTGCCCGTCACCTGTTCCAGGAGTTCGCCGAGGAGCAGGTAGTTGGTGTTGGAGTACACCCCCGGATTCCCGCCCGGAGCGCCGACGGCGGGGGCGGTGACCCCCATCTCGATCAGTTCGGTGGGGTGAAAGCGAGTGAACCGGCTGTCGTCCAGACTCTGCGGCCCGGTGTCCGCGAGGGCTGGGAGCGCCTTGAGGGAGGGGTACGCATAGGGGAGGTATTCGGCGAGCCCGCTGGTGTGGTTGATCAGCATCCGGACCGTGATCGCGTCACCACGTGCTCCGGGAACCAGCCCCGGCAGGTACCGGCCGATCGGCGCGTCAAGACCGATCCGACCGGCCTCGACCTGCTGCAGAACCGCGGCGGCCGTGAAGGTCTTGGTGATGCTGCCGACGCGGTGCCGCATGTCGGGGGTGACGGGGCGGCCGGTGGCGACATCGGCGACCCCGGCCGCGCCGCGCCAGACCTGTTCGCCGTCACGCACCTCGGCGAACAGGCCCGGTATCCCGGCGCGGTGGACGTTCTCCAACGCGGCGTTCAGCTCCGCGGGATCCAGTGAGTTCCTCACGACACGAGTCCTTTCGTATGCCCCGGGGCGAGCTCCACATCGGCCGCCTGACACGGGTGA
This sequence comes from Streptomyces cucumeris, assembly GCF_024295805.1. Taxonomy (GTDB): domain Bacteria; phylum Actinomycetota; class Actinomycetes; order Streptomycetales; family Streptomycetaceae; genus Streptomyces; species Streptomyces cucumeris. Next base: position 50,768 of record NZ_JANCLX010000048.1, read on the forward strand.
CAAAGGCATGAGCCGACACGCCGGCCCGCTCATGTCCTCATTATGCACGCGGTGCGTGCAACGCCAAGTGCATAGGTTAGGCTGAGATCCGGCGAGAGGAGTGGGATGGCAGGGCGAAGGCGCTGGTCGACCGAGGAGATCCTGGACGCGGCGGCGGAGCTGCTGCGCACGAGCGACGCCGAGTCGTTCAGCGTGCGCAAGCTCGCCGCGGTGCTCGGGACCGACTCCTCCAGCCTCTACCGGCACTTCCGCAGCAAGACCGAACTGCTGCGCGCGGTCGCCGACCGGATCCTCCTGGCCGCCATGGACGACTACCGTCCCGAGGGCGACTGGAAGCAGCGCCTCACCGCCCTGGCCCTGCGCCTGAGAGGGGCCTTCGGCCGGCAGCCCCAGCTCGCCGCGGTCTGGGGGCGCTATGCGTCATCCGGCACCGGTTCCCGGCTGGTGATGGAAGAGGTGCTGCAGGCCCTGCGCGCGTCGGGACTGCCCGACGAGGAGATCCCGGCGCACTACCACCGGATCGCGGTCCTCATCGCCGCGCTGATCGCCTCCGAGGCCGGGGTCAGCACCGTCACCCCCGAAGACCACCAACAGGGCATGGAGCTGTTCCGCGTCGCGGTACTCGGCGCCGACCCCGAACGCTTCCCGGCCCTGGCCCACTTCGCCCGCGACGTCCGCCCCCTCGGAGCGGACCGCCGCGCCGCGTTCGAAGAGCTCCTCGCCGCCCAACTCGCCCACATCGAGGCCGCGATCCGCCCGAGCTAGGTTCTGTCTCTTTGGTCAGCGGCGGGTCCAGATGAGGATGCCCGCGAGGTGGAGTGCGGCCTGGTAGGCGATCGCGAGCTTGTCGGTTCGTGTGGCCAGGCCGCGCCACTGTTTGAGGCGGTT
>NZ_JANCLX010000049.1 GCF_024295805.1 Streptomyces cucumeris
ATAGTGTTTCGGTGGTCATTGCGTTAGGGAAACGCCCGGTTACATTCCGAACCCGGAAGCTAAGCCTTTCAGCGCCGATGGTACTGCAGGGGGGACCCTGTGGGAGAGTAGGACGCCGCCGAACAATTTGTGCAAAAGCCCCCGAAGGGAACATCAATTCCCGTCGGGGGCTTTTTGCTGTCTCTGTGGTCCCGACCCGGTGCGAGGGTGGTACCTCCCTACCGGTAAGGTCATGAAGCATCATCGGAACGTTCTCGCAGGAGGCTCCCGGGTGGAGGTCCAGGAGACACGCGTTCAGACGGACCGTGTACTCACGATCCCGAACATCCTCAGCGCCGCGCGCCTCCTCGGCGTGCCGCTTTTCCTGTGGTTGATTCTCCGGCCCGAGTTCGGCGGGCCCAAGAGCGATGGCTGGGCCCTGCTGGTTCTGCTGCTCAGCGGTGTGAGCGACTATCTCGACGGCAAGCTGGCCCGCCGTTGGAACCAGATCTCCAGTCTCGGCCGGATCCTCGATCCGGCGGCCGACCGCCTCTACATTCTGTCTACACTCGTCGGCCTCACCTGGCGCGAGATCCTGCCCATCTGGTTGCCGGCGGTACTTCTCGCCCGGGAGCTGGTGCTGCTCGTGATGGTGTGGATCCTCCGCCGTCACGGCTATCCGCCACCCCAGGTGAACTTCCTCGGCAAGGCTGCCACGTTCAACCTGATGTACGCCTTCCCCTTGCTCCTTCTGAGTGATGGAACCGGCTGGCTTCACACGACCGCCGCCATTTTCGGATGGGCGTTCGCCGGATGGGGTACAACACTCTATTGGTGGGCAGGAGTCCTCTACGTGGTTCAGGTCCGCCGACTTGTCAGGGCGGACGCCGCGGCCGACTGAGCTCGCTGTTGCGCCAGCCTGTGGAGGCCGGGTGCCCGTAGCGCGGCCCAGGGCCATCGGGCGTGCGCGGTCGGCATGACCGTCGTCTCTTCAAGGAGGACGCTTCCGACATGAAGGCCGTCGTGATGGCGGGAGGCGAGGGAACTCGTCTGCGCCCGATGACCTCGACCATGCCCAAACCGCTGCTGCCTGTGGCCAACCGGCCCATCATGGAGCATGTGCTGCGGCTGCTGAAGCGGCATGGGCTGTCCGAGACCGTGGTGACCGTCCAGTTCCTCGCCTCCCTGGTGAAGAACTACTTCGGTGACGGCGAGGAGCTCGGCATGGAGCTCACGTACGCCAACGAGGAGAAGCCACTCGGTACCGCCGGCAGCGTCAAGAACGCGGAAGAGGCACTCAAGGACGATGCCTTTCTGGTCATCTCCGGTGATGCCCTGACAGATTTTGACCTGACCGAGCTGATCAATTTCCATAAGGAAAAGGGTGCGCTCGTCACCGTCTGTCTGACCCGTGTCCCCAATCCGCTGGAATTCGGCATCACCATCGTCGACGAGGGCGGGAAGGTCGAGCGCTTCCTGGAGAAGCCCACCTGGGGCCAGGTCTTCTCCGACACGGTCAACACCGGCATCTACGTCATGGAGCCGGAGGTCTTCGACTACGTCGAGCCCGATGTTCCCGTGGACTGGTCCGGCGATGTCTTCCCGCAGCTCATGAAGGAAGGCAAGCCGATCTTCGGCTATGTCGCCGAGGGCTACTGGGAGGACGTAGGCACCCATGAGAGCTATGTGAAGGCCCAGGCCGACGTCCTCGAGGGGAAGGTCGACGTCGAGATCGACGGATTCGAGATCTCGCCCGGTGTCTGGGTCGCCGAAGGCGCCGAGGTCCATCCGGACGCCGTGCTCCGCGGCCCGCTCTACATCGGCGACTACGCCAAGGTCGAAGCGGACGCCGAGATCCGTGAGCACACCGTCGTCGGTTCCAACGTCGTGGTGAAGACCGGTGCCTTCCTCCACAAGGCGGTGGTGCACGACAACGTCTACGTCGGCCAGCAGAGCAATCTGCGCGGCTGCGTCATCGGGAAGAACACCGACATCATGCGCGCCGCCCGGATCGAGGACGGCGCGGTCATCGGTGATGAAGTCCTGATCGGCGAGGAGTCGATCGTCCAGGGCAACGTCCGGGTGTATCCGTTCAAGACCATCGAGGCGGGCGCCTTCGTCAACACCTCGGTGATCTGGGAGTCCCGGGGCCAGGCCCATCTGTTCGGCACCCGAGGGGTCTCCGGGATCCTGAACGTGGAGATCACCCCGGAGCTCGCGGTGCGGCTGGCCGGGGCGTACGCGACCACCCTGAAGAAGGGCTCCACGGTCACCACGGCACGTGACCACTCCCGTGGTGCGCGCGCCCTCAAACGGGCGGTGATCTCCGCCCTGCAGACCAGCGCCATCGATGTGCGGGACCTGGAGAACGTACCGCTGCCGGTGGCCCGTCAGCAGACCGCACGCGGCAGCGCAGGCGGCATCATGATCCGTACCTCACCCGGGGTGCCGGACTCGGTCGACATCATGTTCTTCGACGAGCGCGGCGCCGATCTGTCGGCCACCCGCCAGCGCAAGCTGGACCGGGTGTACGCGCGCCAGGAGTACCGCCGGGCGTTCCCCGGCGAGATCGGTGACCTCAGCTTCCCGTCCAGCGTCTTCGACTCGTACACCGGGTCGTTGCTGCGGGCCGTGGACATCAGCGGTATCGCCGAGTCCGGTCTCAAGGTCGTCGTGGACGCCTCGAACGGAAGTGCCGGTCTGGTCCTTCCCAGCCTGCTCGGCCGACTCGGGGTGGACGCCCTGACGATCAACCCGGGTCTCAACGAGTCCCGTCCGACGGAGACCGCCGACGCCCGCCGTTCCGGCCTGGCTCGGCTCGGTGAGATCGTCGCCTCGGCCCGTGCCGCCTTCGGGGTGCGGTTCGACCCGGTCGGTGAGCGGCTGTCCCTGGTGGACGAGCGCGGCCGCATCGTGGAGGACGACCGGGCGCTGCTCGTCATGCTGGACCTGGTGGCCGCCGAGCGGCGCAGCGGACAGGTGGCGCTCCCGGTCACCACCACCCGTATCGCCGAGCAGGTCGCGGCGTACCACGGCACCCAGGTGGAGTGGACGACCACGGCCGCGGACGACCTGACCCGGGTGGCCCGCGCGGATACGACCGTTTTCGGTGGCGACGGGCGCGGCGGTTTCATCATCCCCGAGTTCAGCAGCGTCTTCGACGGCACGGCGGCCTTCGCGCGGCTCATCGGGCTGGTGGCACGTACGCAGTTGACGTTGAGTCAGATCGACGCCAGGATCCCGCGCGCCCATGTGCAGCGTCGTGATCTGGCCACCCCCTGGGCGGTCAAGGGCCTGGTGATGCGGCATGTGGTGGAGGCCGCGGGCGACCGGTCGGTGGACACCACCGACGGGGTGCGCGTGGTCGAGGCCGACGGACGCTGGGTGATGGTGCTGCCCGATCCGGCCGAGGCCGTCACCCATCTGTGGGCCGAGGGTCCGGACGACGCCTCCGCGCAGGCCCTGCTGGACGAGTGGTCGGGCGTCGTGGACAGCGCGGGGCGCTGACCTGGGGGGCGTTCCGTCGCCTTTGCGCGCGTCGGGGCGCCGCCTCGCGGCCCCGGATCCGGCACGCCGGTGGGGCCATTGGGTGACGGCGCCCCCGACGTGCGACGATGTGCGGCATGTCGCAGGAGCCCCCCGTTCGGAGCACAGCATCGCCGAGCCCGCGCCCGCGTCTCGACGCGTCCATGTCGTTGCTGACCAATGTGATGGACCACAGCCTCGACGACGGCTATGCGGAGGCGGCGGCACGGCGCGGCGAAACCGGGCGCTCGAGGCTGCCCCGGACGCTGCGCGCCAAGCTGGGGCTGGCCTTCGGCCTGGTGCTGGTGGCGGTCGTGGTGACGATCGGGGCCGCCGAGGCGCGGATATCTGCGCCCACGCTCGCCAAGGAGCGGGAGGAGCTCATCGACCGCATCGAGCGGGGCAACGCGGATGCGGACGAGCTCACCGAGAATGTGGACGAGCTCCGCGACGAGGTCGGGGAGATGCAGCGGCAGGCGCTGGAGAAGCACGGCGGGGACAAGGGGGAACTGGTCGCGCTGCTGTCGGGGGCGACCGAGGTGACCGGTCCCGGTCTGAAGCTGGTCGTCAATGACGCCAAGCACGCCGAGAGCAGTGGCGGGGGGCCGCGGGAGCGCTCCGACTTCTCCGACACCGGGCGGGTCCGCGACCACGACATGCAACGCGTGATCAACGGGCTGTGGGAGGCGGGGGCGGAAGCCGTCTCGATCAACGGTCAGCGGCTGACCGCACTGTCGGCGATCCGGGCCGCCGGTGACGCCATACTGGTCGACAACAAGCCGCTGGCGCCGCCCTATACGGTGCTCGCGGTGGGGGACGGCCAGCGGCTGAGCACCCGCTTCCAGGACAGTGCCGACGGACAGTATCTCCATGTCCTCAAGGAGAACTACGACATCCGCACCAGCATTACCGCCCAGGACACGGTCCGGCTCCCGGCCGCGCCGAGTCTGATCGTACGTACCGCGGAACCGATAGCCGGTGGCGCGGGCAAGGGTGGCGCCGAAACCGCCGACACAGGGAAGGGCACATCGTGATCGCCGTATTGGGCCTCATCGTGGGAGTCGTGGTCGGACTTGTGGTCCGACCCGTGGTGCCGACGGTGGTCGAGCCCTATCTGCCGATCGCTGTCGTCGCGGCACTCGACGCGGTCTTCGGCGGCTTCCGCGCGATGCTGGACGGCATCTTCGACGACAAGGTCTTCGTCGTGTCGTTCCTGTCCAACGTGGTGGTGGCCGCGCTGATCGTCTTCCTGGGCGACAAGCTGGGCGTCGGCGCCCAGCTGTCCACGGGGGTCGTGGTGGTCCTCGGTATCCGGATCTTCTCCAATGCCGCCGCGATCCGGCGCCATGTGTTCCGGGCGTGAGGCCGATGACGACTGACAACACCCCCGAGCAGCCGGAGCGGCCCGGACAGGAGCCGCGACCCGAGCGACCTGAGCGGACCGAGCGACCTGAGCCGGAGGCCGGGAGCCAGGGGCGCCCGGAGCGGAACGGCCCGGGCGAGCGGCCCGAGCGGTCCCAGCCCCAGAAGCCTCAGCAGTCCCGTGGGCCTCAGACGTCCCGACCGCAATCCGATGAGCCGGGCACGGCCGATCGTCCCGCCGCGGCCGGACGCCCGCTTCCGCCCGAGCGGCCGCGCGATGAGCGTGCCGGGGACGAGCAGTCCGCCGCCCCGTCCGGCGAGGAGCCGCGTAAGGGTGCCCACGACGCCGCGGGGCCCGCGCCCGACCGGTCGGCCGAGGAGGACGCGGAGGAGCCGCTCACCGGCCGTCAGCGCCTGGTGAAGGGCCTCTGGCCGCCCCGGATGACGCGTGCCCAGCTGATCGTCGCCCTGCTGCTGTTCGGACTCGGCCTCGGTCTGGCCATCCAGGTGCGCTCGACCAACGAGAACAGCGTGCTGCGCGGCGCCCGCCAGGAGGATCTGGTGCGGATCCTCGACGAGTTGGACGACCGCACCCAGCGGCTCCAGGACGAGAAGCGCCGTCTGGAGGGGCAGCGCACCGAACTGGAGAACAGCTCGGACCAGGCCGAGGAGGCCCGTAAGCAGACGCTCCAGAAGGAGCAGCAGCTCGGGGTGCTCGCCGGTACGGTCGGTGCCCAGGGACCCGGGATCACGATGACGATCAACGACTCCCGGGGCGCCGTGGAGGCCGACATGCTGCTGGACACCGTCCAGGAACTGCGGGCCGCGGGCGCGGAGGCGATCCAGATCGGCAATGTCCGGGTCGTCGCGAACACCTACTTCGCGGACACCGGCGGAGGGGTCGAGATCGATGGACGGAGGGTGACGCGCCCGTACGTCGTCAAGGTGATCGGCAAGCCGGAGGATCTGGAGCCGGCGCTCAACATTCCGGGCGGTGTGGTGCAGAGTCTGGAGAAGGAGCAGGCCACTGTGTCCATCGTGCGGCAGAAGAAGATCATTGTGGATGCCTTGCGGTCCACGAAGCGGCCTGACTACGCTCGGTCGTCATCACGGTGAGGCGGTTCGAAATGAGGGTCTCTCAGGGAGACCATGTGGACGCGGGGGGTCAACGCACCGGAAGAGTCCCGCGTGATGGAAACTGTCTGGTGGTCACGGACGTTGTGAGGGTGTCCGGACCGTCTGGTGTGTGCGTAGAGGGTTTGTCCTGCCCCACGGGCGGGTCTGTTTCAGTCAAGGGGAATCGCCCGTGAAATTGTTCGGGAAGTTGTTCGGCAAGAGTGCTCGCCAGGACGGCGGCAGCAGCACCGCCCGCCACCGTGCCCCGCGTGCCGCGGAAGAGAGCGGAGGGGGGAGCGAGGAGCGCCCGCTGTTCCGGGATCAGGTCGGTGGTCCGCAGGGCGGCGACATTTCGGGCGGACGGGGCGCGTCTTCTGTTGACCCCTCGACGGCCGGACGCATAGGTTTCGAAGAACCATCGACCTCGAGTGGTGGAGGGTTCGGCTTGCCTGTTTGTACGAGGTGCGGGCATCGGAATGCCGAGGCCAGCCGGTTCTGCTCCAACTGTGGCGCGCCCCTGCGGGGCGGTGCCCCGTCCGAGCGTGCGTCCGAGACCACCTCGACCATCTCGATCTCCGGTCTCGAGGCGTACGACGCCGAGGTCACCGGGCAGACGCAGCTGCCCTCGCTCAGCCCCGAGGCCCAGGCCGCCGTCGAGGCGCTGCCCCTGGGATCGGCGCTGCTGGTGGTCCGCCGCGGCCCCAACTCCGGCAGTCGCTTCCTGCTGGACAGCGATGTGACCACGGCCGGCCGCCACCCGCAGAGCGACATCTTCCTGGACGACGTCACGGTCTCCCGCCGCCATGTGGAGTTCCGGCGCGGCCAGGACGGCAGCTTCACCGTCGTGGATGTCGGCAGCCTCAACGGGACGTACGTGAACCGCGAGCAGATCGATGCGCCGGTGGTCCTGGCCAGCGGTGACGAGGTGCAGATCGGGAAGTACCGGCTGGTCTTCTACCCGAGCCAGCGAGGCGTCGGCATCTGACCCGTCAGGGGAGGTCCATGCTTCAGACACCGTCGGGGGGGGGCGGGGCCGGCCCCCCCCCCCCCCGGGGGCGGGCCCCCCCCCCCCCCCCGGGGGGGGGGGGGGCCCCCCCCGCCCCCCCCCCCGCGGGTGGCCGGACGATGAGCATCGGCACCGTGCTGAATCTGCTGCGGGACGAGTTCCCCGAGGTCACCCTCTCCAAGATCCGCTTCTTGGAGTCCGAGGGGCTGGTGGAGCCGCGCCGCACCCCCTCCGGGTATCGCAAATTCAGCCAGGAGGATGTGCGGCGGCTCGCCGTGATCCTCCGGATGCAGCGTGATCACTATCTGCCGCTCAAGGTCATCCGGGAGCATCTGGAGGCCCTGGAGCGCGGTGAGCGGCCACCGCTGCCCGCCGGTGCGCAGGGGGAGCCGGGGCGCGAGCTGCTGGACCCGGCGTCCGAGGCGCCCCCGGAGGGCCCCACCGCCGCCCGGGTGGGCCGCGCCGAGCTGCTGGCGGCGGCCGAGGTCGGCGAGGCGGAGCTGGCCGAATGGGAGTCCTACGGTCTGATCGTGGCCACCGGGGACGGCGGATACGACAGCGAGGCGGTGACCGTCGCCCGGCTCCTCGCCGAGCTGGGCCGTTTCGGTCTGGAGCCACGCCATCTGCGGATCATGAAAGCGTCGGCCGAGCGGGAGGCCGGGCTGGTCGAGCAGCTCGTCGCCCCGTTGCGGTTGCATCGAAATCCGCAGACCAGGGCCCATGCGGAGGCCAGTGCACGGGAGCTTGCCACCCTCTCCGTACGGCTTCATGCGGCCCTTGTGCAGACCGCTCTGCGGGCCCAGGCGCACTGAGCGGCTGGGCCCCGACTATCCAAACCGACCGCGCACGTCCTAGGGTTGCTGTGTGAACGAGCTCGACGTCGTGGGTGTCCGGGTGGAAATGCCCTCCAACCAACCGATCGTGCTCCTGCGCGAAGTGGGAGGCGACCGCTACCTCCCCATCTGGATCGGACCAGGGGAGGCGACAGCGATTGCCTTCGCCCAGCAGGGCATGGCACCGGCGCGCCCGCTGACCCACGACCTTTTCAAGGACGTGCTCGAAGCGGTCGGCCAGCAGCTCACCGAGGTCCGGATCACGGACCTGCGCGAGGGGGTCTTCTACGCGGAGCTGGTGTTCGCCAGCGGTGTCGAGGTCAGCGCACGGCCGTCCGACGCCATAGCGCTCGCCCTGCGGACCGGGACGCCGATCTACGGCAGCGACGGTGTGCTGGACGACGCCGGCATCGCGATCCCGGACGAGCAGGAGGACGAGGTCGAGAAGTTCCGCGAGTTCCTCGACCAGATCTCGCCCGAGGATTTCGGGACCAGCAGCCAGTAAGCCTCCGACATGCCGTGACAACAAGACATGCCGTGACAACAAGTGGCCACGAATGCCGGTCCTCGCTAGAGCATTCGAGTAGCCTTTCCCGGAAGAGGGACACGGGAAACCACCCTTAGGGTGATTATCACTCGGCGTGGCGAGTGTGGCGATCGTTGACGCACCCCGGGTGACTGCCTACCTTCAAGATGGCAGGTCGAGGACGGAGGTCGGCGTGAGAAGCACCGGCGACGGCACGGCGGCCGGCGGTCCGTTTGCGCTCCAGGGGGGCGCACCGGCCGAACCGGCACTCAAGGCTCGGGTCGCGGCACAGGTCGCGCCGCCGGGCGGGGAGCCCGCCGCGGAGGGGACGGAGCGGGTCGGCTACCGCGGACCCACCGCGTGCGCGGCCGCGGGTATCACCTACCGCCAGCTGGACTACTGGGCCCGTACCGGCCTGGTGGAGCCCAGCGTACGGCCCGCCTACGGCTCGGGGAGCCAGCGGCTGTACAGCTTCCGGGACGTGGTCGTCCTGAAGATCGTCAAGCGGCTGCTGGACACCGGTGTGTCCTTGCAGAACATCCGGGCCGCCGTCCAGCACCTGCGCGCCCGCGGGCTGGACGACCTCGCCCAGATGACCCTGATGAGTGACGGCGCCACCGTGTACGAGTGCACCTCGCCCGATGAGGTCGTCGACCTGCTCCAGGGTGGTCAGGGCGTCTTCGGGATCGCGGTCGGCGTGGTGTGGCGGGATGTCGAGAGCGCGCTGTCCCAGCTCCACGGGGAGCGTGTGGACACCGGCGAGACGCTGGTCGGCAACAACCCCGCCGATGAGCTGGCCCGCCGCCGGAACAGGGCGGGCTGACGGGACGGGGGGCTCCTCCCGGCGGTGGCCGGGGGAGCGCCTGGCCCGTACGGCCCGGATGTCAGTGGCGTAGGGCAGCATCGGAGATGTGAGGGCCGCGCCGACGATCCTGCATCTGGACATGGACGCCTTCTTCGCCGCGGCGGAGCAGGCGGCCAAGCCCAGCCTGCGCGGCAAACCGGTGATCGTGGGTGGCCTCGGGCCGCGGGGCGTGGTCGCCACGGCTTCCTATGAGGCGCGGGTGTTCGGGGTCCATTCGGCCATGGCGATGGCGCAGGCCCGCCGGCTGTGTCCGAACGCCGCCTATCTCACCCCCCGCTTCACCTTGTACCGCCGGGTGAGTGACGCCGTGATGACGCTGCTGCACACCCTGTCGCCGCTGGTGGAGCCGCTGAGCCTGGACGAGGCGTTCGTGGACTTGGAGGCGGGCGGCACCGAGCCATCGGTCGGCGCCGCGCGGGCGGTGGGGGAGCGGCTGCGGACCGAGATACGGGCGGTGACGGGGCTGACCGGTTCGGTCGGGCTGGCCGGGTCCAAGATGCTCGCCAAGATCGCCTCGGAGCGGGCCAAGCCCGACGGCCTGGTGGTCATCGAGCCGGGTACGGAGCGGGAGCTGCTCGCGCCCCTGTCCGTGCGCACCCTGCCGGGCGTCGGTCCGGCCACGGCCGAGGCGCTGCGGAGGGCCGGGATCCACACCGTGCTGGAGACCCGGGAGGCGGGCGAGGCGGAGCTGGTGCGGCTGCTGGGCCGGGCACACGGGGCGTCGCTGTATCTGATGGCCTGCGGACGGGACGAGCGCCCGGTGGTGGCGGAGCGGGATACCAAGTCCGTGTCGGTGGAGGACACCTTCGACGTCGATCTGACCGACCGCACCCGGGTGCAGCTTGAGGTGGCGCGGCTCGCCGACCGCTGTGTGGGGCGGCTGCGCGCGGCGGGTCATTCGGGGCGCACGATCGTGCTCAAGGTGCGGCGGTACGACTTCTCCACGATGACCCGCTCGGAGACGCTGCGGGGTCCCACGGACGACCCCGCGGTGGTGCGGGAGGCGGCGGCCCGGCTGCTGGAGGGCGTGGACACCACGGCGGGTGTGCGGCTGCTGGGCGTGGGGGTGAGCGGTCTGGCGGACTTCACCCAGGAGGACCTGTTCGCACAGGCGGCGCAGGCGGCACAGGCCGCGGAGGCGGCGCGGGCCGCTCATGAGGCGCCGGAGGGCGGGGAGGCGGCTCCGGGCGGCGGTGGCCCCGAGGGCCCGGGAGCGGGCGCGGAGGGGGCCGCCGAGCACCCCGGAGCGCCGCGGCGCTGGCTGCCGGGGACGGATGTACGGCACAGCGAGTTCGGTGAGGGATGGGTGCAGGGCAGTGGGGTGGGCCGGGTGACGGTGCGCTTCGAGACGCCCTGGTCCGGGCCCGGCCGGGTGCGGACGTTCGCCGTGGACGACCCGGCGCTGGAGCCGGGTGAGCCGCTGCCGCTGCTGGAGCCCGGCGGGGCCGGGGCCGGGCCCGCCGCTTCCGACGGCCCCGGCGCCGCTGCGGCCCCTGACTCCGACCGGGTCCAGGGCTCCGGCCGGGGTCAGCCGGTGACGTCCAGTCCGTAGTGGTGGTAGAGCTGGAGCTCCTGCTCGGGTGAGAGATGGCGGCCCACCCCGAAGTCGGGGGCGTCCTTGATCAGCGCCCGTTCGTAGGGCACCCGGAGCGTGTCGCCGACGACCTCGCTCGGTTCCAGCGGTACGAACACATCACGGCTGAACAGTCCGGTGCGTACCGCCGCCCATTCGGGCTCGCCGGTCGCGTCGTCGAGATAGACCTCGTCCACGGTGCCGATCTTGGCGCCCTCGCGGTCGAATGCCTTGCGGCCGATCAGGGTCCGCGGGTCGATATCGGTCTGCACGCTCTCTCCCACAGGTGGCAATTGTCCAGTGATAACTACAAAAAGCCACATCACGTCGCGCGTCCACTCGAGCGGTCGGGGCCCCGCCCGTGCGACAGATGCGCTGGTACGCTGGCTGTGGCTGTAGACCCCGCGCGGGAGAGTTCTCCGTCGATCGCTGACGGAGACGCCGAAGGAGCAAATCCTCCCCGGAATCTCTCAGGCACACGTACCGTGCGGATGAGGTCACTCTGGAAAGCAGGGTGGGTCACGGGCGGGCGTCGCCCCGAAACCCCTCCTCACCGACGGTGAAAGCCGGTCACGGTAAGCGGGCCGGTGAAGCTCTCAGGTTGATGACAGAGGGGGAGGCCGTCCGGGCACCCGCGCCGTGGTGCCCCTCGTCGGTCGTGAGACCAGGAGGCCCCCGCAGATGACCGCCAACCGCATCTCGCTCTCCGATCTGGAGCGCGGTACTCCGTTCGAGCAGCGCCACATCGGTCCCGACAGCGAGGCGCAGGCCAAGATGCTCGCCCAGGTCGGGTTCGGCTCGCTCGACGAGCTGACCGAGACGGCCGTACCGGACGTCATCAAGAGCACCGAGGCTCTGGACCTGCCCCCGGCCCGCACCGAGCCGGAGGTCCTCGCCGAGCTCCGCGGTCTCGCCGACCGCAACCAGGTGCTGCCGTCCATGATCGGCCTGGGTTACTACGGCACCTTCACCCCGCCGGTGATCCTGCGCAACGTCATGGAGAACCCGGCCTGGTACACCGCCTACACCCCCTACCAGCCGGAGATCTCCCAGGGCCGGCTGGAGGCGCTGCTCAACTTCCAGACCGTCGTCTCCGAGCTGACCGGGCTGCCCACCGCCGGTTCCTCGCTGCTGGACGAGGGCACCGCGGCCGCCGAGGCGATGGCGCTCTCGCGCCGCGTCGGCAAGGTCAAGGAAGGCGTCTTCCTGATCGACGCCGACTGTCTGCCGCAGACCATCGCGGTCATCCAGACCCGGGCCGAGCCCACCGGGGTCGAGGTCGTCGTCGCCGATCTGTCGGGGGGCATCCCGGAGGAGGTCGCCGAGCGCGGTGTCTTCGGCGTGCTGCTCCAGTACCCGGGCGCCTCCGGTGAGGTGCGCGACCCCCGCCCGGTCATCGAGCGGGCGCATGAACTCGGCGCGATCGTCACCGTCGCCACCGATCTGCTCGCCCTCACGCTGCTCACCTCCCCCGGTGAGCTGGGCGCGGACATCGCGGTCGGCAACAGCCAGCGGTTCGGTGTGCCGATGGGCTTCGGCGGCCCGCACGCCGGTTTCATGGCCGTCCGGGACACCTTCGCCCGCAGCCTGCCCGGCCGCCTCGTCGGGGTCTCGGTCGACGCCGACGGCGACAAGGCGTACCGGCTGGCCCTCCAGACGCGTGAGCAGCACATCCGCCGGGAGAAGGCCACCAGCAACATCTGCACCGCCCAGGTCCTGTTGGCCGTCATGGCCGGGATGTACGCGGTCTACCACGGTCCCGACGGGCTGGCGGTCATCGCCCGCCGCACCCACCGCTACGCCACCGTCCTGGCCGAGGGGCTGCGCGCGGGCGGGGTCGAGGTCGCGCACGGCGCCTTCTTCGACACCCTCACCGCCAGGGTGCCCGGCCGCGCCGCCGACGTCGTCGCCGCGGCCCGCGAGGCCGGGGTGAATCTGCGGCTGACCGACGCCGACCACGTCGGCATCGCCTGTGACGAGACCACCGGGCGCGCCCAGCTCGCCGCCGTCTGGTCCGCCTTCGGCGTCGACGGCGGCAGCGGTGAGGGCAGCGGCATCCCCTCCATAGACGAACTGGACGCCGCCGCGGGCGAGGCGCTGCCGCAGGAGCTGCTGCGCGGGGACGCCTATCTGACCCACCCGGTCTTCCACCAGCACCGCTCCGAGACCGCGATGCTGCGCTATCTGCGCCGGCTCTCCGACCGGGACTACGCCCTGGACCGGGGCATGATCCCGCTCGGCTCGTGCACCATGAAGCTCAACGCCACGACCGAGATGGAGCCGGTCACCTGGCCCGAGTTCGGTGCCCTGCACCCGTTCGCGCCGATCGAGCAGGCCCAGGGCTATCTGACGCTCATCCGCGAGCTGGAGGAGCGGCTGGCCGCCGTCACCGGCTACGACAAGGTCTCCCTCCAGCCCAACGCGGGTTCCCAGGGTGAGCTGTCCGGGCTGCTGGCCGTGCGCGCCTACCACCGGGCCAACGGCGACACCCAGCGGACCGTCTGTCTGATCCCGTCCTCCGCGCACGGCACCAACGCGGCCAGCGCCGTGATGGCGGGCATGAAGGTCGTCGTGGTGAAGACCGGCGAGGACGGCGAGGTGGACACCGACGACCTGCGCGCCAAGATCGAGAAGCACGGCGACGAACTGTCCGTCCTGATGGTCACCTACCCCTCCACCCACGGGGTGTTCGAGGAGCACATCACCGAGATCTGCGCCGCCGTGCACGACGCGGGCGGCCAGGTCTACGTGGACGGCGCCAACCTCAACGCGCTGGTCGGGCTCGCCGAGCCGGGCCGGTTCGGCGGCGACGTCTCGCACCTCAACCTGCACAAGACCTTCTGCATCCCGCACGGCGGCGGCGGTCCGGGCGTGGGCCCGGTCGCGGTGCGCGAGCACCTGGCGCCGTTCCTCCCCAACCACCCGCTGCAGCCCGCCGCCGGTCCGGCCACCGGCGTCGGCCCGGTCTCGGCCGCCCCGTGGGGTTCCGCGGGCATCCTGCCGATCTCCTGGGCGTACGTCCGGCTGATGGGCGGCGAGGGACTGCGCCGCGCCACCCAGGTCGCGGTGCTGGGCGCCAACTACATCGCCAAGCGGCTGGAGCCGCACTACCCGGTGCTCTACACCGGCCCCGGCGGTCTGGTGGCCCATGAGTGCATCATCGATCTGCGCCCGCTCACCAAGGCGACCGGTGTGACCGTCGACGATGTGGCCAAGCGGCTGATCGACTACGGCTTCCACGCGCCCACCATGTCGTTCCCGGTGGCCGGCACGCTGATGATCGAGCCGACGGAGAGCGAGGACCTGGCGGAGCTGGACCGCTTCTGCGAGACGATGATCGCGATCCGCGCGGAGATCGACAAGGTCGCCTCGGGCGAATGGGCCAAGGAGGACAACCCGCTGCGGAACGCTCCGCACACCGCCGCGGCGCTCGGCGGGGAGTGGGACCACCCGTACTCCCGGGAGGAAGCGGTGTTCCCGGCCGGGGTGTCGGCCGCGGACAAGTACTGGCCGCCGGTGCGGCGGATCGACGGGGCGTTCGGGGACCGCAACCTCGTCTGCTCCTGCCCGCCGCTGGACTCCTACGAGGGCTGATCCGGGGGCTGGACATGCGAACGGGGTGCCATCGGGCACCCCGGGATGCGGGGCCGGTTCGGCGAAGGCGCCGGGCCGGCCCCGGTGTTTCTGCCGTCCTCGGCCGTGTGGGCCAAGGCGGCGGTCGGGTGACGTCTAGGCGGCGGTCACCACGTGTTCGGAACCGCGCGGGCGGCACGGAGCGATGACGCGTCCGTCCGGCAGCAGCTCACCGGTGTCCTCGAAGAGCAGGACGCCGTTGCACAGCAGGCTCCAGCCCTGCTCCGGATGGTGCGCCACCAGATGGGCGGCCTCCCGGTCGGCGGAGTCGGCTGACGGACAGGGTGGTTGGTGCTGGCACATGGCAGGGTTCTTTCGCTGCGGTGTGGTGAAGGTGCTGCGGTTCTTCGCGGCGTTCATGGCCGCCCCCCGTGGTGAGTAGGTCGGTTGCACCCAGTGTTGCCCTACGGGCCGGATTCCGCAGGGATTTAGCGGTACCGGTCTTGCTAGATAATGACGCATCACCCGTCCGGACGGTTCATCGCGGCGGGACTGTTACCAGGACGCAGCGGAGCGCCCTGTGACCCGGTGGTCACAGGGCGCTCCGCTCCTGGTGAACGCACTGGTCAGGCAGGCTGGCCCAACAGTGGTGCCCGGGTGAGCCGCAGTGTGAGGGCGGGCAGCAGATCCGCCGCGCGGTGTGCCCGGTGGGCCGCGATCCCGGGTGGCGCCGGGGCCAGCGGCACCAGGAGGTCGCCCGCGCCCAGCGAGCCGTCGGCCGCCTCCGCCGCCGGGTTCTCGTGCAGCCACAGCGTGACCATGTACATCTCCGGGATCGACAGCAGCCTCGGCTGGTAGCCCGTCGGCAGCGACTCCGCCTCGCGCAGGGCCAGTTCGGCCGATGCGACGTACGGCCCCTCGGAGAAGTGCGAGAACGCCCAGCCGTCCGCGGTGAGTACGGCCTCGGCGGCGGCCACCGTACGGCCCTCGTCACGGATCATGAAGCGCCATCCATGGAGCCGGGTCCGCGGTGACCCCGAGGGTGCGTTGATGGCGTCCAAGACGTGTACGGGCAGCGGGAGTTCAGGATCGAAGGGGCCCGGAAGGGCGGCGAGCCCCGGGGTGCGGACCTCATGGACGGCGGTGGGGGAACCGAGGGCCGTGAGGACGCTGCGCAGGGCGGGCGCGGGAGCCGGGGGCACGAGCAGCGGCATGGTGGGTGGCCTCTCACTCAGGAGACACGGTGAAGCGGCAGCGGGCCGTTGTGCCGACAACGCTGTCGGTGTGCGGGGGTCATACGCGGGTCAGAGGGCGCCGGGACAAACTGTCCGGGCGTTATCTCTCCGCCTCGTTAACCGAGTTTATACGAACTATGTTCCCGGCATGTTTCCGCTAGCTGTGCGCGGTATTGCCGACAAGGGGTATTCAGGACCGCGCAGGCGTGGGGATTTTCCCCGATTCTGTGCCAGATGCATGGATATGACCTGGCTTTTTGTCACCATCGCGGTAGGCTGGATCTCGCCGGTGCATTTCCCGGCCCTTTGCGCCGTGGTTGAGAGCGTACCGGTTGGGGGGTCCGCGCGGGGCGTTATCGATCACATTGGTGGGCATCATCGAGCGTGGTGTACGCGGCTGATGCCGGTGATCCACACGAGGAAGGACGCTTCGATGGGGGAGAAGGTCGTAGCCGGTGAGTTCGACCCGTCCGGTCGGCAGCGGCAGCGCGGTCGGCTCCGGCAGTGCCTGGACGGGCTCGGCCGGCTCCTGGCGGAGAAGCGATTCGACCGCCCGCGGAATCTCATGGGGCTGGAGATCGAACTCAATCTCGCCGGTGCCGACGGGATGCCCAGGATGATGAACGCGGAGGTTCTGGAGCGCATCGCGAGCCATGATTTCCAGACGGAACTCGGGCAGTGCAATCTTGAAGTGAACATCGTGCCCCACCGTTTGCACGGCAGGGTTCTCGATCAGCTCTCGGAGGAGCTTCGAACCGGGTTGTCATATGCCGACCGCAAGGCGCGGGAAGTGTCCTCCGAGATCGTGATGATCGGAATTCTGCCCACCCTCGCCGCCCGGGACCTGGGATCGGCGAACCTGTCCTACGACGATCGCTACAAACTCCTCAACGAACAGATGCTGGCGGCCCGCGGCGAGGATTTCCTCATCGACATGGAGGGGCAGGAGCGCTTCACCTACGCCAGTTCCTCGATCGCCCCCGAGGCCGCCTGCACCTCGGTACAGCTCCATCTCCAGGTCACGCCCGGGCGGTTCGCGGCGGTGTGGAACGCGGCGCAGGCGGTGGCCGCGGTGCAGATCGCGGTGGGCGCCAACGCCCCGTTCGTCTTCGGGCGGGAGGTGTGGCGGGAGTCCAGGCCACCGCTGTTCCTCCAGGCCACCGACGTCCGTCCACCGGAGTACGCCGCCCAGGGCGTCCGGCCGCGCACCTGGTTCGGTGAGCGCTGGATCAGCGACGCCTATGAGCTGTTCGAGGAGAACCTGCGGTACTTCCCCCCGCTGCTGTCGACCGGTCAGGACGAGGACCCGCTGCGGGTGCTGGACGACGGCGGGGTGCCCGCCCTGCATGAACTGGTCCTGCACAACGGCACGATCTACCGCTGGAACCGGCCGGTCTACGACATCGCCGGCGGGGTGCCGCATCTGCGCGTGGAGAACCGGGTGCTGCCCGCGGGTCCCACCGTCACCGACGTCATCGCCAACGCGGCCTTCTACTACGGACTGGTGCGGGCACTGGCCGAGGAACCCCGCCCGGTGTGGTCGCGGTTGCCGTTCACCGCCGCCGCGAACAACTTCGACGCGGCCTGCCGCCACGGTATCGACGCGGTCCTCCAGTGGCCAAAGCCCGGCCGCTCGGCCGCCCTGGCCCGGACCCCCGCGGTCCGGCTGATACGTGAGGAGCTGCTGCCGCTGGCCGCGGCCGGACTGGACGGCTGGGGCGTCGAACCCGCCGACCGCGACCGCTATCTCGGGGTGATCGAGGAGCGCTGCAAACTGCGGACCAACGGCGCGTCCTGGCAGGCCGCGACCTATCACCGGGCGCTGGGCAGCGGACTGGGGCGGGAGGCGGCGCTGGCCGCCATGACCCGCCGCTACTGCGCCCTGATGCGCACCGACGCACCGGTGCACACCTGGCCGACCGACCTGTCCGGCTGACGCCGGACAGGGGGCCGGCCGGGGCTCACTTCGCCAGGGGCTGGGTGAAGCGCAGCAGGTTGCCCGCGGGGTCGCGGAACGCGCAGTCGCGCACACCGTAGAACTGGTCCATGGGCTCCTGCAGCACTTCGCCGCCCGCGGCGCTGATGCGCTCGAAGGTGGCGTCGCAGTCGTCGGTGGCGAAGATGACGCCGCGCAGCATGCCCTTGGCCATCAGCTCGGCCATGGCCTGCTTGTCGTCGGGCGAGGCGTTGGGGTCGGCCAGGGGCGGTTCCAGGACGATGTTCACATCCGGCTGGGAAGGCGCCCCGACGGTCACCCAGCGCATCCCCTCGAAACCGACGTCGTTGCGGACCTCGAGGCCGAGTACGTCACGGTAGAAGGCGATCGCCTTGTCATGGTCGTCGACGGCGATGAAGCATTGGGACAGCGTGATGGTCATGCCGTTCACGCTACGGCTGAGCGGCGGGGCGCGCTTCTCCGTTCCTGACCGGTCTTGTGTGGATCTTGGCGATGCACGCCGGGATCGCGGCGCCATGATCATGACTGCGGGCCCGGTAGGCGCTCGGGCTCTCGCCGACCAGCTGGGTGAAGCGCGAACTGAACGAACCCAGGGAGGTACAGCCGACCGCGAAGCAGACCTCGGTCACGGTGAGGTCGCCGCGCCGCAGCAGTGCCTTGGCCCGCTCGACACGGCGGGTCATGAGGTAGCCGTAGGGCGTCTCGCCGAAGGCGGCGCGGAAGCTGCGGGAGAAGTGGCCCGGCGACATCAGGGCGCCGCGCGCCAGCGCCGGGACGTCGAGCGGTTCCGCGTAGTCGCGGTCCATCCGGTCACGGGCCCGCCGCAGCCGGACGAGATCGTCGAGATCCTGCCGTTTCACCGGATCAGTTTCGCATGGCGCCGCGGGCCGCGAGCCATGGGCGGACCGGTCAGGAATGGAGAAGCACCGGTCACCGGAGCCTGCCTAGGCTGACGGCCCGTGCTGCGTCTCCGCCGGTGCCCTCCGGAGAAAGCCGGATCGAAGAGAACCAGAAATACTGCTCGAAGCCGGTCAGAGCGAGCCAGGCGCCGACACAGATGGAGATCCCATGAGCAAGGCCCAGCAGAAGGATCAGCGGTCGCCTGTGCCGCACGCCGCCGACAGCCACGATCTGATCCGTGTCCATGGCGCGCGGGAGAACAATCTCAAGGACGTCAGCATCGAGATCCCCAAGCGCCGGCTGACCGTGTTCACCGGTGTCTCGGGCTCGGGCAAGAGCTCGCTGGTGTTCAACACGATCGCCGGGGAGTCGCAGCGGCTGATCAACGAGACCTACAGCGCCTTCGTCCAGGGCTTCATGCCGACGCTGGCCCGGCCCGAGGTCGACGTCCTCGACGGGCTGACCACCGCCATCACCGTCGACCAGCAGCGGATGGGCGGTGACCCCCGCTCCACCGTCGGCACCGCCACCGACGCCAACGCGATGCTGCGCATCCTCTTCAGCAGACTCGGGAAGCCGTATATCGGCCCGCCCAGCGCGTACTCCTTCAATGTGGCCTCGGTGCGGGCGAGCGGCGCGATCACCGTCGAGCGCGGCGCCAAGAAGACGGTGAAGGCGACCTATCAGCGCACCGGCGGTATGTGTGTCCACTGCGAGGGCCGCGGAGCCGTCTCCGACATCGACCTCACCCAGCTCTACGACGACACCAAATCGCTCAGCGAGGGCGCGCTCACCATCCCCGGCTACACGGCGGGCGGCTGGAACCACCGGCTCTACGCCGAGTCGGGCCTGGTCGACCCGGACAAGCCGATCCGCAGGTACACCAAGAAGGAGCTGCAGGACTTCCTGCACCATGAGCCGACCCGGCGGAAGATCGCGGGGATCAATATGACCTACGAGGGTCTGATCCCGCGCATCCAGAAGTCGTTCCTGTCCAAGGACAAGGAGGCGATGCAGCCGCATATCCGGGCGTTCGTGGAGCGCGCGGTCACCTTCACCACCTGCCCCGAGTGCGACGGCACCCGGCTCGGCGAGGGGGCCCGCTCCTCGAAGATCAAGCGGATCTCCATCGCGGACGCCTGCGCGATGGAGATCAGGGACCTCGCGGCATGGGCCGGCGGTCTCACCGAGCCGTCGGTGGCACCGCTGCTCACCGCGTTGCGGCACACCCTCGACTCGTTCGTGGAGATCGGTCTGGGCTATCTCTCGCTGGACCGGGCATCGGGCACGCTCTCGGGCGGCGAGGCGCAGCGGGTCAAGATGATCCGCCACCTCGGCTCCTCGCTCACCGATGTCACCTACGTCTTCGACGAGCCCACCACCGGTCTGCACCCCCATGACATCCAGCGGATGAACGACCTGCTGCTGCGGCTGCGGGACAAGGGCAACACGGTGCTCGTGGTGGAGCACAAGCCCGAGACGATCGCCATCGCCGACCACATCGTCGACCTCGGCCCCGGTGCCGGGGCGGCGGGCGGCACCGTCTGCTTCGAGGGGACCGTCGAGGGGCTGCGGGCCGGGGGCACCGTCACCGGCCGTCACTTCGACGACCGGGCCTCGCTCAAGGAGACCGTGCGCAAGCCCACCGGCGCGCTGGAGATCCGCGGCGCCACGGCGAACAACCTGCGCGAGGTGGACGTCGACATCCCGCTCGGTGTGCTGACCGTCGTCACCGGCGTGGCCGGTTCCGGAAAGAGCTCCCTCGTCCACGGCTCGATCCCCGCCGCCGAGGGCGTGGTGTCGGTCGACCAGACCCCGATCCGCGGTTCGCGGCGCAGCAACCCGGCGACGTACACCGGACTGCTCGAACCGATCCGCAAGGCGTTCGCCAAGGCGGGCGGTGTGAAGCCGGGGCTGTTCAGCGCCAACTCCGAGGGTGCCTGCCCCGCCTGCAACGGCGCCGGGGTCATCTACACCGATCTGGCGATGATGGCCGGTATGGCCACCACCTGCGAGGACTGCGAGGGGAAGCGTTTCCAGCCGGCGGTCCTCGACCACCGGCTCGGCGGCCGGGACATCAGCGAGGTACTCGCGATGTCGGTGACCGAGGCGGAGGAGTTCTTCCGCGCCGGGGAGGCGCGCGTTCCGGCCGCGCACCGAGTCCTGGAACGGCTGGCCGATGTCGGGCTCGGCTACCTCACCATCGGCCAGCCGCTCACCACGCTGTCCGGCGGTGAGCGGCAGCGGCTGAAGCTGGCCACGCATATGGCCGAGAAGGGCGGTGTCTACGTCCTCGACGAGCCGACCGCCGGTCTGCACCTCGCCGATGTCGAGCAGTTGCTCGGGCTGCTCGACCGGCTGGTGGACTCCGGCAAGTCGGTGATCGTCGTCGAGCACCACCAGGCGGTGATGGCGCACGCCGACTGGATCATCGACCTCGGCCCCGGAGCCGGTCATGACGGCGGTTCGGTCGTCTTCGAGGGCACCCCCGCCGACCTGGTCGCCGCCCGTTCCACCCTCACCGGTGAGCACCTCGCGGACTACGTCGGCGGCTGAGGCCCGCGCGCCGCGCGGGCGCCCGCTCCGCAACCTCCGGCCTCGCCGTACGTCCACCCCGGCGACCACGTATTGTCCGGTCGGGAAGGGCCGGTGAGGCCGGGGTGCCCCTCGGCCGTCCAGGTGGCGGACGGTGCGGGCGCTCCGGAGGGAGTGGAGGCAGGAGTGCGGTCACAGGCGCGCGACGCGGAGCTGCCCGTGTACGAGGGCGGGCTTGCGCGGCGGACCCTGCGCAACGAGACGCTGCTGGTGCTCGCGCTGTCACTGGGGGCGAGCGGGCTGTCCGCGCTGATCGACTTCATCGGTTCGGTGACCAAGCCCGGCGGGCTGAAGGACCAGGCGGCCACGCTCAACGCCTCCGACGCGCCGGGGCGGCCCTGGCTGGACCTCGTCTGGCAGCTCTTCGGGATCTCGACCGCGCTGGTCCCGGTCGCGCTGGTGGCCCATCTGCTGCTGCGGGAGGGCGTGGGGCTGCGCACGATCGGCTTCGACCTGACCCGGCCCCGTTTCGACCTGGCGTGGGGAGCCGTGGTCGCGGCCGGTATCGGCGGCTCCGGGCTGCTGCTCTACCTGGGTGCGCGGGCGGCCGGGGGCAATCTCACGGTGGTGCCCGAGGCGCTCCCCGACGTGTGGTGGAAGATCCCGGTCCTGATCGCCTCCGCGGTGCAGAACGCCGTGCTGGAGGAGGTGATCGTGGTCGGCTATCTGCTGCGCAGGCTCGGGCAGTTGGGGTGGACCCCGATGGCCGCACTGCTGGCCAGTTCGGTGCTGCGCGGCTCCTACCACCTCTACCAGGGCATCGGCGGCTTCTTCGGCAATATGGCGATGGGCGTGATCTTCGTCCTGCTCTACCGAAGGTGGGGGCGGGTGGGACCGCTGGTGGCCGCCCATGCGCTGATCGACATCGTGGCGTTCGTCGGCTACGCCCTGCTGGAGGGCCGGGTGGACTGGCTGCCCACCGCCTGACCCGCGCGCGTCGGCACCGGCCCGGCGGCGGGCGGGGCCTCAGACCAGCAATTCGCCGTCGATCACCGTCACCGCGCCGCCGGTCAGCAGGGTGCGGTCACCGTGCAGCGCGGTGCGCACCAGCCCGGTACGGGCGGACGCCTGGAGGCCGGTGAGCTCGGTACGGCCGAACCGCGCGGACCAGAACGGCGCGAGCGCGGTGTGCGCGCTGCCGGTCACCGGGTCCTCGTCGATACCGACGGCCGGTGCGAAGACCCGGGAGACGAAGTCATAGCCGCGGGCCGGATCCTCGGCCTCGGCGGTCACGATCACGGCCCGTCCGGTCAGCCGGGCGAGCGGCGCCAGATCGGGGGCCAGGGCGCGCACGGTCTTCTCGTCGGCCACCTCCACCAGGATGTCGCCGACATGCGGTCCGGTGTCCCGGGCGGTCAGGATCCGCGCCCCGAGCGCCTCGGCCAGGGTGTCCGGCACCCGCATGCCGGTCAGTTCGGCGGTGGGGAAGTCCAGGGTGATCGTGTCGCCGTCCCCCGCGGTCGCGGACAGCACCCCGCTGAGGGTGGCGAACCGGACGGTTCCGGTCGCGATGCCCGTGGTGTGCAGGATGTGGGCGGTGGCGAGGGTGGCATGACCGCACATGCTGACCTCGGTGGTCGGTGTGAACCAGCGCAGCGCCCAGTCGGCCGCGGCCTCCTCCGGAAGGGGGTGGGCGAACGCGGTCTCGGACAGGTTGACCTCGTTGGCGATCCGCTGGAGCCGGGCGTCGTCCGGGAAGGTGCCGGTGTCGAGGAGGACGACTCCCGCGGGGTTCCCGGCGAAGGGGCGGTCGGTGAACGCGTCGACGATTCGTATACGCATGGCTCGACCGTAGGCAGGTTCCGGCGGTGTCGACCATGGCCAATATGCGCGGTGTGGCCTGGGCGAGTGATATCGGTGCCTTGCCATGCGATCGGTTCCGATATATCGTCGAAGCATCGTGATGGATCGACGATGAAAGGAGCGTCACGATGCGTACCCAAGGACACCGACAAGGACATTGCGGACCCGGCCACCGGGGCCGCGGCGACGGCGAGGAGCGGCGCGCGGCCTTCGGCCCGTTCGGCCCGCCCTTCGGCGGCCCTCCGTTCGGGGGTCGTGGCCGGGGCGGACCCGGCGGCAGGGGGCCGCGGGGCCGGGCGCGGCGCGGCGATGTGCGCGCCTCGATCCTCGCTCTGCTGAAGGACCGCCCGATGCACGGTTACGAGATGATCCAGGAGATCGCCGAGCGCAGCGGAGGCGCGTGGAAGCCGAGCCCCGGCTCGGTCTACCCGACCCTCCAGTTGCTCGAGGACGAGGGACTCATCAGCAGTGAGAGCGAGGGGGGCAAGAAGCTGTTCGCGCTCACCGAAGAGGGCCGCACCGAGGCCGGCGCCGGAGCGCAGGCCCCCTGGGAGGAGGCCGGCCGCGGCGTCGACTGGGAGGCGATGCAGGAGATCCGGCAGGCCGGGTTCGGTCTGATGGAGGCGTTCGGACAGGTCTGGAAGACCGGTACGGCCGAGCAGCGCAAGAAGGCCGTCGCCATCATCAACGAGTCGCGCAAGCGGATGTATCTGATCCTCGCCGAACAGGACGACGAGGGCGGCGAGGGCGATGACCGCGCCGCGAGCGGTGAGAGCTGATGCCGTAGGGGGGATACGCGGGCCGGCGGGGGCCCGGGCCGATGGGCTTCGGCTCCCGTCAGTCGTCCGTGGCCGGGGCTCTCGGACGACCGGGCGGCCGGGAGGCCGGGAGACCGGGGGTCTTTCAGGTGACCAGGGTGCCCAGCCGGCTCAGGGACTCCTCGAGCGCGGCGGTCGCCGACGCCGTGAGCTTCGCGGCCATCAGGGACACCGCGCCCCCGGTGAACTGCCCGTCGATGCGCATCGTCGTGGCATCGCCGTCCGGGGTGAGCGTGTAGCGCATCTG
The DNA here is from genome assembly GCF_024295805.1 of Streptomyces cucumeris. Lineage (GTDB taxonomy): Bacteria > Actinomycetota > Actinomycetes > Streptomycetales > Streptomycetaceae > Streptomyces > Streptomyces cucumeris. The sequence continues at coordinate 23,914 of NZ_JANCLX010000049.1, forward strand.
GAGGTTCACCCCCATCGGGCCCTTGCCCCGGGTGGCCAGCACCCGCGCCGGTTCGCACGCCTCCACGGTCCAGCTCACCTCGGCGGGAAAGCCCATGAGCTTCATGTTCTCCGAGTACGTGGCCGCCACGTCGAGGCGCTCGGGACCGCCCTGCGGAAAGCCGGTGTGGGTGGCGTTCCACCGTGCGTGTGTGGAGAAGTCCGTCAGGGTGGCCCAGATCCGCTCGGCCGGTGCCTCGATACGTGACTGCGCGCTGACCTCGGCCATGGGGTGATCCCTTCGGTGCGCGGTAGCGGCCGCTACGCCGGGCGCCGCGGCTCGGGTGCCCCGGCGGCATCGCGCACCGTAGTCCCGGGGGCCTCAACCCTCAAGCCTGATGGAGTGTCAGATCCGGACGTCCCGGCGACGGCCGGGCGCCGCCGCGGGGACAGCCACCGACGGGCGGGCGGACGCTCCAGCAGCCGGTCCACATGCTCCCGGCGCAGCCCGCGCCCCGGTTCGACCGGCAACAGCAGCCGGTCCCGGCGCCAGCGGGAACGTCGTACCAGCCGGTCCGGCATGACGTCGTCCACCCAGGCGAAGGGGCGGCCCGCGGCGAACCGCAGGATCGGCGCCCACTTCCGGCCGGTCAGCAGCTCGAGGGCGGGCAGTTTGGGGTCGCCGGGCTGGTCCCGGTAGCCGCTGAACTCCACGACCGGCAGCACCGGCAGTTCCAGGAGTGGCGCGATATGGCGGTTGGCCTCGTGCTCCCAGGTCGTCGCCCACACCAGGTCATAGCGTTCCGACAGCTCACGCAGCCAGTCGGCGTGGGTCGCCGAGAGCAGGACGGTGAAGTCGAGGATGTCGTACCCGGTGAACCCCTCGGCGGGCAGCACCGGGTTGAGCACCCCGTCGATGTCCAGGAACAGCAGCGGCCGGTCGGTCATCGGACTCCTTCACTGCGGCGCCGGGTGGCGGAAAGGCGCGGTTGCTTCTCAGGGACGTCCGGTGGCCGGGTGGCGGTTGCAGTGCCGCGCACGCCGTCCTCCCCGAACCCCTCCTCCCCGAGGAGGAGATCCGGTCATCGGTGCCCAACTACGGTGGGATGCGCACATGCTTCCCGACGAGGATGCTCCGACCCCTCGGGGACTGATGGGGTGAGAGCGTGCAAAGTCCTACCGTTTCCAGCGGCGCGACCGCCGCCGGGATCGAGGACCGGCTCGGCGGCCGGCTGACCGCCGTGGTCGCCGGTGCCCGCCGACGGGCGTTCCGCGACGGCGACCGGCATATCGACACCGCCCATCTGCTGCACTCCCTGGTCGAGTCCGACCCGCGGGTGCATGACGCGTTCGCGGGGGGACCGCCGCAGGTGGTGCGGCTGCTCGGCTATCTGGTGCAGCGCACCATCGGCTACGGCCTGCGGTGGAGCCGCACGGTCGAGGAACCGGGCACTGGTCCGGTGGCGGCCGCGGCGGAGCGCGACGGCGCCGAGGCGTCCGCGGCACCGGGCCGGTCCGCCCCCCGCTGGTCACCGTCCGCGGCGGTCGTCCTGGAGGCGGCGGTCCGGCGGGCGGCCGCGCGCGGTGCGGTGTACGCAGACGGCCCCGACCTCTTCGCGGCGCTCCTCCATGACCCCGGCTGCCGGGCGGTGGAGGTGCTGCGCCGCTCGGGGGTGGAGGTGGAGCTCCTGGTCATGGCCGTGGAGGGGAGCATCTGCCAGCAGTCAACGGGATGACGGTCCTGACCGGAGCTGACATGATGTCCCGGTGCACGAATCGCAAGGTCAGAGTGGGAATCAGGAACGGAACGCGGCGCTGGGGCTCGCCCTGGCGTCGGCTCTCGCGTTCGGCGGGTCGGGGGTGGCCGCCAAGCCGCTGATCGAGGCGGGGCTCGAACCGCTCCAGGTCACCTGGCTGCGGGTGATGGGTGCCGCCCTGGTGATGCTGCCCCTGGCCTGGCAGCACCGCCGACTGCTCACCCGGCGCCCGGGCTTGCTGTTCGGCTTCGGCCTGCTGGCCGTCGCCGGGGTGCAGGCGTGTTTCTTCGCCGCGCTCTCGCGCATCCCCGTCGGTGTCGCCCTGCTCGTGGAGTACCTCGCGCCCGCCCTGGTGCTGGGGTGGGTCCGGTTCGTCCAGCGCCGACCGGTCAGCCGGGCAGCGGCGGTCGGTGTCGTGCTGGCCGTCGGCGGACTGGCATGTGTGGTGGAGGTGTGGGCCGGGCTCAGCTTCGACGCCGTCGGACTGCTGCTCGCCCTCGGCGCGGCCTGTTGCCAGGTCGGCTATTTCGTCCTCTCCGACCACGGAAGTGACGGTCAGGACCCGGCCGATCCGCTCGGCGTCATCGCCTACGGTCTCCTCATCGGCGCCGCGATGCTGACCGTCGTGGGCCGTCCCTGGCAGATGGACTGGTCGGTGCTGACCGGCCGGGCCGATCTGGGCGGCGCCCGGGTGCCGGCGATCCTGCTGCTGGCGTGGATCGTGCTGGTCGCCACCGTCGTCGCCTACCTCACCGGCGTCCTGTCGGTGCGGCGGCTCTCCCCGCAGGTGGCCGGGGTGGTCGCCTGTCTGGAGGCGGTCATCGCCACCGTGCTCGCCTGGGTGCTGCTGGACGAACACCTGGGGGCCGTCCAGGTCGTGGGCGGTGCGGTGGTGCTGGCGGGCGCGCTGATCGCCCAGACCTCGGCGCCGAAGGCGGCGCCCCCCGAACCGGTGGCGACATCCGGCCCCCTGCCGGAAGGCGCCGGTCGGCACGTTCCGACGGAGGACCCGACACGGCGCTGACGGTCCGCCGTGTGCCGGGCGCGTACGTGCGCCCCGGGTGAGACGTTTTGCGAGGTCGGCCCGCGAGCCGGGTGTGTGCGATGTGCCCGCGGGGCGGGTATCCGTGCGGTGCGCCCTCATGGGGCCGTTCGCGAGTCGGGCGGCTATGGCGTGCGCTGGTGTGCCGGGGTCGACCAGGTGCGCCCGCGTTACTGGGCGTCGTTCGGCGTCTCCGCGGTTCGCCCGCGGACCGGCGTCCGTGGGGTCCGCCCGCGTGTCGGCCCGGCCGAGGATTCACGAGCTTCGCCCGTGCTGTCGGGCGTCTGCGAGGTCCGTCCTGCGGTCTGGGGTGCGCGTCCACGGGGTGGGCCCGCCTGTCGGTGTGTGTGAGGTCTGCCGCGAGTGGGGGGGGCGTCTACGAGGCACGCTCCGCTCCGGGCGTCCAGGAGGCTTGCCCGTGGACGTGGCGTCCGTCATGTGGCCTGGTCCGGACTGGTGTCCGGGGTATGGGTTAGCATCCCGGCATGCGACTCACCGTGCTGCCCCCTCCCGCCGTCTGACGCGGGCTGCCGCCGCCGTGGAGCCGGGACCGGGGAATGATCCCCGGCCGACCGGCCGGTTCCGGCGTGCGATGCCACCGAGGGTTCCGGCAGACGACGGCCGCGCCCGCTGACGGCCGATTCCGGTCCGGCGAGCGCATCCCACCGATCGGTCCTGCCGGTTCACCACCGGACCCCGCGATGACGCCCGGACCGTCCCGGGCGCGTCCCGGCCGCCCGCATACGGAATGACGCGATCCGATTCATGTCTTCCGCGGGAGAACTCCTCGTGCTGCACACCCTTTCGCCGTCCCCTGCCCTGCCCGTGGGCAGAGGGCTGTTCTACGTCATCGTCGCCGCCACCGCCTGGGGCACCGCCGGTGCCGCCGCCGCGCTGCTCTACGGCGCCAGCGGGCTCGGGCCCCTCGCACTGACCTTCTGGCGGGCGGTGGGCGGGTGCGTCCTGCTGCTGGCCGTCCGCGCGTCGCGGGCGCGCCGCCGCGCCGGGCGGGCCGGCATCCCACGCCCGGCCGAGGCGCCACGGCGCCGGGCGGTGCGGATCCTGGTCACCGGGGTCGGGCTGACGGTCTTCCAGGGCGCCTACTTCGCCGCCGTCGAGGCGACCGGACTCGCGGTCGCGACCGTGGTGACCCTCGGTGCCGCACCGGTGATGGTGGCGCTGGCCGGGCGGGTGACCATGGGCGAACGCCTGGGCGCCGGCGGCGCGCTGGCCGTCGCGGGCGGGCTCGGCGGGCTGCTGGTGCTGGTGCTCGGCGGTGACGGAGCGGGGACCGTACGGCCCGCGGGGGTCGCCCTGGCCCTGCTGTCCGCCGCCGGTTACTCCCTCACCACCCTCTACGCCCGCCACCTCGGCAGCCGTGGCGCGGCGGTCGACCCGTACCGCACCACGCTGGAGTCGTTCGCCGTCTGCGCGGTGCTGCTGCTGCCGTTCGCCGCCGCGGAGGGGCTGTGGCCGCATACGCAGGACCTGGTCCGCACGCTCGCGCTGATGGTCTACATCGCCGCGGTGCCCACCGCCCTCGCGTACGGGCTGTACTTCGCGGGGCTCGCCGTGCTCCGCGCCACCACGGTCACGGTGATCACGCTCATCGAACCGGTGACGGCCGCGGTCATCGCCGTGGTGCTGCTGGGGGAGCGGCTGACCGCCGCGACCGTGACCGGTACGGCTGTCCTGCTCGGCGCCGTCGCCGCGCTGGCCGTGACCGAGGCGCGCACCGGCTCCCCGGCGGGCTGACACGCCGGGGAGCCCGGTGCGGTCGGGCGCTACCCGCCCCGGCGCGCGGGGGCCATGGTCACTGCGCGCCGGAGGTGGTGCTCCCGTACCGCCGCGTCACCGGGGGCGGCGCGCTCGGCGAGCCCGGCCGCGGTGCGCCGGCGCGCCGACTCCGGTTTATGGCTGCCGTACTTGAACTTGGCCCGGACCTCGGACACCACCAGCCGCAACCCCCGGATCCCCGGCAGCAGCCGCCCGTACGGCGCCTCGCCGGGGGCGACCGGGCCGTGGTCGCCCGCCGGGTGGAAGTATCCGAGCTGGGCGCGCAGCAGGGCCGCCTTCTCCTCCGGGTCGTCCACGATCTCCGCGGTGCAGCGCAGTTGGACGGCGGCGTAGAAGCTGGTGGGCGTTCCGTGTTCGGGCGGCACCCCGTCGGGCGCCTGCCACGGGGCGGGGATGAAGGCGTAGTCGCCGACCACGCTCAGCAGCACCGACGGGTTCGCCTCCAGGGCGGACCACAGCGGATTGGGGCGGGCGAGGTGGGCGGCCACCTCGCCGCGCTCCGCGTCGTAGGCGAAGTGCAGTGGCTGCGCGAACGGGGGTTCACCGGGCGGGCCGTTGACCACGAGCTGGCCGAAGTCGTGGTCGGCCAGCCACTCCTGCCACTCGGCGTCGTCGTGCGGGGCGTCCCAGGGGTGGATCAGCATGCGCCGGACTCCTTCCCGGCGGTCAGTGCCGGGTGAGGTAGCCGGGCACGGGAGTGCCCGGTGCGAGGTCGTCGGCGGGCACCGGTGTGCCGTAGCCGCTGGTGACCGGCAGTACCCCGCTCCAGTAGGGGAGCGCCAGGTCCTCGGCGTCATCGCTGGGTCCACCGGTACGGATCTTGGCGGAGACCTCGGCGAGATCGAGCCGCAGTACGGCGGTGGCAGCCAGCTCCTTGGCGTTCGCGCGGCGGGAGTCGGCGGCGCGGCCGGGCAGGACGTGGTCCACCAGCGCGTCGAGGGCGGCGGCGCGCTCCTCGGCGTCGAGGACCGGGCGGGCGGTGCCGTGCACCACCACCGAGCGGTAGTTGATCGAGTGGTGGAACGCCGAGCGGGCCAGCACCAGACCGTCCACATGGGTCACGGTCAGACACACCGCAAGACCCGGCTCCCCGTCGTCCGGCCGCTCCGCCGCGTTCCGCAGCGGACGGGAGCCGGTCGAACCGTGGACGTAGAGGCTTTCGCCGACCCGTCCGTAGAGGGTCGGCAATACGACGGGCGCGCCGTCGCGTATGAAGCCCAGATGGCAGACGCAGCCCGCGTCGAGGATGGCGTGCACCACCTCGCGGTCGTACGAGGCGCGCTCGCGGGCGCGGGTCGGCACGGTCCGGTCGGTGGTCGCGTAGGCGTCCTGCGCGGTGGGCGCGGTCATTTGCGTCCTCCATTGCACTAGTGCAAAATACGGTTTGTGCTAGGAGAATATCCGATCGAAGGTCGGCGCGCAGCCGAGATCGCGGCCAGTGTGGAGCGCGCGGTCGGCACCGGCGCGCTGGGGCCCGGGCAACTCCTCCCGCCGCTGCGGCAGTTGGCCGAGCAGCTCGGGGTCAATCCCAATACCGTTGCGGCCGCCTACCGCGTCCTGCGGGAACGGGGGGTGATCGAGACGGCGGGCCGCCGGGGGAGCCGGGTGCGCCCGCGCCCCGCCAGCACGCCCCGTGAGTGGATCCGGGTCGAGGCCGCGGGCGCCCGTGACCTGGCCACGGGCAACCCCGACCCCGCGCTGCTGCCCCCGCTCGGCGAGGCGCTCGCGGCGGCCGCGGCCCGCGCGGCGAAGCATCCGACGCTCTACGGCGCGCCGGAGGTCGCCCCGGAACTCGCCGAACGGGCTCGTGCCGCGCTCGACGCCGACGGTGTGCCGGGCGGACCCGTCGCCGTCACCTCCGGTTCGCTCGACGCCATCGAGCGGGTGCTCACGGCCCATCTCCGGCCCGGTGACGCGGTCGCGGTCGAGGACCCGGGCTGGGGCAGTCTGCTCGACATCATCCCGGCGCTGGGGCTGCGCGCCGTGCCCGTCGGGGTCGACGACGACGGACCGCTGCCCGAGGAGGTCGAACGGGCGCTGCGCCAGGGCGCGCGGGCGCTCGTGGTCACCGACCGGGCGCAGAATCCGACCGGTGCGGCGATCGGCGCCGCGCGCGCCCGTGAGCTGCGGAAGGTGCTCGCCGGGCATCCCCGGGTGCTGCTGATCGAGGACGACCACGGCCACGGCATCGTGGACCTGCCGCTGCATCCGCTCGCGGGCGGTACCGACCACTGGGTGCTGGTCCGCTCCACCGCCAAGGCGTACGGACCCGATCTGCGGCTCGCCGTGCTGACCGGCGACGACGTCACGCTGGACCGGGTGCGCGGGCGGCAGCGGCTCGGACCGGGCTGGGTCAGCCATCTGCTCCAGGAGACGGTGCTCTGGCTGTGGCGCGGGGACGCGGTGGACCCGAAGGCGGTCGCGGCGTCGTACGGCGAGCGGCGCGAGGCGCTGGTGCGAGCGCTGCGGGAGCGGGGGATCGCCGCGCACGGCCGCAGCGGGATGAACGTATGGGTGCCGGTGGCCGACGAGACGGGCGCGGTGGCCCGGCTGCTCCAGGCGGGCTGGGCGGTCGCGCCCGGCGCGCGTTTCCGGGTGGCGTCACCGCAGGGGGTGCGGCTGACGGTCTCGCCGCTGGCCCCGGCGGACATCGGCCCCGTCGCGGACGCGGTGGCGGCGGCGACGGGACCGGCCCCGGCGGGTCGCTATGACTGAGCGGGCGGCGCGGGCCGCGGCCGTCACCCCTTGATGATGGCCCGGCGCTCCCGGCGCGGCCCGTGCCGTCCGCTCTGGGTCAGCGCCGCGCCGATGAGCACCACCAGCGCTCCCACCGGTGTGTTCCAGCTGAGGTGTTCGCCGAGGATCGCCACACCGGCGGCGGTGGCGATCACCGGGACGAAGTACGTCACCATCATGGCGGTCGTCGGGCCGACCTCCTCCACCAGGCCGTACTGGATCAGGAACGCCACGCCGGTGCCCAGTGCGCCGAGGGCGAGCACCGACAGCAGCGGCAATGCGGGGAACGAGTGGGGCGTCCTCGCGAACACCGGCGCGACCACGGCGAGCTGGACGGTGCCCAGGAGGAGCTGGGTGCCGGACATCGACAGGTGCGAGGCGCCCGTACCGACCAGGGTGCGGCGGACGTGACTCCAGCCCACCGCGTAGCTCGCCGAGGCGACGAGGGCCAGCACGGTGCCGAGCGGGTCCTGCCCGGAGAAGCCCTGCCAGGCGCCGAGTACGATCAACACGCCGATGAAACCGACTCCGAGGCCCGCGACCCGCTGCCGGGTCGGCCGGTCGTCGGAGACCACGACCACCGCGAGCAGCATGGCCCACAGCGGCGATGCCGCGTTGCAGATGCCCGCCAGGGTCGAGGGGATGGTCAGCTCGGCATAGGCGAACAGCGAGAACGGAAGGGCGTTGAGAAGGAAGGCGGAGACCGCCAGGTGCCCCCACACCCGTCCGCCGCGCGGCAGCCGCTCCCGCTTCACCGCCAGGACCGCGAACAGCACCGCCGTGCCGAACAGCATCCGCCCCAGCGTGACGTAGAGCGGTGCGAACGCCTCGTTGCCGACCTTGATGAACAGGAAGCTGAAACCCCAGATCAGCGAGAGCACCCCGAACCGGATCCGCCAGTCGAGCAGCGGGCGGCGCGGGGCGGGTGAGGCGGGGGAGAGGTCCGGGACCACCGGGGCGGGAGCGGTGGTCGGGGCGGGAGCTGTGGTCATGGCAACACCTTGAGGGACCTGAACCTCTTAGAACAAGCGAGATTTTGTGCCAGGCGTCGCGTAGCATTGCTTACATGATGAACCTGGATCGCCTACGGACCCTCCACGCCGTGGCCCGCCACGGCTCCGTGAGCGGCGCGGCCGAAGGGCTGCACGTCACCACCTCCGCCGTCTCCCAGCAGCTTTCGAAGCTGGAGCGGGAGACCGGTCAGCAGCTCCTCGCCAAGAACGGCCGAGGAGTGCGTCTGACCGACGCCGGGAGACTCCTCTCCGACCATGCGGCGCGCATCCTCTCCCAGGTGGAGCTGGCCCAGTCGGACCTGGAGGCCCAGCGCGGACACGCGGTGGGCGAGCTGCTGCTCGGTGCCTTTCCCACGGCGGTCCGCGGGCTGTTCCCCGAGGCGCTGGCCCGGATGCGCACCGAACACCCCCAGCTTCGCGCCCGGCTCCAGGAGATGGAGCCGGACGAGTCGGTGCCCGCGGTGGTGCGCGGGGACATCGACGTCGCGGTGGTCCTGGACTGGTACAACAAGCCGCTGCCGGTGCCCGACGGGCTGGTCAAGGCGCCGCTGATGGACGATCCGGTGGATGTGGCCATGCCCGCGGACCACCCGTTCGCCGACCGGCTCTCGGTCGAGCCCGAGGACTTCGTCGAGGACGAGTGGATCTCCTGGCCGCAGGGCGGGTTCTGCTACGACTGGCTGATGGTGACCCTGCGCAGCAAGGGCATCGAGCCCCGGGTCCGGCACACCGCCCGGGAGCACCACACCCAGCTTGCGCTGATCGCCGCCGGGCTCGGGGTCGCCGTGGTGCCCCGGCTGGGCCGCGGCCCGGTGCCGTCGGGAGTGCGGATGGTCCCGGTCAGCCCGCCCACCATGCTGCGCCATATCTACGCGATCTGGCGGGCCGACGCCGACCGCAGGCCCTCGATCCGCGCGGCCGTCGAGGTGCTGCGCTCGGTGGGGGAGAAGATCGGCGACTGACCGCGCGGCGGGGCGGGCCCGGCCCGTCCGGGCCCGTCGAGCGGCCGCTCAGCCCGCGCGCTCCGGCCGGTCGCCGGAAGCGCTTCCCGGCCGGTCGTCCGAAGCCCCCGGCCGGTCGCCGGGGAGCTTGCGGAAGTCCCAGGACACGACCGTCTCCGGGACCAGCCGCAGCCATGCGTGGCGCCCGTCGTACGGCATGGTGTCCAGACCGAAGTACTTCGCGGCGAACAGCCGCTCCGGCGTGTCGAGTTCAGGACACGGCGCGCCGGAGCGCGGGGCCTCGCCGACGGCCACCGCCTCTCCGGACAGCTCCGCGCCGCGCAGTTCCCCGTAGTCGTGTCCGTCGTCGACGACCACGGCGATCCGCGGATCGCGGCGCGCCTGGGCCCAGCGGCGGCTGCGGGTGAGGGAGTACAGCCACAGCGCGGTGCCGTCCCAGCCGAACCACAGCGCGCTCACATGCGGCCGCCCGTCCGCGCCCACCGTCGCCACCCGGCACACCCGCTGCTCGGTGAGGAAGGCATCCAGCTCGTCCCGGGTCATCATGATGCGGCGGCCCCGCCGCTGGGTGACGGCCATCCGTTCCGGCACCTCCCTGGCTGATGTGGTGCGGCACAGGATGGGGGCTCTTCCTTCCACACGCAAGGGCCGCTAGCCTCCCGCGCCGTGACCCCACTGCCATCCGAACCACCCCGGCGGACAGCCGGACCGGCCGGACCACTGCGGCCCGCACACTGCGCGCTGCTGACCGTGGAGTGCCAGCGCGGAGTCGTGGGACCGGACAGCGCGCTGCCCGAACTGGCCGCCGCGGCACGGGAGTCCGGGGCACTCGGGCGTGTCGCCCGGCTGGTCTCGGCCGCCCACGACACGGGCGTACCGGTGCTGCACGCGGTGGCCGAGCGGCGCGCCGACGGACGCGGCGCCAGCCGTAACGCCCGGCTGTTCCGGGCTGCCGAGCGGCTGCCGGTCCAGCAACTCGCCGGGAGCGAGGCGGTCCGCATCGCCGAGCCGATCCCGGTCGCGGACCAGGACTTCGTGGTGCGACGGCTGCACGGGCTGTCGCCGATCGCCGGGACCGAAGTGGACGCGCTGCTGCGCAATCTGGGCTGCCGCACCCTGGTCATCTGCGGGGTGTCGGCCAATGTGGCCATCCCCAACGCCGTCTTCGACGCCGTCAACCTGGGCTACACGGCGGTGGTGCCGGAAGACGCGATCGCCGGGGTGCCCGCCTCGTACACCCCGGCGATGGTCCGCAACACCCTCTCCCTCGTGGCCGCCGTCACCACGACCGACGAGGTGATCTCCGGCTGGAGCGGATGAGCCGTCCGGCGGACGGGCTCAGGCCATCCAGATGGAGCTTCCCTGCACCTTGATCTGCGCCCCGGGCAGCGCCTTGGTGGCGGGGCCGCCCTTGACGCTGCCGTCGGTGATGTCGAACTTGCTCTGGTGGCAGGGGCAGTTGATGGTTCCGCCGGTCACATCGCCGACCGAGCAGCCCGCATGGGTGCAGACCGACGAGAACGCCTTGAACTCACCGGCCTTCGGCTGCGTCACCACGACCTTGTGATCCTTGAAGATCATGCCTCCGCCCTCGGGGATCTGGGACGTCTTGGCCAGCTCCATCCCGTCGCCCCCGCTGTCGCCGTCGGCGCCGCCCGTCCCACTGCTGTCACCGGCGTCGGACCCGCCGCCCTGCGACGGCTGTCCGGCGCCCGCGTCCTGCGCACTGCCCCCGCCCTGCTGGTCCGACCCGCCGTCGTCGCTGCCACAGGCGGTGAGCGCCGCGGCGAGTCCGGCGGCTCCCGCGGCCGAGACGACGGCGCGACGGGTGGAGCCCCGCCCGGTGATGGCCGGCTGCGTCATGGTGGTGCCTCCTGTCAGGGGGACGATTGGCCCTTCCATACGGAACGGGCGGTCCCCTTGTTCAGTCGGCGAGTCCGGGCGCGAGTTCGGCCAGCGCCTCCCGGAGGAAGTCGAGCTGGAAGCGGAGAAGGTGCTCGGTGACCGCCTCGTCCGTCGGCACATGGCCCGCGCCGGGCAGCGGCAGCACCCGGTGCGGACGTCCGGCGGCGAGCAGCTCGGCGGAGAACCGCAGCATATGGGCGGGGGCCACGTTGTCGTCCGCGAGCCCGTGGATCAGCAGCAGCGGACGGCGCAGTTTATGGGCGTGGCCGAGCAGGGAGTTGCGCGCGTAGTTCTCCGGCTCCTCGTCCGGGTGGCCGAGGAACCGCTCCTCCCAGTGGGTGTCGTACAGCCTCCGGTCGGTCGGCGCGGCGCCCGCGATCGCGGCGTGCACGACATCGGGATGGTGCAGCACCGCCGCCGCGGCCAGCGCGCCGCTGAACGACCAGCCGCGCATCGCGACACGCCCGAGGTCCAGATCCGGGCAGTGCCGGGCGGCCTCGCGCAGCGCGTCGAACTGGTCCTGGAGCACCGGGCCGAACCGGTCGCCGCGGATCGCCTTCTCCCAGGCCGGACCACGCCCCGGCGTGCCCCGGCCGTCGGTGACCAGCACCGCGAAGCCGTGCTCGGCGAACCACTGCGACACACACGCCCACCAGGCACGGGCACGCACCACCTGCTGAGCCCCCGCCCCGGCGTAGGGATCGAGCAGCACCGGCAGCTTCCGCGCGCCCGGTTCGTACCAGGACGGCAGATACAGCGCGGCGCGCAGGGCGCGCTCACCGAGCCGGAGCTGCCGCGGCGCGACCGCGAGCCCCGGATCCTCGGCGAGCGAGCCGATCCGGCCGGCCGGCGCGCCGTCCCGCAGCACGGTCACCGAGCCGCCGCCGGGGGTGAGGCTCGCCAGCACCGCGGTCGGTCCGCCGATCGCGCCGTGGTGCGTCCCGGGTTCCGCACTGATCCGCAGGAAGCCGTCGGCGGGGTCGTAGGCCCACAGATGGCACTCGGTCGGCTCCTCGCACGCGGTGAACAGCACCCGCTCCCCATCCACCCCGAGCACCTCGTGGACCTGGAGCCCCGACGGGGACAGCGCCTCCCCGATCCGCAGCCCGCGCGTGTCGTCCCGTTCCACCACCCCGACCGACACGCCGGAGGCGGTACGGGCCGGGGTGCCGGGCACCAGCTGCACCCAGGCCGGATCGCGCCGCTCGTCCAGTGGCCGGGTCGCCCCGGTGACGGGGTCCACCGCCAGGGTGCGCACCGTGCGCTGGTCCCGGCTCTGCACGGTGACCATCGGCCCGTGCGCGTCCCAGCGCGCGTCCACGACGTACTCGAAGGCCGCGCGGTCCCAGTCGACCTCGGTCCGCCGTCCGTCGACGGTCACCAGATGCAGCGTCACCTCCGCGTTGGCGGTGCCCGCCGCCGGATAGCGCAGCGCACGCGGCTTCCGGGACGGATCCGAGGGATCGGTGAGGTAGCGGACGGCCACCGCCCTCGGATCGGTCCGCGCGACGAGCAGGGCGTCGCCGTCCGGTGCCCACCAGTGGCCGCGCAGCCGTCCGATGGACTCGGCGGAGACGTAGTCGGACAGCCCGTAGGTCACCTCGGGCTCCTCCGGTACGGCCAGCGGCCGGTCCCCGGTCCCGTCGAGGCCGACCACATGCAGCGCACCGCCCGTCACATAGGCGATCAGCCGTCCGTCGGGGGAGGGACGCGGGTCGGTCACCGGACCGGCGGCCGTGACCGGGAACGGCGCGCCGCCGTCGGTGCGCACCGCCCACAGCGCCCCGCCCAGCGCGAACACCGCGACCCGCAGCTCCCGGTCGGCCGCGTAGCCGACCACGCCCTCGGAGCGCTCCCGGGCCCGCTCCCGCCGCGCCCGTTCGGCCGCCGGGACCGTACCGCCGCCCGCCAGCCGCCGCGGATCCGCCAGCAGCCGCTCGCCCCCGTCCGGGCCCGTGTCATAACTCCACAGCAGACTCACCGGATCGGTGCCGCCGCCGGTGCGGACGAACAGCACACGCTCCCCGTCCGGCGAGACGCCGAAGTGCCGTGGAACACCGAGCGCGAAGCGGCGGGTGCGGGCCAGCCGGCGCGGGAAAGCGGACACCGCGGAGGAGACGGAGGGGTCGGAGGAGGCAGCCATGCGGGGGACTATGCCATGCCGGAAATCGCGTCGCGCGCCTACGCTGGACACCCCAGGGGGGTGCAGCCTGTGGAGGTCGTGATGCGCCCCGTGTGGTCCGGTGCCGTGTCGTTCGGGCTCGTCACGATTCCGATCAAGGTGTTGCCCGCCACCGAGGACCACTCGGTGTCCTTCCGGCAGATCCACACCACCGACGGCGGCCGGATCCGTTACCGCAAGGTCTGCGAGCTGGATGAGAAGGTCCTGGAACAGGACGAGATCGGCCGGGCCTACGAGGAGAGCAAGGACCATCTCGTGCCGATCGCGGACGAGGAGCTGGACCGGCTGCCGCTGCCGACCGCGAAGGCGATCGACGTCCAGGCCTTCGTCCCCGCGGAGACACTGGATCCGATCCGCTTCGGACGCCCCTACTACCTCCAGGGTGACGGGGCCGTCGCCGCCAAGCCGTACACCCTGCTGCGCGAGGCCCTGGAGCGCAGCGCCAACGTGGCCATCGCGAAGTTCGCCTGGCACGGTCGTGAGCGGCTCGGCGCGCTGCGGGTGGTGGGCGACGCCATCGTGCTCCAGGCGCTGCACTGGCCGGATGAGATCCGCTCCAGCGAGGGACTCGCGCCGACGGGTGTGGAGCTCTCCGACTCCGAGGTCGACGAGGCGATCACCCTGATGGACGCCATCGGGGGAGCCGATGTCAGTCAGTACCGCGACCAGTACCGGGAAGCCGTCGAGGCCGTGGTCCAGGCGATGGCGGCCGGAGTGGAGCCCCCGGAGACGGAGGCACCGGCCGAGGCCGGGGGGAAGGTCGTGGATCTCATGGCCGCCCTGAAGGACAGCGTGCGCGAGGCCAGGAAGGCGCGCGGTGAGGCCCCGGACGAGACCGCGGGCGAGGGCGAGGTGCATGAGATGCCGTCGAAGCCGCCGAAGAAGAAGGCGACGGGCAAGAAGGCCGCCGCGAAGGCCGCCGCGAAGACCGCCAAGAAGGCTCCGGCGAAGAAGACGGCCAGGAAGCGGACCGCGTCCTGACGGCGGACGGCGGACGGTGGCTGCTCATCCGGCGGTGGGGCGGGGCCAGGCGGCCTCGCGCAGCAGACGCAGGCCGTTGAGGCCGACGACGACGGTGGAGCCCTCGTGTCCGGCGACGCCGAGGGGCAGCGGGAGGGTGCCGGCCAGGTCCCAGACCACCAGGGCGGTGATGAACACGCCCGCGATGACCAGGTTCTGGACGACCAGGCGCCGGGCGGTCCGGGAGAGCGACACGACGGCGGGGACGGTGGCCAGTTCGTCGCGGACGACGACGGCGTCGGCGGTCTCCAGCGCGAGGTCGGAGCCGCCCCGGCCCATGGCGATACCGCAGTGGGCGGCGGCCAGCGCGGGGGCGTCGTTGACACCGTCCCCGACGACCAGCACCCGGCGCCCCGCGGCCGCCCACTCCTGGACGGCCGCCGCCTTGTCCTGCGGCAGCAGTCCGGCCCGGACCTCGTCGATACCGACCTCGGTGGCCAACTGCCCGGCGGCGCGCTCGTTGTCGCCGGTCAACAGCACCGGGGTGCGGCCGGTCAGCCGGGTGAGTGCGGCGACGGTCGCGGCGGCGTCCGGCCGCAGCCGGTCGGCGATCCCCAGCACCCCCACGGGGACGCCGTCGCGCAGCACCGCCACGGCGGTCCGCCCGGCCTCCTCCAGTTCCCGTACCACCGCTTCCCCGGCGCCTTCGGGGAGGAGGCGGGCGGGGGAACCGACCTGGACCGCGTGGCCGTCGACGGTGGCGCCGACGCCCCGGCCGGGGGCCGAGGTGAAGCCGGCGGCGTCCGACAGGCGCAGCCCCCGTTCACGGGCGGCGTCGACGACGGCACGGGCCAGGGGGTGTTCGCTGGGGTGCTCGGCCGAGGCGGCCAGGGCCAGCAGGGCGCTCTCGTCCAGTCCGCCGCCGGGCAGCGGGCGGAGGTCGGTGACGCGGGGCGTGCCTTCGGTCAGGGTGCCGGTCTTGTCGAGGGCGACGGTGTCGATCCGGCCCAGGCGTTCCATGGCGACGGCGGACTTGGCGAGTACGCCGTGGCGCCCGGCGTTGGCGATCGCGGACAGCAGCGGCGGCATGGTGGAGAGCACCACCGCGCACGGTGAGGCGACGATCATGAACGTCATCGCCCGCAGCAGGGACGGCTGGAGCGCCGAGCCGAGGGCGAGGGGGAGTGCGAAGACGGCGAGGGTCGCGACGACCATGCCGATCGAGTAGCGCTGTTCGACCTTCTCGATGAAGAGCTGGGTGGGGGCCTTGGTCTCGGAGGCCTCCTCGACCATCTTCACGATCCGGGCGATCACCGAGTCGGAGGGGTCGCGTCCGACGCGTACCCGCAGGGCGCCGGTTCCGTTGACGGTGGCGGCGAACACCTCGTCCCCCGCCTGTTTGGCCACCGGCAGGGGTTCACCGGTGATGGTGGCCTGGTCGACCTCGCCGGTCCCGTCGACCACCGTTCCGTCGGCGCCGATCCGCTCGCCCGGGCGGACCAGGATGGTGTCCCCGACGGCGAGCCGTTCCGCGTCCACGGTCTCCTCGGTGCCGTCGGGCAGCAGCCGGGTCGCGGTGGCGGGGGCGAGGTCGAGCAGACCGCGTACGGAGTCCGCGGTCCGCGCGGTTGCCACCGCCTCCAGGGCGCCGGAGGTGGCGAAGATGACGATCAGCAGTGCGCCGTCGAGGACCTGGCCGATCGCGGCGGCGCCGAGCGCCGCGACGACCATCAGCAGGTCCACGTCCAGCGTCCGGTCCCGGAGCGCCTTCAGCCCCTCCCACCCCGGCTCCCAGCCGCCGGTGACGTAGGTGGCGGCGAACAGCGTCCCCCACAGCCAGCCCGGTGCCCCGAACGCGTACAGCGGGAGGGCGAGCAGGAACAGTGCCAGGGCGGCGAGCGCCCACCGGGCCTCCGGCAGCGCCAGGAGGCGCGTACGACGGCGCGGCGAGACGGCTCGCGCACCGCCGACGGGTGGCGCGGCCTGCTGGTCCAGGACGGAAGACATGACGGAGCAACCCTTCGCGGGGCGGACGGGGTGACGGCGTCCACCGTACAGGAACATCTGAACAGGTCTTCAGTTGTCGTCGCTATCATGACCGCATGGGCCATGGACGCGACGCCACCAGCAGTGCCACCACCCGCGAACGCCTGGACGCGGTGGGCACCGCCGATGTCGCCGCCACCCTCCAGGCCCTGGCCACCCCCTCCCGGCTGCGCATCCTGGCCCGGCTCCAGGAGGGCCCCTGCGCGGTGGGCGACCTCGCGGACGCCGTCGGCATGGAAGCCTCGGCCTGCTCCCACCAGTTGCGCCTGCTGCGCAACCTCGGTCTGGTCACCGGCGAGCGGCACGGGCGCTCGATCGTCTACGCCCTCTACGACGACCATGTCGCCGAACTCCTCGACCAGGCCCTCTACCACGTCGAACATCTGCGCCTCGGGGTGCGCGACATGCCGGGGGAGCGACTCCGGCCCGATTCCGTGTAGCTGTCGCCGCCCGGGTGTCCGGGAAGGGCGGTGCGACGCGCCTCAGCCGCCGGGCGAACCGTCCTGCTGGATCAGGTTCCGGAGCTGGCGGCGCCCGGAGATGACGAGCTTCTGGTACACGTGGCCGAGGTGGTACTCGACCGTCTTGCTGCTGATGAACAGCTTGGCGGCGATCTCCCGGTTGGTCAGCCCGCGGCCGACGAGCAGGGAGATGTCACGTTCGCGGCCGGTCAGTCCGGACAGCGCGGCCCCGGCCGAATGGGGCCGGGCGGCGGGCCAGTCCGCGAAGTCGTCCCGGTAGCGCAGGAGGAACGGCTGCGCCCCCAGCGCCGCGAAGAGGTCACGGGCCTCGGTGAAGCGCGCGGCCGCCCGGTGGTGCTCCCCGGCATGGGCCAGCAGCCGACCGTGACCGTGCGCCAGCAGCGCCCGGTGCAGGGGCGGATCATCGGCGCAGGCGGGGGCGGCGAGCGCCGCTTCGAAGGTGTCACGGGCCCGCCTGGCGTCCCCGCGCGCCTGGGACAGCCGGCCCGAGAGCCATGCCACCGCGAGCCGCAGCGAGGGCGCCTCCTCGCCCAGCGCCGCCAGGGAGGTCATGGCGGGAGCGGCCTTGTCCAGGTCGCCACCGGCGATCAGGGCCTCGACGAGCAGCGGGCGCCACCAGGTCTGGAACGCCAGCGGACCCGCGTCGGGACGGGCCCCGAGGACCGCCCGCAGCGCGGCGAGCACGGTGGGGTGGTCGCCCCGGGCCTGCGCCAGTACGGCGTTCCCGAGGGCGGCCAGCGGCACTCCGTAGTCAGGTCCCATCTCCCTGGACCACCGGTACGAGCGCTCCACCAGTTCCCGGGCCCGCTGCCACTGTCCGCGTCCGGAGGGCACCCATGACGCGATGGAGTAGGCGTACGAGAACGCCCAGGGCTTCTCCTCGGCGTCGGCGATGGCCAGCGCGTGGTCGGCGCTGATCGCGGCCTCGTCCCAGAGGCCGAGGAGGTACTGCGAGGCGGCGAGATTGGCGTAGGTGAACTCCGAGGTCACGGCGGAGCCTTGGGTACGCGCGGTGTCCAGGGCCGCGGCGAGCTCATGCTGTGCGTCGGCCAGGTCCCCGGCCCACATCTGGAGCATGCCGCGGTAGGCGCGCTGGAGGGCCTGGTCCGCGGCGGAGCGCGGACTGCCGGGCGGGGCCACGGTGTTGTACTCGCCCAGGGCCGCGCGTGCCCCGTCGGCGTAGGCGCGGGCCAGTCCCAGGCTGCCGGCCGCCCACGGCGCCAGTTGTGGCTCCAGGCGGTCGATCGCCAGCACGTCCCGGAGCACCGGCACGGCCTTCGCGCCGTGGCCGTCCACGACGTGCTTGATGCCGAGCCAGGTACCCGCCATGGCGGGCACGAACTCCGTACCGGGTTCGGCCGGACGGGCCTCCAGCGCCTCCCTCAGCAGCTCCGCGGCGCCGGGAGTGCCGCGGGGTGTTCCGTAGCCGCCCAGCACCAGGCTGCGCAGCGGGGACGGTCCGGCTGCCTCGATCCTCGTCAGGAGCGCTTCCACGCGCAGGTACTGCTGGGCCCACAACAGGCGTGCGGCCGCTGTGAGCAGCAGACGCTCCTGCTCCCGCCGGGGGAGCGCCACCTCCGAGGCCCACAGCAGGAGGTTCGCGGCCCGCACCGCCTCGCCCGCCGAGTCGTACTCCCCGGCGGCCCGTTCGAGCTCACCGGCGAGCCGGGGGTCGGCGCCGTGCGTGGCCGCGACCCGGTGCGACCAGGACGCGGCGCGATCGACGAGGGTGGCCGCGGTCGCGTGCAGCGCCCGCAGCCGGTCGGGCGGGGTGGCGCCCATGATGGCCTCCCGCTGCAACGCATGGGCGATCGCGACCGGGGTGGACGGCCGGTGGGGCCACCAGCGCACGATGCCGTGCCGCAGCAGGGGCGCGAGCGCCGCGTCGGGCTCCGCGACGGAGGCGACGCGCGCGGCCGTGGCCAGGGGTGCCGGGCCGCCCAGGACGGCGATGCCCTCGATCAGGGCGCGCGCCGCACCGGGCAGGGCCTCCAACTGCCGCCGCAGGGCCTGGACCAGGGAGGTCGGCACCGGCAGGGCGTCCCGCCCGTCGGCCGCCCCCTCCAGTGAGACCTCGGTGAGCAGCGTCCGGAGGTACAGCGCATGGCCGCCGGTGTGCTCCCGCAGCCGCTCGGCCGTTCCGCTGCCGACGGGACGCCCGTAGACCAGCCCGGCCA
Source organism: Streptomyces cucumeris (assembly GCF_024295805.1). Taxonomy (GTDB): domain Bacteria; phylum Actinomycetota; class Actinomycetes; order Streptomycetales; family Streptomycetaceae; genus Streptomyces; species Streptomyces cucumeris. The sequence goes on from NZ_JANCLX010000049.1 coordinate 42,951, forward strand.
GCTCGGCCACCTCGGCGACACCGAGCCCGGTCAGATTCAGCTCGCAGTTGTGCGGCATACGGGCGATGAGGCGGTGCAGATCCAGCCCGCCGGCCCGGCCGGGCTCCGTATCGCTGCGGGCCAGCAGCACGGTGAGGACCGCGTCGGCCTCCAGGCGGCGCAGTACGAAGCCCAGCGTCTGGGCCGAGGGCTGATCGGCCCACTGGACATCGTCGACGATCATCACCACCGGTCCGCCGCCCTGGAGCTCACCGAGGAGTCCCAGCAGTTCGGCGCCCACCTGGAACGGCTCCGAGGCCGCCGGGATCGCCCCCGCGAGCAGCGGGAACCGCTCCAGGAGCACCGCCGGCACCCGGGACGTGAGCTGCCCGATCATGCCGAAGGCCAGATCCTCCTCGGAGGTGTCACAGGTGGCTCGGAGCACCGGGAAGCCCTCCGGCGCGAGCCCCTCCAGCCAGCGGCGGACCAGCGCGGTCTTCCCGATCCCCGCCGGGCCCTGGACGAGCACGCTCGACGCCTTGCCGGAGCGCGCTTCGCGCAGACATGTGTGCATGCGCTCCAGCTCAGGGGCGCGCCCCACGAAGGCGGTGTCGGCGGCGGCAGCCATCGCGGCACCTAGTGCCGGGCGAGTGGACGCTGCGCGTCAGCGCTCCGGGGGGCCTGTGGCGGCAAGGCGACAACTCCCTCATCGTGTGATGGGCGTCCCGGTCCCGGGGCTCCGGTCCAAGATCTCAGCCTACGCCCCGGCCCTCCGCACGCCCACCGTATGGCCCGGCGCCGGACCGCGTTCCCCGGGCCCGCCGCGGCGTATCGCCCGGTGTCCGCGCACCGGGGGAAAATCACTGATGGCACCGTCGATGTCTCGGATAGCTTGAGGAAATGCTTTCCGAAGTCACGGCCACCCGCTATGTCACGCCCTTGCGTGAGGGCGGGTCGCTCCCCGGCATCGTCGAGGCCGACGATCTCGGTACCTACGTCATGAAGTTGTCTCCCTCGGGGCGCTGACCTGCATCGATTGCCTCAGAGAGCCGTCTGAGCTGCGGCTTTGCATCTTTCCGGGGCTTTCATCGTGCGGCAGATTTGCGCGGTCGATTCTCCCCAGACGCTCCCCAGCGGTGGTCATTCTCCCCAGATTCTGCCCAGGGGAAGCTGCGCTGAGAGGGAGTAGCCACTGGTGGGGTCGTCGTCCTGCCGTGCGAACGTCGACTACGTAGCGTTCCCAGGCCGAGCGGGCACGTTGGGCTCCGCCCGCATCAACGGCTTCGCAGTGTCCCAGGGCGGAGGCGACTGCGACCTCGAGCCTCAGTCACCAGCCTGGCCCCACGGTGCTGCCCATGAGTCCGGCAGCACCACCTGATCGCGTATGTGACCGGTCTCTTCGAGACACCCTGCAGCAGCACTGCCCCGTGATCAAGGAAGCGGGTCTCCAGGGTCGTCGGGTCGGTGGCCGTGAACGCGGTACACGAGCTCGTCCGGGTGGCGCATGACCCTGGCCAGCCGCCACGCCGCCTCGTACGGCCTGCGGCCGCGCTCCCGGTACCAAAGGCGGAGGGCGAGCAGACTGGTGAGCGGGTCGAGTAACCAGCGCAGTACGGAGGTCTTCACTGCCCGTCCTCCGTTGCGTAGGGGCCGGTCGCGGGGGACGGCGCCACGGACTCCAGGTCGCCGGACGGCGACGGCCAGGGGAATCCGTCGGACCAACCCATCTGCTCGAAGAGCGTGCGGGCCGTGGCCATGAACCGCGCCTGCCGTCCCGGCACGTCGGCCAATTGCTCCCAGACGTAGAGGAGGGTGTGGGCGAGCCGCTCGGCTTGCGTGCGCTCGGTGACCGACGTCCCCACTAAGGGGAGGATCGTGTCCCTGAACGATGCCCAGTTGAGGGCCGACAGGTCGTCCAGATGTCGCTCCAGCCACCACAGGCGGGCGCTGTCCCGGTCGGTGCACACGGTCCGAGCCAGCTCTTGCCGGCGCAAGCGGTCCTGTGCGAGACGGAGCTCAACCTCGCGCAGGGCGTTCTGGTGTCTTAGGGCCCGATCGGCGTCCTGCTGGGGGAGCAGCAGGGTGAGTCGTGCCCTGAGCCAGAGCCCGGGGTGGCTGTCGGGGCTGTGCCACGGCGAGACCGCCAGGGTGAGCCTCTGCTGAGCGCATTCCAGTTCCTCGGGCCGGTGATCCCCGGCGATGCCGCGGCCGAGTTCGTCCAGGGCCAGGCGCGCCGCCGCTCGCGTGGCGGCCGCGTGGTGGGTCCCGGTCGCCCGGGGAGGGACTAGATGGGTGAGAGTGCCGCGTGCCAGGAAGCGGACGCCCGGCAGGCAGGTGGGCCAGTACGCCGTGAACCGGCCGACCCGCCGTCTCCACCAGGGACCGGGACGTTCGGTCATGCCTCCGACGCTTTCTGGACGAGGCTGTAGTGCTGCATGGCGCGGCCGAGGATGTCCCGCCAGAACGGCCGGACCACCGCTTCGTCGGCCACCAAGAGCCGGTCGAGCCGCAACCGCAGCCGCGGTGGGGCGAAGACCTCAGCCAGCAGGGCAATCACCGCGTCCCCCTGGTCGGCGTCGTGCTCGAACCGCTCCTGCCACCGGGTGAGCTGGCCGAGCACCGGGTCCACGGCATCGTTGGTGGACAGCAGCGTTTGCCAGGCACGGACGAAGTGCTCCCTGCTGGACGCGTCGCCGGCCGAGGCGAGGACCAGGTCTGTACCCGTGTCACTGGAGACGAGTGCCAGGAAGGCCCCCAACGCTTGGCGGTGCGCCTTTCCGGCGGCCTCGGTGCCGTGCTTCTTCAGCCACTGCACGACCGTCTTGGCCACGAGGTCGGGGGCTCGTCGGACGAGCTCGCGGAAGGCGCTGACCAGTTTCTCGGCACCGAAATCCTGCTCACCCGCTGCCTTTCCCAGGCGAGTGAGGGCGAGCGCCGACTGCTGCTGGCCCCAGGGCCCGCCACAGACGTCGACGACCAGATCGACCTTCTCCGTGTTGCTGGACTCCGCCCAGTTGAGGAGGCGGTCCCGGACGTAGCGGCCGAGTTCGGCGTCCGTTGCGGCCTTCGTGAGCGCCTCGACGGCCAAGATCCGCCTAGGGCCGGTGAGCCCCGTCGCGAGAGCGTCGAGCACCTTCCTGTCGTGCCGACGTACCGCCAGGCGCAGGAGGGCTTCGCTTGCGAGTCGGGCATCGTCCTCCGGGACGGACCGATTCGCGGCGACACCGACCGCCCACGTCGTCAGCAGGTCATGCTGGGTGGGGAACTCGTCCCACAGATGACGCAGGAGGGCGGCGGGCAGCCCCTGACACCTGCGGTCGTGGTGGGCACGTTCGCCGACGGGCTCGATCTCGGCTGCTTGGAGCCGACGGGATGACGTCGCGTCGGTGAGTACGTCGGCCGGTCCGCGGGCCTGGCCCAGCGAGGCGAGCAGGTCGTCGGACGCGCGGACGATGGAACCGCGCCGCGCTCCGTCGAGCAGCGCTCCGGCCCACACCGTGACCCGAGTGGACAGCAACGACGGACTCCCGTCCACCGCACCGCGCTTGTTGAGCAGCTTCTCCACCGTGATGTGCCAGTCCCCGAAAAGGTCCACGGCTTCCTTGAGCTGTTCCCTGCCCTTGGCCGCACCGATGAGTCCGGCCAGCCGGCACGCCTCACGGGCGGACGGGTCGGCTTCCCAGATGGGGGAGAGCTTCTCGTCCGTCAGCCAGGCCAACCGGTCCCCGTGACCGTGCGCGTCGAGCTCTGCCTCGACAAGAAGCCGCGCACTGGGGGACTCCAGCCGTACGGTGACGTCGCCGGTGGCATCGGCCCACGCGCCCTGCCAGTCGCCCGGGGTGGCGAGCACGACCAGGAAGGACCCCTGTTTGCGCAGCGCCGCTCCATGATGGACCAGGTCTTGGCCGAAGCGGGCGGGCGGCTCGTCCGGGAGGTCGGAGAGGTCGAGCAGGTAGCCCGTCGCCGAGCGCACCGGCAGGCACTGGGTCCCGGGCTTGGTCCACTCCGGTTCCAGGTCGAACAGCTCCGGCTCCTGCGGTCCCGCCGTATGGCGCAGGAGTCGTACCGCCGCGGTTCGCCGGCCGCTGCCGGCGGGCGCGCACAGCACCACTACGCCGTGCGTTTCGAGGACCTTGGCGGCGTCGGGCAGACGGTTCGGATCCCGGGGTTCGACGAAGCGCCCGTCTTCGCTCGCACGGTAGGCGGGGTCGCGGCCGTCGATGGGCAGGGTCTGGACGTAGTCACCGTTCAGGTGTACGGCGTAGTGGACTGCCTGGACGCTGTGGTCGCCGTATTGGTGGAACTCCGACGCGTTCGATGGCGGCGCGTCGGCCGGGTCCTCGTGCGCCCGGGGCCTCACCGGGTCGATTTTGTCGTACGTCGGGTCGGGTGCTTCGCTGCTGCGGTCGCTCATTACCGCCCCCGCTCGTCGTAGAAGTTGTAGCCCTGCTTGCCGTGCTCGCCGTACTGGTGGAAGTTCACCGCGCCGGGACCCACCGGAGCCGTGGGAGCAGACGCCACGAGCGCCCCGGATCCCGGCTCCTCCTCATCCGCCGCCGCAGCGGACGGCTCGAAGATGTCCGGATCCGCGAGCCCCCAATCGAAGCCGGGAAGGTGCAGATAGGCCGGCTGCTCGAACTTCTTCACCCTCACCAGATGCCGGTGGAAGTGCGTCGGCAGTACGTCGTCGTTGACGCAGCCGCTGTCGAAGACGTCCTCGTACACCCGCTGGGAGACGATCACGGCGGTGTTGGTGATCTCGGGATGCCCGCGCTCGAGCACCGCCCGCAGCGCCTTGTCGTCCAGAAGTCGGTGAGTGTGCACCATGGGCACGCCCAGACCGCTCTGCGGCAACGGCCCGACGTGGATGCTGACCCGCAGCTGCAGCGGCTTGAGATGCGGGTTCTCGGCCCGCCGACGGGAGAGCGCCTGGCGAAGCGCGTCGGGGAAGTGCCCCACCAGCGCGGGCAGGACCTCAGGGTCCATGCCGGCGACATAACCGTCGCCCGTGTGCTGGCCGAACACGCGCCGTTCCCAGTGCGCGCTGACGTTGCTGGCGCTCAGCGCTTGCGCTAGCAGGGGCGGGATGTCGGCGTTGACTCGCTGCATCCCTTTGCTGTCGAGTGATCCGAAGTCCCTGGCGTCGACGGCCAGCACGGCCCGGTAGGGCCACAAGGGCTCCCATGACGGCAGCATGCGCCGCTCCTCTCGTAGCTCTCCCCGCCCACGCGGCGGGGAGAGCACCACCCTGTTCGAGGAGCCGGCAGCCGACCGTCCAGTGATGGACGGTACGGGCGTGCCGCCCGTCACATCACAGGAGCTCCGCGCGGCGGTCGGTCGCCGTCACCCACCCCGTCATCCTGGGCTGCGGCCCTCAACAGGGCAGGATCTCTGACAACGAGCCGCCGACGGCCGAGCGTGACAATGCCGTCGGACTGGAGACGCGCGAGGGCGGCAAACGCTGATGACCGGCTCATGCCCGCCATCGTGGCCAAATCCTCCCTGGGTATGCCGAGTTCGACGACAACACCGCCAGCCCCATCACGGTGCCCCACCTCGTCCGCGAGATGCACGACCACCCGTGCCAGGCGCGCCAGCGGCGGCAGATGAGCAAGGTCAGCGCGCAAACGCTCCTGACTGTTCAGCCGGTCCACGCTCAGCCGGTACACGACAGACTCCAGGCGATGCCGGGCCACATATCCACGGAAGGCATGCGCGGCCATGACGACACCGGTGCAAGGGCGTACCGCAGTCACGGTTGCCGAGCGCGGCCGGTCGAGCAGCACACCCATCTCACCGAGGACCTCGCCGGGACCGCGGAGCATCAACGTCAGACGGTCCCCGGCCTCATTGCCCTGCACCACCTTCACGAGACCCTCGACCAGCGCGATCACACCGTCGGGCGACTCGCCCTGGGCCAGGAGCACCGCCTGGCTCCGGTAGGTGCGCCGATGCCCGCGTTCGATCAAGTCGCGCCATACCTCAGGAGAGACGAGGGACAGGAAGTTCACCGTGACACCTCCTCGCCCTCACGCGAAGACGGTGGCCACGGCGAAGCAGCCGCAGCCCGCGACTGCCAGGACGAGAGAGCACTGCACCCGGCGGTGTTTGGCCCAGGCGATCTCGCTCATCACCACCACCTGCCGGGCAAGCGAAGGCAGTGGATCTGTGCTCCGCAGCACCCCCTCCAGCACGGCGGGTTCCATGAGCCGCAGGTGTCCGAAGTACAGGAAGTCGCCATCCGGTTCTGGCCCTCGCCGCTCCTTGCCAAGCCGGGGAGACACAGCCCATGCGGCACAACAGGCACCCGCCATGATGAGCACGATGCCGAGCCACAACAGCGTCTGCGACGCGGCGGACTCGAACCCGCCCACCGCCCGCCGGGAACTCGCCAGCAAACTGAGTACGGCCAGCGTGGTGGACTGCAGGGTTAAGGCGAGTGCGGCTTTCGAGTCCGCCTTAGCCGTCGCATCCGCGACGGCTGACTGGATTTTCCACGCTGTTTCGGTTGGCTCAGTTGGCACGGTGGCATCCCCCCAGGTGCAGCGAGTAGCGCTCACTGGTGCTGCGCTGAAGCTGCGCAGGCATGCCCGTCCGAAAACGTACGGCGGACAATTTGGCCTGAACACGTGGGGAAGCGGGCGATCTCCGCGCGCTGCCGTAAACAAATGATCTTGGACCGCGTGCCCGAGTGCACGGTGCAACACCGTGTGATCACCCCGTGGCCGGGGCGGGCGCAGGTGACGTCAGATTGAGCGACGATGCCCACGCGCGTTGGCCGTCGAGTACTGGCAGGCTGCGCGCCCGGCAGCCTCCTGCATCGTCCGGTCGGGCACCGCCGTCCGGACGCCGGCCGTTGGCGTCGGGCGCGCTCGGGAGCCGTGGCCCCCGGTCCGTAGAGTCGGGAAAGCGCTCCGCGTATGCCACCCGAAGGGGAGGCCGCTTACGACACCGCACCAGAAGGACCGTCGACGCCGACTAGTGCTGTGACCGCATAGGTTCGCCGGGTTCAGGCTGCGGCTGCGAGGGGGCGTCCGCCCCAGCGGATGCCCTTCTCGCTGCGAATGCGGGCCCGTTCCTTGCGTTGGGCGGCGAGTACATCGGG